>JAEUJN010000083.1 GCA_016794595.1 Kineosporiaceae bacterium
GCTCCCCGGGACCACCCAGTTGGCGATCATGATCGGCCGAAGCGGTCACATCAAGATCCACATCGGTGGACTGAACACCCATCACGGTCATGCTCCTCATCTACAGGAGCGACCCCTTACACAATCCAGTAGACACGCCCCGGTTCCGTGACCCGAAGGACCCTGCCCAGTTGGCGTTCGCGTTGGACGCGCCCGACTTCCGGCCCCTGCAATGCGACATCGAACGCCTCCTGGCCGAGCACGGTCCACTGAACCTGGCGGTGATCAAACGACACACCCTGCTGGAAACGATCTACAAGAAGGCCCACGCCAAGACCGCGGTCGACGCGCTCGTTGCGAACCACCGCATCCAACAGACCCAATCCGGTCGTTCCGACACCGACCGCATCTACGAACTCCGACAGCCCAGCGAACCCGCCACCCTGTTCTAACCCCCGTGCACGCCTACGCGGGATTCCGAGGCCCAGGGACTGCCCAGGGTCTGGTTGACGGTCATGGTGTGGTGCCTTGTCAGGCCGCGCAGGCGGCGGTGTAGCGGTGCAGACAGGACTCGCAGATCCCGAAGTCCTTGGCGACCTGCGCCACGCTCGCCTCACCGCGGCGGGCCACGGCCACGACATCATCACCGAACTCCTTCGGGAACGGCTTCGGCATGATCGACATCCTTCCAGCGGAAACCCGCAGATCCCCGCAACCTAGGCGTCAACCGATCCCTGGGCAGTCCCGGCAGGGCAAGAGCATTGGCTCGGTCGAGTTCTTCGCCTTCATCAGAGCCGACAGGGAAGTCCACCGGATGCGTTTCATCCTGTCGTCCAAGTGACAGAGAACAGCCCGCTGGAATGTCCACCGGTCCACTCCCGAGGAGTGGGGACTTCACTGGCCACCACCGGGGACCTCAACCTGGCCATTGACAGCGCGTGGGACATCGGGACCTGTGCCGGCAGCACCCGGTTCGACACGATGAGGCGGTGACCTGGTCGGACACCATCCGCCGTGACTGGACCGTGGCCTTCGTCATCGGGGAGTTGATCGGGTTCGTCCCACCAGCCCTCACCGGGGCGAGCCTGGCCGCCCTCGGCGTCGGGGACGCCGTCCTCACCGCCGGCTTGACCCTGGCCGGATCCCTGGAGGGCGCCGCGCTGGGGTGGGCGCAGTCCGCCGTCCTGGCCCGCCGGATTCCCGAGCTCAGACGAGACCGCTGGATCGGCGCCACCGCACTCGCCGCGGCGCTGGCCTGGCTCGCCGGCATGGGAGGTGCCGCAGCGATTCAGGCGCTCGGCCCGGTGGCGCTGGTGCTGACCGTCCCCGCATGGCTGGTCGGCTTGGCGGGCATGGGCTTCCTGCAATGGCTGGTGCTCCGCCCTCACCTGCCCGCCAGCCGGGCCTGGGTGCCGGTGACCTCCGCCGCGTGGCTGGTGGGTGTCATCATTCCGGTCGCCGCGTTGTCCTCGGTTCCCAACGGCTGGCCTGCGGCGGCGCACGTGATGGTGGCGGTGGCCTCGGCGGTGGCGATGGGCATCACCGTGGGGCTGCTGACCGGTACCACCCTGGTCCGCCTGCTCCAACGGGGATCACCGAACGCTGCCCGCTGACCCCCGGGACCTCTTGGTCCACATCGTCGGTCACAGCAGCGGAAAGCCCGCCAGTGACTCGGCGCGGCGCCGGTTGGCCGGGACCCGCAACACCAGGGTGGTCCCACCCCCCCGGCTGGAGTGAACGGTGAGCTCGGCCCCGAGCAGTTCGGCCCGGCGGCGCATGTTGGCCAGCCCGTTGCCCGCGCGCACGGTCGCCGGGTCGTAGCCTGCCCCGTCGTCGCCCACGGTGAGGATCAGCGCCCCCGACGGTGCCACCTGCAACCGGACGCCGGCCTTGGACGCCTCTGCATGACGGGCGATGTTCGACAGGCTCTCGCTCACGATGCCCAGCACATGGTCGACCACGGCCGGGGGCGCGTCGTCCAGGTCGCCGTCGACGTCCAGACTCGGCACGAATCCCAGTTGGTCGGCCCGGGCGTCGACCACCCGGCGCAGCAGGTCCACCTCCCGCCCCGGGTCGGCGGTCTCGAGCTCGAAGATCGTGGAACGGATCTGCTTGATCGTCTCGTCCAGCTGATCGACGGTCGCGGCCACCCGCTCGAGCGCCACCGGCGCCGTGAGCAGCGGCTTGACCGAGTCCAATGCCATCCCGGCGGCGAACAGGTCCTGGATCACGCTGTCGTGCAGGTCCCGGGCGATCCGCTCGCGGTCCTCGAGCACCCGCAGCCGCTCCCGGTCGGCACGCAGCTCACCGATGTGCAGGGCAGCGGCCGCCTGGTCGGCGAAGCTGCGCGCGACGTCGATGTCGGTGCGACCGAACGGCTGGCCGGAGGGACGCAGCAGGCCCAGGACGCCGATCACGACATCCGGGGTGCGCAGCGGCAAGGCGAGTACCTCCCCGCGACCCCGCGGGGGGAGCCGATGATCGATCACGGCCCGAGGCTCGCCGTCCGGCCCGGTCACCACGGCCCGTCCGCCCGGCAGCACCCGCCCGGCCACCGTGTCCGGCAACGCGATCGAGGTGTCCACCAGCGGTTCGGCGTCGTGTCCGTCGGCGGCGCGGACAGTGACGCTCTGCCCGTCGGGGGAGGGGACCATCACGACGGCATCACTGGCGCCGAGCAGCATCCGGGCGCGGTGGCAGACCAGTGACAGCGACCGTGAGGACTGGGCCCCCAGCAGGACCGCCAACCGGATCTCCCCGAGCGCGCTGGCCCAGGCCTGACGGCGCTCTCGCGCGGCGTCCGCTGCTCGTCGCCGGCTGACATCGACCACGTGGACCAGGCACAGCGCCTCACCGTCGTCGTCCCGCTCGGGCAGGGCAGAGGTGTGCACCTCGACCCAGACGGTCGACCCGTCCGCACGGCGGCAGGCCCGCTCGCCCGAGAACCCGGGCACCTGTTCGCCGCCCCGCCAGGAGTCGGGCTCGCGCCCATCGGTGCGTTGGCGGTAGTGACTGATCGAACGGCCGACCATCCGTTGGGGGTCGACTCCGAGCAGATCCCCCAGCGCGCGGTTGGCCAGCACGATGCGGTGCCCGGCTCGGTTGATCAGAGCCAGCCCCACCGGCGCGTGTTCGAAGGCCGCGCGGAATGAGCCGCGACCCAGGTCCGGCCGGCTCACCACCGCCTCACCGACTGGTCACGACCACCGCCGGCCGAAGCCGCGGACGCGGGCGCCGTACACGGCCGCCTGGGTGCGCCGCTCGACGTGCAGTTTGGCCATCAGGGAGGTCACGTGGTTCTTGACCGTCTTCTCGGCGATGTTCAACCGCTGCCCGATCTGCCGGTTGGTCAGGCCCTCGACGATCAGATCGAGGACCCGTTCCTCCTGCGGGGTGAGCTCCGTCAGCGGGTGCCCCCCGCCCGAGGTGCCGTTGGCGGACGGCGACCGCCCGGGGACCCGCACGGTCTGGCCCCGTTCGCGCAACATCTCCCCGGCGGCCACCCGACGCACCGCGTCGGCCAGGTCTGGGCCGTGGATCTGCTTGAGGATGTACCCGGCCGCACCCGCCAGCACCGAGGCGGTGAGTGCCTCTTGGTCGTCGTAGCTGGTCAGGATGATCGCCTTGATGGAGGGGTCGCGTGAGCGGATCTCGCGACACACCTCGATCCCCGATCCGTCCGGCAGCCGCGCGTCGAGCAGTGCGACGTCCGGGCGCAGGGCCGGGATCCGACGGGCCGCCTCACGGGCCAGCCCGGATTCGCCCACGATCTCGATGCCGCCCGCTTCAACCAGGATCTCGCGCAGGCCTCGCCGGACCAATTCGTGATCATCGAGGATGAAGACGGTGACAGTCATTCAGGCCGTCCTGGATGTGGGCGGCGGATGCCGTCGGGAGGAGGTGTCGAGGGAACGGCGGATCTCCTCGACGGCTCGCGCCGCATTCCGGGAGATCGGGAACTCTGCCAGCAGCCCGGCGAGTTCGAGTTGGGCTCGCAGCGGATCGGGCACCGCCGCCAGCCAGAACTGCGATCCGTGCCAGCCCGAGGCCCGCCGCATGGCCTCGAGCAGGTTGGCCGCGTGGTCGTCCACGGAGGTCACCGCGGCCAGGTCGACCAGCACGCACCGGGGGCGATGCCTCAGCGCTGCCTCCAGGGCTCGACGGCAGACGGGCCAGGCCCGACGGTCGAAGGCCCCGGCCACGGTGATCACCGGCATCCGGCTCACGCACCGCAGGGCCACGCACACGACGTCCTCGTGATGCCACCACTGGGTCAGCGGCTCCATCTGCAGGACGCGAGCGTCGAGCAGAGGGGGGATCCGGCAATTGGCGTCCGTCACAACCCACCTCCGCGTGGTCGGGGACGATCACGTCACACGACGACGCTAGGTGTCCGACATGTCCGATCCCAGGACCGAAGGTCCCAGGTACCGTCCGTCTACCTGCGCTGCGTCACCCTGAGTGAGCAAAGATCCGGGCTGTTGAGCCTGATCCCGCCGTTCCGGCACCGTTGACGGCAGCCACCGCAATGGTGGCGTTGCGGCCTGCCACCAGCGTCCCCGCGGGCAGGGTCACCTGCCGGCTGGCGCCGTCCACGGTGGTCACGACGCGCCCGTTCACCAGCACCCGGTACCGGGCGATGCCGGACTCCTGGTCGGCCGCTGCCGACCACGCCACGGTCAGGGGCGCGGCCGCCCGCTGGCGGGACGTGACGCTGATCGTCGGGACGGAGGGCTTGGTGCTGTCCACCCGAACGGTCGTGCTCACCGTCGGTCCCGGGGTCCCGCCGGCGTTGACCGCGGTCACCGAGATCGTGGAGCTGCCCTCGGGCAGGGTGAGGGAGAGCCGGGTCGAGCCGCCGCTCACCCGACGCTCGACCGGGGCGGCCAGCGACGCAGAGCTGACCCGGAGGCGGTAGGCGGCGATCCAGGTCTCGGTCTCGGTGGCGGCCCCCCAGCTGAGCAGGACCGTGCGGCGCGGGCTGACCTCGGCCCGGACCCCGCCGAGGCTCATCCCCAGCGCCGACGGACTGCCCGGGGCCGTGGTGTCGACCGTGCCCTTCACGGTGACGGCGGCCGAGCGGTTGCCGGCGGCGTCCACGGTGCGAACGGTCCACACATGTCGGCCGGCGGGGGCCACGGCGCTGCGGGGCTCGGTGGTGGAGGCCTCGGCCTGCCCGTCGCGGGTCACCTCGTACCGCAGCGGGGAGCCGGTGTCGGCCGGTGGGGTCCAGGTCACCCGAGCGGTGCCGGCCGGCAGCTGGGCCTTGACCGGGGGCTTGGGGGCCGTGGTGTCCACGGTGACCGCAACGGCGGCCATCGGGCTGGTCAGGCCGGAGTCGTTGGTCGCGGTCACGGCCAGGGTCGTGGTGCGGCCCGCGGGGAGGGCCACTCTCAGTGCGGTGGTGGTGGCCGGCAAGGGGGCGGTCAGGGCCGACCCATCCGCGTAGACGCGGTAGGCGATGATCGTTCCCCCCGGCGTGGCCGGGGGCGTCCAGGCCAGCGGGACGACGGTGGTCCTGCTGGCACTGCCCGCGCCCGGTGAGGTGATGACCGGGGCACTCGGGGTGCCGTCGCCGCCCCCGCCGGTGATGGTGGTCGGCACCGCGGCCACGGTCCCGGTGGCGATGTTGCCGGCGGCGTCCACAGCGTCGACCCGGAGGGTCTTGGCCGAGGTCGAGGCGCTGACCTGGACCGAGGTGGCGGCCGGAGGCGCAAAGGTCACCGGGGTCCCGTCGAGGCTCACCCGGTAGCCGGCCACGCCGGTGCCGGTGTCGCTCGATGCGGTCCAGATCGCCCGGACGGCGGTGGCCGAGCTCCGGGTGACCATCGTGCTCGGCACACTCGGGGCGGTGGCGTCGCCGGCGGTCGGCGTCACCCTCACCCGGGCGGTCGCACCCACGGTGCCGATCGAAACCGCCAGCGCGGTGCCGGGCACCTTCCAGACCGAGTGGGCCGGCATGGAGGTCAGGGCGAAGGCCGTGGACCGCCAGGGCTGCAGGTCGAGCAGTTGCGACTGCGGGTAGGAGCCGTTCGGCAGGTAGTGCACCTGGACGCCGGCCCAGTCGGTGCGGCGGGTGTCCGGTGCCTGCGCCGGGCGGTAGTCCAGGTAGACCCAGCCGGTGCCCACGTCGACCTTCACCGCGCGCAGGCCCCTCACGTCGGTCAGGGGGGCCAGTTCGACGTCCACCGGAGCGGCCGTCGTGGCGGTGACCGTGCGGACCAGGCCGATCTGGTCGGCCAGCGAGGTGTTCAGCGAGCCGCTGGCGCTGTACGTGGCGTACCCCATGACGTCGGCGCTGTCCCGGTAGGCCGCGACCTCGCAGGTCGGGGAGAAGCTCACCCGGGTGCCGGCCGAGGTGCAGGTGGCCGTGTTGGCGTGGCCCAGGCCGATGTTGTGCCCGAACTCGTGGGCGGTCACGTCGATCAGCGGGTACCCGTTCACCCAGATCCGCGATCCGAGCACCGATCCGAGGCCCGCCCAGCCCCCGCAGTCCGACCGCAGCGGGAAGTAGATCATCACGTGGTCGGTGATCGAGGTCGGGGCCGCCACCCCGTGAGCCGCGAGCGCCCGGTCGAAGAGCGCCGAGGCGTTGCACGACCCGGGGTCGGTGATCTTCGCCCAGGGCTTGACGGTGGGGGTGATCGCGATGGCGCCGTCCGACTGGGCCCGCCAGTACTGCGCGGTCCGTTGCGCCAGGTCGGTCAGCGACGCCTGCGTCTGGGAATCGGGAGTGCTCCAGTACACGGGCAGGACCCGCAGGGTGTGGGCGCCGGCGGCGCGGGGCAGCGTGCTCGCGGCCACCGTGGCCCGAGCCGTGGTCGGGGCGAGTGAGGTGACGGTGGTGGTGGACGCCGCGGAGGCCGAGCTGCCGCTGAAGCCCAGCGCGCGCCGGGTCGTGCGCAACCCGACCTTGACCCTCTGTCCCGACCGCAACCCGCTGCGCAGTCCGGCCGGAACCGGATAGGTCCGCCCCCCGGCCGAGACCATGGCGATGGTCTCCAGCGGGGCCCCGGTCTCGCCGTGGCCGTGCTCGGTGTGGCGATCCACCACCACCACGTCGACCACGCCGGTCTCCACGGACGTGATCTCGGACGAGGCCTGGGCGGGAGAGGCCAGCCCGGCGATGGTGGCCGCGACAGCGAGGGCAACGGTGAGGCTCGAGGTTCGATGCAGGTGAATCCGGGGCAGGCGCACTCTGGTCCTCCGTGACGGGTGGCTTGCCCAGTTCCTCGGCATCGACCGGCGATGTCCTTGAGTGCACCTGTGCGGAAGCGGACCACTCGTTCGGAGGAGCCCGGTAGCGTGCGAACGGCACGGATCGGGCAGGTGGCGGACGCCGAGTGCTCCGCCCGAGGGACGCTCGGCGCGTGCCGGCCCCGCCGTCCGTCACGCTGAGTTCAGGTGAGGGGCGACAGGGTGGTTCACCTCGTTCACCCGGACAGGCCATCACCGATCACGGCCGTTCGGGCGGGCGGTTGGCCTCGGGATCGGGAAGGAGCGCGGTGGTGGGAGCCACAGGTCGGCGTCGGGCCCGCTCGAGGAGGACCGGCAGCGCACTTCTGGGCGACCTCACCCGTGTCCTTCCCCGGGGCCTCACCCGCAGTCTCACCCGGGGCGAACTGGCCGGGCTGGCGATCGCGGGAGTGGTCATGGCCATGACGCTGGGCGCCTTCGTGCTCTCGCGACAGCTCACCGGTCGAGACCCGGTGACCGTGATGCCGACCCCGGTGGAGATCCAGGCCTGGTTGCCGAGTGACGCCGCACCGGAGAGCTCCTCACCGGTGAGCTCCGCGATGCCCGCTGAAGGGAGCCCCGGTGCTCCGGCGGCGCCGGGCCCGGCACCGGCCGGGGCCGGGCCGGGAGCGGTCGCGGTCACCACGGCCGGGTCGGGGACCGGCACGGCGGTGACCACCACGGCGACCGCGGCGCCCACCACCGCGCCGCCGCCCCGGGACACCTCCGGTCCGAACCCGCCCCCTGACCCGACCGGCCAGAGCACGACCGGCTCGACGTCCGGCTCGGGCAGTTCCGGCGGCGGCGAGCCGACCAGCCCGTCGAGCAGCCCTCCGGGTTCGTCGGCGGCCCCCTCACCGTCCCCGTCGAGCAGCCCCTCCAGCAGCGCGACGACCCCCGCGGCGGCGGCTCCGCAGCCCGCGGTGTACTACCGCAACTGCACCGAGGTGGCTGCAGCGGGCGTCGAACCGCTGGTCCGTGGTGAGCCCGGATACCGTGCCGGACTCGACCAGAACAACGACGGGATCGCGTGTAGCGGGCGCCCGAGCTGACATGGAGATCACGTGTGGCGCAGTGCCACGGCGCGACCGATCGGCGCGACCGATCGGGCCACCGGGGGATCCGACTGCGAAGGTGTGATCCGGACAACGGGGGGCTTGTGGCGCAGGCCCATCAGGAGTCTGATGGGGACACCGGTTCCGCCACCGGATCCGGTTCTCGCGGAACGAGGAGGGCGCCATGTCGGCAAGTGTCAGTGAGTCGGAGGAGCAGACCGCCGGGAAGCCGGATCTGCCTCCTGTCGTCGAGGTGAGCCGGGCGGTCGCAGCCCCGCTGACCCACGTCTGGGAGGTTCTGGTCAGTCCCGCTGGTGCGGAGGCCCTGCTGGGTGCGGGTGCCCGGCTCGGAGGCAAGGGTGAGCCGTACCACTGCTCCGACGGTGTCAGTGGCGTCCTGCGCAGCTTCCACCCCTTGGAACAGCTGCGGGTGTCCTGGCACGAGACTCCTGACAGCCCGGCATCCATCGTCGAACTCGACCTGCGCAGGGACGGCGAGAGCACGCGACTCGACCTTCGCCAGGACCACCTGAGCGCCGTCAGCGACGTCGACGCCCTCGCCGCGCGCTGGAGCCGCGCGCTGGATGCCGTGGCCGAGGTCGCCGAAGCCTGACCCGGTCGAGGCCCTCGGTCGGCCCCTGGGCCGTCGGTGGGTCGCCGGTCGGCACGACGGTGGGCACCCCTGGGCAACCCCGGGCGGTCAGATCCAGTCGCGGTGACGGAACACGATGTAGAGCACCCCGGACATCAGCACGATGGCGGCGCTCGACATCCAGAACCCACTGATCTGGCCGAACCCGGGGTAGGGGACGTTCTGGCCGTAGAAACCCGTGATCGCGGTCGGCACAGCGATGATCGCTGCCCAGCCGGTCACCTTCTTCATCACCGCGTTCAGCCGATTGCCCTGGATCGTGAGGTGGGTGTCCAGCACGGTGGCGATCAGGTCGCGGAGTGAGTCGGTCCACTCGGTGGCCCGCAACACGTGGTCGTAGACGTCCTGGTAGTAGGGCACCAGGGCCGGGGGCACGAACTCGACGTCCCTGCGCATCAGGGAGTTGACGACCTCCCGCATGGGCAGCACCACCCGGCGCAACAGGACAACCGACTTGCGCATCTCGAAGGTGCGCCGCTGCACCAGGTGCTGGCGAGAGTCCTCGTCGAAGAGCAGGTCCTCGAGCGCGTCCATCTCCTCGTCCAGCGCCCGCACGGCGTCGAAGTGGCTGTCCACCACCACGTCCAGCAGGACGTGCAGCAGGAATGCGACCCCGTGGACGGTCAGGTCCACGGAGGAGTCCCAGCGGCGCACGACGTCCTCGATCGGGAACCCCCGGCCGTGCACCGTCACCAGCGCCCGGCTGGTGACGAAGGCCGACACCTCGGCGGTGGACAGCTCCCCGCTGATCTGGTCCAGGCGGACGTACACCGCGTTGACGAAGAGATGCTCGCTGTACCGGTCGACCTTCGGTCGCTCGTGGACCATGATCGCGTCCTCGAGGGCCAGCGCGTGCAGTGACAGTTCCTCGGCGATCAGGTCGAGCACCGCCTGGTCGGGGTCCACCAGATCGATCCAGACCACGGTGCGCTCGTCCTTCAGATGGTCCGAGATGTCCGCCGCCGGGACGGCGTCCAGCTCCAGCAGGCCGTCGCGGTAGAGCCGGGTCGTCACCCCGGCCGGCTGCCCGGCGGTGTCCGTGGCGATGTCCGGCACGGCGTCGAGGCTATCCGAGCGGGTGGTCGATCCGCCCTGGGGAGAGGGTCAGATGCCGAGCAGGCACCTCGCGCCCGTTCGCACCGGTGCGCACATCTGGTCAGGTCAAACCACCATCAAACGGCTATAACGGGGTGAAACGGCGGCGTCGCAACCCCGCTCAGGGGCACTGCGGGCAGGAGGGGACCATGGCGAGTCAGTCACGATCCGTTCGCGCGCGACGTCCGCGAGCCTGGGCGGGTCTGGTCGCCGCGGCCCTGCTGGCGACCGGCCTGGCGGCCTGCGGCACCGAATCGGGACCACCCACGCTGAGCTGGTACATCAACCCCGACAGCGGGGGGCAGGCCGAGATCGCCGGCCGCTGCACGGCTGCGACGCAGGGGAGATACCGGATCGAGACGACCTTGCTGCCCCGGGAGGCCTCGGCTCAGCGCGAGCAGCTCGTGCGCCGGCTCGCCGCCAACGACTCCTCCATCGACCTGATGAGTCTCGACCCGCCGTTCATTCCCGAGTTCGCCGAGGCCGGCTTCCTGGCCGAGATCCCCGAGGACGTCGCGACCGAGGTCACCGACGGGGTGGTCGAGAGCGCCGTGCAGGGCTCGACCTGGGAGGGCCGGGTGGTCACCGTGCCGTTCTGGGCCAACACCCAGCTCCTGTGGTATCGCAAGTCCGTCGCCCAGGCTGCGGGACTCGATCTGAGCGGCCCGGTCACCTGGGACCAGCTCATCGAGGCCGCCACCGCCCAGAACACCACGATCGCTGCGCAGGGGATCCGGGCCGAGGCACTGACAGTCCTGGTCAACGCGGTGGTCGCCTCGGCCGGCGGCACCATCGTGCTGACGCCGGATGCGCCACCGGACGAGGTCGAACTCGGCATCGACGACGCCCGAGGCCGGCGGGCCGCCGAGGTCATCCAGAACATCGCGAACAGCGCGGCCGCGGGCCCGGCGCTCAACACCCGCAACGAGGATGCCTCCGCCACGCTGTTCGAGCAGGGCGCGGCCGCCTTCATGGTCAATTGGCCGTTCGTCTTCCCCCGGGGGCAGGGCGCCGTCGAGGACGGCACCCTCACGCAATCCGCCCTGGACGACTACGGCTGGGCGCTCTACCCGGCCGTGGACGCCGGCACGCCGTCCGCCCCGCCGTACGGCGGCATCAACCTGGGGATCGGGGCCTTCAGTGAGCACCCGGACCTCGCTCTCGAGGCGGCCCAGTGCATCGTCTCCGCCGAGAACCAGGCCTACTACTTCGTCACCAACGGCAACCCGGCGGCGCTGGAGTCGGTGTACGACGACCAGGAGGTCGTGCAGGCGTTCCCGATGGCCTCGACCATCCGGGAGTCCCTGCGTCGCGCGGCACCGCGCCCGCAGACCCCCTACTACAACGAGGTCTCCTCGACCATCCAGCGGACCTGGCATCCGCTGGGGTCGGTGAACCCGGCCACCACCCCCGCGCGCACGGCGGACATCATCCGCGCCGTGCTCCGTAAGGAGGACCTCCTGTGAGCTCCACGACCCTGGCCCCCGGTGAACAGGAGCGAGCGCGGACGGCGTCCGGACGGCGACCGGGTCTGACGGACCGGGCGAAGGCCGAGCGGCGACTGGGATGGATGCTCGCCGGCCCCGCGTTCGCCGTCATGCTGCTGGTCACCGCGTACCCGATCCTGCAGGCGGTCTACGAGTCCCTGTTCGACTTCCGGCTCACCGACCCCGACAACCGGTCGTTCACCGGGCTGACGAACTACTGGGTGATCCTCACGGATTGGATCTGGTGGCGCTCGCTGCTGGTGACGCTGCTCATCACGGTCGTCACCGTCGCCGTGGAACTGGTGCTCGGATTCGGACTGGCGCTCGTCATGCACCGGGCGCTGACGACCCTGCGGCCGATCATCCGCACCGCGATCCTCATCCCGTACGCCATCATCACCGTCGTCTCGGCGTTCGCCTGGCAGTACGCCTTCGCGCTGGACACCGGGTTCGTCAACCCGTGGCTGAACCTCGGCGCCTTCAACTGGTTCGGCAGCTTCTCGCCGTCCATCGTCGTCATCTGCCTGTCCGAGATCTGGAAGACCACGCCCTTCATCTCGCTGCTGCTCCTCGCCGGCCTGGCCCAGGTTTCCGAGGATCTGCAGGAGGCCGCCAAGGTCGACGGTGCCACCTGGTGGGAGCGCCTGCGCAAGGTGACGATCCCGAACATGAAGGCGGCCATCATGGTCGCCCTGTTGTTCCGGACCCTGGACGCGTTCCGGGTCTTCGACAACATCTTCATCATGACCAACGGTGCCAACGGCACCGAGTCGGTGTCGTTCCTGGCCTACCGGCAGACCATCAGCCGGCTGGAGATCGGTCTGGGATCGGCGGTGTCGGTGCTGCTCTTCCTCTGCGTCGTGCTCATCAGCGCGCTGTTCATCAAGGGATTCAAGGTCGACCTGTCCCAGGCGCGAGGGGAGAAGTGATGGACCGGCAACTGTCGACCCGCGCGAAGGTCGGGTGGGCCCTCGGAGGTCTCGCCATCCTCGTCTACGCCCTGTTCCCCGTGGCCTGGATCGTCTCGCTGTCCTTGAAAGCGCCCAGCGACCTGTCCAACCAGCAGTTCCTGCCCACCCGGTTCTCCCTCGAGAACTACCGGGAGATCTTCACCGGGAATGCCAGCGAGCTGTTCCTGTCCGCGCTGCGCAACTCGGTGGGCATCTGCCTGATCGCGACGTTCATCTCCGTGGTCCTGGCGATGTTCGCGGCCTACGCCATCGCGCGGCTGGAGTTCCCGGGCAAGCGGCTCATCCTGTCGACGGCGCTGGCGGTGGCCATCTTCCCGGTCATCTCGATCGTGACGCCGCTGTTCAACCTGTGGCGGCAGATCGGGCTCTACGACACCTGGCCCGGGCTGATCATCCCCTACCTGTCGCTCACCCTGCCGATCTCGATCTGGACCCTGTCGGCCTTCTTCCGGGAGATTCCCTGGGAGATGGAGCAGGCCGCGCAGGTGGACGGGGCGACGAACTGGCAGGCATTCCGCAAGGTGATCGTCCCGCTCGCCGCTCCAGGAGTGTTCACCACGGCGATCATCTCCTTCTTCATCGCCTGGAACGACTTCGTCTACGGCATCTCCCTGACCTCCACCGAACGGGCCCGGCCGGTGCCCGCGGCGCTGGCCTTCTTCACCGGCTCCTCACAGTTCGAGCTCCCGACCGGTGCCATCTCGGCCGCTGCGGTCATCGTGACCATCCCCGTTGTGGTTCTCATCCTGTTGTTCCAACGGCGCATCGTCGCCGGGCTGACCAACGGTGCCGTCAAGGGCTGATCCGGGCCCCTCCACCCACCCCCGGAAGGAAGACGTGGCATGTCCGAGATCAAGCTCGAGCACCTGGTGAAGAAGTACGGCGACGGGTTCGCCGCAGTGAACGACGTCTCGCTGGACATCCGGGACGGGGAGTTCATGATCCTCGTCGGTCCGTCGGGCTGCGGGAAGTCGACGCTGCTCCGGATGGTGGTGGGCCTCGAGGACATCACCTCCGGTGACCTGCACATCAACGGCGAACGGGTCAACGACAAGGCCCCACGCGACCGCAACCTGGCCATGGTGTTCCAGAACTACGCTCTCTACCCGCACCTGTCCGTCTACGAGAACATCGCCTTCCCGCTGCGGCTGCAGCGGAGCAGGCACCCCGAGCCGGAGATCGACGAGATGGTGCGGCGGGCGGCCGGCCTCCTGGAGCTCGAGGAACACCTGGAGCGCAAGCCGGCGAACCTCTCGGGCGGGCAGCGTCAGCGGGTGGCGATGGGCCGGGCGCTGGTCCGGGACGCAGACGCCTTCCTGTTCGACGAGCCGCTGTCGAACCTCGACGCCAAGCTCCGCGGCCAGATGCGAACGGAGATCGCCCGGATCCAGCGCCGGCTGGGCACCACGACCATCTACGTGACGCACGACCAGACCGAGGCGATGACGCTCGGTGACCGGGTCGCGGTGCTTCGCCGGGGCATCCTGCAGCAATGTGCCAGTCCTCGCGAGCTGTACGAGCAGCCGGTCAACCTGTTCGTGGCAGGCTTCATCGGGTCCCCGCCGATGAACTTCCTGCCCGGCCGGGTCGAGGGCGACGTCCTGCACCTGCCGATCGGCGACGTCCCGTTGCCGGAAGCCGCCCGGGCGGCCGCCACAGGGCACGACCTGCTCATCGCCGGGATCCGTCCGGAGCTCTTCGAGGACGCCTCCGTGCTGGATCGCAGCCGCCAGGCCGGAGGAGTGCTGGTCGATCTCGACATCGACGTCACGGAGTGGCTCGGCAACGAGCTCTACGCCTACGTGCCCTACGAGCCGGACCCGGCGGTGCGCGCGAAGCTGGACGAGCTCGACCGGGACCTCGACGGCGAGGGCATGCGCACCCAGCTCGTGGTCTCGCTCGACGCGCAGAGCCGGGTCCGCGACGGCGACCGGGCCAGGTTGTGGTTCGACCCGGCCCGGATGCACCTGTTCGACCCGGAGTCGGGGGTCACCCTGACCCGCGACGAGGAGGTCGCCGCCCGGCTCGACGCCGAGAACGAGGACCTGCGTCAGGGGTCACTCGAACGGGCCCGGCGGGCGGCGGACCGAGCGGTGCCGGCCTGACGCCGCGGGCTCGTGGTCGGACGGCTACCCGAGCAGAGCGGCCGCGACGCCGGCTGCGCGGCGGGTGAGTTCGTCGTCCGAGCGGGTCGCGCCGTCGGCGACCAGCACCGCGAAGGCCACCGAACCCTGGTAACCGGTGCACCAGGCGTCCGCGGGAGCCTGCGCGGACGGCCCGTACCCGGCTGATCCGGTGATCGCGGCCACGGCACCGGCCGACGCGGAGCGCAGCGCGGCCAGGCGCTCGTCGGAACGCACCGAGCGGCGCATCACCTCATCGAGCACCGCCTGCTCGCCCAAGGCCAGCGGGACGGCGTCCGGGGTGGGCGTGGTGGGGGCACCGATCAGGGTGGGGATGGGTGCCGTGCCGGTGGAGACCGCGGCCGCGGCGCGTGCCAGGGCCAGCGGGCTGACCAGCACGCTGCCCTCGCCCAGGCTGTTCTGCACGGACTGCAAGGTGCCCTCGGGGCGAGGCACCAGGCCGTCGAAAGCCTGCACCCCGGTGGCGCTCGGGACTCCGATGCCCAGGGTGCGGGCCGCCGAGGCGAGATCGTCGGCAGCCAGCGAACCGGCCAGCCTGCCCAGCCCGGTCAGGCACCCGTCGGCCAGGCCGGCGCCCATCGGGGTCGGTGACCCCTGAGGAGCGGCGGACGGGTTGGTGAAGCGTTGGCCCTCGACGTCCAACGGCCGGCAGTCCAGGGCGAGCCGGTCCAGCGCCGTGCGGTCGCCGGCCACCAGCTCGGCACCGGGCCCCTCGCCGAGGACCCCCGAGCGCAGGACCGCCAGCGTGGTCACCGTGCGGAAGGCGGCCCCGGCGGGGTAACGCCCTTGCAGGGCGAGCTCGCGGCCGTCCCCGCCGGAGCTGGTCACGGCGAGCACCTGCCCGGTCAGCCCGTCGAGAGCGATCACCCCGACCGCCCCGCCGGCCGAGCGCGCGGCGGCGTCGGCCCGCGCCTGCCAGGTCGGGTCCAGGGTCAGGCGCAGCGGCTTGCCCGGTACCGGCGGCACGACGAACAGCTGACGTACGGGTGGCTGAACCGGTGCGGCGTCCCCGAGGGGCACGGCGACCACCTCGACGCCCGCCGCCCCGGCCAGCTGGGCGTCGTAGAGCAGTTGCAGGCCGCTGGTGCCCACGATGTCCTCGACGGCGACCCGATCCGGGGCGATGGCCGCCAACTGGCGGGTCGCCGGGGCGGTGGTCCCCACCAGTTGGGTTGCCAGCCCGGCCGGCAGCGGGCGGGCCTGAGCGTCCAGCACGGGGGCACGTGCCGGCCGGAGCCGCCGGGCCTCGAGTCCCAGACCACGGGTCAGTGCGGGGTGGACGGCGCTGGGACGCCACAGCACGCGCTGCCGGCTGTCCTCGGTGCGCAGCGCCACCTCGGTGCGGTAGGTCCAGGTGCGGCCGTGGCCGAGGTCCCAGGTGACCTCCAGGGGCTGCATGTGGTCACCCACCCGCAGGTCACCCTCGGGCTGGTCGACGCGGCGAGCAGCCCCGACCGCGACCACGGACACCGGGTGGTCCTCGTCCTGAGAGGAGAGGCGGGCCACCATGCGAGCGGCCTCGTCGGCGATCTGGTCGGCGTCCCCTCGGTCGAGGTCGTCAGCCCCGCTGGGGTCGTAGTCGAGGGAGTCCAGGTTGCCCGCCTGCCAGGCCTCGGCGAACTGCCGTCCGGCCTCGGAGGGCTCCGGGGCCTCGGGCGATCCGGTGGGCTGTCGCCAGAAGACGGCGGCGATCACGAAGACCACGATCAGCAGGGCCCCTCCGGAGATCCGCCCCAGACAACCCTTCACCGCCCACCTCCTCCGCGTGGCCTCCTCGCTCGGGCGTGCGAGCCGGGAGGGATGTGGACATCGGCGTGCACACCCGCCCGGACCTGCGCGAACACCGTATCCCTCACCGTCCCCAAGCGGGGACCTAGGTCCCCGCGCGGCTCCCGCCCGCCGAGAGCACTGTGGTCCTGGCGGCTCGAACCGGCTCACCCAGGCAAGTGACCGAAAGCCACGGACCGAGCGTCGCGGTACTGATCAGACGCGACAGCGGAGTTGGCGAAGGGACCTGGTGAGTAACCGGTCGAGCCGCTTGATCTTGCCCGGACGCCGACGCGGCGGCCTGCCGCCGGGAGCCGGGGACGACCGGCCGATCTATCCTGGACGGCATGCTCGATCCTCGCGCGTTGTACGAGTTCACGGCCGATCAGCCGGGTCCGGACGAACTGTCCAGCCCGGTCCTGCTCTTCTGCCTGAACGGGTTCATCGACGCCGGCCAGGCGGGACGCCTGGCCGCCGACCACCTGCTGGCCACGCTCGAGCACCGGCTGGTGGCCGTCTTCGACCTGGACCAGGTCTTCGACTACCGCGCCCGCCGTCCGATCATGACCTTCGACGGTGATCACTGGGAGAGCTACCAGACCCCGAGCCTCAACCTGTACCTGACCACGGACCTCGCCGGCACCTCGTTCCTGCTGTTGGTGGGCCCGGAGCCGGACCTGCAGTGGGAGCGCTTCGCCGCCGCGGTGATCGGCCTGGTGGAGCACTACGACGTCCGGCTCGCCCTCGGAGTGCACGCGATCCCGATGGGCGTGCCCCACACTCGCCCGGTCGGGGTCACCGCCCACGCCACCCGGCCCGAGACCGTGTCGGACTACCGGCAGTGGGTCGGCCGGGTCCAGGTGCCGGGCCACATGACGGGTCTGCTGGAACTGCGCCTGGGGGAGGCGGGGCGCGACGCGGCCGGGTTCGCCGTCCACGTGCCGCACTACCTGGCGCAGAACGAGTACCCGGCGGCGGCTCAGGTGCTGCTGGAGTCGGTCGGACGGCTGGCGGGACTGCGGCTGCCGACCCAGGCTCTGGCCACTGCAGGGGAGAAGATCCAGTCGATGATCGCCGAGCAACTGGCCGAACAGCCGGACGTCGCCGCCGTCGTGCGCGCCCTGGAGGAGCAGTACGACGCGCTGGCCGCCGAACAGGCCGACTCCGTCGGGGGCGGGGTCCCGGCGGACCTGCCGACCGCCGATGAGCTGGGAGCCGAGCTGGAACGCTTCCTGGCTGCGGAGAACGAGCGCCGGGGACGCGGCGAGGGTTAGCCCCCCGCCTGACCCGGGACCTCGGGGGTCCCAGGGTGCGGTGCGGGCTCGGGGCCGGCGTCGGGCTCGGGCGCGCTGCGCAGGTCGTCGAGGATGGCGAGCAGGGCCTCGGCATAGGCCTGGCCCGCATCGTCGGCGCGATGGTGGCGCACGCCGTCCGGGGTGCGCACTCCCACCAGGTACCCACCGGACTCCTCCCGGGCGAGGTGGACGAACATCGCGCCCAGCAGGTCGCGCAGCTGATGCTCGGCCGGCAGCCACAGGGCCTCGTCGGCCTGCACCGAGTCCAGCGCCCACTCGGCCACCCCGTTGAACCCGATCACCGCCCCGGTGGGGAACTGGTGCACCTCGACGGTCATGTCCGAGAGGACGAACACCTCATCGTCCATGCCGCGATGAGGCAGCACGAACCGGTCCCCGGGCGCGGGGGTCCAGCGCAGTCCGGCCGCCCGCAGGGCGAGGGCCTGCGCGACGGTGATCGTCATCGGCCTCCTGCCCGCTCAGGTGTGGTGGCCGCGGACGGTCTGGACGGTGTCCGCCTCGGCGGCCGGCTTGTCCGGCCGGTGGGCCAGCACGCGGGCGAACCGCAGGGCCATGCCCGCTGGGTAGCGCGAGGAGGTCTGGACGCCGTCGAAGGCCACCTCGACCACCAGCTCGGGACGAACCCTGACCACGTACCCGTCGTCTGCCACGGCCAAGCCGGCCAGGTGCTCGGTCTGCCACCGCAGCATGGCGTCGGTCAGGCCCTTGAAGGTCTTGCCGAGCATCACGAACCCGCCCGGGGCGCCGTGGGCGCCCTCCGGGTCGCGGGCGCCCAGGTGCAGGTTGGACAGCCAGCCACTGCGCCGCCCGTGTCCGCGCTCGACGGCCAGCACCACCAGGTCGAGGGTGATCCGCGGCTTGACCTTGACCCAGGCAGCGCCACGGCGGCCCATGGCATAGGGGGCCTCCAGTGACTTGACCACCACCCCCTCGTGCCCGTCGGCCCGGGCCCGCGCGGCGAAGTGGTCGGCCTGGGCCTGCCGGGCGGCGGGGGTGTCGGCGTCCGGCACCAGGCGCGGCACCACCAGCCCCGGGGGAACCAGCGTGCTCAACACGTCGTGCCGCTCACCGCCGGGCCGCTCGATCAGGTCGTTGCCGTCCAGGTGCAGGACGTCGAACAGCCGGGTGCTCAGCGGTACGGCCGACCGGGCGCCCGTCACGTCGCGGCGTGCCGTCCTGGATGCGGTCACCTGGAAGGGCAGCGGGCGTCCGTCCGGGGCGAGGGCGATCACCTCCCCGTCCAGGACGAGGGATCGGCCGGGCAGGGAGCGGACCGTCTCGACCACCTCGGGCATCCGGTCGGTGACCTCGTCCAGGGTGCGGGTGAACACGGCCACGTCGTCACCGTCCCGGTGGACCTGCACCCGGACGCCGTCCAGCTTGTACTCCACCGCCGCCGGCCCGGTCCGTCCCAGTGCCGCGGACACGTCGGGAGCGCTCTGGGCGAGCATCGGCGCGAGCGGACGTCCGACCCGCAGCCCGAACTCGCCCAGGCCCGCCGGGCCTGACCGGCGCAGTGCCGAGGCCACCGGGGCCAGGTCACCGGCGAACGTCAGTGCGCGTCGAACCCGTTCTGCGGCAACACCGTTGGCCAGGGCAACCGCATCGATCAGCACGCCTTGCTGAGCCCCCTGCCGAACCCCTCCGGACAACAGGTCCCGCAGGAAGGTCTGCTCGTCGACGGTGGCGGCGGTCAGCAGCCCGGCCAGCAGGTCCCGCCGGAGCGTCGCCGAGCCGGTGCCCGCGGCCGCGGCCGTGCGCTCCAGCACCTCGTCGACGCCGGCCACGGTCAGGGTGGCCCGCCCGGCGGGGGGCGGCAAGGTGCGAACCCCGGCCCATCCCACGCCGGTGCGCCGCTGGCGTGGGGACCCGGCGAGCCAGGCCACCAGGATGGGCAGTTCGTCGAGGGAGGCCGCCCGCAGGGTGTCGGCGAGCAGCTCGACCTTGGCCCGGCGACCGGGGGTGGCGGCCACGGCGATGCTGGTCGCGGCAACCTCCGCGAACAGCATCACCGTGGCCCCCGCCGCCGTCCGGGTCAGCGGCGTCCGCCGCCGAGCAGACCACCCAACAGGTCGCCGATGTCGATCCCCCCGGCCTGGCCACTCGGCGCGCTGCCCCCGCGGCCACCCCCCAGCACCTGCCCGAGGATGTCCGCCAGGCCACCACCGCCGGCGCCACCACCCGCGCCCCCACCACCGAGGACGTTGCCGAGCACGTCACCCAGCCCGCCGAGGCCCCCGCCGGAACCGCTGCCCGATCCGGCGCCGGCCCCGCCGAGGACGCGCTTGGCCAGGTAGGACATGACGATCGGGGCGAGCATCGGCAGGAGCTTGGCGATCAGTCCGCTGCCGGCGCCGCTGGCCCCGGCGAGCTGGCTGACCACCTGGGGCTGGTTGTCGCCGAACACGTGGCCCACGATGCTCTGCCCGTCCGCGGTGTCCACCTGGCCGACGTCCAGCCCGCCGGCGGCGAGGGAGTCCAGCAGGTCGTTGTCGTGCTGGCCGAGGGCCGAGGCCAGCGAGGCTGCGCCGGAGGGATCCTGGGCGTTGGCCTGCATGCCGCCCACCAGGGCGGGCAGCGAGACGCTGATGGCGTTGCGGGCGGTGTCGGTGTCGACGCCGAGCCGGCCGGCGATCTGGTCGACCGGGATCAGCTCGAGGATGTCGTCCAGGTTCATGGGGTGCAGTGCTCCTCTGTCGCGCTTCGGGACGGCGGCAGCCTAGCCCCGGGCGCGGGCGGCCGCCGCCCGAAGTTGATCGAGGATCTCCGGCTCGATCCACCCCTCGTGCAGGCGGTACTCGAAGTTCTCCATCCCACCCCAGGTGGTCAGACCCTGGGGCAGGGGGGCGTGACCGAGCAGGTGCAGGTGGGCGTCCACTTCGACGGCCAGCTCTGCGGTCAGGGGGAGCCAGGTACTCGGGTCGGTGCGTTCGGTGTAGAGCCGGTGCAGCTCCAGCAGGCGCGCCAGTTCGCGGACCGGCCAGGGATGATCGTCCACCCGCAGGTCGACCTCGACGTCCGGCACCAGGTCGCTGCCGAACTCGGCCCGGTTGACCTCGCGGGCATCGACCGAGGCGACCAGGACCCCGGCGCTCTGGCGACCCCGCCGGTCACCGCCCGCGGCGTCCCCGGCAGCGAGGGTGGCAACCAGGCGCGGTGCCAGCGGCGCGGTGGGATCACCGGCGAGCCAGGCCCGCTCCATCGCCTCGACCACCTGCGGCCCGACCAGGATGTTGCCCTGGATCGCATAGGCCTGGCCGCGCTCACCGCTCCGGGTCACGCCCCCGCTCACGCCCCCGGCCCAGTCCAGGCAGTTGCCGCCGGTGAAGGTCGCTGCCGGGCCGGTGGCGCCCACCACGCCCAGTTGTCGCTCGGCCGCACCGGGGTCGGCGGCGGTCAGCTCGGCCACCACCTCGGCCGCGGTCAGCCCGGCCCGCAGCCGAGCCGGGCCGAGCGACCTCCAGGCGAGGTTGCACCAGGCTTGGGTGGCCACCGCCCCGACCCCGGCCTCGGCCGCCCCGACCGCCGCGGAGGCCGCCAGGTACTTCGAGGCGACCGCGACCCCGACACTGCGCCCGTCCGCCGAGCGGGCGACGATGGAGAAGGTCACCGGTGGTTGCTCAGCCGGTCAGTGCCGGGCGGTCAGTGCTCGACCAGCACGTGCTCGCCCTTGGGCTGGCCGATGGCGGCCAGGAGCTCGGTGAACCACGGCTCGTCGGTGTCGAAGGCCTTGCCGCCCTTGATCCGCGGGAACTCGCAGACCCGCAACTGGTTGCCGGCCTCCTCGTCCTCACCGACCACCCCGGACTCCCCGCGCATGGCGGCGTCCACCGCCAGGTCGGTGCAGCGCTTGATCAGCGCCAGGTCCTCGGCGTTGGCCGCGGCCGACCGCGAGTAGTAGCCGCTCTTCTGGACCATGGTCTTCTCGGCGCCCACCAGGGAGGCGAACTGCTTGGCGAACCAGGCCCCGGGGTTGATGGTGTCCAGCTTGACGTGGCCGAAGGCATCGCGCTGCGGCTGATCGCCGCGGGCGATCATCTCCTCGACGATCGTGGTCACGCCGGCGCCCTCGGACAGGAAGATGTTCACGCAACCCAGCTCGTCCATGACTGCCTTCAGCCGGTGCGACTCCTCCTCGAGGTCGAAGCCCAGCTCGGGCACGAAGATCGCGTGCACGTCCCACCGGCGGGCGTCGTTGCCGAAGCCGGCGAACTCCTGGGTGCCCAGCCACTCCCGGTACTTGGCGGCGGTGGCGGCGGTGAGCCAGCCACAGTTGCGGCCCATGACCTCGTGCACGATCAGCATGCGCGGGTTGGAGGAGTGCTCCGAGATGATGTTGCGCGCGTAGATGGCGCCCTGTTCGGCGGCGGTCCAGGCCCCCAATGACTGGCGGATGGGGATCACGTCGTTGTCGACGGTCTTGGGCAGTCCGACCACGGTCAGCTCGTAGCCGTTGCCGTGCAGGTACGCGGCCAGGTCGGCGGCGGTGGTGTTGGTGTCGTCCCCGCCGATGGTGTGCAGGACGTCGACCCCGTCCCGGGTCAGCTGTTCGGCGGCCACGTGCAACGGGTCCTGGCCCTCGGCGACCAGCCCGCGCTTGACGCAGTCCTTGACGTTGGTCAGCTTGACCCGGCTGTTGCCGATCGGGCTGCCGCCGAAGCGGTGCAGCAGGTGGGCCTTGGCCCGAACGTCGGGGGTGACGGTGAGGTGGCGGCCACCGAGCAGCCCGGCGTACCCGTCGAGGTACCCGATGATCTCGACCTCGGGGGCCAGCTCGGTGTACCGCTCGATCAGGCCACCGACGGCGGAGGAGAGGCAGGGGGCGAGGCCGCCTGCGGTCAGCAGGGCGACGCGACGAACGGACATGGTGATCTCCACGATCGAGGACCAGCGACGGGGCGAGCAGGCACACCGGCGACCAGCTCGGCGGGAAGGCCGCGGGTGGTCGCCACCGAACCCAGCCTAATGCGGGCCGCGTGTCCTTCGGAGCGGGGGGAGTGGTGACGCGCAGGCGAACGCCGAATGATCGTCTCGTGACGCCGTCCCCTGGCGGGGCGGCAGGCTCGGGCCCATCCGCCAAGGCTCCCCGCCCCTGCCCGCTCGGGCAGTTCAGCGTGCTCGTGCCGCTGGCTAGCGTCGAGACGACGGGCCGGAGCGAGCCGAGGAGTGATCACGATGGCGAGATCGGGGTGGTTCGAGACGGTCGCCGAGGCGCAGCGACGGGCCAAGCGCCAGTTGCCCAGGTCGGTGTACTCGGCTCTGCTGGCCGGCTCCGAACGCGGTGTGTCCTACCAGGACAACACCGATGCCTTCGCTGAACTCGGGTTCGCCCCGCACGTGGCCGGGTTGGCGGCCACCCGAGATCTGTCGACGACCGTGATGGGCCGGCAGATCTCGCTGCCGGTGATCATCTCCCCGACGGGGGTGCAAGCGGTTCACCCGGACGGCGAGGTCGCCGTGGCCCGGGCCGCCGCGAGCCGTGGGACGGCGATGAGTCTGTCCTCCTTCGCCAGCAAGTCCCTGGACGAGGTCGTGGAGGCCAATCCGACGACCTTCTTCCAGATGTACTGGCTCGGGGGACGCGAGGTGCTGGAACGCCGGATGAACCAGGCGCGCGAGCGCGGGGCGGTCGGGCTCATCCTCACCCTGGACTGGTCCTTCTCCTACGGGCGTGACTGGGGCAGCCCGGCCATCCCGGAGAAGATCGACCTGAAGGCCATGGCCAGCTTCGCCCCGGAGGTGATCCTCAAGCCGCAGTGGTTGCTGCGCTTTGCCCGCAGTGGCTCCCTGCCCGATCTGGCCGCCCCGAACCTGGCCGAGGACGGCGTGGCCCCGACCTTCTTCGGCGCCTACGGCCAGTGGATGCAGACCCCTCCGCCCAGCTGGGAGGACGTTGCCTGGATGTGCGAGCAGTGGGGAGGACCGTTCCTGCTGAAGGGCATCTCCAGGATCGATGATGCCCGCCGCGCGGTGGACGCCGGGGTGAGCGCGATCTCGGTGTCCAACCACGGTGGCAACAATCTCGACGGCACCCCCGCGCCGATCCGGGTGCTGCCCTCGATCGCCGAGACTGTCGGCGAGCAGGTCGAGGTGCTGCTGGACGGCGGCATCCGCCGCGGCAGTGACGTGGTCAAGGCACTCGCCCTCGGGGCACGAGCGGTCATGATCGGCCGTGCCTCCCTGTGGGGGTTGGCCGCCGGTGGTCAGACGGGCGTCGAGAACGTGCTGGACGTGCTCAGGGGTGGGATCGACTCGGCCCTGCTCGGACTGGGCAAGTCCTCGGTCCGCGATCTGGGGCGGGACGACGTGCTGATCCCCGAGGGCTTCCAGCGCCGCCTCGGCGACGGCGGCTGACAGCGCCGCGATGGTCTGGGCAGCCTCCGGCCCCGGGTCCTCGGAGCACCGGGTGGCGCTGGTCACGGGCGCTGCGCGGGGGATCGGCGCCTCCACCGTGCGCAGTCTGGCCGCTCGGGGTTACCGGGTGGTCGCGGTGGACGCCTGCGCCGGCAACGGCCACGGGCTGCCGGGGGTCGACTACGAACTGGCCACCCCGGACGACTTGATCGACCTCCAGCAGCAGTGCGGCGAGGACGTGGTCACGGCGATCGCCGATGTCCGCGACGTGGCGCAGCTGCGGTCGATTGCGGACCAGACCGTCCGGCGCTGGGGACGCCTGGACGTGGCCGTGGCCGCCGCGGCGGTGATCGCCGGGGGCAAGCCGTTGTGGGAGGAGAACACGCTGGAGGTCCTCTGGCAGGTCGACGTGCTGGGGGTGTGGAACACCGCTGCGGTCACGGTGCCGCACATGCTGGCGAGCGAAGACCCCTCCGGGGGGCGGTTCATCGCCGTCGCCTCCTCGGCCGGCGTCCGCGGCATCTACCGGCTGGCCGCCTACACCACGGTCAAGCACGCCGTGGTCGGCCTGGTCCGCGGCTTGGCCGCCGACCTCGTCGGCACGGGGGTGACGGCGGTGGCGGTCTGCCCGGGAGCCACCCGGACGCGCAAGTTGCGGGCCACGGCCGACATCTACGGCGTCCCGGTCGAACAGCTGGCGGACGCCCACCTGCTCAAGCAACTGCTGCACCCGACCGAGGTGGGCGAGACGATCGCCTTCTGCTGTTCCCGCGAGGCCCGCGGCCTGAACGGCTCGGTGGTGGCCCTGGACGGCGCGGGCGGGTGAGCACCGAGCTCGCGAACCTGTCCTTTCGGGCAGGTTCGGCCCGTTCCGTCGCCGGTGGGCCAGGCCGAGGCCGCCTGCCTAGGCTGGCCCCGGGGGCCGCCGGGGACCGATCCCCGCCGTGGACGGCGATCAGACTCTGGAGGGCATCATGGCTCGGTACGTCATCGAACGGACCCTTCCCGGTGCGGGGGACCTGACCGCCGAGCAGCTGCACGACATCAGCGCCAGGTCCAACGGCGTGCTGGCCGGGATGGTCGACGTCACCTGGGTGAGCTCGTACGTCAGCGATGACAAGCTGTACTGCATCTACGACGCCGCCGACCCCGCCCTGATCGAGGAGCACGCCCGGCGGGGAGGCTTCCCGGTCGACGTGATCAACCCGGTCCACACCGTGATCGGTCCCGAGACGGGTCGGTGACGCCGGCCGAGCCCCGTCGAGACCAGCGAATGGGGCCTTTTGCGCGAATCGGTGGTAACGACACTGACCAGTGCGAGTCGGCGGGCGTTACGGTGGTCACACTCTGGGAGGAGTGATCTGTGATGTCCACCGTGTCCGCCCGGGTGAGTGGGCGCACCACAGGTGGGCGCCACCCAGGGGAGGCCTCCGGCCCGCTCGGTGTCGAGCCCGACCCCGCGTCCGGGTTCGCTGCGACCTCGCCCGGGCACTCTGCCGGCTCCCTGGCCAAGTTCCACGCCCCCGAGGTGGTCTTCGGGATCGGATCGCTGGGCGAGGCGGGCTTCGCCGCCGTCCGCTTGGGCGCGCGGCGGCCGATGATCGTCACCGATCCGGGGGTGATCGAGGCCGGTTGGGTGGCGATGCTGCGTCATCACCTGGCCGAGGCCGGCCTGCGCCCCGTGCAGTTCTCACAGGTGACCCCCAACCCCAAGGATCGCGAGATCCGCGCCGCCTACGAGTACTACCTGCAGGAGCAGGCCGACGTGCTGATCGCGATCGGCGGCGGGTCCTGCATAGATGCCGCCAAGGGGGTGGCGATCCTGTCCGGCAACGGCGGGCAGATCCTGGACTACGCAGGGGTCGACCAGGTGAGCCGGCCGATCCCGCCGACACTGATGATCCCGAGCACCTCCGGGACCGGCGCGGATGTCTCCCAGTTCTGCATCGTCACCGACACCGCCAGCGCTGTGAAGATCACCATCATGGGACGGGCGCTCGTCCCCGACATCTCCATCACCGATCCCCTCCTGCTCACCACCATGCCCGAGGACCTGAATGCGGCGACCGGGCTGGACGCGCTCACCCACGGGATCGAGTCCTTCGTCTCCCTGGCCCACAACCCTCTGGCCGACACCCACGCCCTCAACGCCGTGGGCCTGGTCTTCGGTCATCTGCGGGCCACGCAGGAGGACCCCGGCGAGCACGAGCACCGCACCAAGATGGCGCAGGCGAGCCTGCAGGCAGGGCTGGCGTTCAGCAATGCGATCCTGGGGGCGACCCACTCGATGAGCCACCAGGTGGGCGGGTTGCTGGATGCCCCCCACGGGGTGGTCAACGGGGTGCTGCTGCCTCACGTCATCCGCTACAACGCCGCCTCCAGCCCGCAGCGGTTCATCGCCCTGGCCCGGGCCGCCGGCCTGGTCGTCGACGGTCTGCCGGGTCAGGAGGCCGCCGAGCTGCTGGCCACGCACGTGCGGCGGCTCGCCGATGACGTCGGCGTTCCCCGGGGCCTGGGCGAGTTGGGCGTGACCGAGTCCGACATCCCCAGGTTGGCCCGCACGACCATGCACGACGCCTGCCTGACCACCAACCCCCGCTCGGTCAGCGTCGAGGACGTCGCACAGCTCTTCCGCCAGGCACTGTGATCGAGGGCGGGGTGGATGCCATGGGCGAGGTCTCCCCGGCGCCCCCTGACCTGGCCACCCTCACCGGCGTCCGATCCGGCAAGCGGTCCTACTACAGCGCCTACGTGCGGTCCGACGAGCGGATGCAGCGCGCCGTCCGGGCCATGGACTCGATCTCCCGCGCCCTGGTCCGCACCGTGGAGGGCCCGCGCGCGCTGCTGGAGGAGGTGGTCAGGGCCGCGGCATCCCACCTGGCCGCCGAGTGGACGATCCTCGCCCTGTCCGATGGCCATCTGCGGGGTGCCCGGCCGCGCTTCCTGGTGCTCGGCCGCTTCGGCGAGCCGAGCGGTGAGGATCAGGGGCTGCCCGCACTGGTTCGACGTGAGCTCGCCGCCATCCGTGCTGGTCACGCGGTACGCAGCAACGATCACGGACGCTGGGTGCGGGTGCCGATGACGCTCGAGGGGCGCCAGGTGGGCAGCCTGGTGGGCCTGCACGGTCTGACCGACGATCCGGAGCCGGGGGACCTGTCGGTGCTGCGCATCCTGGCCAACCAGGCGGCGGTCTCCCTGCACACCTCGGAGCAGCACCAGGCCGGGCTGGCCCTGCACCGGCGTGCACAACGGCTGTACGAAGAGGCCACCGTGCGGACCCAGGACCTCGAGGCGCGCACCCGGGAGCTGCACCGGCTCGAGGAGCGCCTGGCTCAGGCCTACCGGCGAGAGCTGATCGACGGCGAACGCCAGCGGATCGCCCGGGAACTGCACGACAGCGTCACCCAGTACGTGCTGTCCACCGGGATGGCGCTCGAGCTGGCGCGCACGGACGCCGAGGGGCTCGGGCCGGCCGGTGCCGACCTGGCCCGGCAGCTGGGTGCGGCCAAGCAACTCACCCAGGAGGCGGTCGAGCAGCTGCGCAGCGCCATCTACGCCCTGCACCAGTCGCGACTGCAGACCTTCTCGACCTTGCCCGAGTTGCTCTCCGCCGTGGCCGATCACCACCGACCTCACCTGACGGTCGCCGTCCGAGTCGACGGGAAGGTGACGAGCCTGCCGGAGGGGTGCGGACACGAGATCGCCCGCGCGGTCGGCGAGGCCTTGTTCAACGTCGCGGTGCACGCCCGGGCGAGCCGTGCCGTGATCCGACTGCAGTACCGCCCGGATCGGTTGACCGTCACCGTGGCCGACGACGGGCAGGGGAACCCGAGTGATCTGCGCCGGCGGCTGCGACTGGAGCAGGCGGCCAGCGACGGGCACCATCGTGGGCTGATGAACATCCAGAGCCGGATCACGGGGATCGGCGGCCAGGTGGCCTTCCGCCGCTCCGGCTGGGGCGGGGTCAAGGTCGAGCTGCGTATCCCCCTACCCCTGACCCTGCCCAAGAAGGCCAGATTGATCGAAGAGCTGCTCGGCACCGGACAGCTCGCCCCACCCGAGGGAGGCTCTGGATGAGTCCCGCCCACGTGGCCCCGCCGGACGTGAACGACCCGGCTCGCATCATGTTGATCGACGATCACGCCATCGTGCGTCAGGGACTGCGCTCGATCCTCGAGCGCGAGCAGGACATGCAGGTGGTCGCCGAGGCCTCGACAGCGCTCGAGGCGTTGGCCGTGGTCGTGCGCGCACGCCCCGGGGTGGTCCTGCTGGACCTGAAGCTGTCCGCCTCCAGCGACACCGAGGGCCTGGACCTGTGCGCCGCCCTGGCGGCCGCACACCCCGAGATCGCCGTCCTCGTGCTGACCACGTTCCTGGACGAGCACCTGGTGCTGCAGGCCATCCGGGCCGGGGCCAAGGGGTACGTGGTCAAGGACGTCGACACCACCGGCCTGATCCGCGCGATCCGCGATGTGTGCCGGGGCGAGAGCGCCTTCGACGCGCGATCGGCAGCGGCCATGGTGCGTGGCCTGAGCGCGCCGGCGGTGGAACAGTCCCAATTGACCGCTCGCGAGGCCGAGGTGTTGGCGCTCCTGGCGCGCGGTCTGTCCAACCGGGACATCGGCGTCCAGCTGTTCGTCTCCGAGACCACCGCGAAGTTCCACGTGGGCAACATCCTGCGCAAGCTGGGGGTCGCCCGTCGCACCGAGGCGGTGTACGCCGCGACCAAGATGGGGCTCATCTGAGCGGCCGGGTCGCGGTCTCGATCACCAGCCAGCCGCCGTGGAACTCATGGACGTCGAAGGGCAGGCCGGTGGCCAGTCCCCAGTGGTGCAGATCGGCCAGGCTCACGGTGCGCACGTGCCCCCAGGTCTCGTCGGCCTCCTCCTCCAGCGGGACGGCGATGACCACCCGAGACCTCGCCAGGCGGGTGGCCTCGGCGATCACCCGGTTGCCGTCGGCCGGGTCGAGGTGCTCCACCAGGTGGACGGCCAGCACGGTGTCTGCGCAGGCGCTGTCCCTGGGGAAGCGGGTCGCGTCGGCGTGCATCGCCTGCAGTGCGACGCCCAGCCGCCGGGCGAGTGCGGTGAGCAGGTGGATCACCCCGGGGGAGGCGTCCGACGCAGTGACCTGCCGGCCAGCGGCCGCCAGCCGTAACGACAGGAACCCGAAGCAGCACCCCAGTTCGAGCACCGGTCCGTCCGCGGTGAGGGCCTCGGCATGGGCATACACCGGTGCGTAGTCGGCGATGGCCCCGTGCCCGGCCGCCTCGCCCCGCCGAGTTGCGAGCAGACACTCCTCGATCCGCCGCATCGTGTTGCGGTAGAACAGTTCCCAACTGGACAGGGGGTCTGCCGCGCTGGTCAGCACGACTCCGGTGAAGATCCGTTGAAACAGCTGGGCGCCGCGCAGCCAGCCGGGCCCGAACAGCTCCCCGGCGAGGAGCCCGGCCAGGTCGTCGTCCACTGCCTGGGTGCCCAGGGTGTGCCCCACCTGGATGCGGGCGCCCACCCGCACGACGTCGAAGTGCTCGGTTCGTACCATGTGCAGCACTCGCCGAGGGCGTACCGAGCCCAGTGCCCGTACCTCCACCACGGCGTCCCGGTAGACCCCGTCGACCGTCGACGCGAACGGATTGATCGGGCCTGCGTTGTCCCGGACCTCGATCGTCATGGCGCCGTCGCCAGTGCCAGGCTCATCCGCTCCAGACCCCGCAGGCCGCGAACCACCCGCACTCGGTCGCAGAACTCGGCGTAGGCGGGCAGGTCGCACCCGCCGAGGGTCCAGGAGTAGCGCGGCTCCGGGGTCAGCCAGATCGTCGAGCGGGCCCGCCGACTGATCTCCCGGAAGGTGTCGAGCCGTGGGTTGTTGCCGTTGCCGCGGCCATCCCCGAGCACCAGTACCGTGGTCCGACGGGTGATCGCGGAGCCGTACTGCTCCAGGAAGACCTCGAACGCCCGGCCGTAGTCGGAGTCGGCATCGACATCGAGCAACCCGCCGGCCGGCAACCCGGAGACGACCAGCGACAGCGCCTCCTCGATCCGGTGTTCGGCGAACAGGTCGGTGATCTCGACCAGGTCGGCGCAGAAGGCAAACGTGCGTACCCCGGTGGCCAGACTCGCGAGCGAGTGCACCAGGTGCAGGGTGAACCTGGCCGTCATGCGCACCGACAGCGACACGTCGCACAACACCAGCAGCCGGGGGCGGTCCTCGACCTTGCGCACCGTCACCGGCCGGAACGGGACCCCGTCGTAGCGCATGTTGGTCCGCATGGTGCGGGCCGGATCGACCGCGCCCCGGGCGGCCACCCGGCGGCGGGGTCGGGGAGCCCCGTGCAGGCTGCGCAGCAGGCGGCGCAACCCCTCCTCCAACGCTGCTCGGTCGGACTCGTCGACGGTGTGTGCGGTGACCGCGGCGATCTCACGCTCCTCGACCTCGTGGTGGCGGGTCATCAGTCGCTCGAGGTGCTCCCGCAGCCGTTCGGGCAGCGCGGCCAGGAACGGGGCGAGGGCCTCCCGCAACGCGGCCAGGGCCTCGGCGTCCCGAGCCGATCCGGTCGACTCCTCGGGCAGTTCGTCGGGCAGGTGCTCCCCGAGCCAGTCCAGCAAGGCCATCTCCTGGGCGACCGTGAGCTCGGTGTCCAGGTGCAGCCCCGGACGTCGGGCCAGGTCCCCGGGCATTCCCGGGTTGTGCAGCCGGCTCGTGGACAACTGCACCCGAGCGGCCTCGCCCGGGCCGCCCCGGTCATCCGCCGACAGCACGATCTCGTCGGTCACCGAGGCCATGTCCAGGCGTGAGGCCTCCTGGTGCAGGTTGTACTGCTGGGCCATGTCCTCGGGGCGGAAGTAGCGGTGCAGCTCCACCGGCTTGCCGTGGGAGTGGCCCTGAGCCGGGGTGTCCCCGGGTTCCTCGCTGAGGGTGAACTCGGTCAGCTCGCCGGAGTCACTGAGGTCGTCGTGGGCGTGCGAGTGCTCGGGCTCCTGTGCCGTCAGGACTGCCCGCAACCCGAAGAAGGCGTCGAAGACCCTGTCGAAGGCGTCCAGGTCCCGCCGGTCCTTGATCAGCGAGACCATCAGTGCGCTGCGCAACACCTCCCGGTCCTCGAGAACTCCCGGTTGGGCGGCAGCGTGCAGGGCGTCGATGGTCTCGGCCACGCTGATCCGCACCCCGTGCAGGCGCAGCAGCCTGACGAAGCGGTGCAGCGCGCCGTCCATGACTGTCTCCCGATCCCTCGTTCAGACCGGCCGGCGTCGCGCCCGCGAGGCAGCGAAGGACCGGCTGCCCTGGGCCCGGCCGACGGACCGGACGGGGCCGACCCGACCCGTGGTCCCGTAATAGGCCTCGTCGTGCCGACCGGGAGTGTCCTTGGCTGCCCGCGCCGCCCGTCCGTCGACGTCGTCGTCGATCAGTTCGAAGGCGGTGCTCTGTTCCGGGCGCCCAGGAGCTGCCACCGGGGCGTGCCCGTCTCTCTCGTGCGCGTGATCGTGCCCGCTCCCGTGCGCGTGCCCGTCGTCGTGACCGTGCCCGTGCCCGTGGTCGTGCCCGTGCCCGTGCCCGTCGTCGTGACCGTGCCCGTGGTCGTGGCTGCCCGGGAGTCGGTGCGGCACAGCGGTGTTCGGGTCCACCAGCCCCGAGAGCAGCTGGGTCATCGATCTCGAGGCACGGTCCAGGTCCCGTTCGTACTTCAGCACCACGTTCAGAGTGGCCGACAGCACGTCGGCGCTGAGGTCCTCGACCCCCAGGACGGCGAGAGTGCGTGCCCAGTCGATGGTCTCGGAGATGCTGGGGGCCTTGCGCAGCTCCAGCTCGCGCAACCTGCGGACCACCTCGACCAGCCTCGCGGCGAGCGCATCGGTCAGTCCGGTGTCCTTCGATCTCAGGATCTCCAGCTCACGCTCGGCGCTGGGGTAGTCCAGGAACAGGTGCAGGCAGCGGCGTTTCAGGGCTGCAGACAGATCGCGGCTGTTGTTCGAGGTCAGGATCACGTAGGGCAGGTGCACCGCACTCACGGTCCCGATCTCGGGAATGGAGATCTGGAACTCGGCGAGCAGTTCCAGGAGCACCGCTTCCAGGGCCTCGTCGGCACGGTCCACCTCGTCGATCAGCAACACGGTGGGCTCGGGGGAGCTGATCGCCTCCAGGAGCGGGCGGGGGGCCAGGAAGCGCTCGGAGAAGAACACGCTCTCGCTCGCCGCGATCCGTTCCACCGACGTGGGCAGGTCCGGGGCGTCGCCGACCAGTTGCCCGATCTTCTCCCGCAGGATCTGGGTGTACAGCAACTGCTTGCCGTAGTCCCACTCGTACAGCGCCTTGGTCTCGTCCTGTCCCTCGTAGCACTGCAGGCGCAGCAGCCGCCGGCCGGTGACCGCTGCCAGGCTGGTGGCGAGCTGGGTCTTGCCCACCCCCGCCGGGCCCTCGAGCAGCACCGGCTTGCCCAGCCGGGTCTGCAGGAACACGGTGGTCGCCAACCGCTCATCGGTCAGGTATCCGTGCTCGGCGAACCTCTCGGCGGTCTCGGCGACGTCGACGAAGTCCTTCACGGCGCACCCTTCGGGTCGGGGCCGGGGAGGGTCCGGTCCGGATGGGCCGATCCGGACCGGACGCCTCGTGCCCGGCACAGTGACAGGTGGACGAACCCGACCGAGCGGGCTCAGCCGAGCAGGTCGTCCAGGTCTCCGGTCATGCAGTGCTCCACGACGGGGCGGACCGTCTCGAAGGTGCACTCCTTGGCGTTCCCCGGGGTGCACGCGTCACCGAGCACGTGCCGGGTGATCCGGTCGACGTCCTCGGCGTCCCCCCTGATCACCGGGGAGTTCGCGTAGAACGCCGTCGGGCCCTGGCCCAGCCGGTTCTTGGAGTACGTGTCCTGCTTGACGTCGACGAACCGCTCGGTGATGCCCACGTCGCGCAACAGTCGGATGGCAGCCTCCAGCGCGGCCTCGGCGGCCTGTACGTCGGTCATGCCGTGGGTGTCGATCCCCATCGCCCGGGCGATGTCGGCGAACCGCTTGTACTGGGTGGGCATGTTGAACGCCCAGACCCGGGGGAGCGCAATGGCGTTGTTCAGCCCGTGGTGGGTGTCGTAGAACGCCGAGATCGCGTGTGAGATGGAGTGGATGATGCCCAGCCCACCGGAGTTGAACGCCTGGGCCGCGATGTACTGGGCGTACATCATGCCTTCCCGACCTGCGAGGTCCTGACCGTTCCACGTCGCCTGACGCAGGTTCTCCGCCGTCAGCTTGATCGCGTGCAGGGCGTTGCCCAGCGAGGGATGGAAGTTCAGGCGGGACACGTACGGCTCACTGGCGTGCGCGAGCACGTCGAAGCCGCACTGGGCCGTGTAGTCGACCGGGCAGTCGTAGTAGAGCACCGGATCGTCGATGGCCAGGGTGGCCACCGAGGCGTCATCGAACGCCACGTACTTGTGCGGGTTGTCCGGGTCCGTCGTGGTGTCGGTGATGACATAGGCCCACGAGGTCTCCGAGCCGGTGCCGGCGGTGGTCGAGACCGCGATGTGCGGGGGGTTCTTCGGGTTCTCGCTCTTGTTGAAGCCCTCGAACTCGTTGACGTTGCGGCCGTCGTGGGCCACAGAGATCCGGGCGCCCTTGCACGCGTCGTGCGAGGAGCCGCCACCGATGGAGACGAAGGAGTCGCACTCGTTCTCCTGGTACAGGGCCACGGCATCCATGGAGTTGTAGTCCTTGGGATTGGACTCGACCTTGTCGTAGACCACGACCTCCAGGCCGTGGTACTTCATCGACTCCACGATCTTGTGCACGATGTCGGTGCCGCGCAGTCCCGAGGTCATCACCAGCGACTTGCGGAAGCCGAGCTTGAGGGCCTCGGGCCCGATCATCTCGTGCGCACCGGGACCCATCAGGGCCCGGGGGAAGGGATGGAACTCCTTGATGGGGAACGGTTTGAGTAGCTCGTCAACCTGCATGGGGACCTCCTGGCGGTGAACTCGTCGGTGAGTCGGGCCGGTCGTTCGATGCGGACGCTAGATCGCCGATGGGCGGGCACGACAGGGCGGGGGCGCCAAACAGGCCGACAAACACCTCGCCCGGTGGGTGTCACCTGTCCGTTCCGGTAGGTCCTGGCCGACCCCCCTGACAGTGGTCGTCGACGGCGCCGGGTTCCTAGCGTGGAACGACCGACCCTTTCGCCGCCCGGGCCATCCCCACCGGGCCTGTCACCCCCGGAGGATCCCGTGTCCGAGAAGCCGACCGGTTCCCCTGAACCCCTTGTGCGCCAAGAGGCAGAGAAGGCTCAGGCCGTCGAACAGAGCCTTGTCGAAGAGGTCTCCATCGACGGGATGTGTGGCGTGTACTGACGCCTGCGGACAGTAGCGCGGGCAGTAGGCAGTCGCTTCGAGCAGAGGAGGTCGAGTCCACCGTGCAGGAGAGCGAGACCTGGCGTCTGGCCCCGTCGGCGGCGCTGCGCCCGGAACCGTTCGGGGCCCTCGCCTACGACTTCGCCAGCCGGCGCCTGACCTTCCTGAAGACCCCCACCCTGGTCGACGTCGTCCGCTCGCTCGCCGACCATCGGACCGTCGGTGCGGCGCTGGATGCCGCCGCAGTGACGGCCGAGGAACGTCCGGCCTATCTGCGTGCCCTGGACCGGCTCGGTGCCACCGGGCTGATCGTGCACGCCCGAGCAGGGAGCCCACCGTGACCCTGACACCCCAGCCGCGTGCCGGATCGTCGCCGGGTGCCCGGGGGGCATCCGCGCCGAGACCGCTGGTCGAGAGCTTCGAGGAGGGTTTGGATGCCCCGATCTGCCTGACCTGGGAACTGACCTACGCCTGCAACCTGGCGTGCGTGCACTGCCTGAGCTCCTCGGGACGGCGAGACCCTCGCGAGCTGTCCACGGCCGAGTGCCGAGCACTGATCGAGGACTTCGAGCGGATGCAGATCTTCTATGTCAACATCGGCGGCGGCGAGCCGACCGTCCGGGCGGACTTCTGGGACCTGCTCGATCACGCCGTCGAGCATCACGTCGGGGTCAAGTTCTCCACCAACGGGTTCCGGATCACCCCCGATCGGGCCCGCCGGCTCGCGGCGAGCGACTACATCGACGTCCAGATCTCGCTGGACGGCGCGACCGCTGCGGTCAACGATGCCGTCCGGGGCGCCGGCACCCATGCCGCTGCCCTGCGCGCGCTGGGCCTCCTGCAGGACGCCGGGATGCGCGGGATGAAGATCTCGGTCGTGTGCACCCGGCACAACATCGACCAGCTCGACGACCTCGCCGCGCTCGCCGACCGTCACGACGCCACGTTGCGACTGACCCGGCTGCGGCCCTCCGGTCGCGGCGCCGACGTCTGGGGGGAGTTGCACCCCCGGCCCGAGCAGCAGCGTCAGCTCTACGACTGGCTGCTGACGAACGGGGAGCGGGTACTCACCGGGGATTCCTTCTTCCACCTGTCCGCCTACGGGCAGCCGCTGCCGGGGTTGAACCTGTGCGGGGCGGGGCGCGTGGTCTGCCTGGTCGACCCGGTGGGCGATGTCTACGCCTGCCCCTTCGCGATCCACGAGCGGTTCCGAGCCGGATCGGTACGCGGGGCCGGCGGGTTCGAGCAGGTTTGGCGGCACAGCGACCTGTTCACCGAGTTGCGGTCACCGACCTCGGGAGGAGCCTGCTCCCGGTGTTCGGCCTACGACGCCTGCCGTGGTGGGTGCATGGCGGCGAAGTTCTTCACCGGCCTACCGCTGGACGCCCCGGACCCGGAGTGCGTCATGGGACACGGCCAGGCCGCGCTGGAGTCCGTGCCCGCGAGCTCCCGGCCTGCCTGCGGTCAGGATCACTCGCACCCCGGCCCGGTCCGCAACGCCCCCGTGCGCACCCCGGTGGCCGGACCCGTCGCGCTCGGCCCGGTGAGCGTTCGCCCGCGATCCTCGCCGCCGGACAGGGCCTGCGCGAGCGGGCCGTTGGCCCCCCGGGAATTGACGCTCTTGACCGAGGAGCGCCGTGCGGCCGGGCCGCCCCGGGCCGCCGGGTGACCCGGCCGGCCCGGCGATGATCGATCCGCGTGGCCTGACGGGCGTGCGAGAGGACAGCACCGTGCCACCCGTCCAGGTCGGGCCTGCCGGGCGGCGGGTCGAGCTGGCCGCTCGACGGTGGATCGAGCTGGACGGGGTTGCGGAGGTGACGCTGCTGGTCCCGGTCGGCTCCCTGGAGCAGCACGGACCACATCTGCCGCTGAGTACTGATGCCGACGTCGCGACCGAGGTCGCCCGGCGAGCGGCGGCCCGACTCGGCGCCGAGGGAATCCACGCCCTGTGCGCACCGACGATCGGCTACGGCGCATCGGGTGAGCACCAGGACTTCCCGGGAACGATCTCGATCGGGCACCAGGCGCTCGAGCTGCTGCTGGTCGAACTCGCGCGCTCGGCCTGCCGTTGGGCCGGCACGGTCGTGGTGGTCAACGGACACGGCGGCAACTCCCCGACCGTCGTCCGCGCGGTGACCCGGTTGCGCGCCGAGGGTCGCGATGTGCGCTGGGTGGCCTGCGCGGTCGTGGGTGGGGACGCCCACGCCGGACACGCCGAGACCTCGATCATGCTGTCCCTCGATCCACTGGCCGTGGGTCCCGACTGGTCACCCGGATTGCGCACCCCGATCACCGAGATCCTGCCCGCGCTGCGTGAGCACGGGGTGCGGGCGCTCTCTCCGAGTGGCGTGCTGGGCGACCCGAGGTCGGCGAGCGCGGCCACCGGTCGGCGGATGCTCGAGCTGATCACCCAGCGGGTCGTCCAGAAGGTGCTGCACGGTCCGGACCAGCCGTGAACACCCTTCTGCCGCAAGGCTTCTCGATTCGGCTGTCGGATCGGACCCGGGTCTGTGACGGCGGGGCGTCACTGGTCGGTGGGGCACGCGGGGGGGTGGTCTATCTCGGCCCGGAGGCCCGCGGCCGGATCGGGGCCGACGGTCTCCTGGTGGTCGCCGACGACACCGATGCGGCTCTGGCCGCCGCCCTGCTCGACGGTGGCTACGCGGATCCCGACTTCTCCCCGTCGCGGCCTTCCGACGACCTCTCGACAGCCGTCGGCGGATCCGTGACCCTGGTGGTCCCGGTGTACGGGCGGGCCGAGGGGCTGGCCCGGTTGTTGCGGGCGCTGCCGTCCGCTCTGGCAGTGATCGTCGTGGACGACGCCTCGCCGGACCCCCGGGCGATCGCCGCACTCGCTCGGGCCCACGGCGCCCGGCTCGTGCGGCTGGAGCGCAACGCCGGACCGGCCGCGGCGCGCAACGCCGGATTGGCCCTGGCCGGCACGGCCCTGGTGGCCTTCTGCGACAGCGACGTGGTGCCTGAACCCGGCTGGTTGGCCACCCTGGCCCGGCACTTCGCCGATCCGGGCCTGGCGGTGGTGGCACCCCGCGTGCTGGGCCCGCCCCGCAGAGGTGTGGAGTCGGTGATCGAGCGGTACGAGCAGGCCCGATCCTCTCTCGATCTCGGCGACCGGCCCGGCCCGGTGCGTCCGGGCACCCCCGTCGCCTACCTTCCTGCAGCCTGCCTCCTCGCCCGTCGAGGGGCACTCGGGGGAGGCTTCGACGAGTCGATGCGCTGCGGGGAGGACGTCGACCTCATCTGGCGCCTGGTCGCTGCAGGGTGGCGGGTGCGCTACGACCCGGCTGCCGCGGTGCGCCACGACCATCGCACCAGACCCTGGGAGTGGTTGCGCCGCAAGGCGTTCTACGGCACCTCGGCGGGTCCGCTGGCCGCCCGGCACGGTGACGCGGTGGCCCCGCTGGCGCTGACCGCCTGGAGCGGCGCCTTCACCGTGGCGCTGCTCGCCCAACGGCGCTGGTCGCTGCCGTTGGCCGCGCTGATCTGGGGGGCCGCCACGGTGCGGGTGGCCGGCAGGCTGCACCGTAGCGGGCGCCCGCTGCTCTCGGCCGCCGCGCTGACCGTCCAGGGCGCGGTGGCCGGGCCGTGGCAGGTCGCCTCGGCGATGACCCGCCACCACTGGCCGCTGGCCCTGCTGGCGGCGGCTCACTCGCGGCGGGCCCGGCGGGCCCTGCTGGTGTCGGCGGTGGTCGAGGCGCTGGTCGACCGTCGCCGCACCCGGGCGGACCTGGACCCGGTGCGGTACCTGGTCGCACGCCGACTGGACGACGTTGCCTACGGTGCCGGGCTGTGGTGGGGCGTGCTGCATCAGATCAGCAGTCCGCGAACGGGTCCGGGCCGCGCCCGCTGGCCGGCGGTGCAGGCGCTGTTGCCTGCCCTGCGCCGGTCCGGTCCCTCGGCCCGCCGAGAGCGCGTGGCCGGCTCCGGGCATCGGTTCGGACCGGTGCCCTCTCGTCGTGTCGCCCGGGGGTGAGAGGGTTCGGACATGACTCTGCCGACCCCCTTCGTGCCCGCCGAGGACCGCTACGACCGGATGCCCTACCGCCGCTGCGGACGCAGCGGACTCCTCCTGCCAGCGGTCTGCCTCGGGCTGTGGCACAACTTCGGTGGGGACGTGGCCCTGGACACCCAGCGCGGCATCCTGCGCAGGGCCGTCGACCTGGGCGTGACCCACCTGGACCTGGCCAACAACTACGGCCCGCCCTACGGGGCCGCCGAGACCAATTTCGGCTCGATCATGGCCACCGATCTGCGCCCGTACCGTGACGAGCTGGTCATCTCGACCAAGGCCGGGTACGACATGTGGCCCGGGCCGTACGGCAACTGGGGATCGCGCAAGTACCTGCTGTCCAGCCTGGATGCGTCGTTGGGGCGCATGGGCCTGGACTACGTGGACATCTTCTACAGCCACCGGTTCGACCCGGACACCCCTCTGGAGGAGACCATGGGGGCCCTGGACACCGCCGTCCGCTCGGGCCGTGCCCTCTACGCCGGGATCTCCTCCTACTCCGCCGAACGAACCCGTGAGGCGGTGCAGATCATGGGATCGCTGGGGACGCCGCTGCTGATCCACCAGCCGAGCTACTCGATGCTGAACCGCTGGGTCGAGGCCGGCGAGCCCAGCCTGCTCGACGTACTCGACGAGGAGGGCGTCGGCTGCATCGCCTTCTCCCCCCTGGCCCAGGGAATGCTCACGGACCGGTACCTGAACGGGATCCCGTCCGATTCCCGGGTGGCCCGGGGCGGGGCGCTGAGCGCCTCGATGCTGGACGACGCGGTGCTGGCGCGGGTCCGGGCGCTGGACGGCATCGCCCGGCGCCGGGGCCAGAGCCTGGCCCAGCTGGCGCTCTCCTGGGTGTTGCGGGACCGGCGCGTGACCAGCGTGCTGATCGGTGCCAGCAGCATCGCCCAGCTGGAGGCCAATGTTGCTGCGGTGCACGCCCCGGCCCTGACCGCGCAGGAGCTGGCCGAGATCGACACCCACGCGATCGAGAGCGGGATCAACCTGTGGCAGGCGTCCAGCGACGCCTGAGGCAGCTGACCCGTCGGCGGGTCGCCGGTGGTCGTTCACTCGGCAGTGACAGTGACAGCGGCAGCGGCAGCGACACGGGCACGGGCACGGGCATGGGGAGGAGTGCCCGCCGAGCCGAGCGGTCGCGCTGCGGCATGATGCGGTCATGGCCCCAGACCCCGTTCGGACCGGTCCCCGTCAGGTCGCCGATGCCCACCTGGACCGACTGGTCCGGCTCGACCCGATGCTGGCGACCTCCCTGGGCCTTCCGGACGGGGAGGACGACCTCACCGACCTGAGCCCGGACGGTCTCGAGGCCCGGGCCGCGGAAGCCCGCCGAACGCTGGCCGAGCTGGACGCCGTCGAGGCCTCGGTCGGTGTGGCCGATGCCGAGGAGCGCCGGTGCGCACGGCTCCTGCGCGAGCGGCTGACTGCAGGGCTCGCCGTGCACGAAGGCGGTGAGCTGCTGCGGGACGTCAACACCCTCGGGAGTCCGGTGCACCAGGTACGCAGCGTCTTCCTGCAGATGCCTGCCGTCACTGCGCAGGACTGGCAGCGGATCGGAGCTCGGCTGGCCCGGGTGGGTCACGCCCTGGACGGCTACCGCCGCACCCTGGCCGAGGGCCTGCGCCGCGACCTGGTGGCCGGACCGGGGCTGGTGGCCGCTCTGGTCGAGCAGTTGGGCGCCTGGAACGCCGGGGAGGGCTGGTTCTCGACGTTCGTCGGCCCCGGTCGCCGCAGCCACCCGGACGTCGAGGACGCGCTCGTCCGGGGAGCCCGGATCGCCGACGTGGCCGTGGAGGATCTGCGCACCTGGCTGGCGCGCGAGTACGCCCCGCCCGCGGCGGCGTCCGGGCGGGACGTCGTCGGACGCGAGCGCTACCAGGTGCACTCGCGCAACTGGAACGGTGCCGATCTGGACCTGGACGAGGCCTACGCCTGGGGCTGGGTCGAGTTCGCCCGCCTGGACGCCGAGTTGCGGGCGGGTGCCGAGCAGGTTCTGCCGGGTGCCCAGCCCCTGGAGGCCATGCACCACCTGGACACCCAGGGCCCGGCGATCGAGGGCGTGGACGCCGTCCGGGACTACCTGCAGTCCTTGATGGACGGCGCGATCGCCGCGCTGGACGGCGTGCACGTCGATCTCGCCGAGCCATTGCGTCGAGTGGAGGCCATGATCGCCCCCGTGGGCAGCGCGGCGGCGCCCTACTACACCCCACCCTCGATGGACTTCTCCCGACCAGGGCGCACCTGGCTGCCCACGCTGGGGCGCACCCGGTTCCCCACCTGGGACCTGGTCAGCACCTGGTACCACGAGGGCGTTCCCGGTCACCACCTGCAACTCGCCCAATGGGTGCTGGTCGCCCCGAGCCTGACCCGCTACCAGTCCACGATCGGCTCGGTGGGCGCCAACGTCGAGGGCTGGGCGCTGTACGCCGAGCGCCTGATGGACGAGCTCGGCTTCCTGACCGAGCCCGGCGAGCGGCTGGGGTATCTCGAGGCCCAGCAGATGCGCGCCGTCCGGGTGATCATCGACATCGGGATGCACCTGGAACTGCCGATCCCGGCCGACCAGCAGGTGCCCACGCCCTTCCACCCCGGTGAACGCTGGACGCCGGCGTTGGCCCGGGAGTTCTTCGCCGCCAACAGCGGCCGGCCGGCCGACTTCATCGACAGCGAGATCGTGCGCTACCTGGGCATGCCCGGGCAGGCCATCGGCTACAAGCTCGGGGAGCGCGCGTGGCTGGCGGGTCGCGATGCCGCACGGAGCCGGCGGCGCCGGGCCGGCCGGTCGTTCGATGCCAAGGCCTGGCACATGGCCGCACTGTCCCAGGGGTCACTCGGGCTGGACGACCTGACTGCCGAGTTGGCCGCCCTGTGAGGCCCGCCGGCGAGGGGTCGGCATGCGGGCGGTGATCTTCGAGGCCTTCGCGGGTCCGCTGAGCCTGCGTCAGGTGCCCGAGCCCGACTGCCCCCCCGACGGCGCGGTGGTGGCAGTCGAGGCGACCGGGCTCTGCCGCAGCGACTGGCACGGCTGGCTCGGTCACGACCCGGACGTCCGGCTGCCCCACGTTCCCGGCCACGAGTTCGCCGGTCGGATCGCGGCCCTGGGCTCGCAGGTGCGTGGGTGGCAGGTGGGCGAGCTGGTCACCACGCCGTTCGTCAACGGGTGTGGCCGGTGCGTCCACTGCCTGGCCGGGGATCATCAGGTCTGCCCCGAGCAGACCCAGCCCGGGTTCAGCCGGTGGGGGTCCTTCGCCGAGCTGGTGGTGGTCGAACGGGCGGAGGTCAACCTGGTCGCTGTGCCCGCCGCCCTGGACGCCGTGGCGGCGGCGTCCCTGGGCTGCCGGTTCGCCACCGCGTACCGGGCCGTGACCGAGGTCGGGCGGGTCGGGGTGGGCCAGTGGCTGGTGGTCGCCGGGTGTGGGGGAGTGGGGCTGTCGGCGGTCATGATCGCGGTGGCCGCCGGCGCCCGGGTGGTCGCGCTCGACATCCGGCCCGAAGGGGTGGCCGCCGCCACCGCGCTGGGCGCCGAGCACGCCATGGTGATCTCGCCGGACGAGGATCCGCTGGTGGTCGGTGAGCGGGTGCGCGAGCTGACCGGGGGTGGTGCTCACGTCAGCCTGGACGCCGTGGGCACGGTGGCAGGAGCCGCGGGGCACGGGCGGGCCGTGGCCCTGGCCACGTGTCTGGCCGCCTCGAGACCGCGAGGCCGGCACGTGCAGGTGGGATTGACCCCAGCGGTCCTGGGGTGGCCCGAGGTGCCGATCCACCTGGTCATAGGCCGGGAACTGGAGGTGCTCGGCAGCCATGGCCTCTCGCCGCGGTCCTACCCGCAGCTGCTCTCGCTGGCGGCCTCGGGGGCGGTACGTCCGGCGGAGCTGGTCGGTGAGCGGATCGGGCTCGAGGGAACCGGGGCCGCGCTGGCGGCACTGGGGGACGGCGAGCGCCCAGGAGCGGATCGGCCCGCAGCAGGCATCACCGTGATCATCCCCTGAACCGGTCGGCTGGGGTCCTCAGAGCTCTGCGTCGTCGAACGGGGCCCGTCCGGAGGCGAAGGCCACCGCAGCCTCGCCGTCGACCAGGCGGGCACGGACCGGGTCCGAGGCGAGCCGGCGTACCCAGGCGGCCGAGGGCAGCGGAGCGGCGGACGCCGCGATCACCACGTTGCCGTACCGGCGACCGCGCAGCTGGCCCGGCTCGGCCACCAAGGCCACGTGGGGGAAGTGCCCCAACGCGGTGGCCACCTCGCGCCGGGCCGTCGCCAGCAACTCGCCGTCCGCCAGATTGGCCAGGTAGATCCCCTGCGGGGTCAGGATGCGGGCCACCTCGGCCACGAACTGCCGGGTGAGCAGGGGTGGGGGCACCGTGGACCCGGTGAAGGCGTCCCGGACCACGACGTCGTAACGCTCCGACTGCTCGGCGGTCACGGTGGCCCGGGCCTCACCCACGCGCAGCCGCAGCCCGGGGCGCGACCGCAGGCCGAAGGCCTGCTTGGCCAGCTCGAGGACTCCCGGGTCGAGTTCGACGACGACCTGACGGCAGCGAGGGTGGGTGGTCGCCAGGTAGCGCGGCAGGGTGCAGCCCCCACCGCCGAGGTGCAGCACCCGCCAGCCGGCCCCGGACGCCGGATCCGCCGGATCCCCGGCCACCAGGGGAAGGGACTCGATCCCGGCGACCACCCAGCGGAGGTACTCGAAGTCCAGTCGCCCCGGGTCGTCGAGGTCCACGTGACTGGACTCCATGCCGTTGAGATACAGGGTCCAGCCGCGGCGGCCGTCGGAGTCCGGGATGAGGGTGGCCAGGCCGGTGCTCACGGCGCGGGTCCCGGCCACCGGCCTCGGGGTGACGCGGTGCGTCGGCACGGGCCAATCCTGACAGGTCGAGCTCGCCCGGACCCGTCGGTCCGCGCCGCTGGGCTTTCCCGGTGATCCGCACAACTGGTTCCGCCCGCAGCGGCTCGACCCCCGGCCTCGTCGAGGGCCGGAGTGCTTCGGTGGAGGCCTCCCCGTGGCAGGCCTCCACCGAAGTGGCGAGCGCCTTCTCGGGTGGCGCTCGCTGTGCAGGATCCGCCGCTGGTCGAGCTCGTACCGGCACCATGTGTGACATAGGGCACACTGAGGGCGGGTGGCTGTTCGCAGGGTTACGGAACCCCCTCGGCGTGGGCGACCGTTGACGGGAGTGGCCAACTGCCGGACGGCGACCGCCACCCTGCTGCGGCAGGCAAGGAGGGAGGACGTGGCCATGGCACCCACCGTCAGGATTCGGCGCCGCGCGGCGTGGGCGACGTTGATGCGCAGCCTGCGCTCCGCGGGTGGCCCAGGCGTCGGGACGCGCCTGCGCGCACTGCCCCGGATGATGTCCATGGGGCTGAGGGGCGACTACCCGCACCTGGATCGCAGCCGGATCGTGATGGCGATCCTGGGACTGCTCTACCTGATCTCACCCATCGACCTCATGCCGGAGGCGCTGCTGTGGATCTTCGGTCTGGGGGACGACGCCCTGGTGGCGGCCTGGCTGGCCGGTGTGGTCCTCAGTGAGACCGAGACCTTCCTGACCTGGGAGGAGCTCGTCCGTGAACCCGGGGTCACGGTGGTGGTGGGCGAGGTCGTCGACTGAGGTGTGGGTGGTGTGGGGGACGGCGCAAGGCCTCCCGCGCCGGGCCGACGCCCAGGTGCCGGCGACCTCGTGACGTCGGGGACGACGCGTCCCCATCCGGCGGGTCAGGTCCCGCCGTCCACAGCCTGGTCCTCCGCTCGGGCAGGGTGGCCCGCCCGGCACCCAGAGTCGGCACATGCACACGATCACCGCCGGCCATCCCGCGGACCTCATCGCCTACGCCTACTACCGGATCGGGTGCCGCCCGCGGGAGAGCCTGGTCCTGATCGGTCTGTTGCCCAACGAGCCGCAGCGACGCGCGGCGGGCGGCGGGCGCTTCGTGACCGGGGTGGTGGCCCGGTTGGACTTGCCGCCGGTGCGCGCGAGGCGAGCGGAGTTCACCCACGTGATGAGGCTGCTGGCCGATCACGGGCACGAGGCGTTGGTGGCCATGGTGATCACCGAACGCCCCTCGGCCGCGTTGGCCCGCGCTGTGCGTCAGGCGGGCCGTGCAGTCGGGATGCCGGTGATCGATCTGATCGCGGTCGGTGCGGATTCCTTTCGCTCGATGCTCTGCTCCGATCCGTCCTGTTGTCCCGAGGAGGGCGAGCCACTGGACCAGGTCTGGCACGGGTCCATGGCCGCCGAACTCGTCCTGAGGGGGCTGACCCTGGCGGACGATGCACGCCAGGTGATCGCCGACGTCCTGCCGGGGGCGGAACCGGAACTGGCCGCCTTGTCCGGGGGGGACCGCGAGCCGCCGGTGGTGGCCCGACGGGTCCGGCTGGCCCGCCTGGAGCGCTGGGGTGCGTTGGTGGCGGCGCAGCCGTCGCGCACGGATGGGCGCGATGCGCCGATCGAGGAGACCGATCTGATCGAGCTGTGCCGCGGGCTGGAGGACCTGCGGCTGCGGGACGCGGTGTTGATCGCCATGTCCGCGCCGGAGGGGGCAGATGGACTCGAGGCGGCGCGGTTGATGGCCTCGGGGGAGGCCGAGATCGCGCTGGGGGGAACGGATCGCCGGCAGCCCGACGAGGATCTGTTGGCCCGATCCTCCCGGGTCCTGGCCGCAGTGGCGCGCAGGGCACCCCGCGGACGGCGCGCCGAGGCGCTCGGAGCGCTTGCCTGGGCGGCATGGTGGCAGGGGGCCACGCTTCGGTCGCGGTTGCTGGCCGAGTTGGCACTCGAGGACCGGCCCGGTCACCGGCTGTCGGAGCTGGTGCTGGGCCTGCTGAGCGCCTGGGTGGCACCGCCCTGGCTGGCGCACCGAGAGCAGTTCACATCGTGAGACGGGGATCCACATCACGAGCGGCAGGCCGCTAGGGTGAGCGTGCGTCAAGAGCGCCAGCGTCAAGCCCCGGCTCGCTGGCCGGCAACCCTCCTCCGCGGTGGGGTGCCCCGGGTGATGACGCGGCCTCTCGTCGCGGTGGCGGGGGCAAGCGCGGGCCCCGGTGACGGGCCCCATGGCTCGAGGAGTTCAGCATGAGTGACGCCTGGTCGTTCGAGACCCGTCAGATCCACGCAGGCCAGTCGCCCGATCCCACGACGGGGGCCCGTGCGCTGCCGATCTACCAGACCACGTCCTACGTCTTCCGGGACGCCGAGCACGCGGCGAACCTGTTCGCGCTCAAGGAACTCGGCAACATCTACACCCGGATCATGAACCCCACCCAGGACGCGGTCGAGCAGCGGATCGCCAGCCTGGAGGGCGGCGTCGGGGCGCTGCTCGTGGCCAGCGGCCAGGCGGCCGAGACCCTGGCGATCCTGAACGTGGCCGAGGCGGGTGACCACGTGGTCTCCAGCCCGAGCCTGTACGGGGGCACGTACAACCTGTTCCACTACACGCTGCCCAAGCTCGGGATCCAGGTGTCCTTCGTCGATGACCCCGACGATCTGGACGCCTGGAGGTCCGCTGTCCGGCCGAACACCAAGGCGTTCTTCGGCGAGACGATCTCCAACCCCAAGCAGGACCTGCTCGACATCGAGGGGGTCGCCGGGGTGGCGCACGAGGCCGGAGTTCCGCTGATCGTCGACAACACCGTGGCCACGCCGTACCTCGTCCGCCCGTTCGAGTGGGGCGCGGACATCGTCGTCCACTCGACCACGAAGTACCTGGGTGGGCACGGCACGTCGATCGGTGGTGTGATCGTCGACGCGGGCACCTTCGACTATGCCCAGCACCCTGACCGGTACCCCAACTACAACCAGCCGGACCCCAGTTACCACGGCCTGGTCTACGCCCGTGACCTGGGGGTGGGCGGCGTCTTCGGGGTGAACCTGTCCTTCATCCTCAAGGCCCGGGTGCAGTTGCTGCGCGACCTCGGGCCGGCGATCTCCCCGTTCAACGCCTTCCTGCTCGCCCAGGGCCTGGAGACGCTCAGTCTGCGAGTGGAGCGCCACGTGGCGAACGCCCAGGCGGTGGCGACCTGGTTGCAGGGCCGCGACGAGGTGGAGAGTGTCGCCTACGCCGGCCTGACCACCAGCCCGTGGTACGCGGCGGCCCAGAAGTACGCGCCCAAGGGGCCGGGAGCCGTCCTGGCCTTCGAGATCAAGGGCGGGGTCGAGGCCGGCAAGCGGTTCGTGGATGCGCTCGAGTTGCACAGCCACGTGGCCAACATCGGGGACGTGCGCAGCCTGGTGATCCACCCGGCCTCGACCACGCACAGTCAGTTGAGTCCGCAGGAGCAGCAGGCCACCGGGGTCAGCCCGGGACTGGTTCGGCTGTCGGTGGGCATCGAGCACCTCGACGACATCCTGGCCGACCTGGAGACAGGCTTCCGCGCCGCCAAGGCCGACTGAGCCCAGCGGATCCGGTTCACCGGGGATCAGCTCGGCGGTCCCGCGGTGAACCGGATCGCTCGCACGGCGGCCCTGGCCAGCCCCGGCCAGGCGACCTGCAGCGCAGGGTGCAGATCGTAGGTCGCCACCTGAGGGAGCTCGACCCAGCGCAGCTCCTCGCTCTCGGCCGAGCTGCGGTGTACGTGTCCCGGCCGGTCCGTGTGAGCCACCACGTAGGTGTAGTCCCAGTCGCCGTGGTCGAGACCACGATGCTCGACGAGAACCGTGAGGTCCTCGGCTCGGCTGCCCACCTCCTCGGCGGCCTCCCGCAGGGCCGCGGTGACGGCGTCCTCGTGGCTGTCCCGGGCGCCCCCCGGCAGAGCCCAGGAGCCACCCTGGTGAACCCAGCCGGCTCGCAACTGCAGCAGGACCCGAAGGCCTGACTCGCCGGTGCGTCCCGACCCCAGGTCGGCCCGCTGACCGTCGCTGCCGGAGGGCACCGATCCGGTGAGCAACAGCAGGCCGGCGGCACCGTGCCGGCCCCAGTGCCGGCGTCCGCACCGGCACTCGACCCACCCGTTGCCATCGTGAACCGCCATGGCGTCACGGTAGGTTGAAGCATGCCTGTCGTCGTGGGATATGTGGCTACCGCTGAGGGGCGCGCGGCCCTGCGGCACGCTGCCCGGGAGTGTCGGCTGCGCAACACGAGCCTGGTCGTGATCAATTCCAATCGTGGCGGTCGTGACCTCGATGGCGAGGATGCGGTGCGCTACGAGCGGGACGTCCAGTACATCCGTGAGCAGCTCGATGCCGACGGGGTGACCTTCGAGGTCCGTCAGCTCGTGCGCGGGATGGACCCGGCCGAGGATCTGATCGCCGTGGCCGAGGAGGTGCACGCCGATTTCATCGTCATCGGGCTGAGGCGGCGCACCCCGGTCGGAAAGCTGATCCTGGGCTCGAACGCCCAGCGGATCCTGCTGGAGGCGCCCTGCCCCGTGCTGGCGGTCAAGGCCGAGACCGAATGAGATCGCCCGCGAGACGCACCGCGGGCACCGCCGCCGGCGGCGGGAGCTGTCGATGACCGGCAGCCCTGGCCGGTTGACCCTCGCCCAGGAGCCGAGGGCCGACGACCTGCTCTCCCGCGACCCGTTCGCGCTGCTGGTGGGCATGCTGCTGGACCAGCAGTTCCCGATGGAGCGTGCCTTCGCCGGACCTGCACTGATCGCCGAGAGGCTCGGAACCGACCGGCTCGACCCCCGGCAGCTGCTCGAGCTGACCGAGGACCATCTGATCGCGATCATGACCGGACCACCCGCCGTCCACCGGTACCCGGCGAGCATGGGCGGGCGGGTCCGCGACCTGGCCGAGCACGTGGTGCACCACTACGACGCCGACGCCTCCGCGCTCTGGCAGGGCGTCGGCACCGGTGCGGAACTCCTCGCCCGCCTGCGCGCGCTGCCGGGGTTCGGCGTCCAGAAGGCGAGGATCTTCCTCGCCCTGCTCGGCAAGCAACTCGGGGTACGCCCCGAGGGGTGGCGTGAGGCGGCCGGTGACTACGGGCTCGAGGGATTCCGCTCGGTGGCCGATGTGGTGGATGCGCAGTCCCTCCAGAAGGTCCGTGACCACAAGCGGGCTGTGAAGGAGGCGGCCAAGGCGGCACGCCGGTGAATCGGCTGCCCGTGCCTTCGGGTCGATGTGCTCGCTGACGTCCGGGCGTGCCAGAATGACGAGTTGACCCGTTCGGGCATGCTGGCGCGTGCCCCGGCGTTGTTGTTGTGGTTCATCCTCGCGACGAAAGGTCGTCCGTGACGTCCGTTCCGGCTTCCCCTTCCGCTCCTGCTCCCCGTGAGTCCGACGTGCTCGGCGATGGCGCCGGGCAGCGAGGTGGTGGTGTGCTCGCGGCGGCCGGTGCTCCTGCCAAGGCGAGCGTCAAGGCAACGGTGTCGGGCAAGCGTTCGGGTCGGGGGGGCGAGGAGGCGGAGGCGTCGGTGAAGCCGGCCAAGAAGACAGCTGCCAAGACGGCCAAGGCGGCCGCGTCGAAGTCGGGCGGCAAGGGCCGTGGCGCCGAGGCCGCCGCGCCTGGCGTCGAGGACGAGACCACCGCGGCGGCGGCTGAGACCGAGGACGGCGAACTCGAAGAGGCCGACCTGGTGGCGATCGACGAGGGGGAGCTCACGGCCGAGCCCGACCTGACCGAGATCGAGGCCGACGACGCCGCCGAGAGCGCGGCGACCACTGAGGCGCCGGAGACCGAGGAGCCGGAAGCGCCGGCCGCCGAGGAAGAGGACGCCTTCGTCCTGTCCGACGACGACGATGACGCGCCCGCCCAACAGGTGGCCACAGCCGGCGCGACGGCCGACCCGGTCAAGGACTACCTCAAGCAGATCGGCAAGGTGGCCCTGCTCAACGCCGAGCAGGAGGTCGAACTGGCCAAGCGGATCGAGGCCGGCCTGTTCGCCGAGGAGAAGCTGAACTCCGGGGCCAAACTCGAGTCCAAGATGCGCCGCGAGCTGTGGTGGATCGCCGAGGACGGTCGACGGGCCAAGAACCACCTGCTCGAGGCGAACCTCCGGCTCGTGGTCTCCCTGGCCAAGCGCTACACCGGCCGCGGCATGCTGTTCCTGGACCTGATCCAGGAGGGCAACCTCGGTCTGATCCGCGCCGTGGAGAAGTTCGACTACACCAAGGGCTACAAGTTCTCCACGTATGCCACCTGGTGGATCCGGCAGGCGATCACCCGCGCCATGGCCGACCAGGCGCGCACCATCCGCATCCCGGTGCACATGGTCGAAGTGATCAACAAGCTGGCCAGGGTGCAGCGCCAGATGCTGCAGGACCTGGGCCGTGAGCCCACCCCGGAGGAGCTGGCCAAGGAACTGGACATGACCCCCGAGAAGGTGGTCGAGGTCCAGAAGTACGGCCGGGAGCCGATCTCGCTGCACACCCCGCTGGGCGAGGACGGCGACAGCGAGTTCGGTGACCTGATCGAGGACTCCGAGGCCGTCGTCCCCGCGGACGCGGTCTCGTTCACCCTGTTGCAGGAACAGTTGCACTCGGTGCTGGACACGTTGTCCGAGCGGGAGGCCGGCGTGGTCTCGATGCGGTTCGGCCTGACCGACGGCCAGCCCAAGACGCTGGACGAGATCGGCAAGGTCTACGGGGTCACCCGGGAGCGGATCCGCCAGATCGAGTCCAAGACCATGTCGAAGCTGCGCCACCCCAGCCGGTCCCAGGTCCTGCGCGACTACCTCGACTGAGCACAAACCTGGTCATGCTCCGCAGGTGACGCATCGTGCGGCCGATTGTGGCTCGAACGGCGTCACCCGCGGAGCATGAGCTGTCCCCCGGGGAGCATGAGCAGGTTGGGGTGGGTCAGGTGAGGATGAGGCCGGCAGCCCACGTCAGCGCGATGAGCAGGCCGGAGAGCAACTCGATCAGCATGCTGACGCCGACGGCCTTGAGCGCAGCCACCGTGGACGGCCAGGCGGCCGAGTTGTCGTCCAGCCGGACGCGCTCACCCAGGTAGACCCCGGCGACGAAGCCGATGAACAGCCCGAGCACCGGGATCACCACGAAGCCCAGGATGCCCAGCAGGGTTCCCAGGCCGAGGCTCGACCACGGCACCCCCGCCTCGCGCAGCGCACGGCCGGGCACCAGGTATTTCACCAGCGTGCCCGCGATCAGGATCGCGGTCGCGATCCCGAGCACCACCCAGGCGCCGGTCGTGCGCACCGACAAGGCCCAGACCAGGACGCCGGACCAGCTCAGCAACAGCCCGGGCAGCACCGGGACGACGATGCCGACCAAGCCGGCCACGATCAGCACACCGGCCAGGAGCGTGATCTCCACGGCGCGAGCCTAGGGCCTGCTCGCTCGGTTCACCCGGCCAGGGACCGTGGCCTCCACCCGCCCGAGCCGGACCGGTGACCGCCCGGCGTCCGCAGTGATCAGCGCTCGCCGTCCGGGGCCGTGCCCGGGGTGCCGGTCAGCTGACCGGTCTCGTCCTGGAAGTGAACGGCCCGCTCGCGCAGGGCCGGCTCGTGGGTGCGGCCGTGGTGAGCGCAGAACAGCAGGTCGGCGCCGCCGGGCAGGACGACGCGGATGTACGCCCGGGCGCCGCAGCGGTCGCAGCGGTCGGCCGCGCTGAGCTCAACGGGGGCGATGGTGGCGTTCACGGCTGGCCTCCTCGGGCGGACGGCGGTCGGTGCCGGCGTGGGTCGTGCTGACGAGTACCGGACTGGCGTCCGCTCGCTGGTGCTGTCCCGCGATCGTGATCTCCTCGAGCGAGATTCCTGTCGGCTGGTGCGTTGTCGGCAACAGTGAACCAGCCCGGGGACTTCCCGAAAACCGCGGCGAGTCGCGTTCGCTGACCGCGAAGTCCCCCGTCGGGGCCAGGTAGCCTCGATCAGACGTACGAGAGCGACAACGCCGTCGGGGCGACAGGTGCCGGCGCGGGGATGGACGAGGTGAGCAGGGCGGTGGCCGTTCAGCCGATGGGAACCAGCCGCGCGGGGGCGCCGCGACGGACTGCCGGCGGGGCCACCGACTACACCGCACGGCACCTGTCCGTGCTGGAGGGGCTCGAAGCCGTCCGCAAGCGTCCGGGCATGTACATCGGCTCGACCGACTCCCGTGGCCTGATGCACTGCCTCTGGGAGATCATCGACAACTCCGTCGACGAGGCCCTGGGCGGGCACTGCACCCGGATCGACGTCGTCCTGCACGCCGATGGATCGGTCGAGGTCGGCGACAACGGCCGGGGCATCCCGGTGGACATCGAGCCCAAGACCGGCCTGTCCGGGGTCGAGGTGGTCTACACCAAGCTGCATGCCGGGGGGAAGTTCGGCGGCGGCTCCTACGCGGCGTCCGGTGGGCTTCACGGAGTCGGGGCCAGCGTGGTCAACGCGCTGTCGGCGCGATTGGACGTCCGGGTCGACCGTGGCGGCCGGACGCACGCCATGAGCTTCCGGCGCGGCGAACCCGGGCTGTTCGACGACGGACGCGGGGATCCGTCGCCCGAGTCGCCGTTCACCCCGTTCACCGACCGCAGCGACCTGCGGGTGGTCGGCAGCGTCAAGCGTGGCGTCACGGGCACCCGGGTTCGGTACTGGGCCGACGGCCAGATCTTCCTCGAGGACGCGGCCTTCACCTACGACGAACTGGTCACCCGGGCCCGGCAGACGAGTTACCTGGTGCCCGGGCTGACCATCGAGCTCAGGGACGAGCGCGGCCTGCCGGGGACGCCAGGTGAGCACGGCGTCCACACCGAGACCTTCGTGCACGACGGCGGGATCGCCGAGTTCGCCGAGTTCCTGGCCACCGACGAGAAGGTGACCGACGTCTGGCGATTGGGCGGGTCGGGGACCTTCCGAGAGAACGTCCCGGTGCTCGATGAGCGGGGGCACATGACCCCCACCGAGGTCGAGCGCGAGTGCACCGTCGACGTCGCGCTGCGCTGGGGTACCGGCTACGACACCGAGGTGCGTTCGTTCGTCAACATCATCGCCACCCCCAAGGGCGGCACCCATATGGCCGGCTTCGAGCAGGCGCTGGTGAAGACCTTCAAGAAGGTCGTGGACGACAACGCGCGGCGGCTCAAGTTCGGCAGGGACGACAAACTCGAGAAAGACGACGTGCTCGAGGGCCTGACCTCGGTGGTGACCGTCCGCCTGGCCGAGCCACAGTTCGAGGGACAGACCAAGGAGGTCCTGGGCACCGCCGCCGTTCGCCGGATCGTCGCCGAGGTGGTCGAGCGCGAGCTGACCGCGCTGCTCACCTCGACGAAGCGGGTCGAGAAGGCCCAGGCAGGGCTGCTGCTGGAGAAGGTGGTCGGGGCGATGCGCACCCGGGTCACCGCTCGCCAGCACAAGGAGGTCAGCCGGCGCAAGAACGCCCTGGAGTCCTCGTCGTTGCCGGCCAAACTGGTCGACTGCCGCAGCGACGACGTCGACCGTACCGAGCTGTTCATCGTCGAGGGGGACTCGGCCCTCGGCACCGCCCGCCGGGCTCGCACCAGCGAGTTCCAGGCACTGCTGCCGATCCGAGGCAAGATCCTGAACGTGCAGAAGGCCTCCGTGGCCGACATGCTCAAGAACGCCGAGTGCGCCTCGATCATCCAGGTGATCGGCGCCGGGTCGGGGCGCACGTTCGACTTGGACGCCGTGCGGTACGGGAAGATCATCCTGATGTCGGACGCCGATGTCGACGGCGCGCACATCCGGACCCTGCTGCTGACCCTCTTCTTCCGCTACATGCGGCCGTTGGTCGAGGCGGGGAGGGTGTTCGCAGCGGTCCCACCGCTGCACCGGGTGGAGATCGTCAATCCCGGGGCGAAGAAGAACGAGTACGTCTACACCTACTCCGACGCCGAGCTCCACCGAACCCTGACCGGCCTGGACAAGCGCAACCGGACGTACAAGACCCCGCCCCAGCGGTACAAAGGGCTGGGCGAGATGGACGCCGACCAGTTGGCCGAGACCACCATGGACCCTCGCTACCGCACGTTGCGCCGGGTTCGTACCAGCGATCTGGACGCCGCGGCGAAGGTGTTCGAGTTGCTCATGGGCAACGAGGTCGCCCCGCGCAAGGACTTCATCGTGGCCGGAGCAGCCGGACTCGACCGGGAACGGATCGACGCCTGACGCCCGTGGCGGTGGCGGTGCTGACTCCGCACGGGCCGATCAGTCCCCGGTGAAGCACCACCCGGACCCTGCGGCGTCCGCGGCCAGGCGCAGGTCGGGCCACTCGGCCCCTCGACCGCACCAGCACCACACGCCATCGAGCCCAGATCGCGATGAGTGGCATCGAGCCGAGGCGGTGGGGACCGGGCGGGTGATCATCGCGGCGAACTCTCGGGGAGCTGAGGCGCTGCCCGACGGGTCCGGGGCGGGTCGAGATCCGGCCCTCGACGACGAAAGGTTCGAGACCATGCCGTTGTGGCTGAGAATCACGGTGATGGTGGTGTTCTTCGCCGCTGGCTATCAGCGGGCGACCTGGTTCCGGGGACGCTACGGACGGACCCAGTGGGGATGGCCACCGGCGGTCTGGGGAGCGCTGTGTGCACTCGCGTTCCTCCTCGGCCTGATCCTGCTGGCCGTCTCCGAGCGTACTGAGCGTGGTAAGGCTGCCCGAGCCGCGGACGGCGGGCTGTCCGGAGGGTGGGCAACCCAAGCCTCGCCGTCCGCTCAGTTCACCCTCCCGCACCGCTCGACCCATCCCGGATCGGCACCGACGTCATGGGGGCAGCCTCAGCCGTGAGATCAGCTCCCTCACTCGTTCGGACCCGATGGTCGCCCGCTGGCGGGAGGTGACCCAGGTCGCTGATCGCAGCGGCCGCCCGGACCGTCCAACCGCCGTCGGCCCGTATCGCCGGTCACCGGTGCACAGGTGACCGGGTCACGGCAGGGGTAGCTGCTGGTCCGGCCGGTCCAGGGCCCGGCCCAGCAGGTGGTAGGCCGCGCCGGTCGCCGCCAGGGAGAGCTCGGCTGCCTCGACCGGCGGGGCGAGGGCGACCGGAACCCGGGATGTGGCTCCGCCGGTGGGGACGTCCCCGGTGAGCGCCGACCCCGGGTGGGCGACCACCATCCGGGGTGGGACCCAGCGTGCGGACAGCACGCGGCGAACGAGTTCGGGCTCGGCGGCCGGGATCAGGTGCCGGGCGAGCAGGCCCAGGTCCCCGCCGAGGACCACGGTGGGCACATCGAGCAGATTGATCACACCCGCCAGGGCGATGCCCAGTGCACCACCTGCCCGGTGCAGGGCCTGCCGCGCGCCAGGGTGGTCGGTGTCCGCCAGCCTGGCCAGTTCGGCCGGGGTGGTGTGCTCGGGCAGCCCGGCGGCCCGCAGGATGGCCGGGCGTCCGGCGTACTGCTCCAGACATCCGCTCGACCCGCACCGGCACAGCGGTCCCGACACATCGACGGTGAGATGGCCGACCTCACCCGCCCACCCGTGGCGTCCGGCCAACACCGCGCCCTCGCGTACCACGGCCGCACCGATGCCGACCTCTCCCGACAGGTAGATCATGTCGCGCAGGGCAGAGGGGTGTCCGGGCCGGGTCTGGGCCACGGCGGTCGCGGCCAGATCCGCCTCGTTGCCCACGTGCACCACGTCGCCCGCACCCAGCCGGGGGCCGGGCCCGAGCCCACGGACCAGGCGGGCCGGCACCACATCCCGCCAGCCGAGGTTCGGCGCCTGCAACAGCCGCCCGCTACCTTGCTCGACCAATCCGGGCAGGGCCAGCGCCGTGCCGAGTGGGCGGACGCCGTCCGGCAGCCGGGCGTGTACGGTGCGCAGGCTGACGCCGAGGTCACCGAGCACGACCTCGGCGTCGGAGCCCATCAGGTCGGTGTCGTGCCAGTGCTCGGCCAGCACCCGGCCGGACAGGTCGACGCTTCGCACCGCCACGTGGGCGGGGGCGATCTCGGCGCCGGTGGCCACCAGGGTGCCGGTGGCAGGTGCCAACGGGACGGCGGGACGTCCGGGGCCAGTGATCCGTGCCGGGCCCAACTCGCGCAGGAAGCCGGCCTGGAGCAGGTCTTCGGTGAGGCGCGAGACGGTGGAGCGGGTCAGTCCGCTGGCCACCGACAGGTCGGCGCGCGAGATCGGCTCGTCCGCGGCGTACACCAGTGTGACGATCAAGCGCAGGTTGGATGCTCGCAGGCTGGCCTGGCCGGCGTTCTCGGCGGCGGATCTGCGACCCCCGGACCCGTGACCCACGGACCGTTGACCGGCTGCTGCCCGCGGGTTAAGTTTTTCCATACAACAAATTAGAGGAGGCCCCACGATGCCCCGTCAACCCCGCCCCGAGGACAAGTTCTCCTTCGGCCTGTGGACCGTCGGATGGGTCGGTGTCGACCCGTTCGGTGTGGCCACGCGTCCGGCGCTCGACCCCTGGGTGTACGCCGAGAAGCTCGCCGAACTGGGCGCCTGGGGGGTCAGCTTCCACGACAACGACGTCTACGGCTTCGGCCTGGACGACGCCGAGCGCGAGAAGGCGTGCCGCCGGTTCAAGGAGGCCACCGACGCGGCCGGGATCGTGGTCGAGATGGTGACCACCAACACCTTCAGCCACCCGGTGTTCAAGGACGGCGGCCTGACCGCCAACGACCGCGCGGTGCGCCGGTTCGGCCTGCGCAAGATCCTGCGGGCGGTCGACCTGGCCGCCGAGATGGGCGCCGAGACGTTCGTCATGTGGGGCGGGCGCGAGGGCAGCGAGTACGACGGGTCGAAGAACCTCTACGCCGCCCTGGAGCGGTACAAGGAGGGGTTGGACACCGTCGCGGGGTACATCAAGTCCCAGGGCTACGGCCTGCGGATCGGCCTGGAGCCCAAGCCTAACGAGCCGCGCGGTGACATCTTCCTGCCGACGGTGGGGCACGCCCTGGCCCTGATCGCCGAGCTGGAGCACGGCGACATCGTGGGCCTGAACCCCGAGGTCGGCCACGAGCAGATGGCGGGGCTCAACTACACCCACGCGCTGGCCCAGGCGCTGTTCAGCGGCAAGCTGTTCCACATCGACCTGAACGGTCAGCGCGGCCTGAAGTACGACCAGGACCTGGTCTTCGGTCACGGCGACCTGGCCTCGGCGTTCTTCACGGTCGACCTGCTGGAGAACGGCTTCCCCGGTTCGCCGGACGCGCCGCGCTACAGCGGGCCGAAGCACTTCGACTACAAGCCCTCGCGCACCGAGTACCTGGACGGCGTGTGGGACTCGGCCCGGGCGTGCATGGACATGTACCTGCTGCTGGCCGAGAAGGCCGCGGCGTTCCGGGCCGACCCGCGGGTGGCCGAGGCGGTCGCGACGTCCGGGCTGGCCGAACTCGCCGTCCCGACGATGGGCCCGGGCGAGACGGTTGCCGACCTGCTCGCCGGCACCGAGGCGGACAACGCCTTCGACCCCGATGAGGCCGGACGGCGCAACTGCGGCTTCGTGCGCCTCAACCAGCTGGCCATGGAGCACCTGATCGGCTGACCACCCGACCCAACCCAACCCGACCCCCGACCCTACCCCGACCCCCCGAACCCGCCCATGCTCCGCAGGTGACGCCCGATGACTTGGGCATGCCCGAATTGTGCCCATCTCTGCGGAGTGTGAGCGGTCGGCGGCGGAGCATGAGCAGGTTTGGGGGGGGTGGTTGAGGGGGTGGTTGGGGGGTGGGTCAGGCGGGGGCGGCGATGGCCGAGACGGGTTGGGAGAGAGGGGTTCCCGAGCCGTCACGGCGGGGGTCAGGGGCGGGCAGGGGGACGGCGACTCCGTTGGCCGCGGCGGCCAGTGGGGGAGCGGTGCCGGCCCAGGCGAGCAGGAGGGTGTCCTCGCCCTTGAGGAACCGCTGGCAGCGCACGCCCGAGGTGCCGCGGCCCTTGGCCGGGAACTCGGCGAACGGGGTCACCTTCGCCGAGCCGCTCTGGGTGCCGGGCAACCCGTAGCCCGATCCGGCGACGGTGACCACGACGCTGGCCCACTCGCCGTCGTCCAGCGTGAGGTCGACCGCCCCGAACCAGACCACCCGGGCGCCACGGCCGAGGGCGATCCCGGCCATCCCGCCGGCGGCTCGGCCCTGCGGCCGGACCTTGTCGGCGCCGAAACGCAACAGTTGGGCATCGCTGGTCACGAACACCAGATCGCAGGTGGCAGAGGGCAGTTCGACCGCTCCGACCACGTGGTCTCCGTCTCGGAGCGAGATCACCTCCCAGGAGTCCTTGTTGGACGGGTGGTCCGCGATCACGCGTTTGACCACGCCCTGGGCGGTGCCGAGAGCGATACCCGGCCCGTCCGTGCGCAGAGAGGTCAGGGCCAGCACGCGCTCGCCCTTCTCCAGTGCCAGGAACTCCTCGACCCGCACCCCGCCGGACAGCGTGGGAGCGCTGGAGGTCGGTGGCAGCGAGGGCATGTCGACCACGCCGAGCCGGATCATCCGCCCATGGGTGGTCAGTGCCCCCACCTCACCGCGCGCGGTCACCGCCACCTTGGAGACCACCGCGTCGTGGGTGGCTCGCCGGGAGGGGTCCGGGGCGGGCAGGGGGTCGGCGTTCGCCGTCCGGGCCAGCAGCCCGGTCGAGGACATGAGCACCCAGCACGGGTCGTCGGCAACTTCCAGAGGTGTTGCGCGGGAGGCGGTCACGGCCGTCCCCGCAGACTCCAGCAATACCGTGCGCCGGGGAGTGCCGAACCGGGCGGCCACGTCGGCCAGCTCGCTGGAGACGACTTCGCGGCGGCGTTGCTCATCGGCCAGGATGGCCTCGAGGTCGGCCATCGTCCGCTCCAGCTCGGACTTCTCCTTCTCGAGTTCCAGCCGGGAGAACTTGGTCAGCCGGCGCAGCGGCATCTCCAGGATGTACTCGGTCTGCACCCGGGTGAGGTCGAAGATCGCCATCAGCCGTTCGCGCGCCTGCGGGGTGTCGTCGCTGGACCGGATCACGGCGATCACCTCGTCGATGTCCAGGATCGCGATCAACAGGCCCTCGACCAGGTGCAGCCGGTCACCGGCGCGGCCCAGGCGGTGCACGCAGCGCCGCCGGACGACCTCGAGCCGGTGGGCGACGTAGACCTCGAGCATCTCGCGCAGCCCCAGGGTGCGCGGCTGGCCCTCGACCAGGGCGACATTGTTGACCGAGAAGGAGTCCTCCATCGGCGTCAGCCGGAACAGCTGCTCCAGGACGGCGTCGGCGTTGAACCCGCCCTTGAGTTCGATCACCAGCCGCAGGCCCTGCTCGCGGTCGGTCAGGTCGACCACGTCGGCGATCCCCTGCAGCCGCTTGGCCTGCACCAGATCCTTGATCTTCTCCTTGATCTTCTCGGGTCCGACCAGATAGGGCAGCTCGGTGACCACGATTCCCTGGCGGCGGGCGGTGACCGCCTCCACCCGGGTGGTCGCGCGGGTGCGGAACGTGCCGCGGCCGGTGGCGTAGGCCTCGCGGACGCCGTCCAGCCCGACGATCTTGCCCCCGGTGGGCAGATCCGGGCCGGGCACGAAGCGCATCAGGTCCTCCAGCGCGGCGTCCGGGTGCGCGAGCAGGTGCCGGGCGGCGCCGATCACCTCGACCAGGTTGTGCGGAGGCATGTTGGTCGCCATGCCCACGGCGATCCCGCTCGCCCCGTTCACCAGCAGGTTGGGCAGGGCCGAGGGCAGCACCTCCGGCTGCATGAGCTGACCGTCGTAGTTGGGCACGAAGTCGACGACGTCCTCGTCCAGCGTGTCGGTCATCAGCGTCGCCGGCGGGGCCATGCGGGCCTCGGTGTTGTGGTTGACGAACCCACCGGCGAGGAACGAGTGATCCCGGCTGACGACCCTGACCGAGTAAACCGGTTGCGGCCGGCGGTGTTCGACGGTCGCAACCTGGACGTAGCGGTACCCGGGATCCATGATCTCGGCCACCACCTCCCGTACCCGGCTGCGGGTGAGGGTGGCCATCACGCCGTCGCGCCGGTCCGGCCAGATGTCGACCGCATCCGCGGTGGCCGCCTCACCCGGCTGCTCGCCGCCCTGGTGCCTCTGGCCGGGCAGTTCGCGCACCAGGTACTGGGCCAGGAAGGGAGCCGAGTCGGCGCTGAGCCGGTGGGCGTCGTGCGGGACGTCGTCCAGGGCGCGGCGCAGCCGGGCCTGCCCGGAGCCCAGGAACGACACCGCGCGGGCGAACTCCTCCACGTTGCTGCGACCGGCCACGAGCACCCGGTGGACGCCCCGGTGGACGTCCTGGGTCAGGTGGGCCACCACCCCGAACTCCAGCAGCAGCTGGGCCAGGTCCTGGGCCAGGGCCCGGTGCGGGGTGCGCAGACGCACCGAGACCCGGTGCCGCCGGGTGCGGACCACGGTGCCGTCGTCCTGGAAGGCCGCCATCAGGAAGGCGCGCTTGGTCGCCGGCCCGGCGCACCAGACCGACTCCGGGATCCCCTCGGCCAGCCGGTCGGCGCCGCCACCCGCGGCATAGGCGGCGACCCCGGCGGAGACCTCCGGGTCGGACAGGTCGATCTCGCCGGGTACCGCCCCGGCGACAGCCGTCGGCGGATGAGCGGCGTTGCGGGCCAGGCAGATCACGTCGCCCGGGGCGAGCCGATCCAGCCGTTGCCAGACCAGGCGGGGGATCCGGTCGACCTCGCGCAGGGTGAGAACCGGGTGGTTGTGGCTGCCCAGCAACTCGTGCCCGGTCTCGGTGGTGACCGCGAGGATCGGGTGCGTCCCGGAGTGGAACAGCCGATCGGCGCGCACCGGGGTGCCCTGGCGATCGAGCACCTCGAGGTCGACCTCGGCCTCGGACTCGGGGCACAGACCGTGCCGATCGGCCAGGTCGGCGATCCGCGGGGAGGTCCCGTCCGCCAGCCGGATCCGAGTGTTGCCGGTGACGCAGTAGCGGTAGGCGGCGGGGCCGTCGTCCAGGGACCCGAAGTTGCCGTGCCCGTCGACCAGTGGCAGCCGCATGGTGAAGTCCTGCGCCAGCCTCACCAGCGCGTCGTAGATCGCCCCGTCGCCGTGCGGGTGCAACTTGCCCATCACGTCCCCGACGATGCGCCCACACTTGACGTGGGCGCGGTCCGGGCGCAGGCCCATCTCGGTCATCGTGTAGAGGATGCGCCGCTGCACCGGCTTGAGCCCGTCGCGGGCGTCCGGCAGGGCGCGGGAGTAGATGACCGAGTAGGCGTACTCCAGGAACGCGCCCTGCATCTCGTGCTGGACGTCGATGTCGACGATGCGCTCGCCAGGGGAGTTGTCGGGGTGGTTGGTGGAGCGGGCCATGGCGACATTCTCGCCTGCGGCCGACCTCAGGGTGCCCAGGCCGCGCCGAATCGGCCGTCGTGCGCGACCTCCGGCAGCGGGCGTCGGCCACGCCTCAGGGAGGGCGAACGGGTGTCCGGGGCCGGCGAGCCCAGGCTCACCACTCCCACGATGCGCCGGTCCTGCGGGATGTCGAAGGCCTCGCGGACGGCGTCCGCCCGCTCCGGCGGGACCCCGAAGAAGCAGCCGCCGAGGCCGTCGTCGACCGCGGCCAGCAGGATCACCAGGGCCGCCATCCCGGTGTCCACGTCCCAGTAGGGCACCGGCCAGCGGGTCTCGGAGCGGTCGGTCCACCCCTTGTCCGGCTCGGCGTACCGGTCGAGGTAGCGCTGCGGATCGGACAGGCAGAGCACGAGCGTGGGGGCCGTGCGCATGCCCTGGAGCCAGGTGTCGGCGGGCGCGCCAGGGTCCGCGGTGGCGTCCCAAAACCGTTCGCGGTCAACGTCTCTGGACAGGACGAGAAAGTCCCAGCCCTGGCTGAACCCGGCGCTCGGAGCGCGGATCGCCAATTCCAGAAAACGGGTCACTTGATCTCTGGACGGACCTCGATCCACCTGGTAGCGCCGGATCATTCGACGTCGATGAATCACATCGTTGAATTCCACCTGAGCCCCATCCTTGATTATCTCGACCTGAAGCTACCCATGTTGCTGCAGGTCAGCGGGCGTTTAACAGCTCCTTCATGGCAGCGAAAGATGGCATCGTCGTGACGAGCATCACGGGGCGATATGCCCGATATGTACCCACACCAGGGACGTTATGACTTTGTGATTCAACCAAAGTCATGCACGGTATGACGCGGCGGTCCGACAGACCGCTGGATTCACCCACACGCCGAGTTCCGCCGGTGGGTGATCCCCGAACCGGCGACGGTGCCGTACCGACACCACACTCATCCAGCTCACGGCGGAAGCGGGGGACCCACCTTCGGTGGCCCCACCAGTGCGCACGACAGTGCGCACGGGCCACCTCGGGGTGAAGCCGGTCCCGACCGGCCGGGCAGCCTTCCCAGCCCGAACCCGACAGCTCACCTCGTAGGCGACGCCGGAAGGACCCCTTCGCATGTCTCGAATCCCTCATCGACGCCTGCCTGCCCTCGTCCTGGCCAGCTGTGCCCTCGCCACCTCGGCCCTGGTCGTCCCCTCCACTTCTGCCGGCGCCTCGCCGCTGGGACCGAGCCTGAGCACCGTGACGGCCGTGGCGCCGTCCGCCCAGGTCTCGACCGCCCGCACCGCGGCGCAGACCGCAGCCCTGGCCAAGGCCCAGGCCGTGCTGCGGACGGCCGCCTCGTTGAAGGGCCGGCCGTATCGCTACGGCGCCTCCGGCCCACGGGCCTTCGACTGCTCGGGCTACACCAAGTACGTCTTCTCCCGCAACGGGATCGCCCTGCCGCGCACGGCGCAACAGCAGTGGCGCAAGGCCCGCAAGATCAAGAAGAGCCAGATCCGCCCCGGCGACCTGGTCTTCTTCGGCGGCGCGCACAAGTACCACGTGGCCGTCTACGCGGGCAACGGCATGATCTGGCACGCCCCCAGCTCGGGCAAGACCGTGCGCAAGGTCAAGATCTGGACCTCGCGCTGGAGCGCCGGCCGCATCATCGGCTGATCCGGTCCTCACCCTGACGGCGGCGATCGGCGACGGTCGGCGGGCCCGGGCACGACCCGGGCCCGCCGATCACCCGCCGATCACCCGCTGATCACCCACCGACAGGTCCGGCCCCGCCGGACTCGTCGTCCAGATCCGTGAACCAGAACTCACTCGGCCCCTGGGCGCCGCTGAACTCGACCCGCCGCCGGGCCTCCTGCTCGCGCAGGGTGACCCGGCGGATCTTGCCCGCCAGGGTCTTGGGCAGGGCACCGAACTCGATCCGCGTCACGCGCTGGGAGGCGGCCACCGACCCGCTCGCGCTGCGCAGGATGTCGCGGGCGGTCTGCTCGGTCGGGGGCCAGCCCTCGGCCAGGGTCACGAAGGCCTTCGGGACCACGCCGTCCCCCCCGGCCACACCGCCGGGCGAGGGCACCACCGCAACCTCCGCCACGGCCGGGTGGGCGATCAGCGCCGTCTCGATCTCGAACGGGGCCACCTGGGCCTGCTGCGCCCGGAACAGTTCGTCCGCCCGGCCGATGTGCCACAGGTGGCCGTCGGGGTCGCGCCGCACGATGTCGCCGGTGTGGTAGAAGCCGTCGTACATGGTCTGCGCCGTGCGGCTCTCGTCGTTGCGGTACCCCGTCATCAGCCCCAGGGGGCGCCCCAGCGGGGTGCCGTCGGCGTCCTGGGGTGCGAGCCGCAGGCACAACTCGCCCTGGAGGCCGTCGGGAAGTTCCCGCCCGGTCGCGGGGTCGAGGACGGCCACCTCGTACCCGGGCAGGGCGCGGCCCATCGACCCGGGGACGGCAGGCTGACCGGGGGTGGTGCCGATCTGAGCGGTGGTCTCGGTCTGACCGAACCCCTCACGCACCGGCACACCCCAGGCGCGAGCCACCCGCTCGGCGACGGCCTGGGGCAACCGCTCGCCGGCCCCGACCAGTTCGCGGACGACGATCCGATCGCGCCAGGCCTCCAGGTCTGCCTCGGCCAGCATCCGCCAGACGGTCGGCAGGGCGCAGAAGCTGGTCACCCGGCAGCGGGCCATGGTGGTGAGCAGGGCCCGGGCATCCAGTCGCCCACTGCGGACGGCGACCACCGTCGCCTCGGCGTTCCACGGGGCGAAGATGGTGCTCCAGGCATGCTTGGCCCATCCCGGTGAGGCCACGTTGAGATGGACGTCACCCGGGCGCAAGCCGATCCAGAACATGGTCGACAGGTGGCCGATCGGGTAGGACGCGTGCGTGTGCTCGACCAGCTTGGGCCGCGCGGTGGTTCCCGAGGTGAAGTACAGCAGGAGCGTGTGCTCCCCCTCGGTCCAGGCGACATCGACCAGCGGCGGGGCCGAGAGCGAACCCGCGTAGTCGTGCCAGCCCACCACACCCGGCCCCACGGCGATCGGCGTCCACCCGCCGAGGTGGTCGGTGAACTTCGGGGTGTCCTCACTGCGGGCCACGACGAACCGGGCCGCTCCCCGCTCGATCCGGTCGCGCAGGTCTGCCGAGGACAGCTGGATCGCCGCCGGGATCACGGCGGCGCCCAGACGCATGCAGGCGAGCAGGGTCTCCCACAGTTCGACCTGGTTGTCGAGCATCACCAGGACCCGATCGCCGCGCTGGACGCCCAGCCCGGACAGCCAGTGGGCCACCTGCCGGGAACGGTGGGCCAGTTCGGCGAAGGTGAGCCGGACGTCGTCCTGGGGGCGAGCCGGGTCGACCACCCACAGCGCGACCCGCGTCCCGCGGTCGGCGTCGGCGGCCAGATGGTCGAACCAGTCCCGAACCCAGTTGAACTCGGCCGGATCCGGCCACCGGAAGCGTCGTCGGGCGGCGTCGTAGTCCTCGCGCAGTTCGAGCAACAGGTCGCGTGCCCGCCGGAGGGCCTCGTGGGCGTCTCCCGTCGATCCCGACCCCTCACCGATGGGCGATCCCGCCGTCCCGGGCGTGGTCTCGGTCATACGGCGCACCATGGCACCGCCTCCGGGCGGACGGCAAGAGACGTGGGTCAGTACGCTGGCCGGGTGGCACCACAGGAACGGCTGACCTACCCGGAGCACTGGGAGGCGGACGTCGTCCTGCGGGACGGGGGTACCGCGCACCTGCGGCCGATCCGTCCCGAGGACGCCGAGGCGCTGCAACGTTTTCACCTGTCGCAGTCGCCGGAGTCGGTCTACCTGCGCTTCTTCGCTCCCATGCCGCGGCTGTCCGAGCGTGACCTCGAGCGGTTCACCGTGGTGGACCACCACGACCGGGTGGCCATGGTGATCACCATCGCCGGGGACATCGTCGGGGTCGGTCGCTACGACCGGGTGGACGCCACCGAGGCCGAGGTGGCGTTCAACATCTCCGACCACCACCACGGGCGGGGCGTCGGGTCGGTCCTGCTGGAGCACCTGGCCGCCGCGGCCCGCGAGCACGGCATCCACCGGTTCATGGCGGAGGTGCTGCCGCAGAACCGCAAGATGCTCGCGGTGTTCAACGACGCCGGCTACGAGGTCACCCACCGGTACGAGGACGGTGTGATCTCGCTGGGGTTCGACATCGACCCCACCGAACGGTCCCGGGCCGTGATGGAGGCCCGCGAGCATCGGGCCGAGGCGAGCAGCATGCACGCCGTGCTCCACCCCGGCTCGGTCGTGTTGATCGGGGCCAGCCGCCGGGAGGACACGATCGGGCGGGCGCTGCTGGCCGCCGTCCAGGGCAGTGGGTTCACCGGAGCCCTGCACGTGGTCCACCCCGAGGCGGACAGCGTCCTGGGGATCCCGGCCCACCGGAGCCTGGACGACGTTCCCCACCCGGTGGACCTGGCCGTGGTGGCCGTGCCGGGCGCCTCGGTGCTCGAAGTCGTCCACGACTGCGCCAAGGCGGGCGTTCGGGGGCTGGTCGTGGTCTCCGGCGGCTTCGCCGAGGCCGGCGAGGAGGGCCTCGAGCGCCAGCGCGAACTGGTGCGGGTCGCCCGGGCCAGCGGGATGCGGGTGGTCGGCCCGAACTCCTGGGGCGTGATCAACGCCGACCCGAGGGTACGGCTGAACATCTCGATGCGAGCCGGGACGCCGCCGGCCGGGCACCTCGGGGTCTTCTGCCAGTCCGGTGCACTGTCGGTGGCCGTGCTCGACCTGGCGGCCCGGCGGTCGGTGGGGATCTCCACGTTCGTCTCGGCAGGCAACCGGGCCGATGTCTCGGCCAACGACTGCCTGCAGTACTGGGAGGCGGACGACGACACCCGCGCGGTCGGCCTGTATCTGGAGAGCACGGGTAACCCGCGCAAGTTCGCGCGCATCGCGCGGCGGATCTCGCGGTCGCGTCCGGTGGTGGTGCTCACCTCGGGGACCTCAGGGTTCTCCCGGCACACCACCAGCCGAGCCCACCACGCGCCGCCGGAGGCCTTCGACGCCATGCTCAGCCAGACCGGCTGCATCCGCGTCCCCACGCTCAGCCGGCTGTTCGACGTCGCCCAACTGCTCCTGGACCAGCCGCTGCCGGAGGGCAACCGGGTGGCCGTGGTGGCCAACAGCCACGCGCTGGCCGACCTGGTCGCCGACGCCTGCCTGGCCAACCGGCTCTCGGTGGTCCACGGGCCGGTGGCGGTGCCGGAACTGTCGGGTCCGGGAGAGTTCGGGGCGGCACTCCAGGCGGCGCTGGACGACGTCACCGTGGACGCGGTGGTGGCCGTGTTCGCCCCCGCGGTGCTCGCTCACACCAGCGAGGTGGCCGACGTGCTCGCCGACAAGACCGCGACCTCGCGGCAACCGGTCGTCGCGAGCCTGATCGGCTACCCGGGCCGGGAGCTGGTGGGCGTGGTCGAGGGCGCCCGGCGCGTGCCGCTGTACGACACCCCCGAGGAGGCGGTCAGCGCCCTGGCGGACGTCGTGCGCTACTCGACCTGGCGGCGGCGCAACCTCGGCGAGCGGGTGGAGCTGGCGGACTGCGACAGCGAGGGCGCCCAGGCCATGGTGGCGAAGGTGCTCGAGCAGCACCCCGAGGGCATCGAACTCGACCCGAGGCGGTCGGCGGAACTGTTGCGGTTCTACGGGATCGAGGTCTGGCCGTCGCTGGCGGTCAGTGGCCCGGAGGACGCGCTCGAGGCGGCCGAGAGGCTCGGGTGGCCGGTGGCCCTGAAGACCACCGCTGCCTACCTGCGGCACCGGGTCGACCTCGGGGGAGTGCGCCTGGACATCGCCGACGCCGGCGAGCTGTCCCGGGACGTGGTGGAGATGACCGCCCAACTGGGGCCGATGGGCGGTGGCGACCTGGTGGTGCAGAAGATGTCACCGGCCGGGGTCGCCTGTGTGGTGCGCACGGTCGAGGACCCGCAGTACGGGCCGGTGGTCTCCTTCGGGCTGGGCGGTGACGCCAGTGAGCTGCTCGGCGATCTGGGGCATCGGATCGCACCCCTGACCCGGGTCGACATCGCCGACATGATCCGCTCGGTGCGCGCCTCGCCGAAGCTGTTCGGTCACCGGGGCGCCCGTCCGGTGGACGTCGGCGCGCTCGAGGACCTGATCGCCCGGTTGTCGTGCCTGGCCGACGGACTGCCCGATGTCGCCTACGTCGACCTCAACCCGGTGGTGGTGGGGGAGCACGGAGCTGCGGTGTTGTCGGCCACGGTCCACCTGCGGACCCTGGCCCGCCACGACGACCGCCGGGAACTCGGTGCCCTCACCTGAGCGGTCGGGGTGACAGGATGGGCTCGTGCGTGAACCAGGAGCCACCGTGGGACGGGTCGAGGAAGGGCTGCCCCCGCAGCTGCGGACCGAGGTCGAGCGGGCGGGGTACTACCCCGAGCTGATCTGTGACGTCCTGGACGTGGCGGTGGCCGGCGAGGGGGTGCTCAGCTTCCTGGTGCACCCGGAGACCACGTTCGATCGGGAGGAGATCCGCCGGCACGTCACCGTGCTCGCGCTCACCTCCACCCGGCTGGTGGTGGCCCACGCCGACGATCACGATCCGGACACCCTGAGCCCCGAACCGTATGCCTCGGCCAGCACCGAGGCCGTCTCGCTGCGCCACATCCGGTCCCTGGTCCTCTCCCACGCCGTGACCCGTCCCGAGCAGCACCGCAGCGGCGCCATGCCCCGCGAGCTGACCATGACCATCGGGTGGGGTGGGATGAGCCGGCTGGATCTGGAGCCGGCAGGCTGTGTCGACCCCGAGTGCGAGGCCGACCACGGATACACCGGCACCGCGGCCGCGGACGACATCACGGTCAGGTTGTCGGCCGACGCCGAGGGAACCGACGCCGTTCGGGCGGCCGTCGCCTTCAGCCGTTCGCTCTCGGCGGCCATGGCCGCCACCGGCAACCACGTGGGGTGAACCTCACCCTCGCCGACGTCCTGCCGTCGGTTGCCACGGCACTCGGCACCCCGGTGAGGGCGCACGACGACCCACCGGGGGGCGAACTGGCGCTCGAGCCCGCTCGACGGGCGGTCGTCGTCCTGCTGGACGGACTCGGCGAGCAGTTGCTCGCCCGGCGCGGCGGGCACGCCCCGTTCCTGCGCGGATTGCGTGAGTCGGCCGGCCCCGACGCGAACGGGACCGGAGCGGTCAGGTGCGGGTTCCCCAGCACCACGGCGACCAGCCTGGCGATGCTGGGCACCGGACGTCTCCCGGGCCGCCACGGGCTGGTCGGACTGGACGTGCTCGATCCCGATCGTGGCGTCCTGTTCAGTGAACTGGCCTGGGACCCGGCGGTCGACCCTCGGGTGTGGCAGCCGGAGGCGACGGTGTTCGAGCTGCTCGCGGCCGATGGCGTGGAGGTGGTCCGGGTCGGCCCGGCGTATTTCGACGGATCAGGCCTGACGGAGGCGGTGTTGCGCGGCGGCCGGTTCGCCGCCGCCAATGCCCTCGAGGACCGGGTCGAGGCCACCCTGGCGGCGCTGCGGGCGATGGGACCTGGGGGTCGGGGGCTGGTGTACCTGTACTGGGGTGAGATCGACAAGGTCGGCCACGTCGCAGGGTGTGAGTCCTGGCAGTGGGGCGAGGAGCTGGAGGCCGCCGACCGGGCCCTGGCCCGCCTCGCGGACCGGCTCGACCGGGACACGGTGATGGTGATCACCGCCGACCACGGCATGGTGGACGTCCCGTTCGAGAGCCGGCTGGATCTCGCCCACGATCGCGAACTGGCCGCCGGCGTCCAGCACGTGGGGGGCGAGCCGCGTGCGCTGCACCTGTACTGCCGTCCCGGTGCCGAGCCGGACGTGCTGGCGACCTGGCGAACCCGGCTGGGGGATCGGTTCGAGATCCTCACCCGCGACCAGGCGATCACGGCCGGATGGTTCGGTCCGGTTCACCCGCGGGTGGTGCCCCGGATCGGGCACGTCGTCGCGTCGGCCACCGGTTCGTGGGCGGTGGTGGACTCCCGGACGGCGCGCCGCGAGACCCTGGCGCTGCTCGGCTTGCACGGAGCGCGGACGGAGGCGGAGCTGCGCATCCCGCTGCTGGTCACGCGCGGTCGAGTGGGGTGAGGCCCCAGGACCGGACGCCGTCACCGCTCGGGTGGGCACCCGAGGTCGGTCCGGCTCACTCCCGTCGGCCGCCGAAGACGATGTCGTCCCAGCTGGGGACGCTGGCCCGCTTGGAGCGCCGGGTGGGGGGCGCCGGGGTGGCCGGTGGAGGAGTCGGGGCCGCCTCGGCCGCAGCCGGTTCCGGCGCTGGGGGCGGGGGCGGGGGGCCGTGGTGCACCGGGCGGGACGGGCCGGTGCTGCCCGACGTCCCGAAGGCCGAACCGGACCCTGAGGCCGACCGCGAATCGGAACCGGCGGCGGGAGTCGCGCCTGCAGGCTGCGGAGCCAGGGTGGGCGAGGGAAGGTGCACGGTCACCGGGGAGTCCGGCAGGGTCAGCACCTCGGCGTCCGTGGCCAGTTCCGGGCGGGAACGCGGTGGGTGGGCCGCCGGCGGGAGAGTGTCGTCCTCGAAGTCGGACAGGTCCTCCAGCGGCCGCTGGCGCCGGCCGCGGCGTTCGCGCAGCGTGTCCAAGAGGTCGACGGTCGAGGCCGCCGGCCAGGCCGGGGAGGCGTTCTCGGAAGGGCGGACACCCCCATCGGCCTCGATGTCATAGATCCGGTCGGCCGAACGGTCCGGGGAGTCGGTCGGGCGCAGCGGGACCAGTCGCCGGTGGATGGCGGCGCCGGGGCTGGCCTCGCTGACGGTCTCGTTCTCGGTGAGCCACCGGGCCTCGTCGTCCTGGGCGACGACGTGGCGCAGTTGGGGATTGAAGGTCCACTGGGCGCGGCGTTCCCGCGTTCCCGCGGTGAACATCAGGTTGACGATCCAGGTGCCGTCCTCGGTGCGCCAGGCGTCCCAGGATCCCTCGCCGTGCTCCACCTCGCGGGCGGCCAGCCGTTCGGTGACCAACTCCCCGAGCGTGGGAACCGTGCCGTCCAGGCGGGACACCCCCCGCAGCCGCACGGCCCGTGCCTGCCGGACGACGAACTCTCGCTCGGCGAGCACCGGACCCTCGTAGCGTCGGACGTGTTCGAGGGGCAGGCCGGCGTCATCGGCGATGTCCTGGGCGCTCTCGCCCGCACGGATCCGGGCCTGGATCTCCCGCGGGCGCAGCCTGCCGTCCATCTCGATCTGCAGCTGACCGAGTCGGGGGCGATCCCGTCGCACGGCAGCCCGAAGCGGCTCGTCCACCCGGACCCTGAACCTCTGGCCCTCGGCCCCCGCCAGTACCAGGTGCTCCCCGTCGTCATGGACGCCGACGAGCGTGAGGTCCTGCATGCGTCACCCCTCCAGCTGCGTCCTGCCTCGACTGTGCCACCCCACGCGAGGATGTCGAAGCATGTCGGCGGGCATGTCGGCGACCCGCCGCCCGCGGCGCCCCGGTTCGGGCCACGGTAGCGGCCGGCCGACGGGCGGGCGCGGCCGGCACCCCGGCGCTCGTCCGGGGTCCGGATGCGAGGATGCCGGGGTGAGTGAGCTCGCCCCCTACGACGGTGTCCTGCTGGTCTCCTTCGGTGGTCCCGAGGGTCCCGATGACGTGATGCCGTTCCTGAGAGCCGTCACCCGGGGGCGTCCCGTGCCCCCCGAACGCCTGGAGGCGGTGGCCGAGCACTACCTCGCGGTCGGCGGTCGCAGCCCGATCAACGACGCGAACCGTCGGTTGCTGGCGGAGCTGCAGGCCGAGTTGGACGGCCGGGGGATCCAGGCGCCGGTGATCTGGGGCAATCGCAACTGGCACCCCCTGCTCCCCGACGCCCTCGACCGGGCCCACGAGTCGGGGCTGGAGCGGCTGGTCGCCATCGTGACCAGTCTGTTCCCCAGCTGGTCGGGGTGCCGGCAGTACCGGATGGCGCTCGCCGCCGCCGTCCGGGAGGGGCACGAGCGAGGGGTGGAGGTCGAGGTCGACGTGGTCGCGCCCTACCACGCCCGACCGGGGATCCGGGCGGCCCTGGTCGACCGGGTGGACGGGGGACTGGACGCGCTGGGCCGCCTGCTCGGCGTCGATCCGGGCCAGTCCGCAGCCGCCCGCGTGGTGTTCGTCACCCACTCGATCCCGGTCGAGATGGACCTGGCCTCGGGGCCGCTCGGGTCGGCCTACTCCGGGCGGCAACGGCAGGAGGCGCACGCGGCGATGCAGCAGCTCGGGGCCCGCCGGGGTGGAGTGCCGCCCTGGGATCTGGTCTTCTGCTCCCGGTCCGGGCCGCCCGGGCAACCGTGGCTCGAGCCGGACATCGACGATCACCTGGTGGAGCTGGCCGGGGACGGGGTCGAGGGGGTCGTCGTGGTGCCGATCGGGTTCGTCAGCGACCACATGGAGGTCGTGCACGATCTTGACACCCAGGCGGCAGAGGTGGCTCGGCGCGTGGGGATGTCCTTCGTGCGGGTGCCGACGGTGGGCACCGATCCGCGATTCGTGGCCGCCCTGGCCGATGCCGTCCTCGATCAGGCGGCACTGGCCCGCGGCGAGCGTCCGACCCTCGTGCCGGCAACCTGCACCCCGCAGTGCTGCCACCGATGAGCGAGCCGACGACCCCGGCCGGGGCCCGGGAGCTGGTGCTCCTGGCCGAGCGCACCGCGCGATCCGCCGGGGAACTGATCGAGCGCGGACGGCGCGGCGCGCCGGTGGCAGTTGCGGCGACCAAGAGCAGTCCCACCGACGTCGTGACCGCCATGGACCGCGCGGCGGAGGCCCTGATCGCCGACCTGGTGTGCCGGGCCCGCCCGGACGACGCGCTGTTCGGTGAGGAGGGCGGGGACGTCGCCGGACGCAGCGGGCTCACGTGGGTGATCGACCCCATCGACGGAACGGTCAACTACCTGTACGGGCTGCCCGCCTACGCGGTCAGCGTCGCGGTCGTCGAGGGTGATCCGCGCCACAGCGGTGGCTGGCGGACGCTCGCTGGCTGTGTGCACAACCCGGTGTCCGGTGAGACCTGGACCGCGCTGGCCGGTCAGGGCGCCTGGCTGGACGGCCGATTGCTGCCGGCGCGAGAGGTGCCGTCGCTGGACCAGGCGCTGGTCGGGACGGGCTTCTCCTATCTGCCGGAGCGACGACGGGAACAGGCGGGCCTGCTCGCGACGTTGCTGCCCCTGGTGCGGGACATCCGGCGGATCGGCAGTGCCGCACTCGATCTGTGCGCCGTGGGCTCGGGTCGGCTCGACGGGTTCTACGAGCGTGGACTGAACGTCTGGGACATCGCCGCGGGGCACCTGGTGGTCACCGAGACCGGTGGGGTGCTGCTCGGTCCGGGCGGGAGGCCGCCGTCCGGTGAACTCGTGGTGGCCGCACCGCGAGCCCTGGCCGAGCAGTTGCTGGCCGTGCTGGAGGCCGGCGGCGGGGTGTGAGACGGGACACGCCGTCACACATCACGCCGGAGTCGGTTCGCCTCGGCGACCCGCATAGTGCACAATCGCCCAGCGCCGTGCCCCTGGCCGACGTCCACGAATGCAGTCCGGACCCGGGCACGGGTACACACCCACGTGTGCCGGCCCCACGCGTGGCCACCCGTTCATGATCGATTCTCACCGGAGCGTGACCCATATGGCGACCGACTACGACGCGCCGCGCAAGACGGACGACGAACTCAGCGAGGACTCCCTCGAGGAGCTCAAGGCCCGGCGCGTCGACAAGGGTTCCGGCGCCGTCGACGAAGACGAGATCGAGGCGGCCGAGGGCTTCGAGCTGCCCGGCGCCGACCTGTCCAACGAGGAACTCTCGGTGCGGGTACTGCCGCGCCAGGCCGACGAGTTCACCTGTTCGACCTGCTTCCTGGTGCACCACCGCAGTCAGCTGGCCAAGGAGGTCGGCGGCCAGCCGGTGTGCAAGGAGTGCGCTGCCTGATCCGTTCCCGGTGAGGGCTCACCGCCCGGCGAGGCAGGGCCGGAGGTGATGGCCCGGCGAGGCAGGGCCGGCGGTACGGGGGCGGGGGCACAGGGGGGTTCAGGGGGTGAGTCAGGGGGTGAGGGTGTGTTCGGGGAGGCTCGGGCGGGCATCCCGCGCGGCAACCCGGGTCAGGAACCGGTCCGCGGGAGGTGCTCGCGCCGAGCCTGGTCGACGGCATCGGCCAGTCGCTGGGGGTGACGGCTCGACACGAGCCAGTAGGGAGTCGGGTCGGCAGGGTCGTCCAGTTCGACCCGGACCCCGGTGGGGATCCACCCGCGAATGCACAGGAAGGCCCGGGCGTCGAGTCCTGGCCCGTTCTCGTGACGCATGGCGGCGGCGTCCAGGACCCGGACGGTCCCGGTCAACTCCAGCGGGACGTGCGCCTTGCCGGCGACGAACTCCCCGTCGCGGATCGCGACCTCCGGGGTGGTCGAGGACAGCAGCCCGGCCAGGATCGCCGTGGCCAGGACGGCCACGACCAGGCCGGTCAGGGCACCCCGGGGGACCAGGGCCAGGCCCAGGCCGCCGCCGAGCAGGACACACATCGCCCACACCCACAGGGCCGGCCCGAGCTTCTCGCGGTAGTGCTCGCTGGAGAGGGGACTCACCCGCTCAGGGTCCCACACGCCGCTACGCTCGCCTGCATGCGGATCCCCTTCCGCCGCCTCGACCCCGAGTTGCCGCCGCCGACCTATGCCCACCCGGGCGATGCCGGTGCCGACCTGGTCAGCGCGGTCGATGTCGTGCTCGCTCCCGGGCGCCGAGAGGTGGTGCCCACCGGGATCGCGATCGAGTTGCCCGAGGGGTACGCCGCGTTCGTGCATCCCCGGTCCGGGCTGGCCAGCAGGCACGGTGTGACGCTGGTCAACGCGCCGGGTACGGTCGACGCTGGGTATCGCGGCGAGATCAAGGTGACTCTGATCAACACCGACGCGGATCAGCCGTTCACCGTGCGCCGCGGTGATCGGATCGCCCAGTTGGTGGTCCAGCGGGTCGAGCACGTGGCGTTCGCCGAGGTGGACGAGTTGGCCGAGACTGCCCGCGGCGCAGGGGGTTTCGGATCCACTGGGGGATTCGGACGGGAAGGGGAGGGCCAGTGAGCTTGTTCCGCCGCCGCAAGGCCGAGGCGGGATCGACCGAGGAGCCGGCATCGGAGGTCGAGGCTCTCGATCACCTCGACGGCGAGCCGGACCCGGATGAGGACCGTCCCGGGCTGTCCCCGAGGCCGAACGGGCCCTGGGATGTCAGCGAGCAGCCGGACGCCGAGGGCTCCGTCGACCTGGGTGGGCTGCGGCTGCGCGGCCGGGCCGGCATGGAGCTCCGGCTGGAGATGGACGAGTCCACCGGGTCGGTGACCTCGGCCACCGTGCAACTGGGGGAGTCGGCGGTTCAGTTGCAGGCGTTCGCCGCCCCGCGCAGCGAGGGGATCTGGGGGGAGATCCGAGCCGAGATCGCCGAGGGGATCACCCGGCAGGGGGGCACCGTGGACGAGGTCACCGGCGTCTTCGGCCCCGAGCTCCTGGCGCGGATCCCGGCGCGGACGCCCGACGGCCGGACCGGGCACCAGCCCGCCCGGTTCACCGGGATCGACGGGCCCCGGTGGTTCCTGCGGGCGGTGTTCCACGGCCGTGCGGTGCACGATTCCGAGGCCGCCGCCGAGCTGGAGTCCGTGGTCCGCGAGATCGTCGTGGTCCGCGGTGACGAGGCGATGGCTCCCCGGGAGCTGCTGGCCCTGCACCTGCCGGAGGTGGTCACCGGCCAGGCCGAGGCGGCCGAGCCGGCCGTGCCGGAGGCGTCGGGTCCGGGCCGGGACGAGCTGCGGCCCTTCGAGCGCGGACCGGAGATCACCGAGATCCGCTGACCGAATCGGCTGATCGGATCCGCTGATCGAATCGGCTGATCGAATCGGCTGATCGAATCGGCTGATCGCATCGGCTGATCGGATCCGTTGACCCGGACCGTCGATCCGGATCGGTCGAACGACCGATCCGGCGGTGGTGCCCCGCGGGCGTGGTCGGCGGCGGATCGTAGTCTTGGGGCATGGCAGGCACACATCAGCCCCTTCGCGCGCGGTGGCGGACCGCTCTGTCGCGGATGCTGGCCCCCCAGTCCCAGGTTCTGGCCGAGCAGGAGCAGGAACGGGCCACTGCTCTCGGAGGGACGCCGGTGGCGAGCCTGACGCCCCGCCGTTCGGCGACCGTCTGTGGCACCTTGCGCTCGGTGACCCTGCGCCCCAGAGCCGGGGTGCCGGCCCTGGAGGCGGAGCTGTACGACGGCACCGGCACCCTGACCGTGGTGTGGCTCGGCCGGCGTCAGATCGCCGGCATCGAGCCCGGACGCCGGGTGCGGGTCCACGGGATGATCAGCACCTCCGAGGGGGCGACCGCGGTGTTCAACCCCCGGTACGAGCTGGTGGCCCGTGCCGGGGACTGATCCGGGGCACGAGCCGGTCCCAGGGCCGGTCACGGGGCCGGCCACGGGGCCGGTCACGGGGCCGGTCACCGACCCGGCCGGGTCCTCGAGCGAGGCCTCCGGGCGCCTGCCCGCCTCGTCGCTGGCGGCGGCCGTCGGGGAGCAGTTCTCGTTGGAGAAGTCGATCGGGGGGGTGCGCGGCCTGCTGGAGGCCGTCGTCCCGATCACGATCTTCTCTCTGGTCTACGGGATCACTCATGACATCCGGACGTCGTGCGTCGCCGCCCTGGTGCCCTCGGTGGCCTTCGCGATCTGGCGGCTGATCCGGCGGGAGTCGCTGACCCAGGCGGTGTCCGGGGTGCTCGGGCTGGGGCTCGGGGCGTTCCTGGCCCTGCGGACCGGGCGATCGGAGAACTTCTTCCTGCCCTCGATCATCAAGAACGCCGCCTACGGGGCCGGTTATGCGGTCTCGATCCTGCTCCGGTGGCCGGTGATCGGGCTGCTGCTCGGCTTCGCCCTGGGCGAGCTGACCCACTGGCGGCGCGTGCCCGCGCGGCTGCGGGTGTACCAGCAGGCGACCTGGGTGTGGGTGGGCATGTTCGGCCTGCGGTTGCTGGTCCAGGTGCCGCTGTACCTGCTCGGCATGACCGCGACGCTGGGGCTGGTCAGCGTGCCGCTGGGGATCCCGCTCTTCGCCCTCGCCGCCTACCTGACCTGGGTGATCATCCGGCGGGTGCCGGTCGCCCACGCCACCCCGGCGACGGTCGAGCCGACCGGCGGCCGGGCGGACCGCACCCCCGCCGAGGGCTGAGCGACCCGGCGCCGTGGTCAGGCTCAGACCTTGGCCGGGCTCAGCAGCCGCTGGAGGGTCTCCTCCGACTCCGGCACGGTGATGAACATCAGCTCGTCATTGGCCTCGAGCGTGTCGTGCCGGCTGGGGGCGATCGGGCGATCCGAGCGGATGATGGCCACCAGGACGGTGTCCTCCGGCCAGTCGATGTCACCCACCATGGTGCCCACCACCGGGGCATCGGAGGGCAGGGTCAGCTCGACCATGTTGGCCTGGGACTGCTGGAAGGTGAAGATCCGCACCAGGTCGCCGATCGAGACCGCCTCCTCGACCAGGGCGGTCATCAATCGGGGCGTGGAGACCGCGACGTCGACCCCCCAGGCCTCGTCGAACATCCACTCGTTGCGCGGGTTGTTCACCCGGGCCACGGTGCGCGGCACCCCGTACTCGGTCTTGGCCAGCAGGGAGACCACCAGGTTGACCTTGTCGTCGCCGCTGGCGGCGACCACCACGTCGCACTCGGCCAGCCCCGCCTCGGCCAGCGAGCTGATCTCGCAGGCGTCGGCGAGCAACCACTGGGCGTCCGGAACGCTGGACACCCGGATCGCGGACGGGTCGCGGTCGATCAGCAGTACCTGATGGCCGTTGGCCAGCAGCTCCCCGGCGATCGAGCGTCCGACGCTGCCGGCTCCGGCGATGACGATGCGCATCAGTCGTTCACCACCACGGGAACGCTGCCGAGAACGGTCTCGGCTCGGGAGAGGTCGGCCTCGCGGACCATCAGGTGCACCAGGTCACCCTCCTGGTAGACCGTGTCCGGGCCCGGGACGATCCCCTCGCCGAGGCGGGTCAGGTAGGCCACCCGCCCGTTCGTGGCCTGTTCCAGGGTGAGCATGCGCCGGCCGACCCAGGCCAGGTGGACGCCGATCTCGGCCATGATCAGGGCTCCGGAGGCGTCGCGGTACTCCGAGGCGGCACCGATCGGCAGCAACCGGCGCACGATCTGGTCGGCGGTCCAGCGCACGGTGGCGACCGTGGGGATGCCGAGGCGCTGGTAGACCTCGGCCCGCCCGGGGTCGTAGATCCGGGCCACCACGTTGGAGACCCCGAACATCTCCCGGGCCACCCGGGCGGACAGGATGTTGGAGTTGTCGCCGCTGCTCACCGCGGCGAACGCGTAGGCGTCGGCGATGCCCGCCTCCTCCAGCACCTCCCGCTCGAAGCCCTCACCGGTGACCCGTTGCCCGTCGAAGGAGGACCCCAGCCGGCGGAAGGCGTCCTGGTTGTGGTCGATCACCGCGACCGAGTGGCCCCTGCGCTCCACCATCTGCGCCAGGGTCGAGCCCGTCCGGCCGCACCCCATGATCACGAAATGCACGTCTGGTCCGACTCCTCGTCGCCTGCCAGGAGCCCGGTCCGAGTCCCGGTCGAAGTCCCGGTTCGAGTCCCGGTCCCCGTCCCGGGCCAGGTCCCCGCCCGGGATCCAGCCCGGCTCGTGGACGGGTCTCGTCCTGGCCTGTGTCGAGGCGAACGCTACACGCCTCACCAGCACGCCTACGATGCCCAGCGTGGCAATTTTCGGCGATGCCCTGAAACGGATCGCGCTCGGCCGCCCGATGCACAGCGAACGTCTCTCCGAGACGTTGCTGCGCAAGCGGATCGCACTGCCGGTGTTCGCCTCCGACGCGCTGTCCTCGGTGGCCTACGCCCCGGACGAGATCCTGCTGACGCTGGCTCTGGCCGGCACCGCGGCCTACGCCGTCTCCCCGCTGGTCGGGCTGGGGGTGGTCCTCGTGATGTCGATCGTGGTGCTCTCGTACCGGCAGAACGTGCACGCCTACCCCTCCGGCGGCGGGGACTACGAGGTGGCCACCACCAACCTCGGCGTGCCTGCCGGGCTGACCGTGGCCAGCGCCCTCCTGGTCGACTACGTGCTGACCGTCGCGGTGTCGGTGTCCTCGGGTGCGCAGTACGCCGCCGCGGCGATCCCCGGGCTGCGCGGCCACGAGGCGCTGGTCGCCGTCCTGGTGGTCGCCGGTCTGACGGCGATGAACCTGCGCGGGGTCCGCGAGTCCGGCACGGCCTTCGCCGTGCCCACGTACGCCTTCATGGTCTCGATCCTGGCCATGGGGGCCTACGGGCTGTTCCTGCTGGCGCTGGGCGACCTGCCGCCGGCCGAGAGCGCCGACCTGACCGCTCGACCTTTGCCGGAGTTCGAGCAGGGCCTGGTCGGTCTGGGGTGGGGATTCCTGCTGCTGCGGGCCTTCTCCTCGGGGTGCGCGGCCCTGACCGGCGTCGAGGCGATCAGCAACGGGGTGCCCGCCTTCCGCCGTCCCAAGAGCAAGAACGCGGCCACCACCCTGGCCCTGCTGGGCGTGATCGCGGCGACCATGATGATGAGCATCCTGGTGCTGGCCTGGAAGATGAGGGTGCACGTCGCCGAGGATCCGGCCACCCAGCTGCTCCGCGACGGCGCCCCGGTGGGGGAGGAGTACGTCCAGCACCCGGTGATCGGGCAGATCGCCCAGGCCCTGTTCGAGGGGTTCCCGCCGGCCTTCTACCTGGTGACCGCCGCCACGGGCCTGATCCTGGTGCTGGCCGCCAACACCGCCTTCAACGGCTTCCCGGTCCTGGGGTCGATCCTGGCCCGGGACGACCTGATGCCACGCCAGTTGCACACCCGCGGCGACCGGCTGGCCTTCAGCAACGGGATCGTCACCCTGGCCGCGGCCGCCGCGGCGCTGATCCTGGTCTTCGACGCCCAGGTGACCAAGCTGATCCAGTTGTACGTGGTCGGGGTCTTCATCTCCTTCACCACCAGCCAGAGCGGCATGGTGCGGCACTGGAACCGTCTGCTGCGCACCGAGACCGACCCCGGCGAGCGAGCCCGGATGAGCGCCTCGCGCGCGGTGAACCTGATCGGGTTGACCATCACCGGGACGGTGCTGGTGATCGTGCTGGTGACCAAGTTCCGCCACGGCGCCTACCTGGCCCTGATCGCCATGGCCGTGCTCTACCTGATCATGCTGGCGATCCGCGGTCACTACCGCGCCGTGCACCGGGAGCTGTCGGTGGCCGACGACGGGGCCGCCCAGCAACTGCCCTCCCGGGTGCACGCCATCGTGCTGGTCTCCAAGCTGCACAAGCCGACCATGCGCGCCCTTGCCTACGCCCGCGCGTCCCGGCCGTCCACCCTCGAGGCGATCACGGTGACCGTCAGCCCCGAGGAGACCGCGGCGTTCCAGCGGGACTGGGATGCCGCCGACATCCCGGTTCCGTTGCGCGCGTTGGACTCCCCCTACCGAGAGATCACCCGCCCGGTGGTGGACTACGTGCGCGCCATCCGCCGGCACAGTCCGCGCGACCTGGTGGTGGTCTACGTCCCGGAGTACGTGGTGGGCCACTGGTGGGAACACCTCCTGCACAACCAGAGCGCCCTGCGGTTGAAGACCCGGCTGCACTACATGACCGGAGTCATGGTGGCCAGCGTGCCCTGGCAACTGACCTCCTCCGAGGGCGGAGAGCGGCGGCTCGACCGCCGGACCCACCACACCCGCCGGATGTGGGGCAGCGGGCCGCGCCCGATCAGCGATCTGCTGGACGACGAGCGGCACCGGGGTGAGTGAGCCGCTGCTGCGGCTGGAGGTCGGACCGGTGGCCGCCGAGGGCTGCTGCGTCGCCCGGCACGAGGGCCGGGTGGTGTTCGTGCGGCACGCGCTGCCGGGGGAGGTGGTGCTGGCCCGGCTGGACGAGGCGTCGCGGGGACCGGAAGCCGCCGGGCGCCGGTTCTGGCGGGCCGAGGCGGTCGAGGTGCTCGAGCCCTCGCCCGATCGGGTTCAGCCGTCGTGCGCCGTGGCCGGCGCCGGCGGGTGCGGCGGGTGCGACTGGCAACACGCCTCGATGGCGGCGCAGCGCCGGGGCAAGGCGGAGGTCGTCCGGGAGCAGTTCCGCCGGCTCGCCGGGATGGAGTTGCCCGAGCTCGTCGTCGAAGCGCCCGGCCGGGCCGGCCCCGGTGGTGTCGGCTGTGGTGTCGACGGCGGTGGGGACGGTGGTGGGGACGGAGACGGGGACGGCGGTGGGGACGACGGCCTCGGCTGGCGGACCCGCGTGCGGTTCGCGGTGGACGCCGAGGGCCGGCCCGGGCTGCGGGCGGCGCGCTCGCACCGGGTGATCCCGGTGACCTCGTGCCCGATCGCGCACCCGGCGGTGCTCGCCACCGGGGTGCTGGACCGGCGCTGGCCCGGGGTGGAGACGATCGACGTCGCCACCGGATCGCAGGGACCGGCGATCACCGTGCCCGAGCCGGCCCCGGTGCGGCATCGGGGCCCCGCCCCGCGGACCTGGGTGCGTCACCGGGTCCTGATGCCGGGGCCGCAGCCGCGCGTCGAACGGTCCTTCCGGGTCAGCCGAGGCGGTTTCTGGCAGGTGCACCCGCAAGCCGGCCAGTTGCTGGTCGATGCGGTGGCAGACGCCGTCCGGCCCCTGCCGGGGGAACGGGCGGTCGACCTGTACGCGGGCGCGGGGCTGTTCACGGCGGCTCTGGCCCTCGGGGTCGGCGCGACCGGGGTCGTGATCGCCGTGGAGGGTGACGACCGGGCCTGTGCCGATGCCCGCCGGAACCTGCACGACCTGCCTCAGGTGCGGCTCGAGCAGGTGCACATCGATCCGCGCCCGGGGCAGGCGCGGGGCAGAGGCCAAGCGCGGGCCCGGGGGGCCGGTCGGTCCGGGCGCCGTGCCCCGGGGCCGGCGGGGGGACCGCGATCCGGTGGGCCGGACGCCGCCGGGCTGCTCGCCGTCCTGGGGTCCCGGGCGGACGTGGTGGTGCTGGATCCTCCGCGTGCGGGTGCCGGCCCGGTGGTGATCGACCGGCTGATCGGCCTGCGGCCGAGGGTGATCGCCTACCTGGCCTGCGATCCCGCCTCCCTGGCCCGGGACGTCGCCCACGCCGCGCGGCGGGGATTCCGGCTGGACACTCTCCGGGTGTTCGACCTGTTCCCGATGACTCACCACGTCGAGTGCCTGGCCACGCTGCGACCTTCGGACGAGAGTCCGGGACGACCCGGCGTGGATCTGGGCACGGCTGGCTCGTGATGTGACGCACGCGGCGCAGAATGGGTACCGCACGACGGGGTTGCGTGCGGCTGATGCCGTCTGCGTGGCCCACCATGTGGAGTGCCTTGCCCGGGGGCGTCGGGCGAGATAGTTTGACATCGAGATAGTTTCTCTCGGCGCGAAGGAGCGGACCGTGACCAACCCCTCCAGCAAGGACAGTTTCGGGGCCAAGGGGACCCTGGATGTCGGCGGGACCAGCTACGAGATCCATCGCCTCTCGGCGGTGGACGGCGCGGCAGACCTGCCGTTCAGCCTGAAGGTGCTGCTGGAGAACCTGATCCGGACCGAGGACGGGGCCAACGTCACCGCCGAGCAGATCCGGGCGTTGGCCAACTGGGACCCCTCGGCCGAGCCCGACACCGAGATCCAGTTCACCCCCGCTCGGGTGATCATGCAGGACTTCACCGGCGTGCCGTGTGTGGTCGACCTGGCGACCATGCGCGAAGCCGTGGTCGAGCTGGGCGGCGACCCCGCGAGGATCAACCCGCTGGCCCCGGCCGAGCTGGTGATCGACCACTCGGTGATCATCGACTTCTTCGGGCGCCAGGACGCGGTCGAGCGGAACATGGAGCTCGAGTACGAGCGCAACCGCGAGCGCTACCAGTTCCTGCGCTGGGGCCAGGGTGCCTTCGACGAGTTCAAGGTCGTGCCCCCCGGCACGGGCATCGTGCACCAGGTCAACATCGAGTACCTCGCGCGGGTGGTGATGACCCGTGAGGTCGGCGGCGTCGTGCGTGCCTACCCGGACACCTGCGTCGGCACCGACTCGCACACCACCATGGTCAACGGGCTCGGCGTCCTGGGCTGGGGGGTCGGTGGCATCGAGGCCGAGGCAGCCATGCTCGGCCAGCCGGTGTCGATGCTCATCCCTCGGGTGGTCGGCTTCAAGCTGACCGGTGAGATCCCGGCCGGCGCCACCGCGACCGACGTCGTCCTGACCATCACCGAGATGCTGCGCAAACACGGTGTGGTGGGCAAGTTCGTGGAGTTCTACGGCGCCGGCGTGGCCGCTGTCCCGCTGGCCAACCGGGCCACCATCGGCAACATGAGCCCCGAGTTCGGCTCGACCTGCGCGATCTTCCCGATCGACGACGTGACCGTCGACTACCTGCGCCTGACCGGGCGCACCGAGGCTCAGCTGGCCCTGGTCGAGGCGTACGCCAAGGAGCAGGGGTTGTGGCACGACCCGAGCCGGGAGGTCGCCTACTCGGAGTACCTCGAGCTCGACCTGTCGACCGTCGTCCCGAGCATTGCCGGCCCCAAGCGCCCGCAGGACCGGATCGTGCTCTCCGACGCCAAGACCGCGTTCCGCACCGCGCTGGTCGACTACGCCGGCCCGCTGTCCGAGCCGGCCGATGTCGCTTCCGCCGAGTCCTTCCCGGCCAGTGACGCCCCGGCCGTGAGCGCCGCCGCCGAGGAGGGGGCCAGCCTGCCGGCGCCGAACGGGGTGACCTCCTCGCCGCCGCCCGGCCGAGCGTCCAGGAAGGTGCCGGTCACGATGGCCAACGGCACCGCCACCGAGCTGGATCACGGCGCCGTGGTGATCGCCTCCATCACCTCGTGCACCAACACGTCCAACCCCTCGGTCATGCTGGCCGCCGCGCTGCTGGCCAAGAAGGCCGTCGAGAAGGGCCTGGCGGTCAAGCCCTGGGTCAAGACCTCGGTCGCCCCGGGCAGCAAGGTGGTCAAGGACTACTACGAGAAGTCCGGCCTGATCCCCTACCTGGAGAAGCTGGGCTTCCACATCGTCGGCTACGGCTGCACGACCTGCATCGGCAACTCCGGTCCGCTGCCCGAGGAGGTCTCGGCCGCCGTCCAGGAGAACGACCTGTCGGTGGTGTCGGTGCTCTCCGGCAACCGCAACTTCGAGGGTCGGATCAACCCCGACGTCAAGATGAACTACCTGGCGTCCCCGCCGCTGGTGATCGCCTACGCCCTGGCCGGGACGATGGACTTCGACGTCGAGAACGACCCGCTGGGGATCGGTGCGGACGGCGCCCCGGTGTTCCTGCGCGATGTGTGGCCCTCGCCGTCCGAGGTGGAGGCCACCATCGCCCAGGCGATCACCCAGGAGATGTTCGCCAAGGACTACGCGGATGTCTTCGCCGGTGACGAGCGCTGGCGCTCCCTGCCGACGCCCACCGGGGACACCTTCGCCTGGGACGCCGCCTCGACCTACGTGCGCAAGCCCCCGTACTTCGAGGGAATGGGCATGGACCCGACCCCGGTGACCGACATCGCCGGTGCCCGGGTGCTGGCCAAGCTGGGTGACTCGGTGACGACCGACCACATCAGCCCGGCCGGGTCGATCAAGGCCGGGACGCCGGCCGCGCAGTACCTGGTCGCCAACGGGGTCGCGGCCAAGGACTTCAACTCCTACGGGTCCCGCCGGGGCAACCACGAGGTGATGATCCGGGGCACCTTCGCCAACATCCGGCTCAAGAACCTGCTGCTGGACGGCGTCGAGGGTGGCTACACCCGCGACTTCACCCTGGACGGCGCGCCGCAGTCGTTCATCTACGACGCGGCCCAGCACTACGCCGAGGCCGGGATCCCGCTGGTCGTGCTGGCGGGCAAGGAGTACGGGTCCGGGTCGAGCCGCGACTGGGCCGCCAAGGGCACCGCGCTGCTCGGCGTCCGGGCGGTCATCGCCGAGAGCTACGAGCGGATCCACCGGTCGAACCTGATCGGGATGGGGGTGCTGCCGTTGCAGTTCCCGGCCGGCCAGAACGCGGCCTCGCTCGGCCTGAGCGGCACCGAGACCTTCGCCATCAGCGGGGCGAGCGAGCTGAACAACGGGACGACGCCGCGCACGCTGCACGTCACGGCGACACCCCAGGACGGCAGCTCGGGCAGCGTGATCGAGTTCGACGCCGTGTTGCGCATCGACACCCCCGGTGAGGCGGACTACTACCGCAACGGCGGGATCCTGCAGTACGTCCTGCGCCAACTCGCTCGCCCCTGACCCACCCGCCCCAGACCACCTGACCCACCCGCACAACCCGCTCGTGCTCCCTGCCCGACCCCTCATGCTCCGCAGGTGATCGGCGATCGGCCCCCAAAGGCCGACAAATCGCCACGACCGATCGTCACCCGCGGAGCATGAGCGGGTTTGTTACGAGAGTGTGACCATCGGATGGCGCGGAATGACTTCCGTCACGGGCGTCCCCGGAATATGTTGTCGGCCACAACATATCCGTCACATCTCCTTCAGGAGGGTGGTCGGAGCCGATGGGCGACGTGCCCGGAGGCGAACCGGGGCCTCGCGGCCAGGAAGGACCGGAGCATGCGCAAGTCAAGTGTCGGCATGATCGCCATCAGTGCCATCTCAGCGTTGAGTCTGGCGGCATGTGGCGGGAGTGACAGCACGTCGACGGGTTCGTCGGCGGCATCCTCGGGCGCTGCCGGGGGCGCGTCCGTCGGCAAGGTCGGTGTGATCCTTCCCGACTCGGCCTCCTCGGCCCGCTGGGAGACCGCAGACCGCAAGTTCCTCGGCGACGCCTTCAAGGCGGCCGGTGTCGAGGCGGACATCCAGAACGCCGGTGGCGACAAGGCCAAGTTCCAGACCCTGGCGGACGGCATGATCGGCGCCGGCGTCAAGGTGCTCATGATCGTCAACCTGGACTCCGACACCGGTGCGGCCGTGATCAAGAAGGCCAACGCGGCCGGCATCCCGGTCATCGACTACGACCGGCTCACCCTCGGCGGCGGCGCCAAGTACTACGTGTCCTTCGACAACGTGGCCGTCGGTACCGCCATCGGCGAGGGCCTGGTGAAGGGCCTCAAGGAGGCCGGCAAGACCACGGGAACCGTGCTCGAGCTGAACGGGTCGCCGACCGACAACAACGCCACCCTGTTCAGGGAGGGCTACAACAAGGCGATCACGGCTGCGGGCTACACCGTGGCCGACTCCCAGGCCGTGCCGGACTGGGACAACACCAAGGCTGTCACGGTCTTCGAGCAGATGTTCGCCAAGGCCTCCGGCAAGGTGGACGGCGTCGCTGCCGCCAACGACGGTCTGGGTGGCGCGGCCATCTCGGTGCTGAAGAAGAACGGCCTGGCGGGCAAGGTGCCGGTGACCGGTCAGGACGCCACCGACGAGGGGCTGCAGCGGGTGCTGCTCGGTGAGCAGTACGTCACCGTGTACAAGGCCGTGAAGAAGGAGGCCGATGCGGCCGCCGAGCTGGCGATCCTGCTGGCGAAGGGCGACACCGCGGGCGCCGACGCCAAGGCGACCGGCAAGACCAAGGACACGGTCGCGAACACCGACGTGCCCTCGGTTCTGCTCGAGCCCCAGGCCATCTACAAGGACACGGTCAAGGACGTCATCGCGGATGGGTTCACGACCAAGGACAAGGTCTGCACCACCGACGCGCTGAAGGCGGCCTGCACGGCCAACGGCATCAGCTGACGGCCTGAGTTCCACCAGCTCATCACCGACCGGGGCCCGGCCGCACCCGTGCGGCCGGGCCCCGCTCGGCGTCACCCGGCACGTCCGCCCCGATGGATCGCGAGGACGAGTTCATGGCCACACCAGCACACCCCGAGACACCCCTGTTGAGCCTTCGTGGCGTGACCAAGAGTTTCGGCGCCGTCGACGTCCTCAAGGGCGTCGACCTGGACGCCTGGTCCGGCAAGGTCACGGCCCTGGTCGGTGACAACGGTGCCGGCAAGTCGACCCTGATCAAGGGCATCGCCGGCATCTACGGTTTCGACGGCGGCACCTACACCTTCGAGGGGCAGCCGGCCCAGGTCGCCAGCCCCAAGCAGGCCAACGACCTCGGCATCGAGGTCGTCTACCAGGACCTCGCGCTGTGCGACAACCTGGACGTCGTGGCCAACATGTTCCTCGGCCGCGAGGCACTCAGCGGCGGCACGCTGGACGAGGCCACCATGGAGCAGCGGGCCAACGAGACGCTCAAGGGACTGTCGGTGCGCACCCTGAAGTCGGTGCGGCAGAACATCTCCAGCCTGTCCGGCGGTCAGCGGCAGACGGTCGCCATCGCCCGCGCCGTGCTGTGGAACAGCAAGCTCGTGATCCTGGACGAGCCCACGGCGGCCCTCGGTGTCGCGCAGACCGAACAGGTGCTGAACCTGGTGCGCCGGCTCGCGGACAACGGCCTGGCCGTGATCCTGATCTCGCACAACATGAACGACGTCATGCAGGTCGCCGACAACGTCGCCGCCCTGTACCTGGGGCAGATGGCCGCCCAGGTCTCGACGGCCCAACTCGACCGCGCCCGGATCGTGGAGCTGATCACCTCCGGCCGCAGCGGCGACATCGGCTTGAGCGCCAAGGAGGTTGCGCTGTGAGCACGACGACCGAGACCCACGCCGAAACGGTCGCGCCCACCCCGACCCTGGGCACGATGATCGGTGACTACCTGGCCAAGGTGCGCGGTGGCGACGTGGGCGCGCTGCCCGCCGTCCTGGGCTTCCTGGTGCTGGTGGCGCTGTTCTCCGCGATGAAGCCCGCCCTGTTCCCCACCGCCTACAACGCCGCGAACCTGTTGCAGCAGAGCGCAGGTGTCATCTACATCGCCATGGGGCTGGTGTTCATCCTGCTGCTCGGTGAGATCGACCTGGGGGCCGGGTACACCGCCGGCACCTCGGCGGCGATCATGGGCGTGCTGATGACCAAGCAGGGCTATCCCTGGCCGGTGGCGGTGATCGGCTGCCTGGTCACCGGCGCCGTGATCGGCGTCGTGGTCGGCCTGCTGGTGGCCAAGCTCGGGATCCCCTCGTTCGTGGTGACGCTGTCGACCTTCCTCGGGCTGCAGGGCGTCATGCTCTGGATCATCGGCAACGGCGGCACGATCTCGATCAAGAACGAGACCATCCTGGCGATCCAGAACAAGAACCTGCCCGTGCTGTGGGGCTGGGTGATCTTCATCCTGGCCGTGGCTCTGTACGCCGGCGCGGGCTGGCTCGGCCGCCTCCGGCGTGCCAAGGCGGGGCTGCCGGTGGAGCCGATGGCGGCGTTCGCGGCCAAGCTCGGGGTCATGGTGGTCATCCTGGGGCTGGCCACCTGGATCCTGAACGTCGAGCGCAGCCGCAATCCCGGGGTCACCTCGCTCAAGGGCATCCCGATCATCGTGCCGATCACGGCGATCCTGGTCGTGGTGCTCACCTTCCTGTTGCAGCGGACCAAGTTCGGCCGGCACATCTATGCCGTGGGCGGCAACGCCGAGGCCGCTCGGCGGGCCGGTATCAACGTCAACCAGGTCAAGATCGTCTGCTTCGTCCTGGGTTCGTTGCTGGCGGCCCTGGGTGGCATCGTGCTCGCCTCGCGCGAGAACTCGATCTCACCCACCACCGGTGGGTCCACGACCCTGCTGCTCGCCGTGGGCGCCGCGGTCATCGGTGGCACGTCGCTGTTCGGTGGCAAGGGCCGCATCCTCGACGCCATCATCGGTGGCCTCGTGATCGCCGTCCTGAACAACGGCATGCCGTTGATCACCGACAAGGCGGCCTACCAGTACATCGTGACCGCCCTCGTGCTGCTGCTCGCCGCGAGCGTCGACGCCATCTCCCGGCGCCGGGCCGCAGCCACCGGGCGCTGACGCAGCGCCCGATGCCCGCGCGCTCCGGCGGCCCTGGGCGGCACTCAGGAAGACGTCCGACGGCACAACCTGGGCACCCTGCTGAGCCATCTGCACGAGTCCGGCCCGCTCACCCGGGCGGAACTGACCAGCCGCATGGGGCTGAACCGCAGCACGATCGGCGCCCTGGTCAGCGAACTGGCCGGGCTCGGCGCCGTCCACGAGCACCGCCCGGAGGCCGATCCCTCACGTCCGGCGACGGCCGGTCGCCCCTCGCTGCGGGTCGTCCCGGCGGCCGACCGGGTGCAGGTGCTGGCGGCCGACATCGCGGTCGACCGGATCGTGGTCGCGCTGATCGGCTTGGGTGGCACCGTCGTCACCCGCCGCCGGCGGCGGCGCACGATCGGCCCGGCCAGTTCCGGTCCCGCTCAGGTGCTGGCAGTGCTCGGGGAGATGTTCGACGCCGTGCTGGCCGACCGGGACCCCGGCGTCGAGGTGGTCGGGATCGGGGTCGCCGTCCCCGGGGTGGTGCGCAGCCGCGACGGGCTGGTCAGGTTCGCCCCGAACCTGGGGTGGGTCGACGTCCCGTTGGGGGAGATGCTGCGCGACCGCTTCGGTCACCTGCCCTCGCGGGTGGGCAACGACGCCGACCTCGGCCTGCTCGCCGAACACCGTCGCGGCGCCGCCCGCGGTATCGACGACGTGGTCTTCCTGGCGGGGGACGTCGGGGTCGGCGGTGGCATGGTGCTGGGAGGCCGCCCGCTGATCGGCGCCGGTGGGTACGCGGGCGAACTGGGCCACATGATGATCCGCCCGGACGGGCGGCGCTGCCGTTGCGGGGCGCACGGGTGCTGGGAGACCGAGATCGGACTGCCGGCGGTGCTGCGCGCCCTGGGACTGCCGGAGGACACCGGTTCGGAGGGGCTGTCCGAGGCACTGGCCCGGGTCGAGCCCGGCAGCACCGTGCTGGACGACGTCGGCCGCCACCTCGGCCTCGGCATGGCGAGCATCGTCAACCTGGTCAACCCGCGCCTGTTCATCGTGGGTGGGCTGCTGCGCGAGGTCTACCCGCTGATCGAGGACGTGGCCCGGAGCGCCCTGGCCGAGGCAGCACTGGTGGCCCCCGGCGAGCAGGTGCGGATCGACGTCCCGCTGCTCGGCGGGGACGCCTCGCTGGTCGGCGCCTCGGAGCTGGCCTGGTCGGACCTGCTGGCCGACCCCACGGCCGTGCTGGGAGCGGGGACGGCGCCCGGGCGAGGGACCGTCCCGCGGCGGCGGGCATGACCGGCAGGCAGGACCGGTCGCCGATCCGGCCGCCCGGGTGGCCGAGTGGGGTCCGCCCGCCGGATGCTCCCGACTGGCAGCGCTCGGCCGTCAGCTGGGTGCTCGACCTGTGCCCGGCGGACTACCGGGGACACCCTGTCCTGCTGCGCCACCCGACGGCCCTGGTTCACCTGGCGGCCGCGCACGTCGACGCCCAGCTCGCAGGCCTTCGCCAGGCTCGCGCCGGTGCTCGCACCCGGCTGGCCGGCGAGCTCGGCTCGCCGACGCTGAGCGAGCTGTTCGAGGTGCTGGACATCGAGGAGGCCCGGCTGATCGCCGCCCGGCGCGGCGTCCAGCTGATCGACGAGGCGTTGCGCGGCGGACGCCATGTGCCGCGGCTGTGAACGAGGTCCCGGACTGTTCGGGTGGTCGGCGGTTCGCCCGGTCGAGGAGGCAGCGGTGAGCCGGGCAACCCCCGGCCGCCCGCCATTCGCCGGGTTGGCCCGCACCGGGCGACCTAGACTCGGCAGTGGCGTGTGCGCGTGGCCGCGTCAGGGAGGTTCCAGGCCGGATGGTGCGACTCTCCTCGATCGAGGGCCCGGGTGACCTGGCCGGTCTGGGGCCCGAGGACCTGCAGGATCTCGCGGGCCAGATCCGCGAGTTCCTGGTCGAGCAGGTGTCCCGCACGGGTGGGCACCTGGGGCCCAACCTGGGGGTGGTGGAGCTGACCATCGCCCTGCACCGGGTGTTCGCCTCGCCGGTCGACCGGATCGTGTTCGACACCGGTCACCAGGCCTACGTGCACAAGCTGCTGACCGGTCGGCACGACTTCTCCGGCCTGCGGCAGGCCGGAGGGCTCTCCGGGTACCCGAGCAGGTCGGAGTCCGAGCACGACATCGTCGAGAACTCGCACGCCTCGACCGCGTTGTCCTGGGCGGACGGCATCGCCCGGGCCCACCAGCTGCGCGGGGAGGATCACCGCCACGCGGTCGCGGTGATCGGGGACGGCGCACTGACCGGCGGTATGGCCTGGGAGGCCCTGAACAACATCGCGGCCGGCCCGGAGCGCCGCCTGGTGATCGTGGTCAACGACAACGGTCGCTCCTATGCCCCGACCATCGGTGGTCTGGCCCACCACCTCCACACGCTGCGCACCACGCGCGGCTACGAGCGCTTCCTGGACTGGGGCAAGGGAGTCCTGCAGCGCCGGGGCGCCCCCGGCCGGCTCGCCTACGAGGCCCTGCACGGCATGAAGAAGGGGCTCAAGGACGTCGTCGCGCCGCAGGGGATGTTCGAGGACCTGGGGATCAAGTACCTGGGTCCGGTCGACGGGCACGACATCACCGAGGTCGAGCACACCCTGCGCCGCGCCCGCGACTACGGCGGCCCGGTGATCGTCCACGTGATCACGCGCAAGGGCAAGGGGTACGCCCCGGCCGAGAACGACACCGCAGACCACTTCCACGGTGTCGGGGTGATCGACCCCGAGACCGGGGCGCCCCTGGCCAGTTCCGGTACCGGCTGGACGTCGGTGTTCGCCGACGCGATGGTCGAGCTCGCCGACGAGCGGCCCGAGGTGGTGGGGATCACCGCCGCCATGATGATCCCGGTCGGCTTGCACCGCTTCCATGCCAAGCACCCCGAGCGGGTGATCGACGTCGGGATCGCCGAGCAGCACGCGGCCACCAGCGCCGCCGGAATGGCCTTCGCCGGGTTGCACCCCGTGGTCGCGATCTACGCCACGTTCCTCAACCGGGCCTTCGACCAGGTGCTGATGGACTGTGCCCTGCACCGGGCCGGGGTCACCTTCGTCCTGGACCGGGCCGGGGTGACCGGGGACGACGGGGCCAGCCACAACGGCATGTGGGACCTGACCATGCTGGCCATGGTGCCCGGGCTGCGCCTGGCCGCCCCCCGGGACGGCGCCACTCTGCGGGAGGAGCTGTTCGAGGCGGCCGCGATCGGTGACGGGCCGACCGTCGTGCGCTTCCCCAAGGGGGCCGTGCCCGAGGACCTGCCCGCGATCGAGACCTTGGGCACGCCGGGGCAGCCGGGCGCGGTCGACGTGCTGTTCCGCCACGGTTCGCCGGACGTGTTGCTGGTGGCGGTGGGCGCGATGGCCGGCACGGCGCTGGACGTCGCCGCGCGGCTGGGTGATCAGGGGATCGGGGTCACCGTGGTCGACCCGCGCTGGACCCTGCCGGTCCCGGACGCCGTCCTGGAGCTGGCTGCCGGGTTCCGGCTGGTCGTGGTGGTCGAGGACAACCTGGTGCGGGGCGGGGTGGGCAGCGTGGTCCGTGAGCTGCTCGCCGTCCGCCACTGCCCGGTGCCGGTGGCCACCTTCGGCATCCCGACCGAGTTCCTGGACCACGCCGGCCGGGCGGCCGTGCTGGAGCGGATCGGGCTGACCGGGCAGGAGATCAGCCGGGCCGTGATCGAGAACGTGACCCGGATCGCCGACGAGGTCAGCGCGTCTCGATCGCCTGCCGGGTGAGGTCGCCCCGGATCGAGGCGGCGGCCACCTCGTCGGTGGTGACCAGCAGCGGCACCCGCACGCCACGCTCGGTCTCGTCGGTCAGCTGCCAGGCCAGGGCCACGTAGGCCGGATCCACCCGAGCCAGGTCGAACCAACCCCGGGTGCGGTCGGGGACGGCCACCGCGCGCATCCCGGTGCCGTCACCGCGGGCCAGGGCACGCCGCAGGGGGGCCCCGGCGAGCAGGGTCAGGACGTCGGTGTCGCCCACCGGGCGCAGGGTGCCCGCATGGCGTCCGTCGCGGGAGAGCAACTGCGCGGCGATCGCGCTGCGCTCCTCCAGCCGGGCCGACGCCGCGGGCCAGAGCTCGGTGATGGTCACCCGGCGAGCGGTCAGGGCGCTGCGGGGCACCGGGGCGGGGGTCGCCCACCCCGGGACGGCCAGCGCCAGCCCGAGGGAGAGCGCGCCGCCGGCAAGGGTGCCGAGTGACCAGGCCGGGCCCAGGTGGTGGACGTGGCCGCGGGGCAGGGCGCGGAGCTGGATCTGCTCGAGCAGCATCCCCCGGACGTCCTCCTGCCGCGCCAGGTGGTCGTGCACCCGCAGCAGGGCGCCGATCCGGGCTCGTCCCGCCATCGACATCAGGGCCCGGGCGCCGCAGACGGCGGCCACCTGGGACCAGCCGAGCAGACTGCCGTCGACCAGCTCCAGCCCGTGATCGTGGGGGCGGATCGACACCTCGCTGGTGGCGATCACGCTGAGTACGGCCTCGCGGAGCTCCCGACCGCCTGGTGCCGTTGTCATATCACTGACAGTAGTCGTACGGCGGTGACGCCAGGGGACATGGAGCATCTCTCGCCCGAGTGGCCCAGTGCTCCGGTCACGCAGCGAACACGCGTGCGACGCGCGCCACGGTGGGATGTGCGGGCAAACACAGCCCGTCACCGGCGCGCTGCGGGTTACCGTTCTGCGGTGGATCGCAACGGGCGCGCGGTGGTCGACCGTCAGGCCGCTCCGCCGACGCGCCCGATGGGGTTGCCGCTGACCCATCTCACCCGGCTGGAGTCCGACTCGGGCCCCCCCACCGCCCCCTGGCCGGTGGCTGCCGGCGACACCCTTCGGATCGAGCATCCCCCCGCCCGACGCCGGCTGGCGCGGTGGACCGGCGCCGGCCTGGCGGTCACCCTGGGCCTGGGGGCTGCGGCCCTGGCCGGTCCGGTGACCCTGCCCGGGACCCTCGACCGGTTCCTGGGTGGGGGGACGGCCTCGGCGTCCTCGCCCGCCTCGGACACCCGCGGCCAGGTGGCGTCCCTGCTCACCCGCCTCGAGACGGCCCTGCGCACGGGCGACGCTGCCGCCATCGCCGCCCTGGTGGACCCGGCCAATCCCGCCCTGCGGGAGCGATGGACGGCACTGCCGGCGCGGGCCCGTGCCGTGGGTGCGACCACGCTGCGGCTCGGCCTCGCGCCGGGTCAGTTGCCTGCGGTGCGCACGACCGGGCTGACCGCCGGGTACGACCGCATGATCGAGATCCCGGTGCAGTTCGGCTACACCCTGGCCGGGTGGGATCGCGGCCCGGTGACCACGGTGATCGCTCTGCGACTGGCCCGCAGCGCGTCCACATGGCGCCTGGTCGACGACTCGGGGCTGGCGGCTGCGGTTCCCTCCGCAGGGCCCCTCGAGCCCTGGGTCGCCGGCAGCGTGGACGTGGTGATCACCCCGACCGTGATGGTGATCGGCGATCCTGGCCGCCACCGGGACAATCAGCGGCTGGCCACGACCCTCGTCGAGGCGGTGCGCGACGTCCGGTCAGCGGTTCCGGTGCAGGGCTGGAACGGCAAGGTGGTGGCCTATGCCTCCACCCGGCCGGAGATCGTCGCCAGCTGGTTCGGTGGCCGGGCCGCCAGCGAGGGACGGCGGGCCGGGGCCGATCCGGCCGCCTTCGCCGCGGAGGTGCGCACCCTGGCCGGTCAGGTACCGACGACCACGCGCGGCGGCGAGGCCGGGCCGATGGCGGCGGACCGGCCCGCCGCCTCGCGGATGGCGGTCACCCCGTTCCTGCTGAGCCGCACCGATGCCAGGGCCCGCGCCGTCCTGCGCCACGAGGTCACCCACGTGGCCCTGACCCTGGACGGCGAGGGGCAGGTTCCCGCCTGGCTGGTCGAGGGCACGGCCGAGTACGTCGCCTACCGCTCGGTCGAGAACGGTCACGTGAGCGGCCTGGGTGCCCTCGACCGGCGGGGGTTGCCGACGGCGACCTGGACCCAGTTGCGCAAGCGGGTGTGGAAGCCACAGCTGGTGGCCGACTCCGCCGCCTTCTACACCGGGACGAACGCCCAGGTGGCCCGCCACTACACCGACGCGTGGCTGACCTGCCTGTACATCGCGGCCCGGCACGGTGAGAACACGCTGTTCCAGCTGTACCGGGCGGCGGCATCGGCCCCGGCCGGGGCGAGTTCCGCCACGACCGAGGCCGACGCCCTGCGCGCCGTCCTGGGGATGGACCAGGCCGAGCTCCGCCGCCAGGCGGCCGCCTACGCCAGGACGCTGCGGACCAACTTCAGCTGACCCGCTCCGGTCGGCCTCAGCCGGTGCGCGGCAGGTGACCCGAGCGGCGCAGGTAGGGCGTGATCCCTCCCAGGTGGAACGGCCAGCCCGCGCCCAGGAGCATGCACAGGTCGATGTCCGCGGCCTCGGCGACCACGCCCTCGGAGAGCATCAGGGCACATTCCTGGCCGAGCGCGGATAGGGCGCGCTCGCGCACCTGTTCGGCGCTGGACGGCGCCTCGCCCTGGACGAACAGGGCCCGGGTCTCCTCGTCGACGTACGGCTTGCCGTCCATGCCCCAGGTGAAGACCCCGGTCCGACCGGCCGCGACCAGGCTGCGCAGGGTCTGCGAGACGCCGAACCGGTCGGGGTACGCGGCGTGCATCGTCTCGGCGACGTGCAGGGCCACCGCCGGGCCGACGAGTTGCAGCAGGGTGAACGGGCTCATCGGCAGCCCCAGCGGTTCGAGCGCAGCGTCGGCCACCTCGACCGGGGTGCCCTCGTCGACCGCCGCGGTGACCTCGCCCAGGAATCGGGTGAGCAGCCGGTTCACGACGAACGCCGGGGCGTCGGCGACCAGGACGCACGACTTGCGCAAGCCCTTGCCGACCGCGAACGCCGTGGCCAGGGTCGCGTCATCGGTGCGCTCGGCCCGGACCACCTCGACCAGGGGCAGCACGGCCACCGGGTTGAAGAAGTGGAAGCCGACCACCCGCTCGGGGTGCTCCAGCTCGGCGGCCATGGCGGACACCGACAGCGAGGAGGTGTTGGTCATCAGCACGCACTCCGGGGAGACCACCCGCTCCACCGCGGCGAGTACCTGCTTCTTGACCTCGAGCTCCTCGAACACCGCCTCGATCACCAGATCGGCCCCGGCGAACGCCTCGGCCGCCTCGACCGAGCCGCTGACCAGCGCCTCGAGCCGGTTCGCCTCGTCGCCGCGGATGCGCCCCTTGGCGGCCTGGGACCGGATCTCGGACCGCACGGCCTCGACCCCGCGGGTGACCCGGTCGGCGTCCAGGTCGGTCAGTGCCACCGGTACCTTGAGCCGGCGCAGGAAGAGGGTGGCCAGCTGGGTGGCCATCAGGCCCGCGCCGACGACGCCGACCTTGGTGACCGGTCGGGCCAGCGAGGCACTGGGAACTCCCACCGGGCGCTTGGCGCGTTTGTTCACCAGGTCGAAGGCGTACAGCGAGTTGGCGAACTGCGGGCTGACGATCAGATCGGCCAGGGACTGCGACTCCGCCTCGAAGGCGGTGTCCCGGTCGGCCGTGCGGGCCAGTGCGACCAGGTCCAGGGCCCGGGGGTAGGCAGGCGCCGCACCGTGGAACTTCAGCTCGGCCCCGGCCCGGGCCTCGGCCACCGCCGCGGCCCACGAGGCCTCGTCGTCGCTCACCTCGGCGCGCTCGACCGAGCGGACGCCGGTGAGCACCTCAGCGGCCCACACCAGGGAGCGCTCCAGGAAGTCGGCCGGCTCGAACATCGCATCGGCGATCCCGAGGTCGAAGGCCTTGCGGCCGTTGAGCATCCGGTTGTTCTGCATCGGGTTGGCGATGATCACCTCGAGCGCCCGCTCGACCCCGATCAGGCGCGGCAGCAGATAGGTGCCGCCCCAGCCGGGCAGGATGCCCAGGAAGCACTCCGGCAGCGCCAGGGCCGGCACCCCCGAGGAGATCGTGCGATAGGTGCAGTGCAGGGCCACCTCGACCCCGCCGCCGAGCGCCACCCCGTTGACGAACGCGAACGAGGGAACCCCCAGTTCGCCCAGCCGGCGCAGGACGTCGTGCCCGCGGCGTCCGATGGCCACCGCGATCTCACGGGCGTGCTCGGCGCTGGTGGCCACCGTGGCGCCCGAGGCGGCCATGGTCAGGTCTGCCCCGGCCAGGAAGAAGAACGGCTTGCCGGTGATCGCGACGGCCCTCACCCGGCCGGCGGCGACCAGCTCGGCCGCACCGTCCAGCGCGGAGTCCAGGCTCGCCAGACCGGCCGGGCCCAGCGTGGTCGGGCGGGTGTGATCGCGGCCGTTGTCCAGGGTGATCAGGGCGATCGTGCCCGGGTCACCGCCGGCGGTGCGCGGCAGTGCGACCTCACGCAGCAGGGCTCGGGTGACGACCTCGTCGGGCAGCTCGGGAAGCGGCGTGGACGAACCCGACGGGCGGGTGGGGGACTGGGTCGAGCTGGTCATGCCGCACGCTCCGTCCGGTCGGTGCCGTAGTCGGCGTGGTGGGGGTTCTCCCAGATCACGCTGCCGCCCATGCCGATGCCGATGCACATCGTGGTCAGCCCGTAGCGCACCTCGGGCCGGTCCTGGAAGTGGCGGGCGAGCTGGGTCATCAACCGCACCCCGCTGGAGGCCAGCGGGTGGCCGAGGGCGATGGCCCCGCCGTCCGGGTTGACCCGGGGGTCGTCGTCGGCAATGCCGAAGTGGTCCAGGAAGGCGAGCACCTGGACGGCGAACGCCTCGTTGATCTCGAACAGGCCGATGTCCTCGATGCTCAGGCCGGTGCGGGCGAGCACCTTCTCGGTCGCCGGCACCGGGCCGATGCCCATCACCTCGGGCTCCACCCCGGCGAAGGCGTAGCCGACCAGCCGCATCCGCACCGGCAGGCCCAGCTCGGCGGCCACCTCGGCGGAGGCGATCAGGCACGCGGTGGCACCGTCGTTGAGACCGGCGGAGTTGCCCGCGGTGACCCGCCCCGAGGGACGGAAGGGCGTGCGCAGCGCGGCCAGGTCCTCCACCGTGGTGCCCGGTCGTGGGGGTTCGTCGACCGTGGCCAGGCCCCAGGCACCCTCGGCGTCCCGGGTGGACATGGGCACCAGGTCGGCCTGCAGCCGCCCGGCCTCGTATGCCGCGGCGACCCTGGCCTGGCTGGCGGCGGCGTAGACATCGCACCGCTGCTTGGTGACCTTCGGGAAGCGGTCGTGCAGGTTCTCGGCCGTCTGGCCCATCACCAGGGCCGAGGGGTCGACCAGCTTCTCGGCCACGATTCGCGGGTTGGGATCGACGCCCTCGCCCATCGGGTGGTGGCCCATGTGCTCGACCCCGCCGGCGATCGCCACGTCGTAGAAGCCGCTGGCGATACCGGAGGCGGTGGTGGTGACCGCCGTCATCGCGCCAGCGCACATCCGGTCGATCGCGAAGCCGGGAACGCTGCGGGGCAGGCCGGCCAGCAGCGCGCTCATCCGGCCGATGGTCAGGCCCTGGTCGCCGGTCTGGGTGGTGGCGGCGACGGCCACCTCGTCGATCCGTTCCGGGGGCAGTTGAGGATGGCGGGCCAGCAGTTCGCGGATGCAGCGCACCACCAGGTCGTCGGCGCGGGTGCGGGCGTAGACCCCCGACTCACCCGCCTTGCCGAAGGGGGTCCGGACGCCGTCCACGAAGACGACGTCGTGCAAGATGCCGGCCACTCGCAGCCTCCTCGATCAGGGAACCGTCACCGGGTTCGGACGGTATTACTGGAGAGTAACAAGTGCCCCGGGGGTCGTGGAGGAGGTCAGCCGGTCGGTTCTGCCAGCGCGCCCGCCAGGGCGTCCCGGGTGAGGGCCAGCTGCCAGTCGCGCACCCCGTGGCCGCGCAGGACGTCGGCCACCGACTCGGCGTCCACGGGCGCCGGAGGCGTCCAGCAGAGCCGCCGGACGGCGTCCGGGCTGATCAGGTTCTCCACCGGCAGGGAGTGCTCGGCCGCGATGGCCGTGATCGCGGTGCGGGCCCGGGACAGACGGCGGGCGGCCACCGGGTCCTTGTCGTTCCACACCCGGGCGGGGGGAGGTCCGTCGGCCGGCAGGTGCTGTGGCGGGAGGGCGTCGTCCGGCAGGACCGCGGCCCGGGCGAGCGCGTCCGCCCACAACGTCAGGTGGCGGCGGGCCGCCCGCCCGGTGAAGGTGGTCAGCGCGGCCAGCTCGCGAGGTCCGGCCGGCCTGGCCAGGGCCGCCTCGACCAGCGAGGAGTCGGGCAGCAGCCGGCCGGGGGAGATGTCCTGCCCGCGGGCGAGTTGCTCGCGCGCCGTCCACAACTCGCGGACGGCGGCCAGCTGGCGGCGGGTGCGCAGCCGGTGAAGTCCCGATGTCCGGCGCCAGGGATCAACCCGAGGGCCGGGCGGGGTGGCCGTGGCCAGCGCGGCGAACTCCTCGTGTGCCCAGGCGAGCTTGCCCTGCCGGTCGAGCTCGGCCTCCAGGGCGTCGCGCAGCTCGACCAGCACCTCGACGTCCAGGGCGGCGTACCGCAACCACGGCTCGGGCAGGGGCCTGGTCGACCAGTCGACCGCCGAGTGCTCCTTGGCCAGGCTCAACCCGAGGAAGTGCTCGACCACCGCGGCCAGGCCCACCCGGGCCAGGCCGGCCAGACGCGAGCCCAGCTCGGTGTCGAACAGCCGTCCCGGACGCATGCCCACCTCGGCCAGGCAGGGCAGGTCCTGCCCGGCGGCGTGCAGGACCCACTCGGCGTCCCCGATGGCCTCGCCGATGCAGGACAGGTCCGGCAGCGCGGCAGGGTCGACGAGCATCGTGCCCGCGCCCTCGCGGCGCAACTGCACCAGGAACGCCCGCTGGCCGTAGCGGTGGCCCGAGGCCCGTTCGGCGTCGACGGCGACCGGCCCGGTCCCGGCGGCCAGGGCAGCGCACACCCGGGCCAGCTGCTCGGGGTCGGCAACCACGGGCGGCACCCCGTCGCGCGGGGCGTCCAGCCGGGTCGCCGGCGGCGTGTCCGGGAGGCTCACGGCGGCGTCCGCCGGGCCGGTGGACTCCTCCGGCCGGGCGGGCCGAGCAGAGCGGAGCGTGGCGGTGTCGTCCGGCACGATCTCGCTCACGGGCCCAACCTATGCGATGGCTCCGGACCGTAGTGCAGTGGCCACCATCTCGGCGCGGTCACCGGTTCCCAGTTTGCGGGCGATGCGCGCCAGGTGACTCTTGACGGTCAGTGCCGACAGGCCGAGTTCCTCACCGATGTCCTTGTTGGACTTGCCGTCGGCGACCAACTGGAGCACCTGGATCTCCCGGGCGGACAGCGAGTCCACGCCGTCGGATCGCTCGGCGCCGGTGCGTGGCGCCGACGAGGCGGCGGCCGAGACCAGATAGGCGCGCACCCCGGCGCTGACCGCGGCACGAACGCTGTAGGGATCGTCGGCGGTGGCCAGCACGAGCGCGCGCACCCAGCCCGCGGCCCGCAGGTCGCGCACGAGGGTGATGCCCGATCCGTCCGGCAGCCCGGCCTCCGCGACGCAGATGTCGGCGATCCCGGCGCCGGCCTTCTGCCGGGCCTCGGTCACGGTGGCGACCTCGAGGACGTGGCGGGCACCCAGGACCCGCAGGGTGTGGGCGACGGACTCACGCAGTGACGGGGTCGCCACCACCACCATCGCCGCGAATCGTCCAGGACGAGGCACCGGGACTCCCGCTCGTTCGACCATCGTGGTCACGCCGACCTCCATGTCCAGCGGCCTCTGTCGGGGCCGGGGGCTTACCCGAACTGGATCGGCAAGGCCCAGGGGGGCCTTGAGGTGGAGCAGGCGGGTTCAGCCCCGAGGGGCTGGGGCGTTCAGCCGAGGGCCGGACCGATCAGCGACCGGTCAGCGGTGGGTTCGGCGGCCGGTCAGCGGGGGTCAGCTGCGGCGGCGGGGCAGCGGGGAGACCCCCGCGGGCAGGGGTGGCAGCCCGCCCACGGTGCACAACAGGGCTGCCCAGGCCTCCAGATGGGTGGCCACGTCGGCCAGGGGGGTCCACGAGGCCCGGACCTCGATCTCCACCGTCGCCGGGCGCTGGGACAGGGCGCCGAAACTCTCCGAGACCACCCGGGTCACCGTGCCTCCGGCGGCGGTGTAGGGCGCGCCCGCAGCCTCCAGGCACTCCTGGAGCCAGGTCCACCCGACCTGGCCGAGCATCGGGTCGCCGCCGAGATCGGGCTCCAGCGCGGCGCGCACGAAGGTGACCGCCCGGAACCGGCCCTCCCAGGCCTCCTGGCCGGCCGGGTCGTACAGCAGGACGAATCGTCCGGTGGCCAGCTCCTCGTCGTCCTGCACGACGTCGGCACTGACCGCGACCGCGTGCGGGGCGATCCGTTGGGGGGCCGGCACTTCCTCGAGAAGGATCTCCGGCCGCAACCGGACGTCGCGCAGGCTGGTCAACGCCTCGGCGAACTCGTCGGGTGCATCCTCCGGCATCCGGTGCAGGGCCACGAGTGGCAGCGTACGGCGCGCCGCAGGCGTGTCCACGCCGCGACGCGCGGAGCATTCGTGCACGTCCCGGCCCGATTCGCCCCGGCCGATCGACGGCCCGGCGCGCCCCTACCGGTGCCGGACCGATCGGCCCGGCTAGCCTCGACCGGTGGCCGCTCTGCTTGCCGTGGTGTCCGGGATCCTCTGGGGGGCCGCCGACTTCGGCGGCGGCCTCGCCTCCCGGCGATTGCCGTCCATGGTGGTGGTCGGCTGGTCCCAGGCGGCTGCGTTCGTCGCCCTGGTGGGCGGGGCCCTGATCACCCACACCGGTGTCCCGGACGGTGAGTGGCTGCTCTGGGGACTGCTCACCGGCCTGGCGGGTGCCACGGGCCTGGTCTGCTTCTACCAGGCGCTGTCGATCGGCACCATGGGCGTGGTCTCCCCGATCGGCGGGCTCGGGGCCCTGGTGCCCGTGGTCGCCGACCTGATCGCCGGCCAGTTGCCGAGCGGGGTGCAGGCCGTGGGGATGGCGGTCGCCCTGATCGGGGCCGTCGCCGCGAGTGGTCCGGAGCTGTCGGGCAAGGCCAGCCCGGCCAGCGTGGTGCTGGCGGCCGTGGCCGGGCTGATGTTCGGACTGACGTTCCTGGGCATGGACCGCGGGGCCGAGACCAGCCCGCTGTACACCGCCATCGGGATGCGGCTGTCCTCGTTGCTGATCTTCGGTGCGCTGGCGGTGGCGCTCGGCACGCTGGGCGGCGTCGGCAGGTCCGACGTGCCGATGCTGGTGGCGATCGGCATCGCGGACGGCGGCGCCAACCTGGTCTTCAGCGTGGCCTCGACCCTGGGGCTGGTCAGCGTGGTGTCCGTGCTCGGCTCGCTCTACCCGGTGGTCACCGTGCTGCTGGCCAGGGCCTTCCTGGCCGAGCGGTTGCGCCCGGTGCAGATCTTCGGGGCGATCGCCGCCCTCGGCGGGGTGGCCCTGGTCTCGCTCGGGTGAGAGCAGGTGCGGCGGCAGCGTGATTTCATCACCGGGTGACCGCGTCCACGCCTGTATCCCCGTCGTCCCCGTCGTCCCCGCCGGCCTCTGATGCCGCCGCCCCCCGGTCGGCGCTGCTCGACGCGTGCGGGCGCCGTCCGGTCGAGCACACGCCGGTCTGGTTCATGCGGCAGGCGGGTCGCTCGCTGCCCGAGTACCGCCGGGTGCGCGCCGGGGTGGGCATGCTCGAGTCCTGCCGGACGCCGGAGCTGGTCACCGAGATCACCCTGCAACCGGTGCGCCGGTACGGGGTCGACGCGGCGATCTTCTTCTCCGACATCGTCGTCCCGCTGGCCGCGGTCGGGGTCGGGGTCGAGATCCGGCCCGGGGTGGGCCCGGTGATCGACCAGCCGTTCCGGACCGCCGCTGACCTGGACCGCCTGCCCGACCTGCACGCGGAGCAGATCCCGGACATCGGCGAGTCGGTACGGCTGCTGGTCGCCGAGCTGGGGCCGACCCCGTTGATCGGTTTCGCCGGGGCACCGTTCACCCTGGCCAGCTATCTCGTCGAGGGTGGCCCGAGCCGGGATCTGGTGCGCACCAAGGCCCTGATGTACGGCGACCCGCCGCTGTGGGCGGCCCTGCTGGAGCGGCTGGCCCGGATCTCGGCCGCCTTCCTGACCGTGCAGATCGCCGCCGGAGCGCGCGCCGTCCAGCTGTTCGACTCCTGGGTGGGGGCAGTCCCGGCTGCCGACTACCGACGCCTGGTGCAACCGGCATCCGCGGCCGCCCTGGACGCCGTGCACCGCGCCTTCCCCCACGTACCGCGGATCCACTTCGGGGTGGGCACGGGGGAACTGCTGGCCGACATCGGGGCCGCCGGCGCGGAGGTGGTCGGGGTGGACTTCCGCATCCCCCTGGACGAGGCGTCCCGGCGCATCGGCCCGCAGCACGCTGTCCAGGGCAACCTCGACCCGGCCCTGCTGTTCGCGCCCTGGGAGGTTCTGGCGCAACGGGTCAGGGACACGGTCGAGGCCGGACGGCGGACGCCGGGCCATGTGTTCAACCTGGGGCACGGCGTCCCACCGACCGCGGACCCCGACGTGCTGGCCCGGGTGGTCGACCTGGTGCACTCGCTCTGAGGAGAGAGTGAGCCGGGCCGGTGCGGGCTCAGGGTGTCGGGCCGGCCGGATCGGAGGGACCGGTCGGGTCGGGTCGTCCGGACGGGTCGGGTCGTCCGGACGGGCCCGGCGCCGCAGCTGCCATCACGGGGTCGCCGCCCTGGCCGCCGGTCTGCGGGCCGGTCGGCGTACCGGTCGAGGCGGCCGTCGCCTCCCGGGTGGCCCGGGCCGCGCGCTCCCGCTGGGAGCGGCGTCGCAGCCACCACGGCAGGAGGACCAGCGAGGCCACCAGGGCGAACGGGATCAGGGCCCCGATCAGTGTGATCAGCATGGTGAGGCTGGTGGCCAGTGCCTCCCAGCCGGCCTTCATGGCCCGGACGAACTGGTTGTCCTCGCCCGCCTGCGGATCGACGTCCGGGGTCTGCAGCACCACGGTCAGCGTCGAGAGGTCCGCCTGCTTGCCCAACGTGGCCAGCCGGGCCTCGAGCGCCTCGAGCGCCGCCTCACGCTTGGTCAGCTCGGACTCGAGCAGCACGATGTCGGACAGGGTCTTCGCCTCGGCGAGCAGTTGGCGCACCCGGGCCACGCTGGCCTTCTGGGTCGCCGTCCGGCTGGTCAGATCGGCGATGTCGGCGGTGACATCCTCGGCGTTCGTGGTCCGGGTGAGCTCCTCGCCCACCCCCGCCGAGCGGTCCAGGGCCTGGGCGAAGCGGGCCTGCGGGATGCGCAGGACGAGCACCGACTGGCCGACCTGGGCCTCGCGGAGCACCTGCTGGCCCGAGGGGTCGGTTCGCTTGGTCTCGACCGCGGCGGAGAAGCCGGTGGACTCGGTGGCCACGTAGCCGCCCAGATCCGTGGCCAACTGCCGGATCCGGGTGGCGGCCGGGGCCAGCTGGGGCACCTCGACCGTGATCTCACCGGTGCGCACGATCCGCCGGTCAACCCCCGCGCCGGGGTCGGGGTCCGTGGCCGGGGCCCCGGGCGCGGCCGCAGCGCCGGCGCTGTCGGCGGCCTTCTCGTCGGCGCCCGAGCCAGCTGCACCGGCCACCCCCTCGGCCGGAGCCGGGGCCGGGGCCTCCACCGCGACGCCGCCATCGGCGCCGCCGGCCGCCGAGCTGGCCGAGCTGGCATCTCCGGCGCCGCACCCACTCAGGGCCAGGGCCAGGGCGACCCCGAGGGCGGCGATCCAGCGGGGGGAGCGCGAGGTCGTGGTCATGGCAGGCCTTCCGGTGCGGGAACGGGACGGTCGCTCGGTGGGATGCGTCGATCACGGACGAGGTTCCCCCGCCGAGATCACGATTCGATCGCGAACAGGTGCCGCACCGATACCGATGCCGAGACCGATGCCGGGACAGATGCGAGACCGATGCGAGACCGATGCGGGACCGATGCGAGACCGATGCGAGACCGGGAGAGGGGCGCCGGGGAGCGGACAGCGGCGGATCGGCGTCACACCCGCCCGATCCCGGGCGTGGACGGCCCATCGGCCAGAATGGGGACATGACCGCCCCCACCGCCCGCCAGATCAACGACACCATTCGCTACACCATGTGGTCGGTCTTCGCGGCCGCCCCGCTGACCGATCCGGTGACCGGCCAACGCGCCGACCGCCCCGGGATGGTGGAGGAGATCAACCAGGTCCTGGGAACCCTGGAGGGCAAGGGCCTGGTCGTGCGGGGGTGGTACGACGTGGCCGGGTTGCG
>JAEUJN010000087.1 GCA_016794595.1 Kineosporiaceae bacterium
CCCCCCCGCCGTGCCGGGGGCCGCGCCCCCCCCCCCCGCGCACCCCCCCCCCCCCGGCTCACCTGCCCGTTGCCCATCGCCCACAGTGCTTGAGCACGAGGGGGTGGGGGGGCGCCCGAGCAGGAAGGGGGCGAGCACCCGCGCGCTGTGGCGCCCGTCGTGCACCTGCCGGACGAAGTCGACCCCGGCCGCCGCGCGCTCCTGTGCCCAGGACCGCTCCTCGCAGACCCGCTCCAGCACCTGCCCGAGGGTGTCCACCGTGGCCTCGAGGATCGGCACGTCCGCGCCCACCGCCTCCACCACCCGGCGGCGCACCGGATCGGCGACGTGCCCGAGCACCACCCGGCCGGCCGCCAGGCCCTCGCAGGCCGCAACCCCGTAACTGCCCAGCACGAACTGGTCGAGCACCACGTCGGCCTCGGCGAACACGGCCGGCATGTCGGCGTTGGCCACCCCGGCGATCCGGCGGTAGTCGAGCAATCCCTTCTCCGCCAGGCCCTCCACGATCGGCTCGATCAGCTCGGTGCCCTTGAGCCGGGTGTGGGACGGCGCGTGGACCACCAGTGGACGCTCGCGCTCCAGTGGCACCGAGCCGGCGCTCCACCGGGCCAGATCGAGCACCACGGGCAACCACGTCGCCCGCGGGACGTCGTCCAGCAGGTCGGGGGTGGAGACGAACGTCGGGCCGTCGTGCCCTCGGATGATCGCCCCCAGCCGCTCGGCCTGCTCCTCGAGCCGGACCGCCAGGTCCCAGTCGGGGTCGGTGAACGGCGAGTAGGGGTACCGCGAGGCGTGGCCCGAGGGCAGCCGAACGTCGGAGCCGTGGGCCACCATGGCCACCGCCAGCCCGGCCGCGCGCAGCCGGCTCACCTCGACCGCCACATCGGCGCCCCGGGCGAACCCCAGCACGGGCCTGACCGCCTCGATCAGCACGTGGGTGAAGTGCCGCGGGACGTAGTCCTCCTGCTGCAGACCCCAGGCAGCGGAGCGGTACACCGCCGCCGGCACCCCGTAGTCATGGGGATAGTCGAAGCCGTCCTCGCGGGTGAACATGAACACCTGGACGCCGACCCGGTCGAGCTCGCGCTCGACCGCCCGCCCCCATTCCCAGCCCTGGCCGCCGAAGTTGGCCGGTCCGATCAGCAGCCGGACCGGGGCCGTGGGCGGGGCGGGTCGCGGTGGCAACGGAACGGCCTCGGGTGGCGCGACGGACGCGGCGACCGGGCGGCGCCGAACCGACCGCAGGATCACCCCGCGTGATCGCCTCAGGGCCTGGCGGACGGGCCCCGGGAGGCGCCGGGCTGCTCGGACGGCGAGACTGGTCAACATTCCCGGCACGCTGCTCACTGTAGCCATGCAACCCAAACACGTTGAGCGACAGGCGGACAACGATACGTTTAGTGACGAGTCCGGGTGTGGTCTAGAGTTGCACCGGATCGCAACCACCCGGGTTTCCGCCCACCCGAGCCATCTGGGGAGAAGGCGCATGTCGGATCGGCGCGACGCGCCGCACCTGCTCTACGTGGCATGGGGGTTTCCCCCTTCGCGAGGGGGCGGGGTCTACCGGGCGCTGGCGACGGCCAACTCCTTCGCCCGCGCGGGGTGGCGGGTCACCGTCCTGACCGCCGAGCGTGACGCGTTCGAGCGCTACACCGGGCTGGACGCCACGCTCGAGGACCACGTCGACCCGAGCATCCGGATCGAGCGCCTGCCGTTCTCGTGGCCCCTGCTGGACACCGACATCCGGCGCTACTCCTGGCTGCGGGCCCACGACCCGGCGCGCTGGCGCAAGCGACATGTCGCGCGGGACACCGCGGACTTCCCCGAGGCGGGGTACGGGCCCTGGCGCAAGGTGCTCGAGCAGGCGGCGCTGGCCATCCATCGTGCCGATCCGGTCGATCTGACCGTGGCCACCGCGAATCCCAACGTGGACTTCACCGCCGCCTGGGTGCTGCACCAGCGGCACGGCGTCCCGTACGTCATGGACTACCGCGATGCCTGGCTGCTGGACGTCTTCGACGGCGGCATGCTGCACGAGGAGGGCAGCCGGGCCGCGAACTGGGAACGCGACCTGATGGGTGCCGTCCACGAGGTGTGGTTCGTCAACGAGCCGATCCGGGCCTGGCACCAGCAGCGCTACCCCGCCGCCGCCGAGCGGATGCACGTGGTGTCCAACGGGTTCGACCCCGAACTGGCCCCACCGGCCCGGCACCACGCCCCGGACCCCGATCGGGGACTGACCTTCGGCTACCTGGGCACGATCAGCCCGAAGGTGCCCCTGGCGGAGCTGATCGAGGGCTGGCGCCTGGCCCGGGCCCAGGACGACGTCGTGGCCGGGGGACGCATCCGGCTGCACGGCTACCTGGGCTACTACGCCGCCCCCCGCGCCGACCTGGCCGCCCTGGTCGAGGACGCCGCCGATGCCGCGGTGAGTTACGCGGGCCCGGTCGGCAAGACCGAGATCGCCGCGGTCTACGAGTCCTTCGACATCCTGATGCTGGTGATCGGTGCCGGGCGGTACGTGACCAGCGGCAAGGTGTTCGAGTACATCGCCACCGGCATGCCGATCGTCTCCGTCCACGACCCGGTGAACGCTGCCTCGGACGTGCTGCGCGAGTACCCGATGTGGTTCCCGGTACGCGACCTCGAGCCGGCCTCGATCGCCGAGGCCCTGGTGGCCGCGGCCCATGCCGCGCTGACCGCGGACGACGACCTGCGCGACCGGTGCCGGGCGTTCGCCGCCGCGTACACCCGCGATCTCCAACTGCAACCCCGGGTGAGCGAACTCACCGTGACCATCGGTGGCCTGCCCGTGCCCGGGCCGGTCGTGCCGGCCATCGAGGCCGTCGCCGAGGATCCCGCCCTCACCGGTGACGGGGCCGCGCCGGCGGAGTTGGCCGGGGCACCCACGGGTGAGCCGCGATGAGGGTCATGCTGCTCAGTGCCGGGACCGCGCTGTCCGCCGGCCGGCTGGCCGAGATCCGCGAGGCCCTGGTGGCCGCCGGGAGCGGCCCGGTCGACCTCGACCTGTTCGTCTGGCGGGCGATGGAGTCCAGGACGGGTCTGCGCTCGGCCACCGTGCTGGGCCCGACCACGACGTACGTCCCGCCGGCCCCCAAACCCCCGGCTGCGACGTCCCCGGCGCCGACGGCCCGAGCGGCCACGCCCGCCGGGACACCGGCTGCCGGACGAAGGATCTCGGCGGAGCAGGCGATGGCCCCGCCGGAGGACCCCTCCAGTGACCCCGCCGAGGATGCCGACGGCCCGAGCACGGCGGCGGCGCTGCTGACCGAGGTGGCCGATGCGGCTCCGGTGGCCGTGCGCAAGGCCGCCGGCACGGTGCGCTGGGGGACCAAACGCAAGATCATTCAGGTGCGGCGCAGCAAGCCCTACCAGGCGGTGAGGCGCACCATCCGCGGTGGGGTGGCCCGGCAGTTCGCCGCCCGGGCCCATCGCGACTCGGCGGTCCTGGCCTGCGCACGCAACAGCCAGGTGATCGTCGCCCTCGATTCCGGAGCGGTGGCGGCCGCCTGGTGGATCGCCAAGCGGGTCCCCGGGCCGCCGGTGGTGTTCGGGCTACCCGCCGCCGAACGGGAACTGAGGGCAATGACGCGCCACCCCTCCACGGGGGCCGGGCAGTCACCGGTCAGCTGACGCCCTCGCGACGTCCACACCAGTGCCGTGTGCGAGACCGCGCCACCGATCCTCTCGCCCGATCCCGCGCCGGCCTCAGAACTGGAAGTAGAGAAACTCACTGGGGCCACCGATCATGCGCGCGCCCACTCCCAGGAGGACGCCGGCGCCGACCGCGACCCGCCAGTCGAGGTGCACCAGGGTCAACCGCGACGGGTTGCCCAGCGCGCGATAGCCGGGAGTGTCCAGGGCGATGTCGAACCGGTGCAGGATCTCCTGACTGTTCGGGGCCGCCAGAGCGATCCCGAAGGCCACGGCGAGCGTCAGGAGGGCGCTCGGGGTCAACGCGTCGAGGTTCTCGGCCCCCAGGCCCAGCCGCTCGGCGATCCCTGCCAACGGCCCGACCGCCGGCATCCCGAACCCGTTACCCCCGAACATGCCTCGCCACATGGCCAGCGTCGAGGCCAACGAATCGGCCCGGAACGGGACCCACGCCAGCACCACGAACACGAAGGTGAGGGCCCAACCGACCAGCTTCGGGATGGCGACCAGGTGAACCCGACGACCGAGATCGTTCCACCCGTGGGCGATCCCCTGGGCAGCGGCGTGCAGGCTGCCCCAGATCACGAACGTCCAGCCGGCGCCGTGCCAGATCCCCCCGAGCACCATGGTCGCCAGCAGGTTGACGTAGCGCCGGGACGGACCTTTTCGGTTGCCGCCCAGGGGGATGTAGACGTAATCGCGCAGGAACCGCGACAGAGTGATGTGCCAGCGGCGCCAGAAATCGATGATGCTCAACGCCTTGTACGGCGAGTTGAAGTTGATCGGGAGCTTGATCCCCAGCATTTGCGAGGCACCGATTGCCATGTCGCAGTACCCCGAGAAGTCGAAGTAGATCTGCATGGCATAGGCAAATGCGCCCACCCAGGCGGTCACGAGCCCGGGTGGGCTGACCGCGGCACGACTGAAGACGTCCGTGGCGACCGCCCCGCACGGGTCGGCGAGCACCGTCTTCTTCACCAGCCCGATGGCGAAGATGATCAGCCCCGAACAGATGCGGCGCAGGGTGTCCCGCGCAGGGGCCCTGAATTGGGGCAGCATCTCGCCGTGATGCAGGATCGGACCGGCGATCAGGTGCGGGAAGTAGGACACGAACAGCAGGTAGGACACAAAGCTGCGTTCGCGCGTCGCCCCCCGGCGGACGTCGACCAGGTAGGCGATCTGGGTGAAGGTGTAGAACGAGATCCCGATCGGCAGGACCACGTGCAGGGCGGGCACCTCGGCACCGGCCCACCGGAGCTGATCGGTCACGAACACCGCGTACTTGTAGTAGCCGAGCAGGCCCAGGTTCCCGACCACGCCGGCCGCCAGCCACACCCCGGATCGATCGGGCGGCGCCGCGCTGATCGCCTGCCCGAGCAAGAAGTTGGCGACCACGGAGACGGCGAGCAGCCAGGGGTAGGTGTGCTCACCGCTGACGTAGAACACGTACGAGGCCACCGCGAGCCAGGCGATGGACAAGGACACCGGCAGGGTGCGAGCCAGGAGCCAGTAGCCGCCGACGACGATCGGCAGGAACACGCACAGGAACTGGAACGAGTTGAACAGCATGGGTCACAGCACCGCCGACACGCTCGTCGCGACCGTGTCCCGGCCCCGCTCGCCCAGGTGACCGCACGCACACCAGCGGTCGGCGAATCCCGCCGGTTCGACCGCGTCGGTCAGGTCGAGCACGTTCACATTCCCGCGACGCAGTTCGCCGACCGCCCGGCGGGCATTGGCCGTGATCTGCTGCGCCAAAGCCGGCTCGAGCGAGGCGACGTCGCGGGTGTCGACGGGCAGCAGGACGACGTGCAGCCGCTTGCCCGCCTGCGCAGCGCGCTGCTGCAACTCCACCAGATCGGCGATCGCGTTCGGCTGGGGACCCACCTGGACGTAGGAGTTCCAGTACGCGGCCTCGATGAAGTGCAGGTCGTGCCCGAGGGTCTCGGGGCAGGTCCGCAGCGACTTCTCCACCGAGAAGTAGCGCTGCTTGATGCCGCCGTAGTCGGGATAGGTGACGCCCTCGTAGGTGAAGGGACCCTCCTGCGCACCCGGTTGGGACAGCACCGACCAGGACCAGCCGCGGGCGCCGAGGTCGTTCACCGCCAGGTCGCCCGCGGCCATCCGGAAGAACGCCTGCTCCCGCAGGTCGGGCAGGCCGGTGGCCGCCAGTTGGAAGAGCGAGACGAACATCATGACGTCCGCGACGTCCGAACGGCGCAGCGCGAGGGCCGCGTTGTCGACCGTCTCGAACCAGCCCTGGCCCGGGCGGTCCAGCCGCCACACCGGCCGCCCGGCGCGGTCGGCGATCATCGCCGGCAGCTGGCGTCGATCGGCATCGCAGACCGAGACGTGTGACATCACCGAGTTACCGGTGACGGCGACCTGGCCGCTGACCCCCGACCGGCCCAGGAGCAGGCGGAAGGTGGTGGCGGCCGTCGTCCGGCTCGGCAGGGGCACCAGGCAGACCACGCTCGCCACCACCAGCGCGACAGCAACGAAGGTGGCGGTGACTCGTGACCGCGGTCGCCGGGCCAGGTGACGCGCCATCGGAGCAGGCGGCGTCAAGTCGACAGTCCTCAACCGCGGGCCCCCTCTCACACGTACACCCGGGGTGAATACCGCGCCCGACCCTAGCGCACCCCCGGTGTCGCCACTGCGACATTGCGTCACTGCTCGCCCCGGATTGCCCACCTCGGTCGTCGCCGCCCGGGCAGGCTCACCGGTGGACCAGCGAGCTCACCTCCGCCGCGAACCGGTCGTAGTCGTTCCCGCGGGGCACCAGGGACGCCGCGGCGCGCCAGGCGGCCAACCGCACCGGCTGGTCGGCCAACTCCCGCATGACCTCGGCGGTCGCCGCTGCGCAGCCGGACCCGGTCGGCACCACGACTCCCACCTGCTGCTCCCGGACGATGCGCGCCTGGCGCGGCAGGTCCGTGCAGATCACCCCCAGCCCGGCGGCCAGGTACTCCCCCAGCTTGCTCGGTACCGCGTCCCGGAAGGCCGGGGTGTCCTGCAGCAGGCACAGCCCGACCCAGGCCCCTGCCGCCAGTGCCCAGGCGGCCCGCGGCGGCATCCGCCCGTGCAGCACCACCCGGCCCGCGACGTCCGGGGCGGTCAGCCGTTCGGCCAGGGCCGGCGCGTCGGCCGCGGCCACCGGCCCGACCAGGTCCAGCCGCCACCCCGCGGCGGCGGCGGCCTCGACCATGGCGAACACCCCTCGGCTGGCGCGCAGGTCACCGATGTAGATCGCCCGGGGAACCGGTTCGGGGGCAACAGGTTCGGGGATCATGGACAGGTCCGGCAGGTTGCGCAGCACCACCCGACGGCGAGCCGTCGCCGGCGGCACGTGCTCATCGGCCACCACGGTCAGATCGGCTCGGCGGGCCGCGACGCCGGCCACCCGCACCAGCACCGAGGCCACCACCCCGGCCGGTCCTCGGGCCCACGCCCGGTCGCGGAGCAGGGCGCCGTAGTCCTCGTGCACGTCGACCACCAGCCGCCGTCGGCGCAGGCGGGCGGCGGGCCAGGCGGCCAGCGCGCCGTCCGGGTCGAGGGTCATCAGCACCCGGCCGCGCGCCTGCCAGCCCAGCCCCAGGGCGAGCAGCGCCCGTCCGAGCGGACCGCGGCGCGCGACGGCGACCACCTGCGCCCCGTCCGGCCCCGCGCCGGCATCACCCAGGCCGTAGACCTCCACCCGCAGGCCGGCCCGGTGCAGGGCCGCCACCTCGCGGTGCAGCCGGGCATCGGCCACGTCGTGACCGCTGGTGAGGATCGAGACGTCGGGCGCGTCGGCGTGCGGGGCGGGAACCGGCGAGGCCGTCACAGATCCTCGAGGTTGAAGGCGTCCTCGCCGACCTCCATGAACCGGTTGTAGGCCGAGATCACGTCCTCGGGGTCACCGTGCATCATCAGCTTGCCCTGGTGCAGCCAGATGGCGTCGTTGCACAGTTCACGCACGCTGGCGAGGGCGTGGCTGACCAGGAACATCGCCCGCGAGCTCTTCATCAGCTCGCTCATCTTGGCGGTGGCCTTGCGCTTGAAGACCGCGTCCCCGGCCGACAGCGCCTCGTCGATCATCAGGATGTCCGGCTTCATGTGCACCGCGACCGAGAACGCCAGCCGGCTGAACATCCCCGAGGAGTAGGTGCGCATCGGGGCGTCCATGAACTCGCCGATGTCGGCGAACTCGGCCACCTCGTCGGCGCGCTCCTCGACCTCCCGGCGGCTGAGCCCCGAGGCGAGCCCGCCGAGGATGACGTTCTCCCGCCCCGACAACTGGCCGTTGAACCCGACCCCGAGGGCGAGCAGGGTACTCACCCGGCCGTGCACCTCGATCCGCCCGGACGTGGGCGGCAGGATGCCTGCCATCGCGCGCATCAGGGTCGACTTGCCGGCGCCATTGGCCCCGATGATCCCCAGCGAGGTCCCCACCGGGACGTCGAAGGTGACGCTCTTGACCGCCTCGATCTCCTTGACGGCCTTCTGCCCGCGCCCGAACCGCACGATGGCGTTCTTGAAGGTCGGCACTCGCTCGAACGTCGTCCGATAGGTGATCGAGACGTTCTGGACCCGGACGGCGACCGGCCCGGCCGCCCGCTCGGCCCGGGCTGCCGCACGCTGCGCGCGGGCCGCCTGGCGGGCCAGCTCCGCCTCGTCCATGGGGTCCACGATGACCTGCTCAGATGCGGACAGCGAAATCACGCTCCCGGGACATGAAGTACCACGCTCCGGCCACGGCCGCGATCAGCGTCCAACTCACCGCGGCGACCCACATGTGCCAGTTCGGCATGCGCGAGCCGACCAGCAGCTCGGTGAACCCACCGAGCAGGGAGTACAGCGGGTTGAGGTACAGCAGGTGTTCGGCGCCCGCCTTGGCCGCGTAGGCGTGCAACCGGTCGACGGTCAGGATCACCGGCGACAGGTACAGCCAGATCCGGATGAAGTACGGCAGGAACGCCGCCGTGTCCCGGAAGTAGACCTGCAGCGTCGCGAAGATCGCCGCCAGCCCGGCCGAGAAGACCACGATCATGGCGAGGAAGACCAGCGAGAGCAGGGTCAACCAGGTGAACTGACGGCTGTCGGCGAAGAGGTAGAACACCAGCCAGACCGGCAGCGTCGGCAGGAACCGGTAGAACGCGGTCCGCACCGATGACAACGGCAGGAGCAGCCGGGGGAACGCGGTGTTCAGCAACAGCCGCCCACCTCCGACCACCGAGGCCGCGCCGGTGCCCATGCAGCCGCTGATGAAGTAGAAGGTGAACAGGCCCGCGGTGAGATGGGCGAAGAAGTCCATCCCCTGGGACTGCCCGGAGAGCACGTTGACCAGCAGGTAGTAGACCAGCGCCAGCAGCAGCGGGTTGAGCACCAACCAGACCTGACCGAACACGGTTCGGGTGTTGGCTGCTCGGATCCCCGATCGGGACAGCTCCGAGGCGAACTCGCGACGTTCCCACAGCTCGCGGAAGTACGGGCCGATCTTCTTCGGCAAGCCGGCGCGGTGCGGTTCGTAGACGTGCACGTCGGCCACCGTCCCGGTCGGCCGCAGGGGCGCCGGATGGCTGCTGGTCATCGTCCCTCCTCCCCTGGTCGGGTGACCGGACGACGGCGTGCGCGAGGGCGCAACCGCTCCGGCCAGCGACCAGGGTAGTCGACCCGGATACCCGTTCCGGCCGTCATGACGACACCCGCGGCGGCGTGCCGAGGCGGGCGTACAGCGAGCACAGCTCGGCCGCGTCGGCGTCCCAGGACAGGGCCGGACGTGCCCGCTGGACGGCCTCGCGCAGCTGCCCGTAGCGGGCCGAGGCCCGCTCCAGCGCCGCCACCAGGGACGCCGCGTCCCCCGGCCGGTAGAGCTCGCCCACCCCGTGGGCGCGCACCAGGGCGGCCAGCTCGCCGACGTCCGTGGCCACCACGGGCACCCCGACGTGGACGGCGTGGAACAGCTTGTTCGGCATCGCCAGCCGGTGGTTGGCCCACCGGTCGGAGTGGGTGACCAGGGCCAGCCCGGCCCGGGCGAGCAACTCGTCCACCGCTGCCACCGAGCGGGCCGGTTCGAGCCGGGCGCGGCCGGGGTCGAAGGCTGCCAGCCAGGTCTCGTCGGCCGGCCCGACCAGGGTGATGGGCAGTTCGGCCACCCGGCTGGCCTCGGCGATCACCTCCAGCTCGCGGTAGGGCGCGAGCCGACCTGCGTAGACCGCCTCGGTCGGCGAGGCCGGCAGCGGGTGGGGGGGACCGTCGTCCGGGAAGGTGTTGCGCACGACGTGCACATGCGACCAGCCGTAGGCCTCGCGCAGGGCGCGGGCCACGCCGTCCCCGACCGTGATCACGGCGGCCGCCCGGGAGCCGAGCTCGGCCTCCACCACCCGCTCGCGGCGGGCCTGCCAGGGCGTCGGCCGCCCGATCCGCGGCCGCCCGGCCCACAGCTCGTGGCTGTCGTAGATCAGCGGGACGCCGGCCCGGCGGGCGAGCCGGTCGCCCAGCTCGAGGGCGGTGAAGTCGTGGGCGTGGACCACGTCGTACTCGCGCGCCGCGCCGTCCAGGGCGGCCGCCGCGGCCCAGCGCCCGAAGGACTGATTGCGGTGGGTCGGCAGCAGCAGCCAGCGTGCGGCCCGCACGTGCGGGGGCAGGCGGCGCCGGGACAGCGAGGGCGCACCGTCGGCGCGGAACACTGAGGAGGCACCCGCGGAGGAGACCGTCACTCCCGCCGGCGGCTCCCAGCCCGAGGGCACCTGCTTGCCGATCACGTGGACGGCGTGCCCGGCCGCGGCCAGGGTGGTCGCCTCGCGCAGCACTCGGGTGTCCGAGGCGAGCGAGGTGGCCACCAGCATGAGGATGCGCACGCGCCGTCCCGTTCTGCCGCCCTCCGGCGGCTCAGCCAATGTCGGCCGGGGCCGGCGTGCGCCGGGCCAGCCGACGGGGGCTGGTCAGGAACCCGACCCCCCAGGACAGGTGCATCGTCGCCAGCACCAGCGGCAGCGCGATCGCCGCGCGGACCGGCAGCCGTGGCGTGGCCTGCACCGCGGTCAGCCCGCTCGCGGCCAGGACGCCGGCCAGGTAGCCCCCCGGGGCGATCAGGGTCCACGGGGTGAGCGCCGCACCGATCAGGCCGATCCCGCAGGCCAGAACCACCACGGGTGGGGTCAGGTAGCGCAGGTTGACCGTCTCGGGGTGCTGGCGCATCACCACCCGCCGCCAGCGCCCGTAGTGGAAGTACTGCCGGGCCAGCGCCCGCAGACTGGCCCGCGGCCGGTAGGTCACCTGGAGGTCGGGGGTGAACCAGACCGTGTGGCCCGCGCTGCGGATGCGGTGGTTCAGCTCCCAGTCCTGCGCGCGCAGGAACGACTCGTCGTAGCCACCGAGCTGCTCGAGCACCTCACGGCGGAAGACCCCGAGGTAGACGGTGTCGGCCGGGCCGGGCTCGCCCCCGGTGTGGAACCGGGCACCGCCCACACCGAAGACGCTGCGCATCGCGGTGGCCACGGCCCGGGTGAAGTCGGTGGTGCCCTCGGCGGCCATGACGCCACCCACGTTGGCCGCGCCCGTGGTCTCCAGCAGCCGGACGGCGGTCGCGATGTACCCGGGATTGAGCAGCCCGTGGCCGTCGACCCGGACCACGATCGGGTGCCGGGAGGCGGCGATCGCCGCGTTCAGGGCATTCGGCGTGCGACCGGTCGGGTTCGGCACGGTGCGCACCCGGGGGTCGGTTGCGGTCAGCTCCCGGGCCACCTCGTCGGTCCGGTCGGTGCTGGGCCCGAGGGCGAGGACCACCTCGAGCTCCCCCGGGTACCCCTGGGCGAGAATGCGTTCGACAGCCTCACCGAGGTGGCGCTCCTCGTTGAGCACCGGGACGACGACCGACACCGGCGGCCAGGACACGGCGCCGGACCCGGGGTCGGGATCACCGGTGGTGGCAGCCGGAGTCGTCGCGGACATCACCCCTGACCGTAACCCACGACACCCGTCGACGACCTCCACACGCCCGGGGTCAGGGTCGGCGTCCCCGGCCGCTGCCCGCGCGGGCGGCGTAGCTGCGTGCGATCGACTCGGGGGTGCACCGGCGGGTGATCGTGAGCTCCGGCCGGCGCCGCACCAGGCGGACGGCGAGCGGCAGGACGTCGTTGTCGCACCCGATCAGCCCGTCGAAGTCCTCGAGTGGCAGGCGGTCCAGCACCCCGTCACGCTCCAGCCTGCGGGTGACGTACCACGGGCCCACCAGGCGCCAGAAGGCGGCGTAGCGGCCCCAGCGGAACCGCTTCGCCATCGCCCGGTGCCGGGCCTGCAGGCCGGCAACCCGGGGCGCGACCCGAGGACGGCGGGCGCCCAGTGGGCGGGTCAGCAGGTCGAGCACCGCGGCCAGCCGGGCGAGCAGGCGCAGCATCGTGCCAGGGACCCGCAGGACGACTGCCCGTTCGATCCGTGAGATCAGGGCCCGTCGCTCGATGGCCGAGACGTCGATGACCTCGATCCCCGGGGGCAGGTCGGCGCTGACCGGCTGGGTGGTGAGGTAGACCCCGCCCCCGCCCTGGAGGGCGACCTGCTGCCAGGACTTCTCGGTCGGCCGGGCATGGGTGGCCAAGACGGCCAGGCCCAGCATGCGCACCGGCCGGGTGGGCTCGGTGGCGGTCTCGGAGGTGGGCTCGGTGGCGCTGCCCGATCCGGCGGCCTCGGGGGCGCTGACCGATTCGGTGACCTCCGGTGAGGTCCTCGGCCGGGCGATCGGTGGCACCGGCGCGGGCGCCGGGAGGGGCGCCGGCTGCACCGCACCCGGCTGGAGGGCCGCCGACAGGACCCGCCCGATCTGCGGCGCACCGAAACAGCGCTCGAGGTGCACCCGCGAGGCGATGACGTCGCCCTGGGTGGCCAGGGCCAGGCCCGAGCGCAGCCGGCTCATCGCCGCCACCACGTCGGCGGTCTCGTCCCGGTCGCCCACAGGCACCAGCTGGGCCAGCCCGAGCGCGACCGGGACGGACAGGGTGAGCTGGGGCCCCCCGCTGGTGGTGGCCAGCAACGGCAACCCGCTGGCGGCCGCCTCGACGCAGACCAGCCCGAAGGTCTCGCGCTCGGACAGGTGGACCAGCACGTCGTGCTCGTGGTGGAGCGCGGCCACCTCGTCCGGCGCCACCGGACCCGGCAGCCGGAGCCGATCGGCGATGCCGAGACGTTCGGCGAGCTCCTCCAGCTCCGTCCGCAGGACCCCCTGACCCACCAGCGTCAGCCGGGCAGCCGGATCGGGCTCGCGCTCGAGCCAGGCGGCGAAGCAGCGCAGCAACCGGTGCAACCCCTTGCCGGGCACCAGGTTCCCGATGGAGAGCCACCGCGAGACCCCGGTGGGCAGCTCCCGGCGCAGCGGGAACCCTTGCAGCGGAACCGGGTTGGGGACGATCCGGACCCGCCGTCCGAGAGAGCCGGGGAAGGCTGCCTCGATCGTGGCCGCCGTGCCGGGGCCGACCGCGGTGACCACCTCGGCCCGCTCCAGCGCGCGACGGTAGCCCTCGCGCGAATCGGCCCTGCCCAGCACCGCGGGCAGGTAGGAGGCGTGCTCGGTCAGCACCAACCGGGTCGTGGGGGCCAGCAGGTCCGCCAGCCCGGCACCGGTGGGAGCGCCCACGTGGCAGTGGACCACGGTGGCCGAGCGGATCAGGGTCAGGGCGTGGGCGCGGAGGGCCTCGCCCTGCAGCCGCATCATCTCCGCCCGGGAGGTGGTGGGGTCCATGGGAACCCCGATCCACAGCACCGGCCCCTCCGGCGTCCGCGACCACCGGGGCGGGCGGACGTCGTCCGGGGGCACGTTCTCGACGTGCAGCACCGTGATCCCGGGGAAGTGCGGCGCCAGGGCCCGCACCGTCTGGAGCACGAAGCCCCCGGAATACGGGGCCGACGCGTTCGGGTACCACGGCGTGACCACCAACAGCTCCCCCGCGGCCAGGGTCCGGGGACCGAGGTCGACCTCGAGTGCTACCTGGTTCGTCACAACTGGCTCCTCACGAGGTGGCGATGCGGCGCAGGACGTCCTCGAAGGCCGGCAGCAGGCGTTGCCGGTCGAAGCGGCGGGCGTACTCGACGGCGTCGTCGTACTCGACCTTGGTGGCCCGGCGGGCGAGGCCGGCGACCTCGACCAGGGCGTCACGGACCGCCGGTGCGCTCAGCTCGGCCACGGGCACGGTCAGCGGGTAGCCGCTCAGCGGACCCCAGGCGGCCGAGTCGGTTCGGCAGACCGCGAGGATCGGCTTGCCGGTGGCCATGTACTCGTAGGTCTTGCCCGAGGTCACGTACGGCGAGTTCGGCACCAGGAACAGCAGCACGTCCAGGTCGCGGTAGACGGCCGCCAGCTCGGTCTTGGGCACCGGACCGCGGTGGGTGACCCCGGTCAGGGGCGGGTCCGGCAGGCCGTACCGGGGGGTTTGGCCGGCGAAGAAGCCCAGGTGGCCATAGAGGTCCGCGCAGGCCCCGGCCAGTTCCGGCACGCCCGAGGCCAGCTGCCACCCATGCCAGAACGCCTCGTTGTCGTACTGCGGGGTGAGTGTGCCGACGTACCCGAAGCGCAGCGGCTGCTCGGGGTCCGGACGGCGAACGGTGCTGGTGGTCAGCAGGTCGGCGTCATAGCCGTTCTCCAGCACGTGCATCCGCTCGGCCAGGTGCGGGTAGCGCTCGGCGTACCACTGCCGCATCGGGGCATTGACCAGCGTGATCGCGGCGGCGCGGCCCAGCAGGAAGGACTCCCAGGAGAAGGCGTGGTGGCCCTCGGGGTAGGCCGGCTCCTGGGTGAACTGGTTCAGGGTCCAGGAGTCACGGAAGTCGAGCACGTACGGGATGCCGGTGGCGCGGTGCAGCGCCGCCGCCGCGGCGAAGGAGGTCCAGGGGTTGCCGGTGGCCACCACGACGTCGTGCCGGCGGGCGAGCTGATCACGCATCAGCGCGGGGAGCAACCTGGTCAGCCAGGGGGTGTAGCGGTCGAGGTGGGTCAGGGTGGGCAGCACCTTGGAGTACACCGCGGGGAAGTTGGCCCGCAGGCCGCCCAGCCGGCTGACGTCCGTCTCGAGGTGCATGGTCGACATCGGCACCCGCAGGACGCGGATCCGCGGGTCGACCGCGGCCAGCAGGGTGTCGTCCCGAGGCGGGCAGATCTCCTCGAAGAACTCCTCCGGCAGGGTGGCCACCGTGACGTCCCAGCCGGCCTCGACCAGGTGGTTGGCCATGGCGAGCGGCCGGAACACGCCACTGGAGCGGGACGGGGGGTAGAACGCGGCGATCAACAGCAGCCGAGGGCGCCGTCGACTCGACCGTCCCACGAAGACCCCCCACAGGCATTCCGACTCTCAGTGATTGCGCGAACACTCAATGTAGTGCACTGATGTCGCAGATCACGGTAATTCCGCGGCTTGGGGTGGCGGGGGTCAGGCGGGAGCGCAGGCCGCGCCGACGTCCACCGGGTCAGCGGTGGCGGCAGCGGCGCTGGACAGCGGAGAGGCGGAGGCCGACGCCGTCCGGCTGCTCTTCACGGTGGCCGCCGAGGACACCTGGACGCCGGACAACCCGCCGGCTGCCGGCATCCCGACCAGGGACGGCGAGGCCGTGGGTGCGGCGGACGGCGCCGCTGCCTCCCGCCGGGAGGACACCAGCGCCTGCACCACCCGGTCCTGGATCAGGTCGAAGTCGGGGTAGGCCGGGTTGACCAGCGGTGGGGTGAAGGCGACGCTGGTGATCTTCTGGCTCTTGCCCTTGCTGCCCAGGCTGATGAACGTCGCCAGCTCAGAGGCCGGGATGTCGGTGCTCATCACGTCCTGTGCCGCCGCGGCGATGCCCTGGAACTTGGCCAGCAGGGTCGCCGGGTCCATCTGGCGCACCATCGCGTTCATGACGCAGCGCTGGCGCTCCATGCGGGCGTAGTCGCTGGCCCCGTGCCGGGACCGGGCGTACCAGAGCGCGTGGTAGCCGTCGAGATGCTGGGTTCCGGGCTCGATGTAGCCGGACACCCTCGAGGTACCGCCCCCGATCGGAACCCGGTCGCGCACGGTCAGGTCGATCCCGCCCATGGCGTCGATCAATCGCCGGAACCCCTTGAGGTCGACCAGCACGTAGTAGTTGACCTTCAGCCCGGTGACGCCCTCGACCGCCTGCTTCATCGCCTCGGCCCCGGGGTCGCGCACCCCCGGGAAGGCGTCCCGGTGTTCGACGCCCCAGGTGTAGATGCCGTTGAGCAGGCACTCGTCCCCGCAGGTCCAGCCCTCGGGTTTGGCCTTCGCCGCCGAGGAGCCCTCCGGGAAGCGCACGTCCTCGAGGTTGCGCGGCAGGCTGAACAGCACCGTGCGGCCGCTGGTGGCGTCGATGCTGGCCAGGGTGAGGCTGTCCGGCCTGGTCCCCGGGCGGTCGGGACCGGCGTCCCCGCCCAGCAGCAGCACGTTGTACCGGCCCTGGACCGCGGCCGACTCCACGCCCATGCCGAAGACGCCGTCCAGCAGCGAGGCGGCCGCCCAGACGCGCCGTCCGGCACCGATCACCGGCACGCTCGTCACCAGCACGCTGAGCACGAGCAGACCGGTCATGCCCAGCCGGGCCCGCCGCGGCAGCAGCGCGGGCCGGCCGAGCCGCCAGGCGTCGACCACCAGCACCGGCCAGGCGATGCCGACCAGGGACAGGAAGATCGCCACCAGGCTCAGCACCAGCCAGCTGGTGGCCAGGTGCAGCACGACCGTGCGGGAGAGGAACCACAACCCGGCCAGCGCGACCACCACGCCGAGCACCGACAGCCAGATCCGGACCGCCAGCCGGCCCACCCAGCGGTTGCCGGCCGCGATCTGTGCGGCGCCCGGCACCACGAGGGTCAGCAGGACCAGGAACACTGCCCGGACGACGCGCTGGCGCACCGGCAGCGCATCCGGACGGCGCAGCGGCTCGGTGGTGGGCCGGGGACGACGGGGACCCGCCGGTCGACGGTTCACGACCGGCCCGGTGGCGCGCTCGACAGCGCCCCGGTCGGCGGTGGGGCGCTCGCCGTCCACCACTGAGCCGTCGCGGACCATGACCCGCAGTATTGCCGCGGGTCCCGCTGATCGATCGCAGGCGCGCGGGGGGTTCGGCCCACGCGTCGCGCCGGGGGCAAAGATCCCAAATCACCCGGGGGCCACGGGCGGCCCCGCCCGTAGAGTCGGGCCCGTGGACGACGCAGCCGGGCACGGGACCGTCCCCCGTCCGATCGACTGGGCGGGCGACCACGTTCGCCTGCTCGACCAGACCCGGCTCCCGCAGGATCTGGTCTTCCTCGAGATCACCACGATCGAGGCGCTCGTCGAGGCGATCCAGCGGCTCGCCGTCCGGGGTGCCCCGGCGCTCGGGGTGGCCGGCGCGCTCGGGGTCGCCCTGGCGGTCACCACCCTGCCCGAGCCCGAGTGGGCATCGGCCATCGCCCGGCTGCGCGCCGCCCGCCCGACCGCGGTGAACCTCGCCCGCGGGGTCGACCTGGCCGCGCGGGAACTCGACCGACACCCGGGCGAGTCCTGCCGGGGGTCCGTGCTGGCCGCGGCGCTGGCGCTGCGGGACGCCGAGATCGCCGCCTCGACCGCGATGGCCCGGCGGGGGGCCGAGGAGCTCTACCGCGTGCTGCCGGATCGTGACCGGCTGCGGCTGCTGACCGTCTGCAACACCGGCGCCCTGGCCGCGGTCGAGCGCGGCACCGCCCTGGCCGTGGTCGAGCAGGTGTTCCGGGACGGCCGGCTGGAGCGGGTGATCGTCTGCGAGACCCGTCCCCTGCTCCAGGGGGCCCGGTTGACGGCCTGGGAGCTCACCCGGTGGGGGGCGCCCTTCGAGCTGATCGTGGACGCCGCGGCGGCGGGCCTGATCGGCTCCGGAGCCGTGGACGCCGTCCTGGTCGGGGCCGACCGGATCGCCGCCAACGGCGACACCGCGAACAAGGTGGGCACCTTCAGCCTCGCCCTGGCCGCCCGGTACGCGTGCCCCGGGCGTCCGGTGCCGTTCTATGTGGTCGCGCCCGAGAGCACGCTCGACCCGACCACCCCGGACGGCGCGGCGATCGTGGTGGAGGAGCGCTCCGGCGCCGAGGTCACCTCGGTGCACGGCATCCCGATCGCCCCGGCCGGGACGGCGGCGCTCAACCCCGCCTTCGACGTGACGCCCACAGCACTGATCACCGGGATCGTCACCGACCGGCGCATCCTCACCTCATCGTGATCACGAGGGGGTGGGGGGGAACTCGCGGCGGGCCTGGTCGGCGATCCGCGACATCAGGTAGCCGTCCAGACCGGCACCGACCACCCCGCCCGCGAGCGGGATGCCCCGGCCCAGCCTGGAGAGCACCCGCTCGCCCACCCCGCGCAGCAGCCGGAAGCCGACCGCCTTGTTGATCACCAGCAGGGCCGCCGGCGGCAGCCGCTTGGCGGCCAGGGAGGCCATCCGCCCTCCCCCCGTGCTCAGCCCCGCCCGGGCCAGAACGTCGTCCGCGCTGGAACCGATCAGGGTGAGCAGCACGGCGGTGCGCACCCGGGGCTGGCTCACGTCGTAGCCGCGCAGGTGGGCGATCCCGCCGACCATCCGGGTGGCCTGCACGTAGAACTCGAACACGTTGACCGGCAAGGCGATCGGCATGGTCACGAAGCCGCCCAGGCCGGTGACGAAGCCCCCGACCCCACCGCCGATGACGTGCGAGCGGGCCAGCGAGTCGACCGCTGCCTCCACCGAGTCGGCGCCGCGGCGGGCCTTCTCGGCGACCGTGACCGCCGAGTCGATCGGTCCCTTGCCGTCCAACCCCACGTTCAGCAGCGAGGTGATCAGGGCGGTCACCGCACCGGAGTCCTGCCCCTCGTCGGCCTGCTCCAGGGCCGAGCGGGTGGTCTCCACCGCGTCATGGCGGGGTCGGAGCAGGTCGAACAGGCCCATCGTCAGCTCTCCTCGATCACGGGTCGGTCGCGATCGATGCTGCCAGGCGCGGACCCGGGCTGCGAGGCGAGCGCCGAATCCGTCCCCGGCCCTGCGCCGTCGTCAGGGATCAGCGCAGCAACTGCCGCGCCATCACCAGCCGCTGGATCTGGTTGGTGCCCTCGTAGATCTGGGTGATCTTGGCGTCCCGCATCATCCGCTCCAGCGGGAAGTCCTTGGTGTAGCCGGCGCCACCGAGCAACTGCACGGCGTCCGTGGTGATCTGCATCGCGACGTCGGAGGCGAAGCACTTGGCGGCGGCACCGAAGAAGGCGACATCGCGATCGCCGCGCTCGCTGCGCGCGGCGGCGACGTAGACCAACTGGCGGGCCGCCTCGAGCTGCATCGCCATGTCGGCGAGCATGAACTGCACGCCCTGGAACTCGGCGATCGCCTTGCCGAACTGGTGACGCTCCTTGACGTAGGTCACCGCGGCGTCCAGGGCGCCCTGGGCGATGCCGACCGCCTGGGCACCGATGGTGATCCGGGTGTGGTCCAGGGTGCGCAGTGCGAGCTTGAGCCCCTGACCCACCTGACCGACCAGCCGGTCCCCCGGGATCCGGCAGTGATCGAAGTAGATCTCGCAGGTCGGGCTGCCCTTGATCCCGAGCTTGCGTTCCTTGGCGCCGACGCTGAACCCCTCGTCGGACGCCTCCACCACGAACGCGCTGACGTTGCCGCCCCGCGGACCGTCCGGATCGGTGACCGCGAGCACCGTGTAGAACTGGCTCACGCCGGCGTTGGTGATCCACGCCTTGTGGCCGTTCAGCACCCAGTCGTCGCCGTCCGCGACCGCCTGGCAGGCCATGCCCGCGGTGTCGCTGCCGGCCTCGCGCTCGGACAGGGCGTAGCTGAACATCGCCTCCCCGCTGGCCACCGGCGGCAGGTAGCGCTGCAACTGTTCCGGCGAGGCGTCCAGCAGCAGGGGCACCGTGCCCAGCTTGTTCACCCCGGGGATCAACGAGGACGACGCGCAGACCCGGGCGACCTCCTCGATGACGATGCACACGGCCACCGCGTCCGCCCCGGCCCCGCCGTATTCCTCGGGGATGTGCGGCGCGTGCAGGTCGAGCGCGCGCAGGGCGTCGTAGGAGGCCTGGGGGAACTCCGCCTTCTCGTCCGCCTCCGCCGCATGGGGGGCGATCTTGGTCTCGCTGACCTCACGCACGACCTTGCGCAGGTCCTGGTGCTCGTCACTCAACGCGAAGTGGGGGAAATCCTCGAGGGACCGCGGTGCCATGCTCATGCTGCGCACGCTACCCAGCGGTACGCCCACCGGCATCCACCGGGGGTGCGCGCCGCGTCACACCGGTGGACGGCGCGCGCGGGGCTACCTCAGGCCAGGGCGGGGATGACCTCCGTGGCGAACAGCTCGATGCTCGCCGGGTCGTGGGCGGCGTCCTGGAAGTAGGTGATCGCGTAGGTCATCCCGTCCCGTTCCAGCCCGCCCAGGGTCTGCACGATCTGCTCGGGGGTGCCGACCGCCGGGCCGGTGCGCAGCATCCGCATCGTCTCGTCCAGTTTCGCCGGCGGCAGGTGGGGCCGCAGCCGGGCCTCGATGGCAGCCAGCCGGTCCTCGACCTCGGCGGCATCGCGGCCGATGATCACGTTGTAGTTCGCCGAGCGGACGATCGCGTCGTAATCGGTGCCGACGTCCCGGCAGTGCTCGGCGAGGATCGCCGACTTGCGGCGGAAGGTCTCGGGCGTGCCGTCGAAGTTGGTGTACTGCGCGTACCTCGCCGCCGTCCGCAGGGTCTTGCGCTCACCGCCGCCGGCGATCCACAGCGGGATGGTGCTGCGGCCGTCCGCGCCGGTCTGCAGTGGGGCGGGACGGCAGATCGCGCCGTCCACCTGGTAGTGCTCGCCGGCGAAGGACGCCGTGGGCTGCTTGCTCGACCAGGCCTCCATCATGATCTGGACGCCCTCGTCGAGCATCGCCAGTCGCGTTCCGGCAGAAGGGAATCCGTAGCCGTAGGCCCGCCACTCGTGCTCGTACCAGCCGGCGCCGATCCCCATCTCGGTCCGCCCGCCGCTGATCGCGTCCACCGTGGCCGCGACCTTCGCCAGGTACATCGGGGAGCGGTAGGCCATGCAGGTGCACATCTGGCCGAGCCGCACGCGCGAGGTCGCCGCGGCGAAGGCCGCCATCAGCGTCCAGGCCTCGTGGGTGGCCTGCTGGCTGGGCACGGGCACGGTGTGGAAGTGGTCGTAGACCCAGATCGACTCCCACGGGCCGGCCTCGGCCAGCCGGGCGATCGAGAGCATCGCCGGCCACTGGTCGGCCACCTCGATGCCGAGCAGGTCGTGCCGCCACCCCTGGGGGACGAAGAGTCCGAAGCGCATGCCGCGCACCCTAGCCGTGCCGGGGCGCTCCCGCCCCGCGCGGCGTCCCGGGCGGCCGGCTCGGGGGCAGGTCCGGTGACCGATCCGATGACGGTTCCTCGTCCCAGTCGCCATCGGCCAGCTGTTCCAGCACCCGCCTGAAGGTGGCGTACCGGCGAGGTCCCACCCACTGGGCCCACTCCTGCTCCAGGGCCAGGTAGGCCTGGGTGATCTGCCGGGCCACCCGGTGACCCGCCTCGGTCCGGCGCACGATTCGGGTCCGGCGGTCGCCGTCAGGCGCAGTGACCGAGACCAGGCCGGCCCGGTCGAGCTGGGCGACGAACTGGCCGCACCCCTGCTTGGTCATGCCCACGCGCCGGGCCAGTTCGGTGACGGTGACGCCCTCGGTGGGCACCGCCCCGAGCACCTTGGCGTGCGACTGGCGCAGTCCGTCCCACTCCCGGTCGGCCAGCGCACGACGGACCTTCGAGAGCAGGAAGCTCATCAGCACCGGGACGTGCTGCTCCTCCGGCGCGACGAACGCGCTGACCTGGACCACAAAGCCACTTTACCTTTGCGCCATCTGGGAAAGCTGCTTTACTAAATCAGGTCACCTCCCCGAGAGGAGCACCCCGTGAACCAGCGATCCGTCCTGGGTCCCGTCGACGTCGAGGACGCGGACCTCGCAGCCATCGCCGCCACCCTGCTCGGGCAGCCCGCCGAGCAGGTCGAACTTCTCTCCTCCCACGCCGAGGTGGTGCCCTACCCCCTGGACGCGATCACCACCGCAGGCCGGTTCCGGGTGCACGGCACCGTGGCGACGCCGCGGGGGGAGTCGGCCTTCCGGCTGTTCGTCAAGCACGTCCAGTCCTGGAGCCGCTCGCCGCTGTTCGCCGTCGTCCCGCCGGAATTGCACGATGTGGCCGAGGCCGGGGTGCCCTGGTACACCGAGGCGCTGATCTACCGCTCCGATCTCGCCCGCCGGCTGCCGGCCGGGTTCACCATGCCGCGGGCGGCCGCGGTGCGCGACCTCGACGAGAAGTCGGTGGCCCTCTGGCTCGAGGAGGTCGACCACGTCCCCACCGAGTGGACGCCGGAGCGGTTCGGTCATGCCGCCCGGTTGCTCGGCCGCCTGGCGTTCGCCCCGGCCGTGCGCGAGCTGGCCGGGATCGGCGAGCGGCACCGCCGCTGGCCGGTGCGCTCCTACGTCGAGGGCAGGCTCTCGTTGCAGGTGCTGCCGATCCTGCGGTCCGAGCAGCTCTGGCAGCACCCGCTGGTCGCCGGCTCGTTCGACCCGGCCTTGCGCGAGCGCCTGCTCACCGCGGCCGACCGGGTGCCGCAGTACCTGGCCGAGCTGGAGGCGATGCCGACCGGCGCGGCCCACGGCGATGCCTGCCCGAACAACCTGCTGGTCCAGCCCGACTCCGACGACCTGGTGCTGATCGACTTCGGGTTCTGGACCGAGCAGCCCCTGGGGTTCGACCTGAGCCAGCTCCTGATCGGTGAGGTACAGCTCGGACGCCGTCCGGTCGCCTCCCTGCCCGAGCTCGAGGCGGTGATCCTGCCCGCCTATCTCGAGGGTCTTCGCGCCGAGGGCAGTTCCCTGGACCCGGCCGCGCTGCGCCGGACGCACGCGCTCTGCCTGCTGATCTTCTCCGGCCTGTCCGCCGTGCCGTTCGAGGACCTGGAGCGGGACCCGACACCCGAGTTGGCTCGTGGCGCGGCCGAGCGCGCCGACCTGGCCAGGTTCGCCCTCGACCTGGTCGAGGCGAGCGGCTGATCGGCTCAGCGGGGACTGCCACCCCATTGCCCCCTGGTCCGACCGGCACCGGGCCTGTGACCCACCGAGGTGGATTGTGTGCGGCGGAAGTCGGCGTATGCGCCCACTTTCGCCACACACAATCACTCGGCTGACCGGCGGAGACGTCAGTGGGCGTCGGCCGTGACCTTCTGCCAGGCCGCCCAGGCGCTGGCCACCATCGCGTCCAGGTCGTGCCGCATCTGCCATCCGAGGTCCCGGCCGGCGAGTTCGCCGGTCGCCACGATCCGCGCCGGATCCCCCGGACGCCGCTCACGCCGCTCGGGGGTGAACTCGATCCCGGTCACCCGCCGGACGGCGTCCATGATCTCCAGCACGGAAGAGCCGGAGCCCGAGCCGAGGTTGTAGACCGGCTCGAGCGCCCGCCCGGCCTCCAGGGCCTCGGCTGCTGCCACGTGCGCCAGCGCGAGGTCGTCGACGTGCACGTAGTCGCGCACGCAGGAGCCGTCCGGCGTCGGGTAGTCGGTGCCGTTCACGCTCGGCACCCGGCCCTCGGTCAGTGCCTTGAGCACCAGCGGGAAGAGGTTGTGCGGGCTGGAGTCGTACAGGTCGGCATACCCCGAACCCACGACGTTGAAGTAGCGCAGCGAGGTGTGCCGCAGATCGCTGACCAGCGCCACGTCCCGCAGCAGCCACTCCCCGATCAGCTTGCTCTCCCCGTAGGGCGACTCCGGCCGGGTGGGGGTGTCCTCGGTGACCAGATCGACGTCCGGCGTCCCGAACGTCGCCGCGCTGGAACTGAACACGAACCGCGAGACCCCGTGGGCCACGAGCCGTTCCAGCAGGACCTGCATCCCGGTGACGTTCTGGGTGTAGGTGTGCAGCGGGCGCTGCACGCTCACCCCGGCGTACTTGAACCCGGCCAGGTGGACGACGCCCGCCACCGGCTCACCGAACGCCCCGATCGCGCGGTCCACCGCGGCGGGTTCGGTGATGCTGCCCTCGACGAAGCGCACCCCCTCGTCCGCTCCGTCCGCGACGAACTCGCGATGCCCGCTGGACAGGTCGTCCAGCACCACGACCGGGCGCCCGGACTCGCGCAGGCGCCGGGCGACGTGCGAGCCGATGTACCCGGCGCCGCCGGTCACCAACCAGCTGCCCTGTGCCGCAGACGTGTGCTGGGTCGCGGAGGTGCCCTGAGTCATGGTCGGCACCCTAGCCGTCCTCGCCGGGTGAACCCGGGGACCGGCACACTGGGGCCATGACCACGACCTCGTCCCCGCATCGCAACGACCCGGACGTCGTCCGCCGGTTGCTCACCACCCCCGGCCGGTGGGCGATCGTGGGACTCTCGGACAACCCGGCCCGGGTCGCCTACCGGATCGCGGCCTACATGCAGCAGTTGGGCATGCCGATCGTGCCGGTGCACCCCAAGGCCGAGCCGGTGCACGGGGCCACCGGCTACGCGCGGCTGGCGGACGTGCCGGGACCGATCGACGTGGTGGACGTCTTCGTGCGCAGCGAGCTGGCCGGGGCGGTGGTCGACGAGGCGATCGCGGTCGGTGCCCGGGCGGTCTGGCTGCAACTCGGGGTGATCGACCAGGCGGCTGCCGCCCGGGCGCGCGCGGCCGGGCTGGACGTGGTGATGGACACCTGCCCGAAGATCGAGGCCCCCCGGTTCGGCATCGGCTGAGGTACCTCAGGCTCGCGCAGCCCCGGGGGACCTGCGATCCCGGCCGCCAGGATGCGCAATCCTCCCGATGCGGACCCCTCGGCCTCAGAACGAGGGTCAGTGGCATGACGCACATCAGCCCCCACCTGACCCAGGCCCTCACCGTCAGCCTCCTCCACGACCGTCTGGCCGAGACCGACCGCCGCCGGCTCGCCCGGCTCGCCCGGGACGCCGCCGCGACCCGATCGCGCCGCGGGCCCCGCTGGCCCGGCAGGGCCCGGTGGCAGGCACGCAGGGGACGGCGCGGGCTCACCGTGCCAGCATGAGGCGGTGGAGCCGGCGACCTCGATGGTGGGACGCGCGCAGGAGTATGCGCGGCTCTGCGCAACCTGGCAGGACGTCCAGCAAGGCGGCGGCGCCCACCTCAGCCTGATCGGCGGCGAGGCCGGGATGGGCAAGACCACCCTGGTCGAGACCTTCGCCCGGCACGCCGGGCTCACCGGTCAGGTGATCCACGGCCCGTGTGTGGAGTACGGACCCGAGGGCCTGCCCTACGCGCCGATCGCGCACCTGCTGCGCGATCTCGTGCACGTCCACGGCCCGGATGCCGTGCGCGCGTGGGCGGGCACCGGGGCGCCGGTCCTGGCCCAGCTGGTGCCGGCCCTGCGGGCGCCGCAGGCGAGCGCGGTCACGGGCGCGGCCACCGAGGCGGCCCTGGGCGCCACCCCCGGCGAGGCCGACACCGGCCTGGCGCGCCTGCAGTTGTTCGACGCGGTGGCCGCCGTCCTGGACGGCGCTGCGCGGCGCCGTCCGATGCTACTGGTGATCGAGGACCTGCACTGGAGCGATCAGTCCAGCCGCCGACTACTGCGGTTTGCCCTGACCACGATGGCCGCCTGCCCGGTCCACATGGTGATCACGTACCGGGCCGAGGAGGTGACGGGCCGCCACCCCGTTCGCCCCTTCCTGACCGAGATCGCTCGCCTGCCCCTGGCGGAGCGGCTCAGCCTGACCGGGCTGAGCCGGGAGGAGACCGGCGACCTGGTGCGCCGGCTCACCGGGGACACCCCGACCAGCGGCCGCCTGGACACCTACTGGGAACGCACCGAGGGTGTCCCCTTCTTCGTCGCCGAACTCGTGCACACCTGCTCCCTCGACGGCGGCCCGCTGCCGGAGACGCTGAGCGATGCCCTGCTCAGCCGGGTCGCTCACCTCAGCGAGCCTGCCCGGCACCTGCTGCGGGTGGCCGCGGTCGGCGGCGTGGTGGTCCCGCACGACCTGCTGGCCGCCGTCCTGGATCTCGACTCGGACGCCGAACTCGACCGCCGGCTGCGGGAGACGGTGGACGCCGCGCTGCTGGAACCCCGCGAGGACGGCTACACGTTCCGGCACGCCCTGGTGCGCGAGGTGCTGCACGACACCCTGCTGCCGGGCGAACACGCCCGCCTGCACTCCGCCTATGCCGAGGCGCTGGCGGCAGCCGGTCCGAGCGCGCCGCTGGTGCACCACCTGTTCGCCGCCCACCGACTGGACGACGGCTCGAGGACGGCCCTCACCCTGGCCGCCTCCGGCCGGCTGGCCGCGCACGAGTCGCTCGGCATGTACCAGCGGGCCCTGGCCGTCTGGGATCGGGTCGACCACCCGGAATCCGTTCTCGGGCAGCGGGTTGTGGTGCTGGAGAAGGCAGCGCGGCTGGCCAAGCGGGTCGGCGAGTCCCAGCAGGCGATCGCCTTGATCCGCGCGGCCGTCGACGAGCTCGGCGCAGGTCGGGACGGCGAGGAGCGCCTGACCCTGGCCCGGTTGCACACGATCGAGGCCGAGGAACTGAGCTGGCTGATGCACCCGGAGCGGCACGCCGTGGCCCAGCGGGCGATCGAGCTGGCCGGGTCCGAACCGTCCGGGGTGCTGGCCCGTGCCCTGAACGCGCTGGCTGTCGTCCAGATGCTCGACGGGCAGCCGGACCTGGGCCTGATCGCCGCTCGGCGCGCGGTCGAGGTGGCCATTGCCGCGGGCGAGGCCCTGCACGAGGTCAACGCCCGGATCACGGTGGCCAGCTGCCTGATCGACCTCGGCCGCGAGGCGGTCGCCCTGGACGCCGCGGTCGAGGCGATGACCGCTGCCCAGGACCACCCGCGAGTGCTGCGCCGGGCGCGGGTCAACTACTCCGATCTGCTCACCAAGGCCTACCGCCTGCACGAGGCCGTGGACGTCGCCCTGCTCGAGTTCGACGCCGCCCGGGCCCAGGGACTCGAGCACACCCTGGGTGCGATCTTCGCCGGGAACGCGGCCGAGCCGCTGCTCGCCCTGGGCCGCTGGCCGCAGGCCGAACGACTGCTGGTGCGGGCACTCGACCTCGATCCCTCCCCGCACCAGCGCTGGCACCTCGAACCGCTCCGGGCCTGGTTGTGGGTCTGGCAAGGCGACCCCGAAGCGGCCACCGCCGCCCTGGACCCGCTGGACGCCGCCGCGCGAGCGGGCCGGGTCGGCGTGCAGTTCCTGCCGATGATCACCAGGGCGGTGGTGGATCTCGCGCTGGCCCAGGGACATCCCGACCGGGCCTGGGCGGCGGTCGAGCGCTACTGGCAGCACCCGGGGAGCCGCACGGTGATCCCCTCCTACCCGGTGATCCACGGCGCCGCGCGGACGGCCCGCCTGCTGGCCGATCCCGGCCGGGCCCGCGAGCGGGTCCGCCAGGTGCTCGAGGAGTCCCCGCGGGACGTCACCGCGGCCGGCGTCTGGCGTCCGGTGATCCACGCCGAGCTGGACGACGACGAGGCGAGCTGGCGCGCCGTCCTCGCCGACCAGACCCTCGGCAGCCGGCAGGCCGTGCTCGTGCCCTACGCCGGGGTCGGGTTGGGGCGGGTGCTGGCCCGCGAGGGGCGGCGGGCCGAGGCCGTGGCCGTGCTGGACGGCGCCCGCTCCGCCGCGGCCACCCTCGGCGCCGGGCTGGTGGAGCAGTGGGCCGAGACGTTGCGCCACCGGCTCGGCGGGCCCGACCCGGTGCCGGGGTCGAGCAGTGACCCGGGCAATGGGAAGGGCAATGGCTCGGGCAATGGGAAGGGCAATGGCTCGGGCATCGGCCCGGGCAGCGGCACGCGTGCCGTGCCCGACCCCCGCCACCCGCTGACCACGTTGACCCCCCGCGAACGCCAGGTGCTCGCCCTGATCGCCCAGGGACGCTCGAACGGCCAGATCGGCCGGGAGCTGTTCATCAGCACGAAGACCGCCAGCGTGCACGTGTCCAACATCCTGGCCAAGATCGGGGCATCCAGCCGCACCGAGGCCGCCGCCCTCGCCCTGCGCACCGGGCTTGTCGGCTGACTCCCAGGCAGCCGGGGCACACTGGTCGGGTGAGGTTCAGGTTCAGTCGCGGCCGGCGTCCCGATCCGCAGCGCGAGGGCACCGTGTACCGGGCCCGTCCCGGCTTCCGGTTGCGCGGCGACTCCGACGCCTCCGCTGCCGGGCCCGGCGTCCCCGCAGTGGGCGCGCCCGGCCGCTCGACCGGCAACCCGACCGGCAGCCAGGGTGGGCCACCGCCGGCTCCGCGGACCCCGCAGGAGTTCTGGGCTGCTCAGAACGCGCCCGGCTCGCCGTACGCGCCGCGCGGGGCCACCCGGGTGGACACCCGCGAACTGCCCGGCGGGACGCCGTCCCGGTACGGGCTGCCCGAGCGGGGACGGCGCCGGTGGCCGCGACGGCTGGTGCCGGTGCTGATCCTCCTGCTGCTGGCCTACCCGCTCGTGCTGGCCGCACTGGCCTGGACCGGCCTGACCCGGATCGAGGCCCTGCCCTCCGGTGATCGTCCGGCCGACACCCCCGGAACCACGTTCCTGGTGATCGGAAGCGACAGCCGCGCGGACCTGTCCCGCGACGAGCGCGCGCGGCTGGGCACCGGCCAGGCCACCGGCGTCCGGACCGACACGATGATGCTGCTGCACCTGACCGGGAGCGGCGCAGCGGTCCTGGTCAGCATCCCGCGGGACTCCTACGTGCCGATTCCCGGCCACGGCCGCGACAAGATCAACGCGGCCTACGCCTACGGCGGGCCGCAACTCGCCGTCCGCACGGTCGAGCAGGCCACCGGGCTGCGGATCGACGACTTCGTGATGACCGGACTCGGCTCCTTCGCCGCGGTGGTCGACGCGGTGGGCGGGGTGCGGGTGTGCCCGAAGACCGCACTGAAGGACACCCGGGCGCACATCGACGTCGCCAAGGGCTGCCAGACCATGGACGGGCCGACCGCCCTCGGCTACGCCCGCGCCCGCTACAGCGACCCACGCGGCGACCTCGGCCGGGTCGAACGCCAGCGCGAGGTGCTGGCCGCGATCGCGAGCAAGACCCTCTCGCCGTCCGTACTGGGCCTGCCGTGGCGGGCCGCGCCCGCCGCCCGCGCGGGGGGCACGGCGCTCACCGTGGACGACGGCACCACCCCGTGGGGGCTGGCCCGGTTCGTGCTCGGGATGCGCCGGGTCTCCGGCGGGGACGGGGTGCGGATGACGGTGCCGATCGGCAACGCCTCCCTGCAGACCTCCTCCGGTGAGGCCGTGCAATGGGACCGCACCCAGGCCCTGAAACTCTTCACCGCCATGAAGACCGATGACCTGGCCACCATCCGCGCCCTCGCCGCCGCGCAGACCTCCTGACCCCCTCGTGATCATGCACTTTCGAACAGTCGAAAGTGCATGATCACGAGGGCGGCCACCACGCCGAACGCACGCACGATGAGGGGGGTCAGGCGTCGGAACGCTCGACGCCGAAGCCCAGGGTCGCCCCGCCGCGGCGCCCGCGCAGCCTGTCTCCCTTGGTGACCGCTTCCTCCCGCAGCCCGTCCTGGAAGTCCAGCATCGCCTCGCGCAACCGCTCGGCGTCATCCCCGTCGCCGGCCGCCAGGATCCGGACAGCGAGCAGCCCGGCGTTGCGTGCCCCGGCGATCGAGACCGTGGCCACCGGAACTCCGGCGGGCATCTGCACGATCGACAGCAGGGAGTCCATGCCGTCCAGGTGGCGCAGCGGCACCGGTACCCCGATCACCGGCAGCGGGGTGACGGAGGCCAGCATGCCGGGCAGGTGAGCCGCTCCCCCGGCACCGGCGATGATCACCCGCAACCCCCGGCCATGGGCCTGGGTGCCGTAGTCGATCATGTGGTGCGGCATCCGGTGGGCCGAGACCACGTCGGCCTCGTAGGTCACCCCGAACTCGTCCAGCACCGCGGCGGCGGCCTCCATCACCGGCCAGTCGGAATCCGATCCCATCACCAGGCCGACCAGGGGGGCCGCTCGCTCGCCGTCGCGCTCGCTCATCGGATGCTCGCTCCTCGGGTGCTCGGTCTGGTGCTCGATCGGGTGCTCGATCGGGTGCTCGATTGTCCGCCACCCGGTCCTCGGACGCTCACTCGTCGATGACCCCGGCGATGAAATCGGCGGCATGCCGCGCCCGGGCGAGGGCATCGTCCAGCCCTAGGGGGTCGTCGGTACAGACGGTCACATGACCGATCTTGCGGCCGGGACGGACACCCTTGCCGTACAGGTGGACCTTCACCCCGGGGTCGCGGGCCATCACGTGCAAATACGACCGGTACAGCTCGGGGTGGTCCCCGCCGAGCACGTTGACCATCACGGTCCAGGCACACCGCGCGCGCGGGTCTCCCAGCGGCAGGTCGAGGACGGCACGCAGGTGCTGCTCGAACTGGCTGGTCACGGCACCGTCGATGCTCCAGTGACCGCTGTTGTGCGGTCGCATGGCCAGCTCGTTGACCAGCACCCGCGGGCGGCCCGCGGCATCGGTGGCCTCGAACATCTCCACCGCCAGCACCCCGACCACGTCCAGGTCGCCGGCGAGCTGCAGGGCGATCCGGGTCGCCTCGGCGGCCAGTTCGCCGTCCAGGTCGGGAGCGGGGGCGATCACCTCACGACAGATCCCGTCGACCTGGGTGGTGGTCACCACCGGCCAGGCCGCGGCCTGCCCACTGGGGCTGCGGGCCACCACCGCCGCCAGTTCCCGACGGAAGTCCACTGCCTCCTCCACCAGCAGGGGCACGCCGGACGCCGCGGCGCGCGACAGCCAGCCGACGGCGTCCGCGGTGGTCGCGATCCGGGCCACCCCCTTGCCGTCGTACCCGCCCCGGGTGGTCTTCAGCACCACCGGCCACCCCACCCCATCGGCGAAGTCGGACAGCTCGTGCGGCGTGCTGACCAGCGCCCAGCGCGGCATCGGCACCCCGAGTGCGCCCAGCCGGGTGCGCATGACCGCCTTGTCCTGGGCATGCACCAGGGCCTGCGGTCCCGGGCGGACGGCGTGCCCGGCCTCCTGGAGTTCGTGCAGCAGGTCGGTCGGGACGTGTTCGTGGTCGAAGGTCAGCACGTCCACGGTCGCGGCGAACGCGCGCACCGCGGCGTCGTCCAGGTGGCTGCCGATCGAGGTGGCGGGCACCACCAGCGCCGCGCTGTCGTCCGCGGCCTCGGCCAGGACGGCGAGCCGCACGCCGAGGGCGACCGCCGCGGGAGCGGTCATCCGGGCGAGCTGACCACCACCGACCATGCCCACCGTGGGGAATCCACCCGGGGTCGCGACCACCGCTCGTCGCTCGCCGGCTTCGGCCCGGGGGCGCGCGGAAGTCACGCCCGACAGGGTAGTCACAGCCCGGCCGGGTAGCCTGCAGGGGTGTTGTCCGGCCCGATCGCCCGTGTTCGCGATCTGATCAACGTGGTCTACCGCGAGGCGATCAAGTTCGGCGCCGTCGGGGCGATCGCCTTCGTTCTCGACGTCGGGCTGTTCAACCTGCTCACCACCGCGCTCTGGCCGGGCACCGGCAGCCCGCCGCTGGACGGGCACGAGAAGATCGCCAAGATCACCTCGGCGTCGGTGGCGATCCTGTGGGCCTGGCTGGGCAACCGCTACTGGACCTTCCGGCACCGCCGGCAGGCGACCCCCCTGCGCGAGCTGCTGCTGTTCGTGGCGATGAACCTGATCGGCCTGGTCATCGCGGTGGCGTGCCTGGCCATCTCGCACGACCTGCTCGGCTTCACCTCCCCACTGGCGGACAACATCTCGGGCAACGTGATCGGGATCGGGCTGGGCACCGTGTTCCGCTTCTGGGCCTACCGCCGGTTCGTGTTCAACGAGTTCCTGGACGAGGCCGGTCCGGGACCCGCCCGGCCCACCGCACCCCAGGTGCGCACGGTCACCGGTCTGCCCCCCGAGGCGAGTACGCCCACCCCCAGCGGGGTCAGCGCCGGCCGGCGCCCGGCGTCCGGCGGGCACTGACCCACGCCGGCTCCCACTCGGCGCTCGAGAGAGAACTCGCCCTCGGGGTGCATCCGTCGAGCCCGGTTCGGGCGAACTGATCAGCGACACCCCGTGCACCAGCCTGACGAGGGAGTTCGCCTGATGCTCGCCACCCAGGCCCGGCGATGGCCGTCATGACCACCGGCCAGGGGCCGGATCACACCGCCGCGCGGACCCGCCCGCACCTGGTTAGAGTGCGCCAGGTGGGGGACGATCACGCCGCCCGGGAGGACCGCGCCGAACTGGCTGCCCGGTTCGCCGCCGGCGATCAGGCCGCTCTGGCCGAGGTCTACCGTCGATGGGCCCCGCTGGTCCTGGCCATCGCCCGGCGCACCCTGGCCAACCACCAGGACGCCGAGGACATCGCCCAGCAGGTGTTCGTCTCCGCCTGGCGCAGCCGGCACACTCTGCGTCCGGAGGCCGGGGCGTTCCCCGGCTGGCTGGTCGCGATCACCCGCCGCCGGATCGCGGACGAGCTGGACCGCCGCACGCGTGAGGATCGGCGGGTCCAGGCCGTCGGGGCCCTGGACGCCGCGGGCGCCGGCTCGCTCCAGGCCCGGTCGGGTGCCGCGGACGGCATCGTCGACCGGTTGGTGCTCCAGCACGAGGTCGACCGGATGGGCGAGCCGCGGCGCACCATCCTGACCCTGGCGTACGTGGCCGACCAGACCCATGATCAGATAGCCGCCACACTCGGCCTGCCGCTCGGCACGGTCAAGTCCCACGTGCGCCGCGGGTTGCTCCAGCTGCGCTCCGCCCTGAAGGAGGCCAGTGATGACGCATCCCTCCGATGACGTCCTGGTCGGCCTGGTGACGGGTGAACCGACCGAGCGCGCGGTCGCCGAACACCTCGCCACCTGCCCCACCTGCCAGCAGACCGTGGCCGAGGTCCGCCAGGTCGAGGCCCTGCTCGGTGAGCCCCGGACCACCGTCGCCTGGGACCACCCCTCCGAGGACCTCTGGCTCCGGATCAGCCAGGAGGTCACCGATCGGACGGCCCGGGATGTGGGCGGGGACGCGACCGGCGAGTCGGGCACCGGGGACGCCGGTGCCGCCACGACCCCGGCGCCCGTCGTCCCGCTGGCTCCGAGGCGCCGGGGGGTGATCGCCACCCTGGTGGCGGCGGCTGCCTGCCTGGCGATCGGGGTGGGGATCGGCCGCTGGGCGCTGCCCGACTCGCCGGACCCCGGCGTCGTCACCGCGTCCGGGCCGGCCATCCAGCTCACCACCCTGACCGGGGCGGCCCCGATGGGCAGCGCCCAGCTCGTGCGGGCCGCCGACGGCAGCGCGGAGGTCCGGGTGGTCACCGAACCGTTCCCGCGGGGTGCCGGGTTCATCGAGGTCTGGCTGATCAACATCGACGGTCAGCGAATGATCTCGATCGGCGCCCTCGGCCCGAGCCAGTCGGCGAGCTTCACGGTTCCGGACGGCGCGCTGGCGGCGGGCTACCGGGTCCTGGACATCTCTCGCGAGGAGTTCGACGCCAAGCCCGAGCACTCCGGTGACAGTGTCATGCGGGGCACCCTGCCGGCCTGATCGGGGCGGGCCGCGGCTCGGGCACCGGCTGGGTGGGGGTCCGGTGGTCGTGGCTCGCCGGCACCGGGTCAGTCGACCCCCGGCCAGTTCGGGGAGCGCTTCTCGACGAACGCCCGCACGCCCTCGGCCCGGTCGCCGGAGAAGGCGGTCGCCCGCCACGCGCCGTCCTCGATCTCGAACCCGGCGGACAGGTCGACGTCGAGCCCCATGCGCAGAGCGCGCTTGGCGTTGCGCACCCCCACCGGGGAGTTGGCGGCGATGGTGGCCGCCAGCTCGAGGGCCACCTCGCGGGCCTGCCCGGCCTCCACCAGCCGGTCGACCGCACCCATCGCCCGCGCCTCGGCCGCGTCGATCCGGCGGGCGGTGAAGATCAGGTCGCCGGCCCGGGACAGGCCCACCCGGCGGGAGAGCAGCTGGGTGCCGCCCAGTCCGGGCACCACTCCGACGGAGACCTCGGGCAGCGCCAGCACGGCTGTGGTGTCGACCACGATCAGGTCGCACAGGAGGGCCAGCTCGAACCCACCACCCATCGCGAACCCGGCGACCGCGGCGATGGCCGGCACCGGCAGCTCCCGCCAGGCATCGCGCATCGCGCGGTAGACCGTGCGCTGGGCACGCAGATCCGCGTCGGTGAAGGTGTCCCGCTCCTTCAGGTCGGCCCCGACGCAGAAGGCCTTGGCCTGACTGGAGGTGACCACGACGGCCCGGACGGCGCCGCTGTCGGCCTCGGCGGTGATGTCCCGCAGGGTGTCGCGCAGCTGGCGGGCGAAATCGGTGGACAGCGCGTTGAGCGATTGCGGTCGGTCGAGCACCAGCTCGGCCACGTGTCGCTGATCACCGTGGCGGCTCAGCCGCACCTGCCCACTCATGCGGGGAGCCTAGCCGCGCTCCCCACCGATCGGTCGATACCGATCGGTCGGTGCTCAGTCGATGTCGATCAGCTGCTCGGTCGGCCCGGCCCGCGTGATCAGCAGCGGCTGCAGCGGACCGAACCCGCGGACCTGCCGCCGTCGCTGCGGCACCAGCACCAGCCCCTCGTGCCGGGCCAGCATGGCCGCGGTGTGCGGATCGGTGACCACCGTGCCCGGCTCGGCCAGCGCGGTCAGGCGGCTGGCCAGGTTGACCGTCGAGCCGTAGACGTCGCCCAGGCTGCGCAGCACCAGTCCGTGGGCGATCCCGACTCGGACGTCGGGCACCACCGCATCGTTGGCCAGCCGCTCGGACAAGGACAGTCCGATCACCGCCGCCGAGAGCGGGTCGTCGGTGGTGAACAGCACCTCGTCGCCCACCGTCTTGATCACCCGGCCACCCCCGGCGGTGACCATGTCGGCGGCCATCCCCTCGAACCGCTGAACGAGGATCCCGAGCTCGCGTTGGCTCAGCCGCTGCGACAGCCGGGTGTAGGAGACCAGGTCGGCGAACCCGACCGTGAGCTTGCCCGAGGCGGCCTCCTCCCCGGGCGAGGGGTGCTCCAACCGGGCCACCGCGGCGGCCAACTTGCGACGCCAGGCGTAGACCAGCAGCACCTCGAGGTCCTCGATGATGCCCGTGAGATGGGCCACCGCCCCGCTCGGACTGCCGCTCGCGCAATCCGGGTGCGGGCACCGGCCCAGGTGTTCCATCAGCGCCTCGATCTGCCAGCTCACCAGGCGATCGGTGGTCTGACCCAGCGCCCGGGCGAAGGCGATGGTGGTCTCCTCGTCGAGCATCTCGTCGCGCACCATCGAGACCGTGCGCTCGAGCGCCTCGGCGTCGGCGTCGGTGAAGGCGATCTCCTCGTCGCCGACCGAGGCGAAGCCGAGCGCACGCCACAACTTGCGGGCGGAGAGCAACGAGACGCCCACGCTCTTGGCCACCTCGCGCCGTCGCCAGCGGCGATCACCCCCGAGCAGGATGTGCTCGAGATCGGTGAAAGAACTGGGGACGTCCTGAGCCTCGGTCACCAGGACTCGATCACATCGGGTTCCGGTGGCGACGGTCGAGCACCTGCGTGGCCCGCTCGTCACGGTCGACCCGGTCGACCCGGTCGTCGCGGTGCGAGCCCCGGTCGGCCCGGGCGGCGAGGTCGTCCCCGGCGACGTCGTCCTCGGCGAGATCATCCTCGCCGGGGTCGTCCAGCCCGCGGATCTGATCCGAGAGCCGGTACAGCGCCCGCTGCACCTGCTCGACCCGTGGCACGTCGTCCAGCACCAGCTGGCCCGCCTCACCGGCGGACTCGACGACGAGGGTGCCGCAGCCGAGCACCCGCTCGATCACCGTGTGCGAGAACTTGACGTCGTTGAGCCGGGTCAGGGGCATGTCGTGGCCGGTGCGATTGAGCACACCGGAACGCAGCACCAGCCGCCGATCGGTGATCGCGTAGATGGTGTTCCACCAGACCAGGAAGGGCCACAGCGTCCAGCGGCCGATCACGGCCAGGGCAGCCACCACCAAGGCCAGGCGCATCCAGACCTGGGCCGACCCGTCGGGCACGAGTCCGGCCAGGTAGGCGGTGACCGGCGCGGTGACCAGCAGCACCAGGGCCGGCACGATCAGCGCCTTGGCGTGGGGGCGCAGCAGAAGGACCGGACGCTCGTCCGGGCCGAGCAGCTTCGTCGGGAACCCCACACCCGCCAGGATGCCCCCCTGCGCACCTGAAGGTCACGCCGACAGGGCCGCTCAGCGCAGATGGACGACGTCCCCCGCGGCGAACGGTCGAAAGACGGGCCCGCCGGTCTGTTCGACCAGCACCACCAAGCGGCCGTCCTCGTCGACCTCCTGAGCTCGGCCGCGCACCCGGTCGTCGCCCGGCAGCTGCACCTCGACCCGCATACCCAGGGTCGCGCAGGCCTCGCGGTAGGCGGCGCCGATGCCGCTGCGCCGCGGATCGCCGGCGGCGTCCACGAACGCCCGGTAGCGGACGGCGAGCGCGCGCAGGTAGGCGCGCAGCACGGTGTCCCGGTCGGTGACCGCCGATCCGGCCAGGCGCAGCGAGGTGGCGGTGGGCACCGGCAACTCGGCCCGGGTCTGGGTGACGTTGATGCCCACACCGAGGACGATCGCCGGCACCGGCGTGCCCGGCACGACCTCGGCGAGCACTCCGCAGACCTTGCCGTCCCGGGGGTCCTCCGGCAGCCCGTCCCGCGGGACCAGCACGTCGTTCGGCCACTTGAGCCGGGCCGGCAGGCCGCACCGCTCGCGCAGGGCGTCGACCACGGCCACCCCGCCCAGCAGCGGGATCCAGCCCAGGCGCTCGGCCGGGATGCCGCCCGGACGCAGCAGCACCGAGACACTGATCGCCGATCTCACGGGTGCGGACCACTGACGGGCCAGTCGGCCACGCCCCGACCTCTGGTGGTCGGCCACCAGGACCAGTCCCTCCGGTTCGCCGGCGGCCGCCCGCACGGCGAGGTCGGCGTTGGTCGAGCCGGTCTCGGCGACCACCTCGACCGCCCGCCACGCGCCGTCCGGGCCGGTCAGGGCAGTCGTCAGCGCGCGGGCGCGCAGCGGGGGACGATCCAGATCGGTGAACGGGCTCGGCGGCGGGGTCTGGCTCACCCTCCCGACGCTACCCGCGCTGTGATGTGCGCCGCCTCGAGTGGCGCTGTCCGGAGGAGGAGCGCGCAATACGCTGCCGCAATGAGCGCGCAACCGGCTGACGTGCACGTGCGAGGTGCGGGCGGCACCGAGGTGCCCGACAACATCAACATCCACACCACGGCGGGCAAGCTCGAGGATCTGCAGCGGCGCATCGACGCCGCCGTCCACGCGGGATCCGCCACGGCGATCGAGAAGCGGCACGCCCAGGGCAAGAAGACCGCCCGCGAGCGGATCGAGGCCCTGCTCGACCCCGACTCGTTCATCGAGCTCGACCAGCTCGCCCGGCACCGCAGCCGCAACTTCAACCTGCACGAGAACCGCCCCTACGGCGACGGCGTGGTGACCGGCCAGGGCACCATCGACGGCCGCCAGGTGTGCGTGTTCGCGCAGGACTTCACCGTCTTCGGCGGCAGCCTCGGCGAGGTCTTCGGCGAGAAGATCGTCAAGGTGATGGACCTGGCGATGCGGATCGGCTGCCCGGTGATCGGGATCAACGACTCCGGCGGCGCCCGGATCCAGGAGGGCGTGGTCTCGCTCGGCCTGTACGGCGAGATCTTCCTGCGCAACGTGCACGCCAGCGGCGTCGTCCCGCAGATCTCGCTGATCATGGGCCCGTGCGCGGGCGGTGCGGTGTACTCCCCCGCGATCACCGACTTCACCGTGATGGTCGACCAGACCTCGCACATGTTCATCACCGGCCCCGATGTGATCAAGACCGTGACCGGTGAGGAGGTCGGGTTCGAGGAGCTGGGCGGTGCCCGGACCCACAACACCAAGAGCGGCAACGCTCACTACCTGGGCAGCGACGAGGACGACGCACTGGAGTACGTGCGCGCATTGTTGAGCTATCTGCCCAGCAACAACCTGTCCGAGCCGCCGACCGTCGACGGGTACGACCTGGACGAGACGATCGGTGAGGGCGACCTCGAACTCGACCGGCTGATCCCGGATTCGCCGAACCAGCCCTACGACATGCACAAGGTGCTCGAGCACGTGCTGGACGACGGGGAGTTCCTCGAGGTCCAGCCGTTGTTCGCGCCCAACATGATCGTCGGCTTCGGCCGGGTCGAGGGCCGTGCGGTGGGCATCGTGGCGAACCAGCCGATGCAGTTCGCCGGAACGCTGGACATCGACGCCTCCGAGAAGGCGGCGCGGTTCGTGCGCACCTGCGACGCGTTCAACCTGCCCGTGGTGACCTTCGTCGACGTCCCGGGCTTCCTGCCCGGCACCGACCAGGAGTGGAACGGCATCATCCGGCGCGGCGCCAAGCTGATCTACGCCTACGCCGAGGCCACGGTGCCCAAGGTCACGATCATCACCCGCAAGGCCTACGGCGGTGCCTACGACGTGATGGGCTCCAAGCACCTGGGCGCCGACGTCAACCTGGCCTGGCCCAGCGCGCAGATCGCGGTGATGGGCGCCCAGGGCGCGGTGAACATCCTCTACCGCGGTGAGCTGAAGAAGGTCGCCGAGGCCGGGGGCGACCTGGACGCCGCTCGGCGCCAGTTGGTCACCGAGTACGAGGACACGCTGGCCAACCCGTACATCGCCGCCGAGCGCGGGTATGTCGACGCCGTGGTGGCGCCCTCGCGGACCCGGGTCGAGGTGGCCCGGTGGTTGCGGACGCTGCGCACCAAGCGCGCGGCGCTGCCCCCCAAGAAGCACGGGAACATCCCGCTGTGACCGAGCCGGTGAGGCAGCGATGAGCGTTCAGAAGCTGGCGGACGACGGGACGCCGCGCCCGGTGCTGCGCGTGATCCGCGGGGATGCGACCCCGGAGGAGATCGCCGCGGTGCTGGCGGTCGTCCTGGCCGCCGGCCAGGGCGCCGGCTCACCCCCCGAGCCCGAGGCGCCGTCCCTGTGGGGCAGCTCGAGGCACCGCAACGTCCGGCTGAGCCCCAGCGGCCGTCACGTGGACGCCTCCACCCTGTCCTGGCGCACCTCCTTCTGGCCCCGCTGACGATCGCCGAGCGCGCCTACGCCTCGTCGGCGCGACGCAGACCGCGTCTGACCATGAAGTCGACGGCGGGATTCATGTTGAGCGGATGGACGGTCTTGCCCGGATGGGCGCGCGGCCAGACCCGCAGGAGTTCGTCGACGAACCCCTGACCGACGTCCGTCACACCGGCGAAATCGACGTCCACGGCCTCGAAGTCCTGGTCGAGGCCGTCGAGCAGGCGTCGTGCCTCGCTGCGGGAGACGAAGTCGGTGCCGATGGCGAACAGCTTGACCAACGGTCGGGTGCGCACGAAAGCATGATCTTCGGTGAACTGCCGGAACACGTCGGCCAGCACGCGTTCGGTCTGCGGATCGATCCGGCAGGAGACGGTCGTCCCCGCCGTGACAGGTGTCGACCCCAGAGCGACATCGCCGCGCAGGTTGTCGACGGTCCAGCGCAGACCCGCGGACGTGAGCCGAAAGAGGTCGACTGCCTTGGAGGTGAAGAAGATTCCCTTGCCGGTGTGGCGCGTCGGGTCCGTGGTGCGCTTGCCCTTGCTCAACTCCTGCACAGCCTCGAAGTCACTGTCCAACGCCAGTCCGGTTCGCAGGTTGGTGTACGTGCCGACGCCCTCGTCCGCGATCTCGAAGGACCACTGTCCGGCGTCGGTCCACCACGAGATCGTGGCGGTCTCGCTCTCGGAATGGTCGATCGCGTTGTTGAGCATCTCTTGGAAGGCGTACGCCATGATCCGGCCTGCCGGGCTCGTGGTGTCCAGCTCGAGGTCGTCGGCCACCCGACGCCAGACCTCGTGTTCTGCCAGGCCGAGGAGCGTGAGCCGGTGGGACCATGTCGGCGACTCGATCGGGGGCCGTGCGTCTGCTCTCGAGAGTTCGCGGCGAGCGAGTGCCTCGCGGACGGCGGAGAGGTCGAAGAGCCGGTGCCCACCAGCGGTCCGGGTCGACGGGATGAGTCCACGGTCGGTCAGTTGGCGCACGCGCGTGGGGGAAAGGCCGAGTTCACGCGATACGTCCGCGATGCGCACGAGATGCGATGGGTCGGACATGGATCCTCCAAGAGAAACTACATCTGCAGTGTAAGTTATCGAATAATCCACACTGTAGGTGTAGGTTCAGGCAGGTCAACGGCTCGCGGCTGACCCGGCACCACCCGGTCAGCCGAGCAGGGCGCCGATCTCGGGTGAGGAGTAGAACGGTTCGAGCTGGGCCCGCAGCAATCGCTCCAGATCACCGGAGGCACGCAACGCCTCGATGACCGTGGGGGCGAGGCGCACCAGATCCTGGACGACGTCCTCGCGGGTCAGCTCGAGCTCCTCCAGCAGCTCCGTGGGCGAATACCCTCCGAAGCGGTCGAAGAAGCCATGGATGACCACCTCGGCGAGCTGTGCTGCCGGCTCGGATCCCAGGGTCCCGATCGCCACGTCGTACAGGGCGTCGGCCAGGTCGCCGAGCTGTTCCGGGCTCACCCGGTCGGCCAGTGACACCTGCTCCTGGGCGAGCAGCCCCCAGGCCTGCAGGGCGGCCGCGCGGGTGGTGGGATCACGCAACGTCTCGATGACGATCCGGTTCAGCCGTCGCACCGCGAACGCGCCACCCCGATCCATGGTGTCCCCGAGAAGGCCCTCGAGCTGCCGGTCCGCCGCACCCATCACCCGCGAGGCGGCGCTGGTGCCCAGCGACATCAGCGAGCCCAACCCGGGCACCTTGCCGGCCACCGCCTTGTTGGCCTGCAGTACCTCGCCGACGATGCGGGTCATGAACCGCGAGGCCATGGTTCCCACCAGGGGCACCTCGGCCAGGCGATCGCCGAGCCGCTGCAGCACCGGGTGCAGGTTCACCAGCGCGTCGAGCAGCGCCTCGACCCGCTCACGCTCGATGAGATCCCCGAGCACGTGGTCCTCGGCGGGGCCGTCGTGCAGCACCGTGACCACGAGGTCGACCATGCCGCCGACCGCGACACTGGCCGGCACGGTGCCCAGGGCTCGCACCACGATCTCGGTGACGGCCTGCCGATCGAGCAGCTCCTCGATCGGGTGACGACTCCCCGCGGTCCACAGCCCCTCGACGATCCCGGCCACGGTCGAGGGCAGCCGGTCACCGGTCAGCTGCTCGAGGTGGTGGGTCACCTGCGCGTCGAGCAGTTGCCGCGCCAGGGCCCCTGCGCGCGACGCCGACCCGGCGCGAGGGGACGTGGGCACGCGCTCACGCTACGCCGAGCGGCCCACAGGCTCCCTACACTCCGGCCATGACGGACCTCGCGATCGGCATGATCGGTACCAAGTTCATGGGCCGCGCCCACGCCAATGCCTGGACCCAGGCCACCCGGTTCTTCGACCCGCCGATCACCCCGGTGCTGCACACCGTCGCCGGACGCGACGCCGCCGCGACCGACGCCTTCGCCGCGCGCTGGGGCTGGCAACACGCCACCACGGACGTCGCGGCGCTGGTGCGCGACCCCGCGATCGGCCTGGTCGACATCTGCACCCCCAACGACGTACACGCCGAGGCGGCGATCGGTGCGCTCGAGGCGGGCACGCACGTGGCCTGCGAGAAGCCCCTGGCCGACACCCTCGCCCACGCCGCCGAGATGACCGCTGCGGCACAGCGGGCGGCGGCGCGCGGCGTCCGGACCTTCGTCTGGTTCAGCTACCGCCGCGTGCCGGCGATCGCGCTCGCCCGGGCGCTGGTGCGCTCCGGCCGCCTCGGCGCGATCCGTCACGTGCGCGCGGTTTACTTGTCGCAGTGGGGCATCGGCGCGGACGACGTGTGGCGCTTCGACGCCGCCGTGGCCGGGTCGGGGGCGCTCGGCGACATCGCCGCGCACATCGTGGACGCCGTCCAGTTCGTCACCGGCGAGCAGATCACCCGCATCGCAGGTTCGCTGATGCGCACGTACGTGCCCAGCCACACCGTGGACGACGCGGTGCTGTTCCTGGCCGAACTGGACGGCGGAGCGACGGCCTCGTTCGAGGCCACCCGGTTCGCCACCGGTCACCACAACGCGCACGGGTTCGAGATCCACGGCGAGCACGGGGCGCTGAGCTTCCGGTTCGACCAGATGGGCCGGCTCGCGTACCACGACGCCACGGCCGAGCGCGCCGTCCGCGGCTGGACCACGATCGAGGTGTGCGACGGCGACGCCGGCCACCCCTGGGTCGGTGCCTGGTGGCCGCCCGGGCACCCGATCGGCTACGAGCACACCTTCACCCACCAGGCTGCCGACATCCTCGATGCCCTCGGCGGGCGCCCGGACGACGCGCTGGTCGCCCCGATGCCGGATTTCGCCGAGGCACTCCAGGTGCAGGCGGTGCTCGAGGCGGTGAGCACCGCCACCACCCGCCGGGCCGCGGTGGACGTCGCCGAGATCACCGAGAGCTGCGTGGCCGATAGCTAAATCTGCATACTCAGCGATGGTGCACCAAGAGCTGACGGAGTGATCAGCAGCGGAGCACCAGCCGGCCGTAGGGTCGCGTGCGGCACCGTGACGCAATCGCCTTGAATTCGCAAGCCGCGAAGCCGATACTGGTCATGCCGTGAGCACTAGCCCACGGAAGTGAGCCCGGCAGCCATCCGGACGGTTGGTGAGCCGGGCTTCGCGTTGTTCAAGGCCGATCAGCAACCCTGCGCACCACGATCTCCGGGCCGTTCAACTCGCTACGCCAGGATCGGTGGGTCCAGCACCACGCCAGCGCATCCGCGACCCACAACAGGGGTTCCCCGCGTTTGCTCACGTGAACGTACGCAAGAGAGTGTTCGATCTTCGCGTCGCGGACTGCTGCGTAGAGGGTCCTCCGGTCACTGCCACGCAACGACTCATCGCTCTCGATGACCAGTCGTTCACAGGCGGAATCGGCCAGGTCGTCGACAAGGGCCTCCAGGCATCGTCCCCGCGCTGCCCGCATCGATTCCCGCCCGGCGTACTCGTAGACCACGCAGGCCAGGTCCAGTTCCATCATCGCCTTGATGATCAGCCGGCGACGCCCGTTCCCTTCGCGGGTGAAGTGCAGGTGCGTCTGCTGGGGCAACAACAGTTGTCGGACCCGCCTGCGAGTCTCGACCACGGCGTCACTCGGGAACGAGACAGCCACCAACGTCAGTGCCGATGTGAGCGACTCATCGACGAAGACCTGCCGCTTGGCCGCTCCACGATTGTCGCCCCGGATCACACGGCACACCCTAGCAAGAGGTCTAGCTTGTACAGCTACCCCTATCATATTGTTGATAAATCCCCTCGATGAGGGGGTGATCCGATGATCGGCGTTGCTGTTGATCGGGACACGGTCCTGCTCCCCGCGCATGCGGGGTCGGTGGGCAGCGGCGGCCGCAACCCGACAGCTGCCCACCGAAGGGGACCCGACGGGTGGTGCGAGAGGGCCACCTCGAACGAAGCGGAAGGCGATCTGCCACGCGGATGATCATCCGTTTGGAGGAGCGCTTCCCGATCGTGCTGACCTGTCGGTGGTCCGTGGCAGGCTGCTGGACGTAGGAGGGGGAGGCATGACGACCTACCTCGCATGGGGGAAGACCGGATTCGATCCGGCCACGAACGAGAAGCTGTGGCTGCCGCTGTCGCAGCACCTGACGGACAGCGGCGCGGCCGCGGGGATGCTCTGGGACGACTGGTTGAGCCCGGGTCTGCGCACACTGATCGCCGCGCCCTTCGGCGGACTGCCGCACGGTCGCAGCGTCGTCCGGTTCCTGGCCGCCGTTCACGACGTCGGCAAGGCGACACCCGCCTTCGCCGTCCAAGCCCGCCGAAGCAGTGGTTACCTGCTCGACCTCATGGCCGAGAACGGGTTACGCGTCGACTCCCGCCTCCCACCCGAGGCGTCCCGCGAGCTGCGCCATGCGCTCGCCGGTCAGGTGATCCTGCAGGATTGGCTCACTGAGCAGGGGTGGGACCGGCGAGCGGCCGCCCAATTCGCGGTGGTCATCGGCGGTCACCACGGCATTCCCCCCGACCGGGGGGACCTGCTCGACGCCCGAGGACGACGCCAACACCTCGGCGACGGCCCCTGGCGTGAGGCTCAACGACAGCTCATCGACGAGGCGGCACGGGTCACGCAGACGGCCGAACTGTGGCAGGCCTGGTCATCCGTCCAACTGTCGCAGCCGGCGCAGGTGCTCCTGACCGGTCTGGTCATCATGGCCGACTGGATCGCCAGCAACAGTGAGTACTTCCCCTTGATCCGCCAGTCGCAGGGCATGGCGCAGCTCGAGCCGACCAAGCGGCGCGCCGACGCCGCGATGCGCCGGCTCGACCTGCCCGACGCCTGGCGTCCGAATCCCGGACACACCACACCCGACGAGCGGCTGGCCGATCGATTCGGCATCAGCGCAGGCGCCCGCCCCGTGCAGCGGGCGGCGTTGGCCGCAGCCGAGCGGCTGCCCGTGCCCGGCATCATGGTCATCGAGGCGGCGATGGGTGAGGGCAAGACCGAGGCGGCCCTGCTCGCTGCCGAGGTCCTCGCCCACAACAGCGGTGCGGGTGGTTGCTTCGTCGCGTTGCCCACCCAGGCAACCACCGACGCGATGTTCGCCCGGGTCCTCGACTGGCTCGATCGGCTGCCTGACGACGCCCAGCCCGGCAGGCGATCGGCGCACTCGTTGGTGCTCGCCCATGGCAAGTCCTGGCTGAACCCGAGTTACCGCGATCTCCGCTGGCTGGGCAAGCCGACCGACGTCGCGCGAGACGAGCACGACGAACCGGCATCCGGCGGACTCTCGCACTCCTGTGCGGTCGAGACGTACGTCGAGCCCTGGACGACGGGACGCAAGAAGGGCAGCCTGGCCGACTTCGTCGTCGGGACCATCGACCAGTTGCTCTTCGTCGCGCTCAAGGCCCGGCATCTGGCGCTGCGTCATCTCGGCATCGCCCGCAAGGTGGTGATCGTCGACGAGGTGCATGCGTACGACGCCTACATGAACGTCTACCTCAGCCGAGCCCTGGAATGGCTCGGGGCCTACGGCGTGCCGGTCATCCTGCTCTCGGCGACCCTCCCGCCGCAGCGGCGTCACGACCTCTGCGAGGCCTACCGCCGGGGGCTGGCCAGCCGCACTCGGCCACCCTCGGCCGCGGTCGACTGGAACCCGTGGGCCGATCCCGGCGCCCCTGCCCCTGCCCTCGAGGCAGCTGCCGCACTCGACGCGCACCCGTCACTCGCCTATCCGGTGATCACGCTGGCGAGCGAGCACGGCATCGTCGCCGAGCCGGTGCCCGCATCGGACGCTCGGCGCACCGACGTCACCGTCGAGGTCCTGCCCGACGACCTCGACACCCTGGTGACCAGGCTCGACCACGACCTCGCGGACGGCGGGTGCGCGCTCGTCGTCCGCAACACCGTTCGGCGGGCGCAGGAGGCGGCTGCGGCGCTGACCGAGCGCTTCGGGGCTGACGTGCGCCTGGTCCATGCCCGCTTCATGGGTCATGACCGGATCGCCAACGACGACTGGCTCCGTTCGACGTTCGGCCCTCCCGGCGCGACCGAGCGCCCGCCACGGATGATCGTCGTCGGGACCCAGGTGGTCGAGCAGTCCCTCGACATCGATTTCGACCTGTTGGTCACCGATCTCGCACCGATCGATCTGCTGCTGCAACGCATCGGCCGGATGCACCGCCACCGACGCGGGCACGGTGAGTGCGAACGTCCCGTCCGGTTGCGCGAGGCACGGTGCCTGATCACCGGGGTGAGCGACTGGGACGGCGAGCCGCCCGAGCCCGTGGCCGGCTCGGCTCGCGTGTACGGCCGTCACCTGCTCTACCGATCGGCCTGGCCGATCCTCGAGGCGGCACGTGCCGGCGGCCCGTGGCAGCTGCCGCAGGACATCCCCGCCCTGGTCGAGCAGGTGTACGCCGGCACCGTCATCGGCCCGCCATCATGGCAGGCGGTCATGAGCGGGGCTCGGGACCGCGACCTCGCCGAGACGGCCGTGCGACGCCAACACGCCGAGGACTTCCTGCTCGCCGCACCGCAACCACCGGGCGAGCCGATCCTGGGATGGCTGTACGCGAACGTCGGCGAGGCGGACGACGACGCCCGGGGGCGGGCCGCCGTGCGCGACGGCGACGACAGCGTCGAAGTGCTGCTGCTGTGCCGCCACGGCGACGGATCGCTGCACCTGCCGGACGGCGACTTCGACGGCGCGGGAGCATTCGTCGAGCCGCACAGCCGTCCGGCGTCGCCCCTCGCGCACGCGCTCGCGGGGTGCAGCCTGCGCCTGCCGTCCTGGATCTCCGCGGGCACGAGCGGTGCGGCCCTCCTGGATGCCTTGCACGAGAACTGGTTCCGGCCCTGGCAGGACGACGCAGCGCTGCGCGGTCAGCTGCTGCTGATCCTCGACCGCGACGGCCCGACCCGGCTCGCCGGACTGTCCTTCACCTACGACGCCCTGACCGGGCTGGAGGTAGCACGCGATGCCCACTGAGCACTCCACGTTCAATCTCGTCGACGAGCCGTGGATCCCGGTGCTCGGACTCGACGGGCAGGTGAGCGAGCAGTCCCTGCTCACCGTCGTCCGGGACGCCGATCAGGCGGCCGCGATCGTCGGCGAGCTCCCCACCCAGTCCTTCGCCATCCTGCGCCTGCTGTTGGCGATTCTGCACCGCAGCCTGCGCCGGCCGGACGGCGGGCCAGGCCCCGGCGACATCGCAACCTGGCGCGCCCTGCGATCGGACGGGGACCGCCTGGCGACGGCGGTGACCAGCTACCTGGGGGTGTTCCACGACCGGTTCGACCTGTTCCACCCGCAGCGGCCGTTCTTCCAGGTCGCCGACCTCGCCACGGGCAAGGGCGAGGTATCGGGCCTGGACAAGCTGATCGCCGACGTCCCCAACGGGCTGCCCTTCTTCACCACCCGCCTGGGTCCGGGGATCGAGTCGATCACCGCCGCGGAGGCGGCGCGCTGGCTGGTGCACGCACATGCCTTCGATCCGTCCGGCATTCGATCCGGCGATCCCCGGGACCCCCGCGTCAAGAGCGGCAAGGGCTACCCGATCGGCACCGGCTGGGCGGGTCAGATCGGCGGGGTGTTCCTCGAGGGCACGACGCTGCGCGAGACGCTGCTCCTCAACCTCGGAGCCTGGGCCGATGCCGGCAGCCTGATCGACTCCGGCCCCGACGATCTGCCGCCCTGGGAGCGGGCGCAGCTCGGCCCCACCGAGGAGGCGCCGGGGCGGCTGCCCCGCGGGCCGATCGACCTCTACACCTGGCAGAGCCGCCGGGTTCGCCTGGTGGGCGATCGCGATCGGGTGAGCGGCGTGCTGCTCTGCCAAGGCGATCGGATGGCCCCGCAGAACACCTGGCGCTGGGAGCCGATGACGGCCTGGCGCTACAGCAAGCCGCAGACCGCGAAGCTCGGCCGACCGACCTACATGCCCGCTCAGCACGATCCGGCGCGCTCGTTCTGGCGCGGGCTGGAGGCTCTGCTCAGCCAGGCCCTTCCAGAGACCGACGGAGGGCGGGGCGTGGAACCGGCCCCGCGCTTGGCACCGGCGCTGATCCGCTGGACTCGCGTCCTTCGCTACGAGGATGCACTCCCGGCGGACGCGCTGATCCCGGTACGCGCCGTCGGCCTGGCCTACGGAACTCAGAACGCCATCGTCGAGGAGCTCACCGACGACGTGGTGCGGTTGCCCGCCACCTTGCTGGACGGCGATCGGCCCGACCTGGTGACGGCCGCCCTGGACGCGGTACAGGCTGCCGCGGACGTGGCCAAGGCCGCCGCGGACTTTCGCCAGAACCTGGCCAGGGCGGCCGGGATGGGTGGCGATGAGTCCGAGCACCCGCGCGAGGCCGGACGGGCCGAGCTCTACCACGCGCTCGACCACGCGTTCCGTGAGTGGCTCACCACCGTCGGTCGCGACGATGCGCTCGCGGCAACCACCCGCTGGCAGGAGACCGTCCGGGCGATCGCGCTGGAGGTGGCCGGGTCCTGGTTGGCGGCCGCCGGCCCGGCCGCACTCGTCGGGCGTTCGGTGAACAAGCGACGGCTGGATGCCGGGCTGGCGCACCGTTGGTTCCTCGGCAAGCTCCATCAAGCCCTGCCCTACGCCCACCAAACCATTGCCCCCGTCGAGATCTCCCCCGAGGAAGAGGAGTCGGCATGAGCACCCCAACCGCCACCGAACACGATGCGGCACAACGGGAGTTGGCGACCTTCGTCAGCTCCAGGGTCGAACCCCTGCAGGCCGAGTACCTCCGGGACAACCGCACCGGGCGGGCGGACTCGCGACTGGCCCGGCTCCGCCGCGCCATCACGACCGCGCCGGGTGAGGATCCCGCCGTCTGGGAACTCACGCTGGACGGGGTCCCCTTCGCCAGCCGGACGGATGAGCCGTCCCCCTCGGAGCGGGCGGTGCACACCGCGCTCACCCTCTACGCGGTGCACCAGCAATCCCAACGGGTCCGGGTCCATCAACGGGGGTGGTCCCTCGGCCGAGCCGTCCGAGCGCTGGTCGCTTCCCGCGACGCCTTGGGCGACGCCGAGCGCGAGGGCGCCGTCCGCCGGCGGTTCGACGCCCTGATCTCCGCCACCTCCTACGACGAGATCGCCTACCAACTCAGGGGCTTGGTGCAGCAGTTCCGCAGTGCCGATCCCCCGATCCCGCTCGACTACGGCCGACTCGCCGAAGACCTCGATGCCCTGCAGTCCCGCCAGCGCGCACCCGGCGTCCTGTTGCGCTGGGGCCGTGACTACCACCGGATCCACGGCCGATCCCAGACCGCCGCATCCACCGACCCCCAGACCCCTCACCAGCCAAGCGACCAGACCGACCACGACACTGACCCGGAGGACCTCCCGTGACCCGCACCCTGATCGACATCCACGTCATCCAGACCGTGCCGCCGAGCAATGTCAACCGCGACGACACCGGCAGCCCGAAGTCGGCCGTGTACGGCGGCGTCCGGCGGGCACGGGTCTCCAGCCAGGCGTGGAAACGGGCTGCACGCAACGCCTTCCGGACCCACCTCGATCGTTCGGACCTGGGGGTGCGCACCAAGCGAGTGGTCGAGGTGATCGCTGAGGCAATCACGGATCGGGACGGGACGCTCGCCGATCGGGCCAACGAACTGGCCAAAGGGGTGGTCACGGCTGCAGGGATCAAGGTGGCCGCGCCCCGCAAGGCGACCAACACCGTCGAGGAGTCCGGTTATCTGATCTTCCTCAGCGCCCGCCAGATCCAGTCCCTGGCCGGCTTGGCGATCGACGCCGACCGCAGCGGATCGGCTTTGGACAAGAAGTCGGCGGGCGCAGTGTTCAAGGCCGACAACTCGATCGACCTTGCGCTGTTCGGCCGCATGGTGGCCGACATCAGCGACCTGAACGTCGACGCCGCGGCGCAGGTGGCGCACGCCATCAGCACCCATGCGGTCAACACCGAGTTCGACTACTTCACCGCGGTCGACGACCGTAAACAGGACAGCACGGACGAGGATGCGGGCGCCGGCATGATCGGCACCGTCGAGTTCAACTCCTCGACCCTCTACCGCTACGCCACGGTGGACCTGCAAGCCCTGCAGGCGAATCTGGGCGACGCCGAGGCCACCGTCCGCGCCACGGTCGCCTTCGTCCGGGCGTTCCTGACCAGCATGCCGACCGGCAAGCAGAACACCTTCGCCAACAACACCCTGCCGGACGCCGTACTGGTCACCCTGCGGCAGGATCGCCCCATCTCGCTGGTCGGCGCCTTCGAGGAGCCGGTGAGTGCGGTCGGCACCGGAGGGCACGTGATCGAGTCCATCGGTCGGCTGAGCGGGTACGCCAAGGAGGTGGCCGATGCCTACGGGGCGCCGGTGGCCTCGTGGGTGGTCGGCATCGGCGACCGGGTGCAGCCGCTGGAGGCGCTCGGGCAGCGAGTATCGGCCGGCGATCTGGACGACGCGCTCGGAGCTGCACTGCGCGAGCGGATCAGCGGCGCGTGATGAGCACCCTGTTGCTCCGCCTGGCTGCACCGATGCAGTCGTGGGGTGCCTCCAGCCGGTTCACCTACCGCACCACCCTGGACCATCCGACCAAGAGCGGGGTGGTCGGCTTGCTGGCCGCCGCGCTGGGCCGCCGGCGAACGGATTCGCTCGAGGACCTGCTCGAGCTCTCCCTCGGAGTCAGGCTCGACCAGCCCGGCGCGCTGATCCGCGACTTCCACACCGCCCATCGACCCGACGGAACCTCGATGCCGCTCTCCCACCGCTACTACCTGGCGGACGCGGTCTTTCTGGCAGCGATCGAGGGACCCACGGAGGTGATCGCGACCCTGGAGGAGGCGGTGCGCCGTCCGCGGTTCCCGCTCTACCTGGGTCGTCGCTCCTGCTCACCGACGCTGCCGCTCGATCTGGGCGTGCGCAAGCTCGGGCTGCGAGCCGCCCTGGAGCAGGAGCCATGGAAGGCATCGACGCGACACCGGGAGCGGTCCGAGCGCGTCGTATCGGTCGACGTGATCGTCGATGCCGGCCCGGATGACGTCCACCGCCCGGACGCGACCCGGTTCACCCTGCGCGACATCCCTCGCTCGTTCGACCCGACCCACCGCGAGTACGCGACCCGCGCCGTCGTGCGCTACCGGGTCTTGCTCGACAACCCGGACGGGCAGCGGGCCACCACCGGCCCGGTGCCGGCCGGAGTCGGTGGGCACGACCCCATGGCCGCTCTGGAGGGCTGATGTACCTGTCCCGATGTGAGATCAATCCGAGACGGCGGGGAGCCCGACCGTTGCTCGCCTCGCCGCACGCATTGCACGCCGCCGTCCGATTCGCCTTCCCCCGCACCGAGCTTGACTCCGCGCCGGGCCGAGTGCTGTGGCGGTTGGACTCTGCAGACCACCGTCACGTGCTGTACACGGTCAGCCCTCAGCCGCCGGATTTCACCCATGTTGTCGAACAGGCGGGGTGGCCGGCGACCACCGGATGGCAGACCCGTGACTACATGCCGCTGTTGAATCGGCTCGCCGAGGGGCAGGCCTGGCACTTCCGACTGACTGCCAATCCCACGCATTCGGGGCGACGCCGGCCCGGGGCAAGCACCCAGCGGTTCGGCCACGTCACCGTTGAGCAGCAGGCCACGTGGCTCGTTTCCCGTTCGCCAGGCTGGGGTTTCGCCATTCCCGAAGCCAAGGACAGCGCACCGATGAGCCTGGTTCACCAGCGCGCCGTGCGGACGTTCCAGCGCAAGGAAGCGCGCGTCACCGTGACAACCGTGGTCTTCGAGGGCACGCTCGAGGTCACAGACCCGCAGCTGCTGCGCCAGGCACTGATCGGCGGGATGGGACACGCGAAGGCCTACGGCTGCGGGCTGATGACACTGGCGCCGATCACACCGCCATGACCGGGAAGATCCCCGGGGCACCGCCGGCCACGCCCCACGAACTGCTGCGCGCCGAGGACCGCATGTCGTTCATCTACCTCGAGCACGCCGTAATCCACCGGGACGCGAATGCCATCACGAGCACCGATGCCCGTGGAACAGTGCACATCCCCTCGGCGACCGTGGGAACGCTCCTGCTCGGTCCCGGGACGAGCATCAGCCACCACGCCGTGATGCTCATGGCCGAGAGCGGCTCGACCGTGGTGTGGGTCGGCGAACGTGGCGTCCGCTACTACGCGCACGGACGCCCGTTGGCGCGCTCGTCGCGGTTACTCGATGCGCAGGCGCGCCTGGTCAGCAACCAGCGCAGCCGCTTGGCGGTGGCGCGGGAGATGTACGCGATGCGTTTCCCTGGCGAGGACACCTCCGGGTTGACCATGCAGCAGTTGCGGGGTCGTGAGGGCGCCCGGGTGAAGCGGGCCTACCGCGAACACAGCGAGCGCACGAACGTTCCGTGGCGCAAGCGCGACTACATACCAGGGAAGTTCGACCGGGCGGACGCCGTCAACAAGGCCCTGTCCGCGGCAAACTCGGCGCTCTACGGCGCGGTGCATGCCGCCGTGGTGGCGCTCGGATGCGCTCCGGGGCTCGGTTTCGTTCATACCGGCAACGATCGGTCGTTCATCTACGACGTGGCGGATCTGTACAAGGCGGATCTCGTGATCCCGATGGCGTTCGAGGCGGCCGCCGCCGAACCGGAGGACATCGGCGCCCATACCCGGCGCGTGATGCGCGACGCCATTCACAAGGCGAGGCTGGTGGAGCGGTGCGTCGCCGATGTGCGCCACCTGCTGCTGCCCGGGCAGGAGCAGGACGACGTCTATGCGGAGGTCCTGCAACTCTGGGACGACAAGGCAGACCCGGTCGCGGCCGGCCAGAACTACGACCTCGACTGGTAGCCATGATCGTCGTGATCCTGACCGCGGCACCGGTCGGTCTGCGTGGCCAGCTGACCCGCTGGCTTCTGGAGGTGGCCCCGGGCGTCTTCGTCGGGTATCTGCCGGCCCGAGTCAGAGATCTGCTCTGGGCGAGGATCATCAGCGAACTCGAGTCCGGCAAGGCGATCATGATCTATTCGCGAGCCGGCGAGCAGCGACTTGCCTTCCGCGTGTCCGGGCATGATTGGATCCCCGAGGATCACGAAGGGATCTACCTCATGCGACGGCCTCCGATGGAAGGACATCCAGCCCCCACCAAAGCACCCCCTGAGAACTGGAGCATCGCCGCCCGCCGCCGACGCTTCCGTGGCGGCAGTGTTCCCCGACGACCAGCGCCACGTGCGGACGAAGCTGAATGAGCTCCCCGCACATGGCTTACATTCGTGCTGGTCAGCAAGTGTGCTCCCCGCCCACGCGGGGGTGATCCTGTGAAACGCATTGCGCCTTGGGCCCTTTCGGTGTGCTCCCCGCCCACGCGGGGGTGATCCTCCGCCAGCTCGGGGGCCAGCTCTGGGACCAGCGTGCTCCCCGCCCACGCGGGGGTGATCCCCGACAACCACCGACCCCGCCGGTCATGCGACGGTGCTCCCCGCCCACGCGGGGGTGATCCGAAATCCAGCGACGTCAACCGGCCGAGCAGGATGTGCTCCCCGCCCACGCGGGGGTGATCCTGTCGAGGACACGATCGGGCCCAGCCGGTCTACGTGCTCCCCGCCCACGCGGGGGTGATCCCACCAACGCGCGGAACGTGTTCCCCGACGTATCGTGCTCCCCGCCCACGCGGGGGTGATCCCCCGACGCCATCCAACGTCCTCGCCACCGCAGCGTGCTCCCCGCCCACGCGGGGGTGATCCCCCTGCTCCTCGGGGGTGTGACCTGGCCACGCCGTGCTCCCCGCCCACGCGGGGGTGATCCCCTCGAAGAGGGGACGATCATCAAGAGCCCGATGTGCTCCCCGCCCACGCGGGGGTGATCCCGCGACCGCGCCGAGCAGGCCGCCCGCGGCGACGTGCTCCCCGCCCACGCGGGGGTGATCCCGCGTAGCCGCCCTGTGGGTGAGTGGTGATCATGTGCTCCCCGCCCACGCGGGGGTGATCCGCCCGGCAATCCCCGCGACGAGGCCGCCGTCGGGTGCTCCCCGCCCACGCGGGGGTGATCCCAGGATGCACGGCGTGTTGGCCGTCCCCTGTCGGTGCTCCCCGCCCACGCGGGGGTGATCCCTATTACCGCTGTTCCCACGACCACGAAACTTTGTGCTCCCCGCCCACGCGGGGGTGATCCCAGGCCGGTGTCCGTGGTGCCTTCCCGGGAGACGTGCTCCCCGCCCACGCGGGGGTGATCCGGAGAAGACAAACGATAGTGAGAGGACTACGTCGTGCTCCCCGCCCACGCGGGGGTGATCCGCCAGACGCCGTACGGCGAATCGATGTAGACCGGTGCTCCCCGCCCACGCGGGGGTGATCCGTGCAGACCATACCCGCACTCCTGCACCGGGTCGTGCTCCCCGCCCACGCGGGGGTGATCCCATGCCCCCGCGGCGCTTGGAGATCAGCCAGTTGGTGCTCCCCGCCCACGCGGGGGTGATCCCATCGTTCCCGAAGTCCATTGCGGTCAGGGCCAGTGCTCCCCGCCCACGCGGGGGTGATCCCCGGGGCGCCCTGGTGCGCACGGACCTGCTGACGTGCTCCCCGCCCACGCGGGGGTGATCCCGAGTCTCAGTTCCTGGAGACGCAGGGCTACACGTGCTCCCCGCCCACGCGGGGGTGATCCGTGCCCGACCGGGTCCACGCAGCAGCCCTGGAAGTGCTCCCCGCCCACGCGGGGGTGATCCGGCGCCGACCGCGGCGCCGGCTGCCGCGGCACCGTGCTCCCCGCCCACGCGGGGGTGATCCCCGTGTTGCGGCACACTCGGCAGGCCTACGACGGTGCTCCCCGCCCACGCGGGGGTGATCCGGACTTGGGCGACGGCGCCCTGTACGTGGTGGAGTGCTCCCCGCCCACGCGGGGGTGATCCCATCGGCCTTCCTCCGTCGGGACTTGCTCTGGCGTGCTCCCCGCCCACGCGGGGGTGATCCCTCCTCCGTTCCCCCGGTCGACCTGGGCAACCCGTGCTCCCCGCCCACGCGGGGGTGATCCCAGGGCCGCTCCGGCGGCCACCACTCCACCGACGTGCTCCCCGCCCACGCGGGGGTGATCCCTGCCGGGCACACCCCTTGCACCGACGCCGCTCGTGCTCCCCGCCCACGCGGGGGTGATCCCTGGGTCCTGGACGGAGACGGCACCGCCAGCTAGTGCTCCCCGCCCACGCGGGGGTGATCCCACGTGGCGGACGATCCTTCACGACGAGCCCTCGTGCTCCCCGCCCACGCGGGGGTGATCCCGTCACCCGACCCGGCGACCAACCGAACGCCGAGTGCTCCCCGCCCACGCGGGGGTGATCCCGTTCGACTCGATCTCGATGTGTCGTGATCCCGGTGCTCCCCGCCCACGCGGGGGTGATCCGCCAGCGACCTACAACCCCGACAGCCTGTTCGCGTGCTCCCCGCCCACGCGGGGGTGATCCCGCCTGGAAGGCTGGATTCTGCAGGACCGCGAAGTGCTCCCCGCCCACGCGGGGGTGATCCCTGGCCGCCGCCCAGGCAAGCGAGCCCGACCTCGTGCTCCCCGCCCACGCGGGGGTGATCCCTTGCGGGTGGCCGCGCCGGCCAGGCCGTCGGTGTGCTCCCCGCCCACGCGGGGGTGATCCCGTCGAGAGCATCGCCCACGCCGCGTCGTCAGCGTGCTCCCCGCCCACGCGGGGGTGATCCCGCCGATCAGCAGATTCAGAACGGTTGGGTCCAGTGCTCCCCGCCCACGCGGGGGTGATCCCCCCATGCGAAACGCGCGGCAGGACCCCATCATGTGCTCCCCGCCCACGCGGGGGTGATCCCAAGTCCGGCACGCTCGAGCTCTACCGCTACGTGTGCTCCCCGCCCACGCGGGGGTGATCCTTGCCGAGAGCATGTTGCGCTCGGAACGGGTTGGTGCTCCCCGCCCACGCGGGGGTGATCCCTGGGTCGCCGGCGGCGCACCCGTGGACCCGGAGTGCTCCCCGCCCACGCGGGGGTGATCCCACCCCGAGCGAGCCCGCCCACAGGTCGACCAGGTGCTCCCCGCCCACGCGGGGGTGATCCCTGGGACGTGCTGACACCCGACTACTACGACCAGTGCTCCCCGCCCACGCGGGGGTGATCCCGGCGGATCCCCGGGGAACGGCTACGGGGCCGGGTGCTCCCCGCCCACGCGGGGGTGATCCCTGCTGCGCGTAGGAGATCGACTCCTTGAGCGAGTGCTCCCCGCCCACGCGGGGGTGATCCCTGGATCCCCGAGGGGGTCCACTACGGGTGTTCGTGCTCCCCGCCCACGCGGGGGTGATCCCACACACACGAGAGGAAACAATCATGACCACACAGTGCTCCCCGCCCACGCGGGGGTGATCCCCGATATCCGATGAGGCGAACCCTGATAGCCGCGTGCTCCCCGCCCACGCGGGGGTGATCCCCGCACTCAATCCGATTGATTGAGTGCGCATGAGTGCTCCCCGCCCACGCGGGGGTGATCCGATCTCGATGACCCTCACCTCGCCGGAGTCGAGGTGCTCCCCGCCCACGCGGGGGTGATCCCCGAATCACTACCCCGGCGCCATCGGCCATGTGGTGCTCCCCGCCCACGCGGGGGTGATCCCTGGATCCACACCCGGTAGCCGCCGCGGATCGCGTGCTCCCCGCCCACGCGGGGGTGATCCCTGGCCGTCACGCACGGGCAGTAGCGGCGAATCGTGCTCCCCGCCCACGCGGGGGTGATCCGCCAGGCAGGGGGTGCCCCCTGGTGGGGGCAGTGTGCTCCCCGCCCACGCGGGGGTGATCCGGCCATCGACGGCACCGTGTACGACTCCCTCGAGTGCTCCCCGCCCACGCGGGGGTGATCCCGACGGTGGCGGTGCCGACCCCGTTCACAGTCGGTGCTCCCCGCCCACGCGGGGGTGATCCGGGGCTGCACGACACGACCACCGAGCCGGTGTTGTGCTCCCCGCCCACGCGGGGGTGATCCGTGGAAGGACGCGAAGGCACTCCTGTGGCTGGCGTGCTCCCCGCCCACGCGGGGGTGATCCCTTGCCGGACATCGGCGCCGGGGTGATGGTCTGGTGCTCCCCGCCCACGCGGGGGTGATCCCGTCAGGAGCACACAAGATGGGTAAGTTCTCCAGTGCTCCCCGCCCACGCGGGGGTGATCCCACGAGCAGGGCTCTCAGCCAGTAACCGGCTCGGGTGCTCCCCGCCCACGCGGGGGTGATCCCGGGTCATCGACCCGGAGGTCATCGACGGGGCGGTGCTCCCCGCCCACGCGGGGGTGATCCCTGATGCGAGGAGCCCCGTCGGGGGCCGCCCTGGTGCTCCCCGCCCACGCGGGGGTGATCCCCCCGATCGACGGCACGATCACGGCGGCCCTGGGTGCTCCCCGCCCACGCGGGGGTGATCCCGTCAGCGAGTTCGCGAACACCTCGCCCAGAGCGTGCTCCCCGCCCACGCGGGGGTGATCCCACCGACAAGAAAGGCGCCCACCGCCATGGCAAGTGCTCCCCGCCCACGCGGGGGTGATCCTCTCACGCAAGGCACGCACCGGCCGGAAATGGTGTGCTCCCCGCCCACGCGGGGGTGATCCGCAGGCCCGGACCCGGGCCGCTCTCGCCACCACGTGCTCCCCGCCCACGCGGGGGTGATCCCTCGGCGGCCGTGCACGGCGTGTCCAGCATCCGGTGCTCCCCGCCCACGCGGGGGTGATCCCTGAGGCGACAGCGCTCACCGTGGCAGGGGAGGGTGCTCCCCGCCCACGCGGGGGTGATCCCCGTCCGCGCCGACCCGCCCCGCCGTCGTCCTCGTGCTCCCCGCCCACGCGGGGGTGATCCCCCAGGCGACCGGATCACGGCCGCCACCGACGGGTGCTCCCCGCCCACGCGGGGGTGATCCCCCTGACTGAGAGGCGCACCAATGATCCGCACGTGCTCCCCGCCCACGCGGGGGTGATCCCGGGTTGAGGGTCTGCAGTACCTTGATCAAGTCGTGCTCCCCGCCCACGCGGGGGTGATCCCGGTGTCGGCGATTCCTTCACCGCATTGGCCCTGTGCTCCCCGCCCACGCGGGGGTGATCCGTCCATCACCGTGCCGGCCATCGCCTCGAAGGCGTGCTCCCCGCCCACGCGGGGGTGATCCCGAGTTGCCGTTGAGGACGTAGTCGGCCAGGGTGTGCTCCCCGCCCACGCGGGGGTGATCCCCGGCCGACGCCGGGCGGCGTGGGGAGAGAGAGGTGCTCCCCGCCCACGCGGGGGTGATCCCTCGGCCGGGGGCATGCCGGCGTACTCGGCGGCGTGCTCCCCGCCCACGCGGGGGTGATCCGGCCCTCGACATCCTGACCGACGTGCAGGTCAAGTGCTCCCCGCCCACGCGGGGGTGATCCGTGGGACCCGGAGTCGATGACGACGACGTCGTAGTGCTCCCCGCCCACGCGGGGGTGATCCCAGGGACGACACAGCCACCACCGCCTCCTCGGCGTGCTCCCCGCCCACGCGGGGGTGATCCCATGGCCGTGACGGTGCGAGTGGTCGCGTCGTGGTGCTCCCCGCCCACGCGGGGGTGATCCCAGAGGTGACGGTCGTGGTGGTGACGACACTGAGTGCTCCCCGCCCACGCGGGGGTGATCCCGGAGCCCTGTCGTCCCGAGCAGGAGGACGAGGATGCTCCCCGCCCACGCGGGGGTGATCCGTCTCGGTTCTCGGAGTTGGCTGACGCTGATGTGTGCTCCCCGCCCACGCGGGGGTGATCCTGGGACGGGTAGGGCAAGAGCGCCTAGGAGGAAGTGCTCCCCGCCCACGCGGGGGTGATCCCGTGTCCCCGTTGTTCACCGGCTTGGATGCAGCGTGCTCCCCGCCCACGCGGGGGTGATCCGGGTGTCCGCACGTCGGGGGGTGGAGGTGGGGGGTGCTCCCCGCCCACGCGGGGGTGATCCCGCGTCAGCGATGGCCAGCCACTTCGGTGGCGGGTGCTCCCCGCCCACGCGGGGGTGATCCGTTCCTTCGTTAGGTGAGTTACCTGGGGTAAGGGTGCTCCCCGCCCACGCGGGGGTGATCCCGCGGCCCAACCCATCGTGTCCTGGCTGATCGGGTGCTCCCCGCCCACGCGGGGGTGATCCTCGAAACACGACGCCGCCGACGCCGCCACCAGGGTGCTCCCCGCCCACGCGGGGGTGATCCCCTGCCGGAGGACATCGTGCCGTTGCTCCCTTCGTGCTCCCCGCCCACGCGGGGGTGATCCGTTGCCGATCTGGGACTGCAGGACCTTGACGCCGTGCTCCCCGCCCACGCGGGGGTGATCCCGGTGCGTCAGGATCCCAAGCGGCCCACACCCTGTGCTCCCCGCCCACGCGGGGGTGATCCCAAGTCCGGCACGCTCGAGCTCTACCGCTACGTGTGCTCCCCGCCCACGCGGGGGTGATCCCATCGCCGCCGCCGTCCCGTCCTACCCGTCCGGGTGCTCCCCGCCCACGCGGGGGTGATCCGGCCTGGGCGTCCGGCTACCGAGACCGGCTGACGTGCTCCCCGCCCACGCGGGGGTGATCCCTCGAGCAGCGCTTGGTACCCGGCGCCTTCCTCGTGCTCCCCGCCCACGCGGGGGTGATCCATTCCACGCCCAGCACCGCCGGCGCGACCCGATCGTGCTCCCCGCCCACGCGGGGGTGATCCCCCGGCGAAGGCCTGCAGCGACCGCATCGGGTAGTGCTCCCCGCCCACGCGGGGGTGATCCCGGGACGGGGGGCCCTGGGCGTGTCGCTCAGGCGTGCTCCCCGCCCACGCGGGGGTGATCCCTGAGCCCGCACCGCTGGGCCGCCTCACGCTGAGTGCTCCCCGCCCACGCGGGGGTGATCCCTCCGGGGTGTCGTTGCCGCCGTAGCGCCAGCCGTGCTCCCCGCCCACGCGGGGGTGATCCATCGCCGGAGGTGATGCCGGGGTTGGCGGCGAAGTGCTCCCCGCCCACGCGGGGGTGATCCGGCGGCCGACCTCGGCGGTGGCGTCAGCGACGAGTGCTCCCCGCCCACGCGGGGGTGATCCCGTTTTCCGGCGCTGCTTCCCGGCGGGGTCACGTGCTCCCCGCCCACGCGGGGGTGATCCCCCCTGGTTCAGGGACCAGTCGAGGTGGGTGAGGTGCTCCCCGCCCACGCGGGGGTGATCCGATGGGCAACGTCTGCCAGTTGAACGGGTCCGTGTGCTCCCCGCCCACGCGGGGGTGATCCCCCCGACACCAACTTCCTCGCTGACCGGAGGACGTGCTCCCCGCCCACGCGGGGGTGATCCGCACTGTCGTCGGTCGTCGTCCACGCCGAGCCGGTGCTCCCCGCCCACGCGGGGGTGATCCCGGTTCGCAGATGCCGAGGACGACGACGGCGAGGTGCTCCCCGCCCACGCGGGGGTGATCCCCGGCACGCCACCACCGGCACCGGCAGCGCCCAGTGCTCCCCGCCCACGCGGGGGTGATCCGTTCCTGCAGGTGGGCATGCGAGGGTTCCTCTGTGCTCCCCGCCCACGCGGGGGTGATCCCACCAAGAAAACCCCCGCGAGTCGTATTGGTGCGTGCTCCCCGCCCACGCGGGGGTGATCCGCCTCCAACGCCGCAACACGCTCCTCCAACGACGTGCTCCCCGCCCACGCGGGGGTGATCCGTCGTGCAAGGAGTGCGGCGTCGAGGGCATCGTGTGCTCCCCGCCCACGCGGGGGTGATCCTCTGTCCTGTCGGTGCACCTGCCACTCACCGTGGTGCTCCCCGCCCACGCGGGGGTGATCCGGGCGGACGGTCCCGGGGTGTGCATCGTTACCGGTGCTCCCCGCCCACGCGGGGGTGATCCTCGTTCGGGCCTCAGCCGGCCAAACATGCGAACGTGCTCCCCGCCCACGCGGGGGTGATCCCCGCACTCAATCCGGATTGATTGAGTGCGCATGGTGCTCCCCGCCCACGCGGGGGTGATCCGCACACCCGCAACTCGGGGTTCCGGCTGGCCGAGTGCTCCCCGCCCACGCGGGGGTGATCCGAGGCGGCGGACGACGTCCGCGGCCGGGATCGCGTGCTCCCCGCCCACGCGGGGGTGATCCGTGCCAGAGTCAGGCAGTCACCTGCATCCGAGCGTGCTCCCCGCCCACGCGGGGGTGATCCCGCCACCTCGAACGTCTCGATGCCCGTCGCTGCGTGCTCCCCGCCCACGCGGGGGTGATCCTCGGGCGAGTGAGGACGAGGAAACCAGGGCAGAGTGCTCCCCGCCCACGCGGGGGTGATCCCACCCTCGCGGTGGCGCGGGGCGAAGACGGTCAGTGCTCCCCGCCCACGCGGGGGTGATCCCACTCTCATCACGACCGCCGCACGACGCATCACGTGCTCCCCGCCCACGCGGGGGTGATCCGGACTGACGGTCCCGGGGTGTGAATCGTTACCGGTGCTCCCCGCCCACGCGGGGGTGATCCCCCACTCAGCCAGAGCCCATCCAAGATGGGCGTGTGCTCCCCGCCCACGCGGGGGTGATCCCGCACGCATGTACGTCGGGCTGGACGAGGACAGGTGCTCCCCGCCCACGCGGGGGTGATCCGCTCGCGCCTGACGTGTGCCCGGTCTTGCACAGGTGCTCCCCGCCCACGCGGGGGTGATCCTCGAACGCTGCGCCGGGTCGCGCAGCCGGCCGAGTGCTCCCCGCCCACGCGGGGGTGATCCGGCGTCCTGGTTGATCGCCAGTGCCCCTGCGGCGTGCTCCCCGCCCACGCGGGGGTGATCCCGCCGACGGCCGGTTCACGCCCGGGAAGACCACGTGCTCCCCGCCCACGCGGGGGTGATCCCAACAGGTCGATGGGCGCATCGATGATGTTCGAGTGCTCCCCGCCCACGCGGGGGTGATCCCCGCGCTAGCGCGCTGGGTCAGTCGCCTTTCTGGTGCTCCCCGCCCACGCGGGGGTGATCCCATCTCAAGCGCCCTTCCGGTGGTGGTCGTGCCGTGCTCCCCGCCCACGCGGGGGTGATCCCTCGGCACGGCCGAAGTTGGCCGACAGGTCACCCGTGCTCCCCGCCCACGCGGGGGTGATCCACGGGTGGCCCAGACCATCGGGTGGAAGGTCGCGTGCTCCCCGCCCATGCGGGGGTGATCCGCGTTCGGCCGGATCCCGGTCCGTGGCCCGCGGGTGCTCCCGCCCACGCGGGGGTGATCCTCCGCCACCCCCGGCTGGCTCGTCAGCCACGTCGTGCTCCCCGCCCACGCGGGGGTGATCCGCCGCCCATGGTCACCCCTCCCTCCGGTACTCGGTGCTCCCCGCCCACGCGGGGGTGATCCCAAGACCGAGGCCGTGGCCTGCGCGGTCATCGTGTGCTCCCCGCCCACGCGGGGGTGATCCGCGCTGCGGGGCGTGCTCGACGACTGGCTGCGCGTGCTCCCCGCCCACGCGGGGGTGATCCCTTGCCCTTGAGGCCATTCCAGAATCCGAGGATGTGCTCCCCGCCCACGCGGGGGTGATCCCGCGAACGCCGGGTCATTGGCGGTGTCGTAGACGTGCTCCCCGCCCACGCGGGGGTGATCCGTCCACGAGCACGTAGAACCGCTGCCCGGCGGTGTGCTCCCCGCCCACGCGGGGGTGATCCCGTGTGGTCGCAGATGACCGAGATCATGGAGCGGTGCTCCCCGCCCACGCGGGGGTGATCCGTCGACGTGGGCGGCGGCGTCGGGGTTGGTGCAGTGCTCCCCGCCCACGCGGGGGTGATCCCACACCAACGTCACCCAACTCGACCGCCCGAGCGTGCTCCCCGCCCACGCGGGGGTGATCCTGGCGAGGAGACAGCTGCCATCCCCGAGGGATTGTGCTCCCCGCCCACGCGGGGGTGATCCCCTGGCGACTGCACGGCGATGTCCTGGCCCTGCGTGCTCCCCGCCCACGCGGGGGTGATCCCCCTGCGCCGCCCCCCCGTGTTCCTGACCACGGGTGCTCCCCGCCCACGTGGGGGTGATCCCACCACCCCCAACCCCCGCCGCGGACGCCGTCTGTGCTCCCCGCCCACGCGGGGGTGATCCGACGCCGAACGCGGCGTCGCGGGCGTCGTGGGAGTGCTCCCCGCTCACGCGGGGGTGATCCGCCCTGACCCGGGCCGCGCTCGCCCGGGGGCTCGTGCTCCCCGCCCACGCGGGGGTGATCCCTACGACCCGGTCGGCCTGGTCGAGCGGGTGCTCCCGACCTCTCCCGTAATCGTCCTCCGGACACGGTGCGGTGATGCCCGCCACACCCCTCGGCATTGAGAATGCGAACCCGAATTCGCAAAACTGTCATCGGCAATTGAACGGCGCCCTGTCAACGACTCGCGTGAGGACGTGCCGCACGTCGGCGCGGGCAGGAGGGGCCTTTCGGCAGCTCGAGTACGGAGGAGGAGAGGAGGCCTGATGAGGTACCTCCCGGAACTGTTCGCCGCGAACGCCCGCTGGGCCGAGGACGTGCGTGCGGCAGATCCCGAGTTCTTCACCGGTCTGGCGGCCCTGCAGAGCCCGGCCTACCTGTGGATCGGCTGCTCCGACAGCCGCGTGCCGGCCAACCAGATCACCGGCCTGAAACCGGGTGAGGTGTTCGTTCACCGGAACGTGGCCAACGTCGTGGTGCACACGGACCTCAACTGCCTGTCGGTGCTGCAGTACGCCGTCGAGGTGCTCGGCGTCCGGCACGTCATCGTGTGCGGCCACTACGGCTGCGGAGGGGTGAAGGCGGCCATGTCCGGCCCCTCCCTGGGACTGATCGACAACTGGCTACGGCACATCCAGGACGTCGAGGAGCGGCACGAGGGCATCCTTGCCGACCTGCCGGACGACGAGACGCGCTGGCGCGCCCTGTGCGAGCTGAACGTCGTCGAGCAGGTGCGCAACGTCGCACGCACCACCCTGGTCGGTGACGCCTGGAAGCGGGGCCGGTCGCTGATGCTGCACGGCTGGATCTACGACCTCGCGGACGGTCGCCTGCAGGATCTCGGAGTTTCCCTCCAGGACGGCGCCGAACTCGACACCGCGGTCGTCCAGGCCGTGGCAGCCGCGCGGGCGCGCCACGAACCGCCCCGAGATCGGCCCAGAGCCGCCGGCCACCCAACCCAGAACGTCGCCACCGAGAGGACACCTCGATGACCAAGGAACTCCACGACCTCGGGGAGATGCCGCCCCTGGGCGAGATCCCCCAGAAGATGCACGCCTGGCTGATCCGCCCCGAGCGGTTCGGCCCCCCGATGCAGGCCTTCGCGAAGGAGGTCATCGACGTGCCGGCCATCGCCGACGACGAGGTGCTGGTGTACGTGATGGCTGCCGGCATCAACTACAACAATGTCTGGGCCGGACTCGGCGTCCCGATCGATGTCATCGGCGCCCGGAACAAGGCCTTCGCCCGGGGTCAACAGGGCGAACCGGAGCCGTTCCACATCGGGGGCAGTGATGCCTCGGGCATCGTCTATGCCGTCGGCAAGGACGTCACCACCGTCAAGGTGGGCGACGAGGTGGTGATCCACTGCGGCCGGTGGGACCGCAATTGCCCCACCGTCACCGGCGGCGGCGACCCGATGTACTCCCCGACGTACCGGATCTGGGGCTACGAGACCAACTGGGGCAGCTTCGCCCAGTTCACCAAGGTGCAGGCCCAGCAGTGCATGCCCAAGCCCAAACACATGAACTGGGAAGAGGCGTCCGCCTACACCCTGGTCGCGGCGACCGCCTGGCGCATGCTGCACGGCTGGGGCGCCAACGCCGTCAAAAAGGGCGACGTGGTGCTGGTGTGGGGCGGCGCGGGCGGACTCGGCTCGATGGCGATCCAGATCGCCAAGGCCGCCGGTGCCACCTCCATCGCCATGGTCTCCGGCCAGGATAAATTCGACTATTGCATGAAGTTAGGGGCCAAGGGCTGCATCAACCGTAACGACTTCGACCACTGGGGGATGCTGCCACACTGGAAGGACAACGTCGGCTACGCCAAGTGGATGAAAGGCGTGCGGGCCTTCGGGGCCAAGATCTGGGAAGTGCTGGGCGAGAAGCGCACGCCGAACCTCGTGTTCGAGCACCCCGGCGAAACCACCATCCCCACCTCGATCTTCGTCTGCGACACCGGCGGCATGGTGGTGGTCTGCGCCGGCACCACCGGCTATAACGCCACTGTCGATCTGCGCTATTTGTGGATGCGCCAGAAGCGGCTGCAAGGCTCCCACTTCGCCAACACCGAACAGTCGAACCAGATGAACGAGCTG
>JAEUJN010000068.1 GCA_016794595.1 Kineosporiaceae bacterium
CGACCGTCACGAGAGGGGGATGGGGAACCCGGACCGCGCAGCGGTACCGGCGCCCTGCATCCGATGAGTGCCCAGAACCACCGGACGACCACGACCACGTCGACCACGGTGACCGATGTGAGCGACGCGAGCGCGACGTCCGCCCGGCCCGGCTCGCCGGGCCGCCCCACCATCGACCTGCGCGAGGGTGGAGCCGCCACCGGTCGCCACCTGCCGGCGCGACGGGACCTGACCGGGCTGGTCAAGGCCTACGACGTCCGCGGACTGGTCGGTGAGCAGCTCGACGCCGAGGTTGCCCACGCCCTCGGGCTCGCCTTCGCCGAGGAGGTCGCCGGTGACCGGACGCCGCGCGGGGTCACGACCCGCGTCGTGATCGGTCACGACATGCGGCCGTCGTCCCCCGAGCTGTCCCGGGCCTTCGCCGAGGGGGCGGCCGCGCGCGGGCTGGACGTCCTGCTGATCGGGCTGTGCAGCACCGACGGGCTCTACTTCGCCAGCGGTGCCCTCGACGCCCCGGGCGCGATGTTCACCGCCTCGCACAACCCGGCGGCCTACAACGGGATCAAGCTGTGCCGAGCGGGGGCCCGCCCGATCGGGCAGGACACCGGGCTGGCGCGCATCCGCCGCCGGGCCGAGGACCTGCTCTCCTCCTCGGCAGCCGCGACGGCGTCCCCGCAGGCTGCCCCGGCGGCCGGCGCGATCACCTCCGAGGACCGGCTCGCCGGGTACGCGGCCCACCTGCGCTCGCTGGTGGACCTGTCCGGCATCCGCCCGTTGCGGGTGGTGGTCGACGCGGGCAACGGGATGGCCGGGCTGACCACGCCCGCGGTGCTGGGCACGGCCGCCGGCCTGCCCGCGTTGCCGCTGGACGTCGTCCCGATGTACTTCGAGCTGGACGGCACCTTCCCCAACCACGAGGCCAACCCGCTGGAGCCGGCGAACCTGCGCGACCTGCAGGCCGAGGTCGTGCGCCGGGGCGCCGACCTGGGCCTGGCCTTCGACGGGGACGCCGATCGCTGCTTCGTGATCGACGAACGCGGCGAGCCGGTCAGCCCCAGTGCGGTGACCGCCCTGGTGGCCCGGCGCGAGATCGCCCGGGCCCGCGCGGCGGATCCGGCCGGTGGCCCGATCTCGGTGATCCACAACCTGATCACCTCCCGGGCGGTGCCCGAGGTGATCGCCGAGGCCGGCGGGGTGCCGGTGCGTACCCGGGTCGGCCACTCGTTCATCAAGGCCGAGATGGCGACCCACGACGCCGTCTTCGGCGGTGAGCACTCCGCGCACTACTACTTCCGTGACTTCTGGTTCGCCGACACCGGCATGCTGGCCGCGCTGCACGTGCTCGCCGCCCTCGGTGACCCGCAGCAGCCGCCGACCCGGCTGTCGCACCTGGTCGCCGAGTTCGAGCGCTACGCCGCCAGCGGTGAGATCAACTCCCGGGTGGACGACGTGGCCGCGGCCACTGCTCGGGTCGAGGCGGCGTTCGCGGGTCGCGACGGTGTGCGACTGGACCGGCTGGACGGGCTGAGCGTGATCAGCGACGAGCAGGGCTGGTGGTTCAATCTGCGCCCGAGCAACACCGAACCCCTGCTGCGGCTGAACGCCGAGGCCACGAGCGTCACCGAGATGACAACTCTGCGCGATGAGGTGCTCGGCCTCGTCCGCAACGGCTGAGTGATGGGACAGGATGGCGTCGTGACAACTATCGATGGTTGGCTGCGCGAGATCCTTCGCTGTCCCTCGTGCGGTGGGACGCTGCGCGATGCCGAGGCCCCGGGGCAGACCCCCGAGTCGGATCCGGTGACCGAACTGCACTGCACTGCCTGCCGCCTGGCCTATCGGGTGGACGGCGGGATCCCCGTCCTGTTGGTGGACGAGGCGCGCACCCGCGACTGAGACCCGCGACCGAGACAAGCGAGAAGAGCGAGACGAGCGAGACTGACGATGGCACTCGACGAGCAGTTACTCGACGACGCCGAGGGGCTGGCCGGCGCCGACCCCTCGGGCAGTCTGCGTGCGCTGGCCAGCGCGGGAGCCCAGGTGAGGGTGTCCCTGCGCGCCACGGCCGAGGCCGATGTCGGCCGGCTGGTCGGTGACGGGCGTCCCCGATCGGTGGTCGTGGCCAGCCTGGGCGGCTCGGCCGTGGTGGGGGACGTGCTGGCCATGCTGGCCGGCAGCGGATCGCCGGTCCCGGTGACCGTCCGGCGAGGGCTGCCACTGCCCGGCTGGGTCGGGCCGCTGGACCTGGTGGTCGCCGTGTCCATGTCCGGACGTGCTCCCGGCCCGCTGGGGCTGGCAGCCGAGGCCGCTCGGAGGGGCTCTCGGCTGCTGACGGTGGGCATGACCGGCTCGCCGCTGGAGGAGGTCGCCCGGCGCACCGGAGGGGTGCACGTCCCGGTGCCGCCGCCTGCCAGCCCGGCCGCCCGGGCGTCGCGGATGGGCATGTGGTCGTTGCTGACCCCGGTGCTGGCCGCGTCGCACGCGGTCGGGCTGACCGACGCCTCGCACGAGGTGCTGGAGGCGGTGGCCGACCGGCTCGATGCCCGGGCGGCGACCTACCGCCCGGCGTCCGAGGCGTTCGTCAACCCGGCGAAGACGCTCGCCCTGGATCTGGCCGGCAGCGTGCCGGTGGTGCTCGGCGACGGCGACGTGACCGGGGTGGCGGCCAGCCGGGCGGTGGCCATGTTGGCCCGCACCGCACGGGTGCCGGCCATGCGTGGGGCGCTGCCGGACGACGCCGGGGACGTGGTTGCCACCTTCGGCGGCCCGTTCGCGGCCAGGGGCGAGGACGAGATGTTCGCCGATCCGTTCCTGGACGGGCCCGGCCGGGTCGCGTTGCGGTTGCTGCTGTTGCGCGATGCCGAGCCGAGCGTGGACCGGCCGGACGGTACCTGGCTGGTCACCTCGCGCACCGCGGACGCCGTGCGGGTGACCGCGCAGGAAGCCGGGGTGCGGGTCAGCGAGGTCAGTGCGGAACCGGGGCACCCGCTGGAGCGGTTCGCCGACCTGGTCTCGCTCACCGACTTCGCCGCCACCTACCTGGCGCTGGCCTCGGGCCTGGACCCGCTGACCTCACCTCACGTGGCAGATCTGCGCGATCGCACCCGCTGAGCGGTGTGATGAGCCCGTCGTCCCGGGGCAGCTCGCCCCTGCGGCTGTCGTCGCTGGTGCAGCGGGCGATCCTGGTGGTGACCGTGACCGCCATGTTGTTGTTCGCCCTCCCGCTCGCCCTGGTGACCTCCGACCTCTACCGCGGTCGCGCCCAGGAGCACCTGGCACGGGACGCCGAGCGAGCCCGGGCGGTGCTGACCGACGACGTCCTGCACGACCCTGATCCCGGCCGGATCACCAGGGTGATGCCGCCGCCGCACGACCGGGCGGTGACGGTCGGGGTCTACGACGGCAGCGGACAGCGGGTGGGTGGGGCCGGTCCGGACGTCGCGGACGAGCTCACCCGCACGGTGGCCGCCACCCGGGTCGAGGAGAGCGCCCACCAGGGTGGCGAACTGATCACCGCGGTCCCGCTGGTCGACGACCGCAGCGCGCCGTCCCCGTTCGTGGTGCGCGCCGCCGAGCCGTATGCGCTGGTGCAGCGCGATCTCGTGGTCACCTGGGCGCTGATCGCCGCGCTGGCTCTCGGGGTGCTCGCCCTGATGGTCGCCCTGTCCAGGACCCTGGCCCATCGGCTTGCCCGCCCGCTGAACCACCTGGCGGACTCGGCCGAGGCTCTGGGGCAGGGGGACTTCTCCGTCCGGGCCCGCCGCTCGGGAGTGCGCGAGGTCGACGCGGTCAGTGACAACCTCGAGCGGACGGCGCGCCGCCTCGGAGCCGTGCTGGAGCGCGAGCGAGCCTTCAGCGCCGATGCCAGCCATCAGTTGCGCGGGCCGCTGACCGCCGTCCGGGTGGGGTTGGAGGCAGCATCGCTCACCCCGGGGGCCGATCTGGGCGCCGCGGTCCGGGACGCCCTCGACGGGCTGGACCGGCTCGAGCGCACCGTGCTGGACCTGCTCACCCTCGCGCGGGACACCGGCCACGGCGAACCGTGCGCGCGGGTGGGGGACCTGGTGCGCGATGTGGCCGATCCGTGGTCGGTGCGGTTGGCCCGTGCCGGACGCGCCCTGGTCGTGGCCGTGGACGAGCCGTTGCCGCCGGCAGCGGCCTCCGAGCCCACGCTGCGCACGGTGCTCGACGTGCTGCTGGACAACGCCCTCACCCACGGTGGCGGGACCGTCCGGGTGGCTGCGCGGGCGGACGAGGACACGCTCACCCTCGAGGTCGCCGACCAGGGCGAGGGGCTGCCGGACTCCGTCGAGGGGCTAGAGATGATCTTCGTCCGCCGCTCGCCCGAGGCGCGCGGCACCGGCATCGGTCTGTCCTTGGCCCGCTCCCTGATCGAGGCGGACGGCGGGCGACTGGAGGTGACCTCACGGCGTCCGGCGGTGTTCGCCGTCGTGCTGCCGGCCGGGAGGGCTCGCGGTCCCGGGGACGATCAGCCGGCCAGCGAACCGTTGGGCGCGTCGTAGCGGTACCCGAAGCTGCGCAGGGTGACGATCCGCTGGGGGTCCTCCCCGTACTCGGCGAGCTTGCGCCGCAGGGACGAGACGTGCATGTCGAGGGTCTTGGTCGGTCCCGTCCACTGGGCGTCCCAGACCCTGGCCATCAGCTCCTGGCGGCTGACCGCCTGCCCGGCCTCGGCGACCAGCGCCGCCAGCAGCTCGAACTCCTTGGGACGCAGGGGGACCTCCTGCCCGTCGACCTCGCAGCGGCGAGCCCCCAGATCCAGGTGCAGCGAGCCCAGCCGGATCGGGGGTGCCGGCTGCCCGGCCGTCTCGGGCACCGGGAGCTGGCGGCGCAGGTGGGCCCGTACCCGGGCCAGGAGCACCGGCAACCGGAAGGGTTTGGTCAGGTAGTCGTCGGCCCCGGCCTCCAGGCCGAGCACCACGTCGACGTCCTCGGCCCGCCCGGACAGCACCACGATGACGGTGGCGGGCAACTGCGCGCGCAACCGGCGGCACAGCTCCACGCCGTCCAGATCGGGCAGCCCGAGGTCGAGCAGGATCAGTGCGGGCGACTCCTCGACCAGCTCGAGGGCCTCGGCCGCGGTCACCGCCCACAGGGTGTCGTAGGACTGTCCCCGCAGCGCCCCGGTCAGCGGTCGCCCGATCGCCTCGTCGTCCTCGACCAGGAGGATGGTCGTCGGGCTCGATGCGCTCACGTCGTCCAGGGTACGAGGGCTCGGGCCGCGCCGCGGCGGTACCGTGCCCTTGTGTCCGCCTACCTCGAGCCGATCCTCGCCCTGCCGCCGTTGGTGGCCTACCTGGTGATCAGCGCGCTGGTGTTCGGCGAGGCAGCGATCTTCGTCGGTTTCGTCCTGCCGGGGGAGACGGCGGTGGTCCTCGGTGGGGTGCTCGCCTCTCAGCACGTGGTCTCGATCTGGACCCTCGCGGTCCTGGTGGTGATCGCCGCGGTGGTCGGCGACAGCGTCGGGTACGAGGTCGGCCGCCGCTTCGGGGACCCGTTGCTCGACCTGCGGCTGATGCGCCCGCACAAGGGACGGCTGGACGGCGCCCGCAACTACCTGCGGGTCAGGGGAGGCACCGCGGTCTTCATGGGTCGCTGGACGGCGTTCCTGCGGGCGGTGATGCCCGGGCTGGCCGGACTGAGCCGGATGCCGTACCGGACCTTCCTGGTGTTCAACGCCCTCGGCGGTCTGGTCTGGGGGATCACCTTCTGCCTGGTCGGCTACCTGGCCGGTGGTTCCTACCATCTGGTGGAGAAGGTGATCGGGCGCAGCGCGGCCGCGATGACCGTGCTGGTGCTGATCGTCGGGGTCGTGGTCTACCACCGCCGCCGTCGTCGCCCCACCCCCTCCTGAACCCGGTCCCACCCCCTCCCGTGATCATGCACTTCCCTCCCGTGATCATGCACTCTTGGTGATCATGCCCGATCCGTGGTCAGCTCAGCGCCAGCCGGACCGCATACCCCAGCACGATGGCGTATCCCGCCACCCCGACGGCCGTGCGCACGCCGTCCGGCAGGCGCTCACCGACCACCGCGCCGATCCCCACCAGGGCGAGCTGCCAGGCCAGTGACCCGACGAAGACCCCCAGTGCGAACAGTGCGGCGTCGCCCGTCCCGGACAGCGCCAGGCCGGTGGCCAGGACCGCGAAGTACACGGCGGTCAGCGGATTGATCGCGGTCAGCGCCACGAACCGGCTGAACACGGCGGCCGGCCGGACGCCGCCCGCTCGTCTCGGCCCGGACCCGGCCGCGCCGGCGACTCTCGCCACCTCGGCCGCCGGATGGTGTGCTCCGGAGCCTGACGCATGGTGCGCGGAGTCGCCCGGCTCTGCCCTGCCCGAGGTGACCTCCACGGCCCGCACCGGGCGGCGGATGGTCAGGAGCCCACGGATCGCCACCGCCACCAGAACGGCGGCACCGATCAGGTGCACCCCCACCTCGTGGCCGTCGAGCAGGCGGGTGATCGCCGCCCCGGCGGTCGCCGCCCCGGTGGCGTAGACCAGATCGACCACGGCCACCCCCAACGCGCCGGAGGCGGCCGTCCACCAGCCGCGGGTGAACGCCTCGTGCAGCAACAGGACGCTGATCGCCCCGAGCGGCAGGGCCACGGCGAGCCCTGCGAGCAGGCCTTGGAGGAGCACGGTGAGCACGGCGCGCAATCCTACGGCGGCGGCTCCGGCACACTCTGGTCGCCCCTGGTCGCCCCTGGTCGTCCCTGGCAGCCCGCCGCTCGCGGGCCGTCGGCACGGGCACGGGCACGGCGCCGGGCGGGGTGGGCGTCCCGGGTTAGGATGAACCCACTGTTCGGCGTCGGTGATGCCGCTGGCCCAGAGGGGCCGCGCCGGGGGTGGCCACGTCAGCGTGCGCTCACCCGTCCCGCCACCCGTCCCGAGGCCCGCCGCGGGTCTCCCACCCCTCGTCGAGGAAGCCACGATGACGTTCGAGTACAAGGTCGCCGACCTGTCCCTGGCCACGGCCGGTCGCCACGAGATCCGCCTGGCCGAGCACGAGATGCCCGGCCTGATGGCCCTGCGGGCCGAGTTCGGCCAGACCAAGCCCCTGACCGGCGCCCGGATCACCGGCTCGCTGCACATGACGGTGCAGACCGCCGTCCTGATCGAGACCCTGGTCGCCCTGGGCGCGCAGGTGCGCTGGGCCTCGTGCAACATCTTCTCCACCCAGGACACCGCCGCCGCGGCCGTCGTGGTCGGGCCGCACGGGAGCGTCGAGGAGCCGGCCGGGGTACCGGTCTTCGCCTGGAAGGGCGAGACGCTCCCCGAGTACTGGTGGTGCACCGAGCGGGCGCTGGCCTGGCCGGCCGACGAGGCCGGGCACACCGGCCCGAACATGATCCTGGACGACGGCGGCGACGCCACCCTGCTGGTGCACAAGGGCGTCGAGTTCGAGGCGGCCGGCGCGGTCCCGGCCACCACCGAGGAGGACAGCGAGGAGTACGCGATCATCCTCGACCTGCTGCGCCGCACCCTGGCCGAGGACCCGCAGCGTTGGACGCAGGTCGCGGCGGGGATCCGGGGCGTCACCGAGGAGACCACGACCGGGGTGCACCGGCTCTACGAGTTCGCCGCTCAGGGCCGGCTGCTGTTCCCGGCGATCAACGTCAACGACTCGGTGACCAAGAGCAAGTTCGACAACAAGTACGGCTCACGCCACTCGCTGGTGGACGGCATCAACCGGGCCACCGATGTGATGCTGGCCGGCAAGACCGTGCTGGTCTGCGGCTACGGCGATGTCGGCAAGGGCTGTGCCGAGGCGTTGTCCGGGCAGAAGGCGCGGGTGCTGGTCACCGAGGTCGACCCGATCTGCGCGCTGCAGGCGGCGATGGACGGCTACCAGGTGGTCCGGCTGGACGATGTGGTCGACCAGGTGGACGTGGTGGTCACCGCCACCGGCAACAAGGACATCGTCACCGCCGCCCACATGAGCGCGCTCAAGGACAAGGCGATCGTCGGCAACATCGGTCACTTCGACAACGAGATCGACATGGCCGGCCTCGCCCGGGTGCCCGGGATCGTCAAGACCGAGCTGAAGCCCCAGGTGCACGAGTGGACCTTCCCGGCGACGTCCGGTCCCGGGGGCGATCGATCGCAGCACTCGATCATCGTGCTGTCCGAGGGGCGGTTGCTGAACCTCGGCAACGCCACCGGCCACCCGAGCTTCGTGATGTCCAACTCGTTCTCCAACCAGGTGATCGCCCAGATGGAGCTGTTCACCAAGACCGACGACTACGCCCGGCAGGTCTACGTGCTGCCCAAGCACCTGGACGAGAAGGTGGCCCGGCTGCACCTGGCCGCGGTCGGCGCCACGCTCACCGAGCTCACCAAGTCCCAGGCCGAGTACATCGGCGTGGACGTCGAGGGCCCGTACAAGCCGGACCACTACCGCTACTGA
>JAEUJN010000096.1 GCA_016794595.1 Kineosporiaceae bacterium
CTCGGCTTGGCGCAGCAGCGCTCGCAGCCCCTCCTCGATCAGGCTGGTCACGGTGCGCCCTTCGGCGGCGGCCCGTTGCTTGACAAGCCGCATCAGGTCGTCATCCAGGTTCAGGGTGGTCCGCATCAGATCAGCATATGCGACGAGGCAGATATCTGCATCAGTCGCCCAGTTCGGTGCGACGCCGATCGACGAAGGCGAGCAGGTCGGCGCGGGTCGCCTCGTCCATGGCCGGCTCGGTGTACGCATCGACGGCAGCCCGCCAGATCTCACCGGCCCGCGTCGCGGCGTCCCTCGATCCCTTGGACACCCAGCGCTCGTAGTTCTCCGTCGAGGACACCAGCGGGCGGTAGAAGCAGGTGCGGAACCGGGTCATGGTGTGCTCGGCGCCCAGGAAGTGCCCGCCGTGACGCACCTCGTCGTGCGCCTCGAAGGCCAGCGCCTCCTCGTCGACGACCAGCGGGGTGAACTGCTGGCGCAGCACCCGCAGCGCCTCGATGTCGACCACGAGCTTCTCGGGGCAGCTCACCAGCCCTGACTCCAGCCACCCGGCGGACTGGACGACGAGGTTCGCCCCGGCCAGGAACGCCGCCTTCAGCGTGTTGAACGACTCGGCCGCCGCCTGCGCATCGACGGTCTGGGACGACGTGAGGCTGCCGCCGCCGGCCCGCCACGGCAGCTTGTAGCGCCGCGCGAGCTGTCCGGAGGCGTAGAGGCCTTGGGCCGACTCGGGGCCGCCGAACGCCGGTGAGCCGGACTGCATGTCGATGGTGGACAGGAACGAGCCCATCACCGCCGGCGTCCCGGGGCGCACCAGTTGCATCAGCACGATCCCGGCCAGCGCCTCGGCGGTTTGCTGCGCCAGCGCCGCCACCGTGCTCACCGGAGCCATCGCCCCCATCAACAGGAACGGGGTGACCACCACGGCCTGCCCAGCGGCGGCGTAGACCAGCAGCGCCTCGAGCATGCGACTGTCGTAGCGCAGCGGGGAGTTCACGTTGACGATCGACATGATCGAGCAGGTGGGCCGGCCGTCGGCGTCCGGCGGCGCGGCGATCGGGGCTCCGCCGAAGACGATCTCGGCCATCCGCACGCTGTCCTGCGCATTGGCCGTGGACAGCGCCGAGGTGAACACCGGCTTGTCGGTCAGGGTGAACGCCGCGAACAACATGTCCAGATGACGAGAGTCGAGTGGCCGGTCGTTGGCCTCGATCATCGGCATGGTCGGGATGTCGAGCTGCTCGAAGTGCTGGGTCAGCTTGGCGAACAGCTCGTAGTCGGCCAGGGTGCCGTCGCGGCGTACGTCGCCGATCCGCACGAACGGAGGGCCGGACACCGGCGTGAACACCATGTGGTCGCCGCCGAGGATCACCGAGTGCTCGGGGTTGCGCGCCCGTAGGTGGAACTCACTGGGCGCCAGCGCGAGCTGGGCCATCATGAACTCGGGGTCGAGGTGGACGACGTCGCTCTCGACCCGTTGCCCGGCCGCCTCGAACAGCCGCAGCGCCTCGGGGTGGTCGAACTGGATGCCGATCTCGTGGGCGATCCGCTGCCAGCCCTTCTCGATCAGCTCCAGGTCGGAGGCCGTGAGGATCTCGTAGTGCGGCATAAGGTTGCGGAACATGGCAGGTCCTTGTCAGGTCGCGGGCCGGTGGCCCTGGTGCACCGCTGCATCACACCACGCCCAAGGAAGCCAGCGGAGCCGCTCCACATTTCCGACGTCCGCTGTGTGGACTGGTCACTCGCGCCCCATCCCCGACCGTACCCCGGGGGACCTCGCCACAGCCTGCTCGGTCAGTCCCGGCTCTCGCAACAGTTCCCGTCCGGACGCCGTGGTCAGCGCCCAACAGCCAAAGGTCGCCAGGCTTGCCGAAGATCAGTGCTCTTCAGTGTTCTTCAGCGCTTTGGCTCGGGTGTTCGGTGGGTTTCGCCTCGCGCGGCGTGGTGCGTCTTGCCTGGAGGACTCCGGTTTCGAGAGGGTCCGGGTGTTGATCGATCAGCCGGGGGCGGCCGCTTGGGGTGGGGATGTCCGGCTCGTCGTCGTGGAACGTTCGTCGTGGTTCGGGGATCCGCTCGGGGGTGACGGGGCCAGCCATCTGGGTCGCCCCGAGCGTGGTGGCAGTCTTGGTTGCTGGCATCCTGGTGGCGACGCCCACGGCGGCGTCGGCGGCGCCGATGACGCATGCGCCAGCGGCTCCTGCGGCGAGGCCGGCTCCGGTGGCCTCGCGTCCGGATCTGGTGTCGGCTGGGGTGTCGGCGCGGGCGCAGGGCTCGCGGGTCGAGGTCGAGTCCCTGCGGGATGAGTTGACGACGACGTGGGCGAATCCGGACGGGACGTTGACCACGGAGGCGCATGTGGCGCCGATCCGGTTCAGGAACGCGCAGGGCCGCTGGCGCGATGTCGATCTGGACCTGACCATCCTGGCGGATGGGACGGTGGGTCCGAAGGGTCATCCGAAGGGCCTGAACCTGGCCGGTCCGCGCGCGGCGTCCGGGAAGGGCACGGCGTCGGCGCCGGTGTCGGATCTGGGACGGGTCGATGAGTCCAGGGGCAAGGCCGAGCGCAGCCTGGTGTTCGGGTGGTCTGGCCGGTTGCCGGCGCCGACGATCGCCGGAACCACGGCGACCTACCCGGACGTGTCGCCAGAGATCGATGTGGTGGTGTCGGCGCGGCGGACCGGGTTCGAACAAGACATTGTGATCAAGACACCGGCGGCGCTGGCCGCGGCGGTGAAGACGGCCGGCGCCAAGCCGGTGTCGTGGTCGTTCCCGCTGAAGCTGAACGGATTGACCGCGCGGGCACAAGACGACGGGTCAATCGCGTTCCTCGACGGGAACGACCAGACGGTGTCGCAGTTGGTGGCCCCCTCGGCGTGGGACGGCGCGGTGGATGCTCGTTCGGGGGAGCACACGGCGACTTCGCCGGTGGCGATGACGGTGAAGGCGACGGGCCCGAACCGGGCCGTAGTCACGCTGACCCCGGATCGGGCCTGGTTGACCGACCCGGCCCGGGTGTTCCCGATCACGATCGACCCGACGTATGCGTCGGGGTCGACGTACGCGAGTTTCGATACGTATGTGTCGAAGGCGTACCCGACGACGGCGTACTCGACGTCGACCGAGCTGCGGGTCGGCACCTACAACGGTGGCACCGACGCCGCGCGCTCGTTCTTGACCTTCCCGCTGGCCGGGATCCTCGGCAAGGACATCGTGTCCGGGTCGCTGTCGCTGTACGAGACGCACTCATGGTCGTGCACCGCCAAACCGTTCAACGTGCACTACGCGTTGGGCACCACGACGTCGACGACGTGGAACACCCAACCGGCGGCGGGCACCCAGTACGGCTCCACCTCGGCGGCGCGCGGGTATTCGTCGTCGTGCCCGGCGGGCCGGGTAAACCTGGACGTGTCGGACTTGGTGAAGTGGTGGGCGACCACGTCGTCCAGTCATGGTGGGATCCGATTGTCAGCGTCGGAGACCGACAACGAGGGGTGGAAGAAGTTCGCGTCGTCGGAGTCGGCGACCGACCCGCTGGTGTCGTACACGTACAATCGCAAGCCGAACGCGGCGACCGTCCCGGTGCTGCAGGCGCCGCCGGCGAACACCTACCAGGCGCCGGGGTCTTCCACGGCGATGGTGTTCACCAGCGACTCGACGCCGACGTTGTCGGCGTCGGCGACCGACCCAGATGCCTCGAAGGTGAACATGACGATCGAGGTGCATTCCTCAACCGCGGGAACCGCGGCGTCGAAGGTAACCACCTGCGCCACGGGTCTGGTCGCCTCCGGTGGGACCGGTGCCTGTACGTCGGCGACGGCGTTGGCGGACTCGACGACCTATTATGCGCGGACGGCGGTCAAGGACGAGCGCGGGTTGTGGAACGGGACCTGGTCGCCGTGGCGGACGTTCTACACCTCGTTCGGTGCCCCACCGACCCCGACGATCACCTGCCCGGCACCGCACACCAACAATGCGTGGCAGGACGACCCGCCCGCCGCGGATGTGACCTGCACGATCGCCGCGCCGGGGGTGGCCGGCACCTACCTGGCACCGGGGTATGTGGACCTGGTGGTGGATGGGGTGGCCCAGGCCCGGCGGGTGATCACCGCGTCGAACGATGCTGCTGTCGCGAAGACCACGTGGACGTTCTCCCGACTGGCCCCAGGCGCGCACACGATCACCGCGACCGCGTTGTCCCGGTCGTTGCGGGCCTCGACCGCGGCGGCGTCGTATGGGTTCGGGTGGGGCGGCGCGTCGATGTCCTACCCGTCCTCGGGTGCCACCTCCTCCGGGATGGTCAAGGTCAGCGCCGAGGGGCCGCCGCGGGGGTCGGCGCCCGGGGTGTCGGCGAAGCTGCGGTGGCGGGTCGCCGGCGCGGGGGATGAGACCAGCGGCTGGACCGACGGCCCGACCCTGAACGCGACCGCGGCCGCATCGACCGACATCGTCAAGGCCGACGGGGCGTGGGATGTGCGGACCGCGGTGCGCGAGTCCGGCGCCAGTGCCGACCTGCCGGCTCGGACCCCGATCCTGTTCGATGTGCAGGTGTGCTTCACCTACACCGGTGTGGCGACGGCGCAGTGCAGCTGGTCGCAGGCCAAGTCGACGTTGACCCGCGTGCCGCACGCGTTCGGGGAGGGCTACCCGGTTGCGGACGCCGGCCCGGGGCAGGTCGCCCTGTTCACCGGTGAGGTCGCCGTGTCCGGCAGCGATGTGTCGGTCCCGGGGTATGCATCCGACATCACGTTGTCTCGCTCGCACGTGTCGTTCGACGGTGATGGCTCCGTGGCCGGGTGGCCTGCTGATCCGGTCACTGGGGTGTTCGGGCCGGGCTGGACCGCGAACCTGCAAGGCCCTGAGGGGGTGGGTCTGGCCGGGATGCAGGTCTTGGACAACACCCGTCGTGACGGCACCATCGTCCTGGTCGACCAGGCCGGGGAGCCGCTGGTGTTCCAGAACCCGGCCCGCACGCGCGCCTACGCGGTCGCCGGGACCGCCTACAGGCCCGTCAACGACGCCGCGATCGACGCCGACCTCGTATTGCAGCTCGCCGGGACCGGCACCGCCTCCACGATGACCGTGACCGAACCTGACGGCACCGCCACCGTGTGGCGAGTGCTCGCGGCCCCCGTGTCGACCGTGGACACCCAGTGGAAGCCGGTCTCGGTGACCGAGCCGGGAGCGGTCGTGACGACCTTCGCTGCCGACAGCGGGGGACGGGTGACCCGGATGGTCTCCGCTGCGCCTGGTCTGGACTGCGCCACCCTGGTCAAGGGCTGCCGGGCCGTCGACATCGCGTATGCGACCACGACCACTGCCACCGCGGGCAGTCCCGGCAACTACACCGGGCGGGTCTCCTCGCTCTCGGCCACCTTGTGGAACCCGACAGCGTCCGCGATGGCGACGACCGTGGTCGCCGCCTACGCATATGACACGGCCGGTCGTCTGGTGCGGGTCCGTGACCCGCGCACCGGGTTGGGCACCGATTACGGTTGGGACGGCGCCTCGACCCGGATCGCCTCGATCACCCCGACCGGTCTGGCCGCCTACCGGTACAGCTACGACACCGCCACGAACCCGTCCGCGCCGAAGCTGGCCCAGGTGTCCCGGGACGGCGCCACCCCCGGCGCCCCGGCCGTGACCCTGATCAGGTACGTCTACGGCGTGCCGACGTCCGGTACCGACATGCCGGACGTGTCCACGGACGCGGTCAGCGCGTGGTTTCAGTCCGAGCCAGCCACGCAAGGGTTCGCGGTGTTCGGGGAGGACTACACCGGTCCGGTCACCGGTGACGACGTCGAGTGGAGTTACGCCGACCTCTTCTACACCGACGCCGACGGCTACACCGTCAACACCGCCTCCTACGGCGCCGGCACCTGGCTGATCACGGGCACCGACTACGACCAGCGAGGCAACACCGTCCGCGCCCTGGACGGCGCCGCCACCGCCCGTGCGGTGGCGTTGAAGGCCCAACTCGGTATCGCGTGGAGTGAAGGCCAGGCCGACGCCCTGGCCAACCTCACGGTCTACAACAGCGACCTGACCAACGCCGCCGGCGCCGTGGTGAGCCCGGCCGGGACCCTGGTCACCGACACGTACGGGCCGACCCGTAACGCGATGCTCGCCGACGGCACCGTGCTCCCGGCGCGCCCGCACACCCGCACCACCTATGACACCGGCGCACCGAACAACGGGATCAACCCGACCACCGGTGAGCCCTACCGGCTGCCCACCCAGGTGGTCACGGCGGCGGCCACCGCCACCGGCACCGACCTGGAAACCCTGACCACCCTGACCAACGCCTACGATCCGGTGGTGACCGGTGACGGCGACGGGTGGGCACTGGGCGCTCCGACCCAGGTCACCACCAGCGGGCCCAACGGTCTCGGGGGCACGGTCAGCATCACCCGGACCACCCGGTTCGACACCGAGGGCCGCCCCATCGAGACCCGCCAACCCCTCTCGACCGGCGCCGACGCCGGCACCACGCGGACGACCTACTACACGGTCGGCGCGAACAGCGCCGACGCCGCGTGCGGGAACCGGGCCGAGTGGGCCGGACTGACCTGCCGGACCTATCCCGCGGCCGCCCCGGACAACGGCCCCACCCTGCCCGACGAACGCACCACGGCCTACAGCATGTGGCTGCACCCGACCCAGGTCGTGGAGACCTCCGGAACGAGCACCCGGACCACCACCACCAGCTACGACACCGCAGAACGCGTCGTCACCGCCGCCGTGACCGCGTCAGAGATCACCGGGTCCACGCCCCGGCCCGGCACCTACACCCACTACCGCACCAGCGACGGCCTGATCGACTACCGCGGCGCCCTCAACGGCGCCGGGAATGACGCCGACCCGACCGCCCGGACCAGCTACGGCTACGACCTGTGGGGCCGGCCCACCAGCTACACCAACGACCATGGCGAGGTCACCACCACCAGCTACGGCCCCGACGGGCGCATCGCCTCCGTCACCGACCCCCTCGGCACCGCCAGCTACGCCTACACCGAACTGAACCGTCACGGGTTCAGTAGAGGGTGGGTTCTCCCGGCAGCGGGTGCTGCTGGGGGTTGGTCTGACGGTAGTAGGCCCGTTCGTACTCGACGGGCGGAATGTAGCCGATCATGGAGTGGAGCCGGTCGACGTTGTAGTAGTCGACCCAGTCCAGGGTGGCCAGTTCGAGGTCGTCGATGCCGCGGAACGGGCCGTCGAGGTTGACGCACTCGGCCTTGTACAGGCCGATCACGGACTCGGCCATGGCGTTGTCGTAGGAGTCCCCGACGGTCCCGACCGAGGCCAACGCGCCGGCCTCGGCCAGGGCGGTCGAGTACCGCACGGACAGGTATTGGGACCCGGCGTCGGAGTGGTGGATCAGGCCGTCGAGGGCCTGTCCGGCGGTTTCGCGGACCCACAGGGCCATCTCGAGGGCGTCCAGCGGCAGTTCGGTTGGCATCGCCGAGTGGGTTCGCCAGCCGACGATCCGACGGGAGTAGACGTCGGTGACGAACGCGGTGAAGCACATCCCCGACCAGGTGCTCACGTAGGTGAAGTCGACCACCCACAACTGGTTGGGCCGGTTGGCGGTGAAGTCGCGTCGAACCAGGTCCTCGGGCCGGTCAGCGCCCGGGTCGGGCCGGGTGGTCCGCACTCCCTTGCCACGCACAACCCCGTTCAGACCGAGTTCGCGCATCAGCCGGTCCAGGGTGCACGCCGCGATCGGGTGGCCCTCACGGGTCATCAGGCGCCACATCTTGCGCCGGCCGGCGACGCCGCGGCCCTTGCGGCGGTGGCCGTGCACCCACGCGATGGTCTTCTTCAGCTCGGCGTCTCGCAGCGACCGGGCCGAGACCGGGCGGGTCTTGGCCGCGTAGTACGTCGACGGGGCAATCCGCACGCCGTGCTCGGACAGCACGCGGCAGATCGGCTCGACCCCGAAGGCGTCCTTGTGCTCCTCGACGAAGGCCACTACCACGGCAGTCGCGGGTCGAGCTCCCGCGCGAAGAACGAGCTGGCCGCCAACAGGATCTCGTTCGCCCGCTTGAGCTCACGGACCTCGGCCTCCAACTGCCTGATCGTCGCAGCGTCCCCGGTGGTCGTCCCTGGACGCTTGCCGGCATCGATGTCGGCCTGGGCGACCCACGTCCGCAGCGTGTCCGCATTGACCCCGACCCGCGGTCCGATCCGCTTGCACGCCGCGTTCAACGACAATCCGGCCTCCTGCTGGCGGGCCTCACCCACCAGGCGGACCGCCCGGTCCCGCAACTCCTGCGGGTACTTCCTCGGTGCTGGCATGATCCACATCCTCCGTGGAATCAGACCCTCCACCAAACCCGTGACGGTTCAAACTCGACGCCAACAACCAGTACGAACGCCGGGGCCTGCCCACCCAGCTGACCATCACCCGCGCCGGCACCGGCGGACCCCTGGAGTTCAAGGCCGCCTACAACGCCAACGGGCAACTCATCCGGCAGAACCTGCCCGGGCAGGTCACCGCCCGCACCGTCCTGGACGAGGCCGGCCAGCCGGTCGGCCTGTCCTACTCCGGGCAGGTCACCCCCGTAACCGAGTCGGTCGACCCGGCCACCGGGGAGGTCACCTACACCCCCGGCACCCCCCTGGCCGACCAAACCTGGCTGACCTGGACCCAGACCAACGACGTGGCCGGCAGGGTCCGCACCGACGCCACCGGCGCCGGCGCCGGGTTCGACGGCACCCCCGGCGTCACCGACATCAGCGACGTCACCGCCCCCACCATCGGCCAAGCCACCGGCTACGCCCGCGGCTACAGCTACGACGCCGGCGGCCGGCTCACCCAGGTCCGCGACAACACCTCCGACGGGTACGCCGAAACCACCTCCGTCTGCTCGGTACGGACCTACGGCATCGACGGGAACGGGCGGCGCACCAGCCTGCAATCCACCACCCACCCCGACGGCGACTGCACCTCCACCACCGGCACCACAACAACCACCAACAACTACGCCTACGACACCGCCGACCGGCCCACCACCGGCGCCAACGCCGCCGGCTCCTATGTCTACGACACCTTCGGACGGCAGACCACCCTGCCCGCCGCCGACGCCCCCAACCCCACCGCCGGGAACATCACCCTCGGCTACTACCACGACGACCTGCCCAGAACGATCACCCAGAACGGCACCACCACCACGTTCGACCTCGACTCCGCCGGACGGCGGCTCACCGCCACCACCACGACCGGAGCCAGCACCGACCAGACCCTGACCCGCCACTACGGCGATGACAGCGACAACCCCACCTGGACCGCCACCACCAGCAGCGGCACCACCACCGCCGAACGCCACCTCGAAGCCCTCGGCGGCGGCCTCGGCGCCACCATCACCACCGCCGGCGAGACCACCCTGCCGCTGGCCACCCTGCACGGCGACATCGTCACCACCGTGTCCATCCCCGCCACGCAGCCTTTATCAGTCGCCGCCATCGCCATCACCGGCTGGACCTACTACACCGAATACGGAGCGCCACGATCCACTCCGGCCAACCACGAATCCGTGACCGGGAACACCGGCTACGGCTGGCTCGGCACCCACCAACGCTCCGCCACCACCCAGAACGCGGGCCTCAGCCTCATGGGGCTGCGCACCTACAATCCGCTCCGAGCAATGTTCACCTCACCCGATCCATTACCTGGCGGGAATAGCAGCGGGTACACGTACTCGGATGATCCCGTGAACTCTTTCGACCTTACCGGAGCAGCTACCGAGTATTTCGGACGAACCTATGCGGCATACAGCAACTATTGGTATTGGGGGCCAACGGTCAAAGACGAGTACTGGAACGTCATCAATCCGATGTGGAACGTCATCGGCCATCGCGCGCGCTATGTCACATACGTGCGCAAGGCCATCAACTCAAGCCTTGTCTCGATTGGTGGGCGCTGGTACGAGCGCAAGCTCCACTTCTATCAGTACCGGCGCTATGTCGAATCGTGGACTCATTATGAACATAAGATCCTGATCACAGTAGAGCCCTGGTATCGCAACACCTACCTGCACTTCAGTAGCTCTTGGACCAGGGTGACGCTTGTCGAGTACGTACGCTGGTGGCCGAAGCCGTTGATATGACCCAGGCAAGGCAGCAGGGTCAACGTGCATCTAGGAACCCGCAGTCGGGCAGGGTGCTGGCAAGGGGCGAGCAGAGGCGAATCTTGCCTGTTTCCCTGATCCTCGCCCAGGAGAGCATCAGAGGGAGCACAGTGAGTAGATTGACTCGGCATCGTTGGCTCCTTCCGGTGATGGCGTCATACATGATCTTGGTGATCGGGGCAGTGCTTGCCGGAACCCTTCTTGGCTCTGGGGGGGAGTACTTCGAGTTCGCCGCGGGAATCACGTGGCCTTTCGGTGGATTGGTGCGACTGATATTCATTTCCGATTTCCGGAGTCATCAGTTCAACCAGCCATGGCGGCTGGCTCTACTCTTGATCTTGGCGGGCATGGCGAGCCTAGCGCTATGGTCCTGGCTGTTCTACTTTCGGCCACGAGCAAGCCGGGAAGGCAAGTCCAGGAAGAGCTCAGGTCCGGGCCCCTCTCAGACCGGGTCTACCGAATGAGACGCGGTGACCAGTGAAGTAGGCCTCGGCTATTCACGAGGTGTTGGCCTGGCTTGATCGTTCATGAGAAAAGGGGGTCATCGAAGTTGATCGGGGTCGGTGGTCGAGCGCGGTTCCCTGGCGGTGACGGTGTGTGAGCTTTGTCGGGTGCGCGTGTCGTGACGCAGGACGCCCGTAGCCACTGGTGATCATGGTTGTTCCTACACAACCGACGCCCGGCACGATGCCGGCACCACCACACGCCCCACCACACGAAAGAAGATCAACTCGTCGTCAGCCAACCCCTCCAGGCGACACCGTCACCCCAGCGAAAAATCGAGGCAGGTAAGCCTGGGCGCGGAGGCTGCGATTGCTCGGGGCCGTTGGAGGTGATCTTACGTAGGTGATCTTGATTCGTCAGCTCGTGTCGCCTCCTGCTGATCTCGATCAAACGGTGGGCGGCGCGGATCGAGCGATCACCGTCGGGGGCGCATCCCCTGCGGGTCGTACGGGCTGTCGGCGATCACGGTCGCCGGTCGGCGACGTCCGACGACGGTGACCTCGACCTCGGTGCCCACGGCGGCGTGGGTGCGGTCGAGGTAGGCCAGCGCCAGGCTCGCCCGGACGGCGTGCCCGTAGCCACCCGAGGTGACGAACCCGACCCGGCGGTCGCCGTCCCAGACTGGTTCGAACGGACCGGCATCGGCGGGTGCGGCGTCCTCGACGCTCACCTCGAGCGTGACCAACGTCTGGGACGGCGGGTTGTCGCGCTCCCGCCGCGCGGCGTCCTTGCCGATGTAGGCGGCCGGCTTGTCGTGGGCCACGAAGTCGGCCAGGGCGTTCATGCCCGGGGTGTAGGCCCAGGTGAACTCCTTCGACCAGACGCCGTAGGACTTCTCGAGGCGCAGCGAATTGAGCGCGGTGTAGCCCAGGTCGACCACCGGAACGCCCTGGGCGGCAAGGGATCTGCCCGCCTCGCGCAAGGTGCGGTAGAGCGCGGTCAACTGGGTGGCGGGCACGTTGAGCTCGTAGCCCAGCTCACCGGTGACCGACAGCCGGCCCACCCGGGCGCGCACCGGGCCGACGTCCAGGGTCGTGGCCTGCAGGAAGCCGAGGCCGCTCACGTCGTCCGCGGTCACCGAGGCCAGCAGGTCACGGGAGGCCGGGCCGGACAGGCTCACCCCGGCCATGGCGTCCGAGATGTCCTGCACCACCACGGATCCGTCGGTGGGCAGGTGGGTGGTGAAGTGGCGCAGGTGCCACTCGCGCAGGTAGTACGACCCCATCAGCCAGAAATCCTCACCCCAGCAGGTGACGGTGAGGTCGCCGAGCAGCCGGCCGGACTCGCTCAGCATGGGCGCCAGCCGCACCCGCCCCGGGGCTGGGATCCTTGACGCCAGAAGGCGATCCAGCCAGTCGCGAGCCCCCGGGCCGGTGACCCGGTAGCGCGAGAACGAGGTGGTGTCGAGCAGGCCGACCCCGGCACGGGTGGCCCGCACCTCGCGGCCCACGAGGTCGAAGGCGTTGCTGCGCCGCAGCGTCGGTGTCTCGACGAAGTCGGCTCCGTCAGGCCCTCGATCGGCCTCGCTCACGAAGTAGAGCGGTACCTCGAGCCCCCAGGATGTGCCCCAGCGAGCACCCGCGGCGTCCAGGTCGGCGTGCAGCGCCGAGGTCTTCAGCGGACGGCCCGCGGGCAGCTGCTCGTTGGGGTAGGTCATCACGAAGCGGCGCTGGTAGAACTGCCGGGTCGTGGCCTGCAGATATCCACGGGCCGAGGCGAAGTCGCCGTACCGGGCGACGTCCATGCCGAAGACGTCGCGGCCCGGCTCGCCGTGCACCATCCACTCGGCCAGGGCCAGGCCGACGCCGCCGCCCTGGCTGAAGCCCGCCATCACCCCACACGCC
>JAEUJN010000081.1 GCA_016794595.1 Kineosporiaceae bacterium
GACGCCACAAGGTGGAGGGTTGGGCACCGTGGGCGGGGGGCCACCCACCACCGAGTTGTGGTGTGAGTTGATTTGTCTTGGTTCCGGGCCGGCGCCGGGTGTGGCCGGCCGCGCCCACGCGGGGGGGGGCGGGGCCGGCCCTACCCTGCGCTCGGCCTGAACTATTACCACTAAACACCCCCCCCGACCCGTTGGTGGTTGGCCCCCCGCCCCGGGGGCCCAACCCTCCACCTTGTGGCGTCTGCCCTCGAGTTGGTGCCGTCCACCCCCTGTGAGCTGACATGAGCATGCGCTTTCTGGACGACGTCGAGCGCCCCCTGGACGACGTCGCCATCACGTCCAATCACCTGCGCCTGGCCGAGAGTTCGGGCCTGCACGCCGGCGCCGAGAACCTGCTGCTGAAGGCGATCGACGCTCTCGGAGCCACCGACGACGCTCGGGCCGAGGCTCTGGTACGCCGGGCGGCGCGGCTGCCCTTCGACGACTACGAGCAGATGGCCCCGGCCTGGTGGCAGGCCTACATGCTGCTGTTCTCCTCGATCACCGACGAACTCGAGGACGGGCCCGGCGACGACGACTGGCTCACCGCCGCTCTCGCGGTCGACGACACGGCTGTCGAGTACGGCCGGGCGGCCGTCCGGCTCGCCCTGGCGGTGATCGACGCCGACTTCCCGATCACGCACGACCAGGGCCGCCGGATCCGTTCGCGCATCGGGGAGAGGCGAGCACGCCAGGACTGGCAGGCCATGATCCCGGAGGGTGAGGACGCCGTCACGGCGGCGATCCTGCAGGTCCTGGCCGCGTTCACCGCCTACGACGACGCGCTGGACGACCTCGCGGACTCGTAGACTCGACCGGTGAACACCGAGCCGTCGAACCCCGAGCCGTCGAACCCCGCGCCGTCGAACAGCGCGCCGTGGCCCGACCACCTGGCCCCTCCGGCCCGGAGTTCGGTCGACCTCGACTCCCTGACCTCGTGGCGGTAGATCCCATGGCCGGCAACCTGCTGAATCCCTCCATGCCCGGGCAGGGCACCGAACTGCCGGACGACTCCGACGTCCGCGACGCCCTCGAGGCCGGCCGGACGCCGGCCGAGGTGGCCGCCGCTCAGCCCGCCCGGAGCCTGCCCTGGGCGGTGCTCGCCGAGCAGTCCCTCGAGGCCGGGCAGCCGGTGCAGGCATACGCCTACGCCAGGGTGGGGTACCACCGGGGGCTGGATGCGCTGCGCGGCGCCGGGTGGCGCGGCAGCGGTCCGGTGTTGTGGTCGCACGTGCCCAACCGTGGGTTCCTGCGGGCGCTGCACGCGCTCGGACGGGCAGCAGCCGCGATCGGCGAGGAGGCCGAGACCCGGCGCTGCGCGATGTTCCTGGCCGACTGTGACCCGGCAGCGGCAGCCGAACTCGGGGAGAAGTGAGCCATGCCCGCAGTCGTGATCGTCGGCGCCCAGTGGGGCGATGAGGGCAAGGGCAAGGCCACCGATGCCCTCGGGCACGCGGTCGACTACGTGGTGAAGTTCAACGGCGGCAACAACGCCGGCCACACCGTGGTGATCGGGACCGAGAAGTACGCCCTCCACCTGTTGCCGTCGGGCATCCTCACTCCCGGAGTGGTGCCGGTGATCGGCAACGGGGTGGTGATCGACCTGTCGGTGCTCTTCGGCGAGATCGAGGCGCTCACCTCGCGCGGCATCGACTGCTCGGCCTTGCTGGTCTCGGCGAACGCGCACATCATCCCGCCGTACAACCGGACGCTCGACAAGGTGATCGAGCGTTTCCTCGGCACGCGGAAGATCGGCACCACGGGCCGCGGCATCGGGCCCACCTACGCCGACAAGATGAACCGGATCGGGCTGCGGGTCCAGGACCTGTTCGACGAGCACATCCTGGCGCAGAAGGTCGAGAGCGCGCTGGACCAGAAGAACCACCTGCTGGTCAAGGTGTACAACCGGCGCGCGATCTCGGCCGAGGAGACGGTCGAGCACCTGCTGTCCTTCGCGGATCGCCTGCGTCCCATGGTCGCCGACACCGCCAAGGTGCTGCTGGACGCCCTGGACGACGGCAAGACGGTGCTGTTCGAGGCCGGCCAGGCCACCCAGCTGGACGTCGACCACGGCAATTACCCGTTCGTCACCTCCTCCAACGCCACCTCGGGCGGGGCCTGCACGGGCAGCGGTGTGCCGCCGACGCGGATCGACCGCGTGGTGGCGGTGGCCAAGGCGTACGCCACCAGGGTGGGTGAGGGACCGTTCCCGACCGAGTTGTCCGACGAGCACGGCGAGCGCCTGCGCAGCGTCGGGGGCGAGTTCGGGACGACGACCGGGCGTCCCCGCCGCTGCGGGTGGTACGACGCCCCCGTGGTCCGCTACGCCACCCGGATCAACGGCCTGACCGACCTGGTGCTCACCAAGCTCGACGTGCTGACCGGCGTGGAGCACCTACCGGTCTGCGTGGCCTACGAGGTGGACGGCGTCCGCCAGGACCACTTCCCCCTCACCCAGAGCGACTTCCACCACGCCAAGCCGATCTACGAGTACTTCGACGGCTGGACCGAGGATCTGGCGGGGGCGCGGTCGTTCGACGACCTGCCCAAGAACGCCCAGAGCTACGTGCTCGCCCTGGAGGAGATGGCCGGCGTCCGGATCAGCGCGATCGGAGTCGGGCCGGAGCGCGAGGACCTCGTCGTCCGGCATGACCTGCTGGGCTGAGATCCCGCACACCCAGCCTCAGCCCAGCAGGTCACCGGACCCGGCACGACGGGTCAGCGCTGCTCGCGCACCCGCTGGACCGACTCCCGGGCCGAACCCTGCAGTTCCTCGCCGGCCTGGCGCACCGACTCCCCCAGCCGGCCGCCGACCTCGTGGGCGGCCGAGGCGGCCTCCTCCCGCAGGGGTTCGGCGTGCGCCTTGACCTCCTCGAGCGTCCGCTGTGCCACCTGCTGCTCCTGCGGTGAGGACGGGATGATCGAGGCGATCAGCCACCCCGCGCCGAACGCGATCATGCCGGCTGCCAACGGGTTGCCCTGTGCCGTGCGGTGCAGGGTCTCGGCCGTCTCGCCAGCCACCCCGGACGCCGAGTCACGCAGGCCGTGCCCCCCGCTCGCCATGCTGTGGCGGGCCTGGCCGGCGCTGCCCATGATGCTCTCCCGGACGCCGTGCATCGTGTCTCGCACCGCCTGACGACGACGGTCGACCATCCGCGACGGGCTCACCCGATCGGCGAGCGCGTCGACGTCCCGTGCCAGATCGTCCCGGCGGCGGGCGATGTCGTTGCTCAGCTGGTCCTGCGTTCCCTGGTCCATTGCGCATCCTCCTTCAGCGTCGTACGAGTTGTCTCGAGCGTGGGGTCGACCTCGCGCAGGGATGCCCGGCCGCGCTGCACGAGCACCGCTGCCACCACCGCCCAGAGCGCGGTCACGATCAGCGCCGCCCAGGCCAGGTGCATCCACTCCCCGAGCAGGAACACCGTCGCGAGCGAGGCGAACACCAACGCGAGCTGACCGGCGATCCCCGCCCCGCCGAGCAGGCCTGCGCCCAGACCGGCCTTCTTGGCCTCGGCCTTGGCCTCGGTGGTGGCGAGCTGGATCTCCTCCTTCACCAGGGCGCCCAGGTCCCCGGCGATGTCACCGACGATGTCGGCCAGTGACCGGTCGTCGGGGGCGGTCCGCCCGGCCCCGGATCGAGCACCCGAACCGGCGCCGGGTGCGTGCGCGGCGCGCGTGCTGCCCGCGTTCTCGCCCAGGGTCATATCCCCTCCCCCAACCGGCCCCCGGCCAGCGGATCGGACGGGCGAGCCGGGGCACCCTCACTGGGGTGGACCGGCATGACCTCGGCTTCCGGGACCCTGGTGTCGGGCATCCAGCCGTTCGGTGACGATGCCTCGGACGGCGCGGGTTCGGCGTCCCGCGCCCCCCGGGTCAGGCGACCGGCCAGCACCCCGGCCGCGGCAGCGGCGAGCAGGAACGTGCCCGGACGGCGTCGCGCGAAGGCGCGGACCTCCTCCAGGATCTCGGTCGGTTCCCGTCCGTCGAGCCGGTCGCCCAGCTGCCGGGTGTGGTCGGCCAGCTGGCGGGCGATCCGGGTGGTCCGCTCACTGCCGGGCTGTTCACCGTTGGCCAACTTCTCCAGGTCCTCGCCGACCGCGTGCAGGGTGCCGACCAGCCGGTCCCGCTGAGTGCGAGCCTGCTGATCGACCTGGCTCCGCGCCTCCTGCACCAGGTTCTGTGCCTGCTGCCTCGACTCCTGGGTGAGTCGGCCTGCCTCCTCGGCAGCCGCGGAGGCGACCTGGCGGGCCTCACCCGGCACGCCGCTCGATCGAGTCCCCTCCGGCTGCGGGGACATCGCCTCGGGCATGCGGACGTCGGGGGGCGTGCTCGGTGTACTCATGGGTCTCCCATCGCTGTGTGACGGCCATCGCTGTGTGACGGCGACTGCTGTTCGAGGGCCACTGCTGTTCGAGGGCCAGTGCTGTCCGAGGACCCTGGCTACCCACCCGGCGACGCTGCACACCCCTTCCAGCGGTTAGGCTTCGCGCGTCGCCAGGGAGGTCGGCACCCGTCCACCCCTCCTCCGCCCGGGAGCATCGATGACCCCCCAGACCCTTCAGTCCGGTCCCGGCCGGCTCGACGACACCGCCCCCCTGCGGGCGGAGATCAACCAGCTCGGGCAGCTGCTGGGGGACACCCTGGCCCGCCAGCACGGCTCCGAGCTGCTCGACCTCGTGGAGCAGGTGCGGCACTCGGCGCGCACCGACCCCCAGCGGACGGCGGAGCTGTTGGCGCAGGTGGACCTGCCGACGGCCACCTCCCTGGCGAGGGCCTTCGCCACCTACTTCCATCTGGCGAACGTGGCCGAACAGGTGCACCGCGCCCGGGAGCTGGCCGCCTCGCGGCCGCGGGGGGGCGATCCGGTGAGCAGCGCCGGCGCGCAGATCGGCGAGGCGATCGCGGCGGGTGAGGTGACCCGGCAGGAGGTGGCCGCCGCCGTCGCCGACCTGGCTGCCCGGCCGGTGTTCACGGCCCACCCCACCGAGGCGGCCCGGCGCTCGGTGCTGCTCAAACTGCGCGGGATCGCCGACCAGCTCTCCGGGGCCTCGGACGGGGCCGCGCTGGAGGATCCGCGACGACGGCGGCGGGTGGCCGAACTGATCGAGTTGCTGTGGCAGACGGACGAGCTGCGCCTGACCCGGCCGGAGGTGCTGGACGAGGCACGCAACGCGGTCTACTACCTGGACGCCATGGTCGCCGGGGCGCTGCCCGAGGTGCTGGACACCCTCGCCGAGGCGATGGCGGCGATCGAGGTCGCGCTGCCCCTGGACAGCCGGCCGCTGTCGTTCGGATCGTGGATCGGGGGCGATCGGGACGGGAACCCTTTCGTCACCCCGGACACCACCCGCGAGGTCGCCGGGATGCTGCGGGAGCACGCGGTCCGCGACCTGCACACGCTGATGGACCGGCTGCTCGAGGACCTCTCGTGCAGTGAGCGTTTCGTCGAGGCGACGCCGCAGCTGCGCACCTCGCTGGCAGCGGATCTGCAGATCCTGACCACGCTCGACCCGCGCTACCGGCGACTGAACGCCGAGGAGCCCTACCGGCTGAAACTCACCTGCATCCGGGCCAGGTTGACCGCCAGCCGGGTCGCCACGAACCTCGCCGGCCCCGCAGGCGCGGCGGCCGCTGGGGCCTACAACGGTTCGCGCGAACTGCTGGACGACCTGCTGCTGGTGCGGAACTCGTTGGCGGCGTGCGGGAACGAGCTGGCGGCCCTGGGCATCCTGGATCGGGCGATCCGGGTGGTGGCCGCCGTCGGGCTGAGCCTGGCGACCTTGGACGTCCGCGAGCATGCAGCCCTGCACCATGCCGCGATCGGCACCCTGATCGACCGGCTCGGCGAGCAGCCGCGGCCCTACGCCGAGTTGTCACGATCCCACCGGACGGCGCTGCTCGCCGCCGAACTGGCGTCGCGCCGCCCGCTGGCGCCGAGCCCGCCGCCGCTGGAAGGCATGCAGCGCACCACGTTCGAGACCTTTGTGGCGATCCGGGACGTCCTGGATCACCTCGGTCCACAGGCGTGCGAGTCCTACATCATCTCGATGACCAAGGGCACCGACGACGTCCTGGCCGCCGTGGTGCTGGCCCGCGAGGCCGGGCTGGTCGACATCCCGGCGGGCGTCGCGCGGATCTCGTTCGTCCCCCTGCTGGAGACCGTCGACGAGCTGCGCCGTGCCTCGAACCTGGTGGGAGAGTTGCTGTCCGAGCCGAACTACCGCCGGCTGGTGTCGCTGCGCGGCGACGTCCAGGAGGTGATGCTCGGCTACTCCGACAGCAACAAGGACGCCGGCATCACCACCTCCCAGTGGGAGATCCACCTGGCTCAGCGTGCGCTGCGCGATGTCGCGGCCGCGCACGGCGTCCGGCTGAGGCTGTTCCACGGCCGGGGCGGCACCGTCGGGCGCGGCGGCGGTCCCACCTACGACGCCATCCTGTCCCAGCCCTGGGGGGTGCTGGACGGCGAGATCAAACTCACCGAGCAGGGCGAGGTGATCTCGGACAAGTACCTGTTGCCGCAACTCGCGCGCGAGAACCTCGGCCTGCTGGTCTCGGCGACGTTGGTCTCGAGCGTCTTGCACCGCCGCTCACTGGCCAGCACCGACAAGCTGGCCCGCTGGGACGCCGCGATGGGCCTGGTCTCCACCTCCGCCCAGGCCCGATACCGCGCACTGGTCACCGATCCGGACCTGCCCGAGTACTTCGGCCACTCGACCCCGGTCGAGGAACTGGCCGACCTGCACCTGGGGTCACGACCGGCCCGGCGGGCGACCACCGGCGAGGGGATCGACGCCCTGCGGGCGATCCCCTGGGTGTTCGGCTGGACCCAGTCCCGCCAGATCGTGCCGGGCTGGTTCGGCGTCGGCTCCGGCCTGGCCGCCGCGCGGGCGGCCGGGCTGGGCGAGGTGCTGACCGAGATGCTGACCGAGTGGCGGTTCTTCGCCAACTTCATCTCCAACGTCGAGATGACCCTGGCCAAGACCGATCTCGGGGTCGCACGCCAGTACGTCGAGCACCTCGTGCCCGAGCGGCTGCACCGGGTGTTCGACCTGATCGAGGCCGAGCACGAGCAAACCGTGCGGGAGATCCTGGCACTGACCGGCGAGCCGACCATCCTCGCCCGGCAGCCGTCGTTGGCTCGCACCCTGGCCACCCGGGACGCCTACCTGCTGCCGCTGCAGCTGTTGCAGGTGCAGCTGCTGCGCCGGGTCCGCGCGGCCCGGCGGGACGGCGTCGGGGTGGACGAGACGTTGCGCCGCGCCCTGCTGGTCACGGTCAACGGCATCGCGACAGGCCTGCGCAACACCGGCTGAGCCGCCCGCGTGGGCGAGGTCACGTTTCCGCACTACGGAACGGATTGACTTAGGTAAGCCTAACCTCACTACTCTGGCCCGGTCTGGTTCCCGTCCCGGAGAGTGGGCCGCCCGTGTTCGCCAACTACCTCGTGGGCCTTCGTGAAGGGCTCGAGGCCTCCCTCGTGGTGGTCATCCTGGTCGCCCACCTGGTCCGCACCGGCCGGCGAAGCCTGCTGCCGGCGATCTGGGCCGGGGTCGCCCTGGCCGTCGCCGCCTCCCTGGCCTTCGGTGCCCTGTTGACCTACGGCCCGAAGGGCCTGACCTTCCAGGCGCAGGAGGTGATCGGCGGCACGCTGTCGCTCCTCGCGGTGGGGCTGGTCACCTGGATGGTGCTCTGGATGGCGACCGCAGCGCGGGGGCTGTCCGCCGAGCTGAAGGGCAAGCTGGACGCCGCGGCGCGCGTCGGGCGGCGCGCGCTGGTTGCCGTCGCCGTCCTCGCCGTCGGCCGGGAGGGTCTGGAGACCGCGCTGTTCCTCTGGGCAGCCACCCGGGCCGCCACCGGTGAGGACAGCTCGGCGAGCTCCCCGCTGATCGGCGCGCTGCTGGGGATCCTCACCGCCGTCGTCCTGGGCTGGCTGGTCTACCGCGGCGCGCTGCGCCTGAACCTCGGGCGATTCTTCGCCTGGACCGGGGCCTTCCTGGTCCTGGTCGCCGCCGGGGTGCTCGCCTACGGCGTGCACGACCTGCAAGAGGCCGGGGTACTGCCCGGCCTGAACGTTCTGGCCTTCGACGTCAGCGCCACGATCGCGCCCACCTCGGTCGGAGCCACCCTCGTCCGCGGCGTCCTCAACCTCTCCCCCGCCATGAGCTGGCTCGAGATCCTCGCCTGGGCCTGCTACCTGGCGATCGTGATGCCCCTGTTCCTGCGGCGCCTTCGACCGGCACCGGCCCCTGCCCACACCCCTGCCGAGACCTCGGGAGTTCGTCCGTGACCCGCCCGAATCGCCGCTCGCACACCGTGCCTCACGCCGCACCGGTGGCCCTGATCGCCCTCGCCGTCGCCGGCGCGCTCACCGCGTGCACCGACAACCCGACCGGGTCAGCCGGTGCGGCAGGCGGCAGTGGCTCCGGTCCGCTGAGCGTCATCTCGACCGATGACGCCTGCCAGGTGTCGGCGACCCGGGCGCCGTCCGGCACGCTCTCGTTCGCGGTGCGCAACGAGGGCAGCAAGGTCACCGAGTTCTACCTGCTGGCCCAGGACAAGCTGCGCATCGTCGGCGAGGTGGAGAACATCGGCCCCGGGCTGAGCCGCGACCTGGTGCTGACGGCGCCGCCCGGCACCTACTACACGGCCTGCAAACCGGGGATGACGGGCCCCGGGATCCAGGCCGAGTTCACCGTCACCGACTCCGGCGCCGTGCTCGAGGCGTCCGGGGCGGACGCCGATCTGGTGGCCCAGGCGAACACCCTGTACGCCGCCTACGTCAAGGACCAGACCGAGCAGCTCGTGGCCAGGACCGACGAGTTCGTCGCGGCGTACACCGCCGGCATCGACGATGCGGCCAGGGCGCTCTACCCCGTGGCCCGCACCCACTGGGAGCGGATCGAGACCGTGGCGGAGTCCTTCGGAGACATCGACCCCCGGATGGATGCCCGGGAGGCGGATCTCGAACCGGGGCAGACGTGGACCGGCTGGCACGTGATGGAGAAGGACCTGTGGCCGCCGGCGTCCGGGTACAGCGCGCTGACCCCCGCCCAACGCAGGGAGTTCGCCGAGCTGCTGGTGGCCGACACCGAGATCCTCCACGACCGCACGCGCTCGATGTCGTTCACCGCCGATCAGATCGGCAACGGCGCCAAGGGTTTGCTGGACGAGGTCGCCACCGGCAAGGTGACCGGCGAGGAAGAGGCCTGGAGCCACACCGACCTGTGGGACTTCCAGGCCAACGTGGACGGCGCCCGGGTCGCCTGGGAAGGGTTGCGCCCCCTGCTGACGAAGCGGGACGCGGCCCTGGACACCCGGCTCGAGCAGCAGTTCGCCGCCCTGCAGACGCTGCTCGACACCCACCGCCGCGGTGAGGGTTTCGTCTCCTACACCGAGTTGAGCCCGGCCGAGGTGAAGGCGCTCTCCGATGCGGTGAACGCCCTGGGCGAGCCCCTGTCCAGGCTGACCGCGGCGGTGGTGTGAGGTGGCCTCCGGCATGACCCGCCGCAGCCTGTTCGGGGTCGCGGCCGGGGGGGCCGTGGCCCTGGGCGGCGCGGCGGCGATCGCCCGGTCGGACGGCGCGGCGGCACTCGCCGGGAGCGCGGGCCCTGCCTCGGCGCCGGCCGCGTACCCGTTCCACGGAGCCCACCAGGCGGGGATCGTGACCCCGGCACAGGACCGCCTGCACTTCGCCGCCTTCGACGTCACCTCTCGCACGCGCCAGGACCTGGTCGACCTGCTGAGAGCCTGGACGGCGGCGGCCGCCGAGCTCACCCAGGGACGCACCGTGTCCCAGGGAGGCGCCGTGCCCTATGACGCGCCACCGACGGACACCGGGGAAGCCCTGGGGCTGACGGCGTCCCGGCTGACGCTGACCTTCGGTGTCGGGCCCTCGTTGTTCGAGGATGCCTCGGGCGCCGACCGCTTCGGGATTGCCGAGCGCCGTCCGCGACTCCTGGAACGGCTGCCGCACTTCCCCGCCGACAAGCTCGACCCGGCGCGCAGCGACGGGGACCTGTGCATCCAGGCGTGTGCCGACGATCCACAGGTGGCGGTGCACGCCATCCGCAACCTGTCCCGGATCGCCTTCGGCACGGCGAGCCTGCGCTGGGCCCAGCTCGGCTACGGCCGTACCTCCTCCACCTCGACCGCCCAACAGACCCCGCGAAACCTGTTCGGGTTCAAGGACGGGACCAACAACCTGAAGGCCGAGGACCCGGAGCTGACGGACGAGCACGTCTGGGTGCACACGCAGGACGACCCGGCGTCAGCCTGGCTGGCCGGCGGCTCCTACCTGGTCGCCCGGCGGATCAGCATGCACCTCGAGACCTGGGACCGGACCTCTCTGCGAGAGCAGGAACTCATCACCGGGCGGGACCGCGCCGAGGGCGCCCCGCTGTCGGGCGGAACGGAGTTCACCGAGCCGGACCTCGCCGCACTCGGCGGCGACGGGGCCCCGCTGATCGACCCGCGGTCGCACCTTGCCCTGGCCCACCACAGCACCAACAACGGCCACCGGATGCTGCGGCGCGGGTACAACTTCACCGACGGCAGCACCGCGCTGGGACGACTCGACGCCGGGCTGTTCTTCATCGCCTTCGTGCGCAACCCGGCCTCGCAGTACGTGCCGTTGCAGACGAAGTTGTCCCGCGACGACATCATGATGGAGTACTTGCAGCACACCGGGTCAGGGCTGTTCGCCGTGCCCCCGGGGGTGGGCGCGGGCGAGTTCGTCGGCCAGGGCCTGTTCGCCTGAACGAGCCGTGATCACCCTGGCGGCTCGACCGGGCGAACCTCGACGGCGGTGTCGTGGAATGCCGCCGACCCCAGGCCGTCCGGCGGGAGCTCGGGGTTGGTCAGGGCATTGACGCCCCGGTTCTCGGGCGTGGCGGCGTTCCACCAGCCGAACGGCATGGTGACCATCCCGGGCCGGCCGCGGTCGCCGATCTCGGCCACACAGGTCAGGCAGCCTCGGTCGTTCACCACCTGGACCTGCTGTCCCGCAACGATTCCCCGCTGCTCGGCGTCCTGGGGGTGAAGGGTCACCCGGAGCTGATCGTGTGGCGGGCGGTGTGCGGCGAAGCCGCCGTACTGGCTGTTCAGGAAGGCGATGTGCTGCTTGCGGGTCTGGAGCAGCAACGGATAGCGCTCGGGTGATCGGGTGACATCGGCGGGCGCTGACACCGTCAGCGCACCCAGCCGCAACGGCTGCGGGCGGGCTCCCGGCGGCGCGTCGAGTCCTGCCCGGAAGTCCTCGGGGACGCGCAGTCTCACCCAGGCACGCTCGCGCAGGAGTTCCAGGTCGATGCCCTCCAGCCAGGGGTGACCCGAGGCGAGTACTCGGCGGATCAGCGACTCGTCGTCCTCGGTCAGCCACGGGTTCCCCTCGGCCAGGCCGAGTGCAGCGGCCAACCGCCGGAAGATCTCGGTGTTGGGCAGGGCCTGGCCCCGGGGGGCGATGGCCGGCAGGTTCAGGGACAGGTACAGGTGCCCCCAGGCCAGCCCGAGGTCGAGGTGCTCGAGCTGGGTGGTCGCCGGGAGCACGATGTCGGCGTACCGTGCGGTGTCGGTGAGGAACTGCTCGATCACCACGGTGAACAGGTCCTCGCGCTCGAGGCCGGCGATCACCCGGTTCTGGTCCGGCACGATGACGGCGGGGTTGCAGTTGTGCACCACGAGCGCCTCGATCGGGGGACGGCCGGTCGCACGCCCCGCGGGGGTCGTGAGCTGCTCCCCGAGCCGGGACATGGCGAACCGCGGGCGGTTCGGATCCTGTGGCGGCACGGCGAGCGCGGTGTCGAAGTAGATCTGGGTGGAGCGAGCGAGCCCGCCACCAAGCTCGCCCAGGGCACCGGTCAGGGCGGGCAGCATGCTGATCGCCCGCAGGATCTCCCGTCCGCCACGGCGGTGCTCGGGTCCGACCAGGGTGCGGATCGCTGCCGGACGCCGCGTGGCGTAGGTCCGGGCCAGCCAGCGGATCTGGTCGGCCTCGATCCCGCAGTGCCGGGCGGCGGCGTCCGGGGTCATGGCGGACGCGCTGGCGCGCAACGCATCCCAGCCCGTGGTGTGCCGATCGATCCAGGTCCGGTCGAGCAGGTCCTCGGCGTCCAGGACGTGCACCATCGCGAGCACGAGAGCGACGTCGCTGCCCGGACGCAGCTGCAGGGCGACGTCGGCCGCCTCGGCGGTCGCGGTCCGCACCGGGTCGATCACCACCACCAGGGCGCCCTGGCGGCGGGCCTGCTCGATCTCGGGCCACAGATGCCGGTTGGTGATCAGGGTGTCGGTGCCCCACAACAGGATGGTCCGGGCGTGGCGCACCTCGAGCGGATCCATTCCGAAGGGGACACCGAGGACGTCGGCGGCGGCGCGAGAGGCGGTCACGCCACACAGGTGACGGTGGGTGCCGGTGGCCCCGAAGGCCTCGAAGAACGCCTCGGCCACCACACCCATCTGCAACACCCCCTGGGTGCCGGCGAAGGAGTACTGGACCACGGCCTCCGGCCGACCGGCCGCCCTCGGCGCGCCCAGGCGATCGGCGATCTCCCCCAACGCCTCGTCCCAGCTGATCGGCGCGAACGCGCCCGACCCCTTGGGTCCGGTGCGGCGCAGCGGGGTGAGCAGGCGATCGGGGTGGTGGACGCGGTCGAGCAGCCGGTTGACCTTGGGGCACAACCGGCCTCGGGTGGTCGGGTGATCGGCGGCCCCTCGCAGCGCGATCGCCCGGCCCCGCTCGACCGTGACCTCCCAGACGCAGGTGTCCGGACAGTCGTGGTGACAGGATCCGCGGATGACCGGCACCCGGTCACCCTACGTCGGTGCTGCACGCCCCCACGCCCAGCACCCGCTGGCTCAGGCCGTACCCCAGCAGCAGAACCGTGAACAGGCTCATGACGGCTCCCATCGGCTGCCCACCGAGGGACATCAGCGCGACCACCGGGTAGATGCCCGCCATGGCGCCACACGGGGTTGCCGCCACCGTGCGCAGGCCGTCCGCCCGGGGGACAAAGGTGGCCGCGATCAGTGCGGACAGGACCCCGAGCACCCCCAGCACCGCCCACTCGACGGGCCGGTCGAGCGAGCTGCGCACGGGTGCATCCAGGAACAGCAGCACCGTGATCGGGCTGAGCGCTGCGGCCACGATGGCCCGTCGGCGATCGAGAGCGGCGCGCCAGGGGGAAGGGCTCGCTGGCACCCGGAGGCGGACGGCCTCGGAGCCCTGCAGCACGTGGACGGGCCGCCGATCGACGCCCGGGGGGAAAGTCACCTCACCATTATACCCCCGAGGGTATGTGCGGCGCGGGGCCGCGGATCCGGTTCCCCGGCGGATCCCGGCGCTCGGTCAGGCCGACTTGCGCGTGGCCTTCTTGGCGGCGGTCTTCTTCGCCGCGGTCTTCTTCGCCGGCGCGGCCTTGCCGCGGTCCGCGGATTCCCCCGCCGCGTCGTCCGCGGTGGCCGAGGGCTGCTCGCCGCGCGCCTTCTTGGCCGCGTCGACGCTGCGTTGCAGCGCGGTGAGCAGGTCGACCACCTCGGCGCTGGGCGCCTCCTCGGGGGCCACCTCGGGCAGCGGCGTCCCGGCGAGCTTGGAGTCGACCAGCGCCGCGACCGCCGTGGCGTAGGCGTCCTCGAAGGAGTCCGGCACGAAATCGGCGGCCAGCGACTCGATCAGCGACATGGCCATGGTCAGCTCGGCGTCGCGGATCTCGACGTCCTCGCCGAGCACGTCGAAGTCGGCCGCCCGGATCTCATCCGGCCAGAGCATGGTCTGAAGCACGATCACGTCGTCCCGCACGCGGAGGACCGCGAGCGTCTCCCGCTGCCGCATGGCGAGTTTGACGACCGCCATCCGGTCGGTCTTGACCAGGGCCTCGCGCAACAGCACGTAGGGCTTGATGGTCCGGGCCTCGGGTTCGAGGTAGTAGGACTTGTCGAACAGCATCGGGTCGACCTGGTCGGCCGGCACGAACTCCAGCACGTCGATCTCACGACTGCTGGTCAGGGGCAACCCGGCGAAGTCCTCGTCCTCGAGCATCACCTGGCGTCCGTCGGCGGCCTCGTACCCCTTGGCGAGCTGGTCCCAGGGGACCTCCTCGCCACACACCTGGCAGACCCGCTTCATCTTGATCCGGCCCCCGTCGGCGCGGTGCACCTGGTGGAACCGGATGTCGTGCTCCTGCGTGGCGGCGAACACCCGCACCGGCACGTTGACCAGGCCGAACGAGACAGCACCCTTCCAGATCGCACGCATCCGACCAGCATGACCGATCGCTCGCCGAAACGCAGCCCTGGCCGCCCCCGTCGCCCTCCCGGCGGCAGCGCGACCCCACCGTGGGCCACCATGGGGAGGTGCCCGGTGACGCCGAGACCTGGGCATACGAGGTCAAGTGGGACGGCGTGCGCGTCCTGGCCCACCTGTCCGGCTCGGCCACCGAGCCGGGACGGCGCCGCGTGCGGCTGGTGAGCCGGGCGGGTAACGAGGTGACCGCCGCCTACCCCGAGTTCGACGCGCTGCCCGATGCCCTCGGCCCCGGCCACGACCGCGTCGTGCTGGACGGCGAGGTGGTCGTGCTGCGCGCGGGCCGGCCGAGCTTCCCGGCGCTGGCCGAACGGATGCACGTGCGGGATGCGCGCCGGGCGGCGTCCCTGGCGGCGCGGGCGCCGGCGACCTTCATGGCATTCGACCTGCTGCGCCTGGACGACACGGACACCACCGGGCTCACCTGGTCCCAGCGCCGAGAACTGCTCGCCCAGGTGGTCAGCCGCGAGAGTGCGATCTGCCGGCTGTCGCCGGTCTACGACGACCGGGACGCCCTGGTGGTGGCGACCCGGGAACAGGGACTGGAGGGCGTGATCGCCAAGCGTCGATCCTCGCGCTACCACCCCGGACGGCGCAGCAGCGACTGGGTCAAGTTGGCGCACAAGCGGTTCCAGTCGGCACTCGTCGGGGGCTGGCGTTGGGAGAGCGGCGGCCGCGACCGGCTCGGCGCCCTGCTGATCGGGGTCCCGGACGGCGCCGGCGGCCTGATGTACGCCGGCCGCGTGGGCAGCGGCATCACCGCGACCACCGCGCGGCAGTTGCGGGTGCTGCTCGAGGCGGCACCCGCGCCGTCCAGCCCGTTCACCACCGAGGTGCCCGCGGTGGACGCCCGGGGCACGATCTGGACCAGGCCCGCGGTGGTGGTCGAGGTGCGCTACCTCGGCCGCGGCGATGCGGGGAGGTTGCGACAGCCGGTGTTCCGGGGCATCCGCACCGATCTGCACCCGGACGACGTGCGGTGGGAGAGCTGATGACCGACCAGTCGGTGCGGGTCGGCGAGCGGGTGCTGACCCTGCGCAACCTCGAGAAGGTGCTCTACCCGACCACCGGGACGACGAAGGCCGAGGTGCTCTCGTACTACACCCACGTGGCCTCGGCCATGCTGCCGCACATCACCGGTCGCCCGGCGACCCGCAAGCGCTGGCCGGACGGCGTCGACGGCCCGTCGTTCTTCGAGAAGAACCTGCCCAACGGCACCCCTGACTGGGTGCGCCGGGTACGGCTGCCGGTACCCGGGTCGATGAGGGATCGCGAGACGATCATCTACCCGCTGATCGACGATCTCGCCGCCCTGGTCTGGGTCGCCAATCTGGCCGCGCTCGAGGTGCACGTCCCGCAGTGGCTCGCCGAACCTTCCCCCGAGGGTGAGTCGGCCAAGGGGACGGCGCACGCTCCGGATCGGCTGGTGATCGACCTCGACCCGGGAGCGCCCGCCGGGCTGGCCGAGTGCACCGAGGTGGCGTTCGCCGTCCGGCAGTTGCTGGCCGACGACGGGCTGGAGTGCTTCCCGGTGACCAGCGGCGGCAAGGGGATGCAGCTCTACGCCCGGCTGGGTACCGGTGATGGGATCGGGCGGGCGCCCGAGGACGCCGAATCCGTGGTGGCGCAGGCGAAGTCGATCGCCGAGACGCTGGAGAGGCGCATGGGCTCGTTGGTGGTCAGCCGCATGACGAAGTCCCTGCGCCCGGGCAAGGTGTTCATCGACTGGAGCCAGAACAACCCGGCCAAGACCACCATCGCGCCGTACTCCCTGCGTGGGCGCGGGCTGCCCACGGTGGCCGCCCCCCGAACCTGGCAGGAGTTGGAGGAGGGCGGGTTGACCCAGCTGGATCACGCCGAGGTGCTGGCCCGGGTGAGTGCCGAGGGTGATCTGCTGGCAGGGTTGCTGCCATGAGTGTGTGGGCGATCGTGCTCGGCGGCGGTTCGGGGTCACGGTTCACCGAGGGGTCGGGTGGGACGGCCGGCGCAGACGGGACGGCGACCCCCAAGCAGTTCCTCGACCTCGGGGGGCGCAGCCTGATCGCGCACAGCGTGGCGGCCGCGGGCGCGGCGTGCGACGGCGTGGTCGCGGTGGTCCCCGACCGCGACCACCCGGGCGTCGGCGCGATCGGCGCCGATGTGGTGGTGAGCGGTGGCGCGGCACGCGCCGACTCGGTCCGGGCCGGGCTGGCTGCGGTCCCCGCGGACGCCGCGGTGATCGTGATCGCGGACGCCGCGCACCCGCTGGCCTCCCCCGAACTGTTCACCTCGGTGGTGGACGCCGTCCGCAGTGGGGCCGAGGGTGCCTTTCCCGCCCTGCCATTGGTGGAGGTGGTGGCGACGCTCGGCCCGGACGGATCACGGGTGGGCTCGGTCCCGCGGACCGGCAACGTCCTGGTGCAGACCCCGCAGGCGTTCCGGGCGGATCTGTTGCGCCAGGCCCACTCCGCAGCGGCCGATGCCGTGGAGGACTCGGCCATGGTGGCCGAGCTGGCCGTGCAGGGACGCCCGGCGCGGGTGGTCGCCGTCCCCGGTGACGTGCGCAACGTGCACGTGACCACCCCGGTCGAACTGGAGGTTGCCCGCGCACTGCTGGCGGTGGCGCCCTGGGCGGGCAGGGCATCGGCGTCGTCAGCGGCCGGCACGGCCGGCTCGGCGGAGGGGACGGGGGCTCTGTGAGTGCCGCCCCGGGTCGCCCCCAGCGCATCGGCAGGATCAAGGGCGCGTTCTCGACCCCTGGGGGCCTGCGGAGGGCGATGAACGTGTGGCCGCCGTTCCTGTTCACCGGGATTCACGTCGACGAGATCGGGCCGGACTTTCGCCGGGTGCGAGTTCGGTTGCGGCACAGCAGGTTCACCTCCAACTATGTGGGCACTCAGTTCGGCGGATCGCTGTTCGCGATGACCGATCCGTTCTGGATGCTCATGGTGATGCGCAATCTGCCCGGGCATGTGGTCTGGGACGCTGCCGGTGAGATCCGGTTCCTACGCCCGACTCGGGAGTCGGTTACCGCGACCTTCGAACTGGACGACACCGTTCTGGCCGAGCTGCGGACGGCAGCCGCCCGCGAGCCGAAGGTGTTGCGCTGGTTCGAGGTTGACGTGATCGATCCTGACGGGCAGGTCGTGGCCGAGGTGCGCAAGCAGGTCTACGTCCGGCGCGCCTGAGATCCTTGCCACATGACGTGTTCTGCTGCAACGCTTTTCATGGACAACCCGAGGCCGGTGCTTGTCGGTGGTGGGTCGTAGTGTGCAGTCATGGAACCAGCCGACACCGACGACCAGGGCCTTGGCGCATCGTCGGTCGGCGCGGTTCTGGAGCTGATCGGGCAGGGGATCTGTGACCTGCAGTCCGCCCCGACCCTGACCCTGTCGGATGCCGAGGTGCGCGCGGCCGTCGCCCGGGCCCATCAGGTGGCGGGCCAGTTGGAGGCTGCCGTCCTGCACCTGGTCCGCACGCTCGATGATCGGCCCGAGGCGGTGCCAGGGTGCCCGGCCGGCAAGACCGCGGCCACGTTCCTGGTGCACGCCGTCCGGGTCGATCCCGGGCGGGCCGCGCGTGACGTGGCGGCCGCGCGGCGGCTCGATCCCAGTGGCGCGGGCACCGGACGCGACGACAGGCTCGGCGCTCCCGCCGAGCGGGGCCTGCCTCGGCTGGGGCGAGCCCTGGCCAGTGGGCAGATCTCGCGCCAACACGTCGACATCGCCGTCGGCTGCCTCGATCGCCTGCCCACCGACACCCTGGCCGACACCGACGCCGACGGCGTCGCGGGGATCGAACGGGTCGACGAGTTCCTGGCAGAGCAGGCCGCGCGCCACTCCCCCGCCGTCTTCCGCCGGATCGCCCGGCAGCTGGAGGCGGCCTTCGCGCCGGAACGGGAGTTCGACCCGGAGGCGCACACGAGGCGGTTCCTGCACCTGGGCACGGACGGCAGCGGCATGGTGGTCGGCCGCTTCGCCCTCTCCCCGGCCGACGGGGTGCTGTTCCGGAATGTGATCCATGCGCTGAGTGCGCCGCGGAGTGCGGCCGGGCCCGGCGTTCAGCCGAGCGCGGACGGCGAGCCCGCGGGCGACGTCCGGGCCGAACTGCCGATCGGCGACCTGCGCACGGCCGCCCAGCGCCGCGCGGACGCATTGGCGCAGTTGGCTCGGCTGGCCGTGGGCCGGGACGCCACGGGCGACCCCGATCCTGCACCACCGGGGCGCACGCCGGTGCACGTCAGTCTGGTCGCAACCCTCGAGCAGGTGATGGCGGCGCTCGGGGTGCGGCCAGCCGCCGGCGTCGGCCTGGCGAACGATCTGGGCCCGGGCGGCGGCCCCGTGCCACCCGCTGTGCTGGCCCAGTCACTGTGCACGGCGGTGATCTCCCCGACCATCCTGGACGGGAACGGCGCCGTGCTCGCCCAGGGCCGCGCCGTCCGGTTGGCCACCATCGCTCAGCGGCGAGCCGTGTTCGCCCGCGACCGCGGGTGTGTCGTCCCCGGGTGCACCGCGCCGCCGCAGTGGTGCGAGGTGCACCATGTCGTCCCCTGGTCCGAGGGTGGGGCGACGGACGTCGACAACCTGGCCGCGATCTGCGCGCGACACCACAGCGAGCTGCACGCCGGCGGGTGGGGCATGGTGGTGATCGATGACCTTCCCCATGTCGTCCCACCGTTCTGGCTCGACCCGACCCGGACTCCGCGGCGGAACACCGGCCCCAGGGACGAAGCGGCCGCGCTACGGCTCGCGGCGCGAATGAGCCGGCAGCTCGAGCTGGACCTCGGCGGGTGGGACGGCGACCGGCGCGACGGCCAGGGTGAGCGCGGCGGCGCCGGCGAGGACCCGTGAACAGCCGGACGGCGAGACCGATGCCTGCGAGGAGTGATTTCGATCGTTGATCGAATCCTCCGAGTGGTTTGTGACAAGGTGTGCCACATCGTGGCGGGAAGGTCGAATTCGGTCGTGGTGTCACAGACCCGACGCGACGGTGCTTTGCCCTTGACTGGCCGAACCACGGGGAACCGCGCAGGAGCCACACCCATGACGACGCGCACGACCATGCCGCCGGATCACTCGCGGATGCCCCCGAGACGGGGCCGCCCCCGGGCCACCTTGGTGATGACGGCGGGCGCGGTGGCCTCGGTGGCGGTGGCACTGGCGGCATGTTCCGGTGGTGATCCTGCGCCTCCTCCCACGTCGAACCAGGCCACGGCGGTGATCTCTCAGCCCGGCCCCAGTCCGACCCCGTCACCGTCCGTCAGCATCCCCGCGAACCTCACCCCCGCCGAAGCCGAGGCCGCAGCGAATGCTGTGGAGGTTCACAAATTGTGGACGGCCGCATACGAGACATTGACGAGTTCGGGCGGTAGGGACTTAGGGCTTCTCAAGAGGACTGCAACGCAGACCGCTCTCGCCACCGGCGAGCAAACCGCATCGACCTATGCAGTCAAGGGCTGGAGGGGGGTTGGCTCTGTCACGATTCGTCGCGTAAAGGTCGATGCCGTAAAGCTCACAGCTAGTGGCCGGAACACCTTCCCGGAAGTGGCCCTAACGACATGCGTAGATGCGTCCGCCAGCGACGTTCTGGATGCTCAGGGCAAGTCCGTCGTTGAAATTCGCGATCGAATCTACGAAGAAAAGGTGTGGGTCAGGTATTTCCCGCGTTCTGACTATCCCCAAGTAGGCGAGGGTGTCAACCGCTGGCTTGTGAGTCAGGATCAGAATCGATTGGTGGACAGATGCTGAGATTAGCTTTGCTCGCCCTCAGCACTTCGCTCTTGCCACAACTCTCGAGTGCAACCACAGATGCGATCTGCATCAAGCGAGATCTGCGGACAGGGATTTGCCAGGTTCGATCGTCAACCCGTGGTGTGCCCGCAGGAGCACGGCCCCCCACTCCTAGCGGCAGCGGATCGTCAGAAGCGCCGACCGGACCCAGCTGCTGGGTGGAACCGCTGAGCCCTCAACCCGCCGCCAATGATCCCGTCTGGCGAGGTCACACCGACGGCGTGATCGTGCGCGAACTGTGCCGCAGCGTCGACTTCAACGGGGCGCCGGTCGGAATTCCGGGGGATCCCTACTGGGTAGGTCAAGCACCTGCCGTCGACCCCGCCGTCCTGGCTCGCCAACTCCTCGCCAGGCTGCAGATCCGGGCCATCGACATCGGGATGGTCCCCGAGGAGGGCTCCGACCGGCTCGGCGCCGTCGGCGTCCCGGTCTGGCTCTGGGTCGACCAGCCGACCCCACAGACCGTCGGGCCCCTCACCGCATCCCAGACGATCGCCGGCGTCACCGTGTCCCTCACCGCGACCCTGGCCAGCGTCGACTGGGACATGGGCGACGGAACCGTCGTCCGCTGTACCGGCCCCGACGCCGCGGGCACCCCCTACACCGACACCGACGACCTGACCCCCTCCCCCACCTGCGGCCACACCTACACCAAGCAGGGCAACCCCTACACGATCACCGCGACCGCCCATTGGCAGGTCGACTGGACCGCAGCCGGCCAGAGCGGCACGATCCCGCTCGACCTGACCTCGACCACCACCCGCCGGATCGGCGAACTCCAGGTGCTCTCGATCCGCTGAACGTCCGGCGTCGAGCCTCGAGCGACGCCACCGCCGGGCCGGTCAGCGGCTGTACAGCTCGGTCAGGCGTCGACGGAGGATCTTGCCGTTGGCCGACGTCGGCAGCTCCTCCAGCACGTACACCGACTTCGGCCGCTTGTAGCCGGCCAGCGCGCCGGCGGCGAACTCGTGCACGTCACCGGGCGAGACCTGGCCCACCACCGCGGCACACACCCGCTGCCCCCACTCCGGGTCCGGCACCCCGAACACCGCCAGCTCGCGCACCCCCGGCGTCCGGGACAGGGCCTGCTCGATCTCGACCGGGTACACGTTCACCCCGCCGGTGATGATCAGGTCCTCACGGCGCGACTCGATCCACAGATACCTGTCGTCGTCCAGGTAGCCCAGATCGCCCACCGTGAACCACGCGCCGTCCGGGCTCCACGCCGCCTGCGTGGCAGAGTCATTGCGCCAGTATGTGAACCGCGCATGGACCGGCGGCCGGCACCAGATCACATCGTCCGCGTCGACCCGGAGCTCGCGATGTGGCCTGGCCCGTCCCACGGTCCCGGGCCGGGCCTGCCACTCGGCACTCGGGCAGGCGGTGAACTGCCCCTCGGTCGATCCGTAGAACTCCCACACCGACCCGGCCGGGAACAACTCGATCGCCCGCTCCTTCACCGGGTGCGGGCACGGAGCCCCGGCGTGAGCGAGCAGCCGAAAGCCCGCCGTGTCGAACGGCAGGCCGTCGTGCACCACCGCGTTCAACAGCCGCTGCAACGGAGTGGGCGCGATGAACGTGGTCGTCGCCCCCGCCGCCAGCCCCTCGACGAAGCCCTCGATCGACCACCTGGGCAACACCCGCACGGTGCCCCCGGCCAACAAGGTCCCCAGGGCGAACCGCAAGGGCGCCGAGTGATACAGCGGCCCCGAGGCCAGGTAGGCGTCGTCCGGGCCGAAGTCCCACACCTCCCGCTCGTCCAGCACCGCCGCGCGCGCCGCCTCCGGATCGAGCACGCCGCCGAACACCCCCTTCGGGCGACCGCTGGTGCCCGAGGTGTAGTGCATCGGTCGCACGAGGGGGACGTCGGCGACATCCGCCGGGTCACCGACCAACAGCCCCGGCAACGTGCCGTCCGAGATCACCAGCACCGGGTCGGCGTCGCCGACCAGCAGGTCGTGCTCGTGCGGCAAAAGCGACGGGTTGAGGATCACCGGGATCACCCCGGACGCCGAGGCGCCCAGGACGGCGATCACCAACTCTTCCGACGAGGTCGCCGAGAAGACCACCCGATCCCCCGGCTCGGCACCGCCGGCAGCAAGGGCACCGGCCACCCGCCGCGCACCCTCCCAGGCCCGATCCGGGGTCAGCATCCCGCCCCCACCCCCCACCGAACCTGCTCATACTCCGCAGCCGCGCGGCCAGAGCGACATTTCGGTCGCACATCGCGGTCCACGCGGAGCATCGAGAGTCACCTGGGGAGCATGAGCGGGTTGTGGGGGTGGGTCAGTCGGCGCCGAAGTCGAACGAGGCCTGGTCGACCAGGGCGTCGGTCGGCTGGCTGGCGACGTCGGTGCCGATCTCGGCGATCGGCTCGGCGCCACCCGCCTCGATCTCGCCGACCAGCTGGGCATGAGTGCCGAGCTGGCCCTGGCGGGCGTACAGCTCGAGCTTGGCCCGCGAGTCGGCGATGTCCAGGTTGCGCATCGTGAGCTGGCCGATCCGGTCCAGCGGGCCGAACGCGGCGTCCTCGGTGCGCTCCATCGACAACCGGTCGGGGTGATAGCTCAGCGCGGGACCGCGGGTGTCGATGATCGAGTAGTCATCACCCCGGCGCAGCCTCAGCGTCACCGACCCGGTCACCGCCGAACCGACCCAGCGCTGCAGGGACTCGCGCAGCATCAACGACTGCGGATCGAGCCAACGGCCTTCGTAGAGAAGGCGTCCCAGCCTGCGTCCCTCGGCGTGGTAGTTCGCGACCGTGTCCTCGTTGTGGATCGCGTTGAGCAGCCGCTCGTAGGCGATGAACAACAGCGCCATCCCGGGGGCCTCGTAGATCCCCCGGCTCTTGGCCTCGATGATCCGGTTCTCGATCTGGTCGGACATGCCCAACCCGTGCCGGCCACCGATCCGGTTCGCCTGGTGGACCAGGTCGACCGGCGAGGCGAACGACTCACCGTTGATCGCCACCGGGCGCCCCTGCAGGAACTCGACGGTGACATCCTCGCTGTCGATCGCCACCGCCGGGTCCCAGAACCGCACCCCCATGATGGGTTCGACGATCTCGATCCCGGCGTCCAGGTGCTCCAGGCGCTTGGCCTCGTGGGTGGCGCCCCAGATGTTGGCGTCGGTCGAATAGGCCTTCTCGACGCTGGCCCGGTACGGCAGCGAACGCTCGGCCAGCCAGGTCGACATCTCCGTACGGCCACCGAGCTCGGAGACGAAATCGGCGTCCAGCCAAGGCTTGTAGATCCGCAGCTCGGGATTGGCCAGCAGCCCGTACCGGTAGAACCGCTCGATGTCGTTGCCCTTGAACGTCGACCCGTCGCCCCAGACGTCGACGTCATCGGCCCGCATCGCGCGCACCAGCAACGTGCCGGTCACCGCCCGGCCCAGCGGCGTGGTGTTGAAGTACGACTTACCGGCCGAACGGATGTGGAAGGCCCCACAGGTCAGCGCCGCGAGCCCTTCCTCGACCAGCGCCTCGCGGCAGTCGACCAGCCGCGCCACCTCGGCGCCGTACTCCCGCGCGCGGTCCGGCAACGTGGACATGTCGTCCTCGTCGTACTGGCCGAGATCGGCGCTGTAGGCACAGGGAACGGCGCCGTGCTCACGCATCCAGGCGACGGCGACGGAGGTGTCGAGACCGCCGGAGAAGGCGATTCCGACTCGTTCCCCCTTGGGCAGGCTGGTGAGGACCTTGGACACCACGCCAGCCTAGTGGGTGGCTCACGCCCGCAGTCGCGCCCGATCCCGGGTGCCCTCGAGGACCCCGAGCACCTGCTCGTCAGTGACGGGTGAGAAGTCGTCGTACAGCTCACCGATGGCCCGCAGCCGGCGGGGCTCCTCGACACAGACCAGCGAGTCAGCGACCTCCAGCAACTCGCTGCGGTGGTGGCGAGCGGCGACGGGCGAGGCGAGCACCACACGCCGGGCGCCCCGCCGCCGCACGACCTGGCAGGCGGCCATCGCGGTCGCGCCGGTGGCGATCCCGTCGTCGACCACCACGGCGGTGACCCCGAACAAGGGGAGCGGCGGCCGGTCCGCGCGCAGGAGGGCCAGCCGCCGGGCCAGCGCCTCGGCCTCGACCGCCTGCACCGAGTCCAGCACCTGGACACTCGCCCCGAGTTCGCGGACGACGCGTTGGTTGACCACCCGGACGCCGCCCTCCCCGATGGCACCCATGGCCAGTTCGGGCTGCCAGGGCACCCCGAGCTTGCGCACCACGATCACGTCCAGCGGGGCCCCCAGCGCCTCGGCCACCTCGGCTGCCACCAGGACCCCGCCGCGGGGAAGCCCGAGCACCACCAAGTCCTGACCCTTCAACCACTGGAGCCGCTCGGCCAACCGGCGGCCCGCGTCAGCGCGGTCGAGGAACGTCACCTGTTTCACCGCCCGGGTTCTGCGACTGGGGATCCATCTCGCTCCCAGCGTGAGGCAGGACCGCCACCCGGGCCAGAGCACCTGGTCCCGCGGGCTATCGTCGGCCAGTGGCCCGCCCCGTCGACGTTCTCGCCCCGGCGCGCCTGGGAGCCGACTTCCGCAAGCTTCTCGGTGCCGCCCTGCTCACCAATCTCGGCGACGGCATGGCCATCGCCGCGGGGCCCCTGCTGGTCGCGTCGCAGACCCGCGACCCGATGCTCGTGGCGCTCGCGGTGATCCTGCAACGGATCCCCTGGCTGCTGGTCGGGCTGTACGCGGGCGTGCTCGCCGATCGGGTCGACCGGCGGGCGATCCTGGTGAGCGCCAATCTCGCCCGGGTCGCGGTGCTGGCCGTGCTGGCCGTGGCGGTGACGACCGAGCGGGCCGACATCGTCGTGGTGCTGGCGAGCCTGTTCGCGCTCGGCCTGGCCGAGACCTTCGAGGACGTCACGGCGGCCACGGTGACGCCGATGCTGGTGGCGGCGGCAGATCTCGGCGTGGCCAACGCCCGGCTGCAGTCGGCCTTCATCACGGCGAACCAACTCGCCGGCCCACCGCTGGGCGCCTTCCTGTTCGCGGCCGGCCACTTCCTGCCCTTTGCCGGTCAAGCCGTGCTCGTGGCCTTCGGCGCCGTGCTGGTGAGCAGGATCCGCCGCTCCACCGTCCCGGCCGACCCGACCGCCGACAGCAACGGCTCACCCCGGCGCAGCATTCGCCGCGACGTCACGGACGGCGTCCGCTGGCTCTGGCGCAATCCCCCGGTGCGCACCCTCGCCCTGACCATCGTGACCTTCAACGTGACCTTCGGCGCGGCGTGGTCGGTGCTGGTGCTCTACGCCGACGACCGGCTCGGTCTGGGCGAGGTGGGCTACGGGCTGCTCACCACCACGTCGGCGATCGGCGGCCTGTGTGGCACGGCGATGTACTCCCGGCTCGAACGACGATTCGCGCTGGCGACCATCATGCGCGCCGGGCTGGTGATCGAGACCCTGACCCACCTGGCCCTGGCGTTGATCACCCGGGGCGAACTCGCCATGGCCGTCATGTTCGTCTTCGGCGCTCACGCCTTCATCTGGTCGACCACCTCCTCGACGGTGCGCCAGCGGGCGGTCCCGACGGCGTTCCAGGGCCGCGTCGGCAGCGTCTACCTGCTCGGGGTCGTCGGCGGCATGGTGGTCGGCGGCGCGATCGGCGGCCTGATCGCCCGTCAGACCGGGATCACCGGCCCGTTCTGGTTCGGCTTCGTCGGCTCGGCCCTGATCCTGGTGGCGATCTGGCGCGAACTGGCCCACATCGCCCACTCCGGTGCCCCGCCCGAGGCACCACCCGCCACCGACCCCGCACCCACATCCGCACCCACATCGATCGAATCCCCGGACGGTGACCGATGACCCCCTGGCCGGACGCCACCGGAGTGATCACCCTGCCCGGCGGCAGCACGGTGCGCGGACGCAGCCTGCGCCACGCCGCCGGCTGCCCGGCCGAGTTCACCCTGATGCTCGCCCCGGCACCGGTACCGCCCTGGACGCACCGGCGCCTGCGGTGGCCCGACTTCTGGGTTCCGCTCGACCACCGCGACGCGCTGGACGCGCTCGCCGAGGTCCTCGAACGCTCCCGACGCGGTGAGCGGGTCGAAGTGGGCTGTGCGGGAGGGATCGGGCGCACCGGGACGGCGCTCGCCGCGCTCGCCATCCTCGACGTACCGGCCGATTCCCCGGCCCGGTTCCCGGCCGGTCACGGTGGGGACGGCGCGCCCAGGGCGGCCGGGACCGTCGGACGGGCCGTGGCCTGGGTACGGACCGTCCACCACCCGCGGGCCGTCGAAACCCCCTGGCAGCGTTGGTGGTTGCGGAGGGTGGCCGCAGACGTGGCGAACGGCGGACCGCCGAGGGTATGAGCCGGGGTGGGCGGGCCTAGGCTGATCCGATGAGCACGACCGCACTGGTCGAGATCCTGCGCGAGCCGGACGCCGTCCGAGCCTTCGACGCCGACGGCGAACTGCCGCTGGACGACGACACCGTCCACCTGGGTACCCAGCTCACCGGCGGCGTCCTGCGGGTCACGCTGAGCGGGTCCGTGCCCATCAGCCGGGTGATGCTGCGCTGGCGCGGTGACGCCTCCGCGGTCCGCAGCTACCTCCCGGATGCCTGGGAACGCTCCTACGGCGACCTCGCGTGGCTCCCCGAGCGGGCCGAACGGGTCATGCCCTGGTCGTTCGTGGCCACCACCGGCGGGGGCGACCGGGCCGTGGCGGTGGGCTACGGCGTCCGGGTCGGTCCCGGCGCCCTGTGCTCCTGGACCGCCGACCGCTCCGGCGTGACGTTGTGGGCCGACGTGCGCAACGGCGGGACGCCGATCCGGCTGGGCGGGCGGACGCTGGCGGTGTGCGACGTGGTGATGGTCGAGGGTGCGCACGGCGAATCCGCCTTCGCCGTCCAACGCCGGCTGTGCCGGGCGATGAGCCCGGCCCCGCGCCTGCCGGGACACCCGGTGTACGGGGCCAACGACTGGCACTACGCGCTGGGCACCTCCACCGCCCGCTCGATCCTCGACCTGGCGGAATTCACCTCGCGGGCGGCACTCGATCGTTCGAATCGGCCCTATGTGATCATCGACGACGGCTGGTCGGCCGGCGGGCTGGGCCACGGTCCCTGGATCGGCAACTCCCGCTTCGGCCACCTGGGCGAACTGGCGAACCGCCTGCGCGACAGCGGGGTTCGCCCTGGGTTGTGGTATCGCCCGCTCACCCCGCTGCCCGAGCAGCGTGGACGCTGGAGGCTGGGTGGTACCGGGGCCCGGGCAGGGGTGACGGATCCGAGCGTCCCCGAGGTGCTCGCCAGCCTCGGCGAGCAGCTCCGGCGGTTCGCCGGCTGGGGGTACGAGCTGGTCAAGCACGACTTCACCGTCTGGGACCTGATGGGCCGCTGGGGCTTTCAGATGGGCGCCACGATCACGGACGACGGGTGGTCCTTCGCCGACCGCACGCGGACCACCGCGGAGATCATCACGACCCTGTACGGCACCCTGCGAGCCGCCAGCGGCCCGGCGATCCTGATGGGGTGCAACGCCTTCGGGCACCTGGTGGCCGGCCACGCCGAGCTCCAGCGGATCGGTGACGACTGCTCGGGCCGATCGTGGAACCGCACCCGCCGGATGGGAGTCAATGCCCTGGCTTTCCGGGCCGCCCAGCACGAGGCGCTCTACGCCGTCGACGCCGACATCGCCCCGATCACCCCGCAGCTGCCCTGGCGCCGGGCCGCCGCCTGGCTGCACCTGTTGGCCGCCAGTGGCACCCCCGCGTTCACCTCGGTCGATCCCGCCTCCCGGACTCCCGAGGTGGCGGCCGCCGTCCGGGATGCCTTCACCCTGGCCGCAGGGCGCCAGGAACTGGCCGAGCCGCTGGACTGGACGACCTCGGCCACGCCGTCGCGCTGGCGCCTCGGCACGCGAGAGCAGGACTACGACTGGTACGGCCCCGACGG
>JAEUJN010000082.1 GCA_016794595.1 Kineosporiaceae bacterium
GGTCTTTCCGCTCGCTGGTCCGCCCTTGACACCGGAATTGGGTTGTCTGGCACTGGGTCGTGTCGACGAGTCGGCGCAACGTGGGGTGATGGCGATCATCACGACATCCCCGGATCCCGACATCTCCGTAGCGTCCGGCCCCGGCCGGGACGCGCGTCTTCTTGCCGGCGCGGTTGCGGCCTACTTGGGTCGGTTCCAGGGCGCCTCTCGGGCCCATGCCGCCTCTGACCTGGGCGTCTTCCTGGACTGGTGCGCGGTCCGGGGCCTGGGCCCGCTCGCCGTCCACCGCCCGCACCTGGAGTTGTACGTTCGTTGGCTGCAGGAAACCCGCCGGCACAAGCCGTCAACGGTTTCGCGGCGGGTCAGCGTGCTGACCGGGTTCTACCGCACAGCCGTCATCGACGGAGTGCTGGAGGCCTCACCGGCCGAGCACCTGCGCCGGCCCACCGTGCCACCGGAGTCCCCGACACTGGGCTTGACGCACCTGCAGTTCGAGGCCCTCCTCACCGCCGTGAGGCTCTCACCGCACCGCTGCGACTACGCCCTGGTGGCCATGCTCGGCCTGCTGGGGCTGCGGATCTTCGAAGCCACCGGCCTCGACATTGGCGACCTGGGGGAGGAACACGGCCACCGGGTGCTGCGGGTGGTCGGCAAGGGAACCAAGATCGTCCTTGTACCACTGCCACCCGCAGTCGCCCGAGCGATCGACCAAGCTGTTGCCGATCGCGGGGCTGGACCGATTCTGCTCAACACCCGTGGCGGCCGGATGGACAGGCACGCCGCCACCCGCCGGCTTCGTCACCTCGCCGACGCGGCAGGAGTCCGATTGCCGCGAATGCACCCGCACATGCTCAGACACACCTATGTCACCACCATGCTCGACGCCGGAGTTGACCTGCGCGATGTCCAGATTGCCGCCCGGCACGCCGACCCGCGCGCGACCATGCGCTACGACCGGGCCCGCAAGAACCTCGACCGCCACGCCAACTACATCCTCGCCGCATACATGGCCTCCGGAACCTGATGCGACGGGCGTCGAATGCGGCTGTCGGCCCGCGGGAGGACGGCAATCACACCATGGCCACACCCAGGTATGGCTGCTGTAGTACCGCCTGCGGTACCATCTGTCTGTGGCATCGGTAGCCAAGATCCTCGAGGCCATGCGCGCCAACCCGAAAGGCATCCGCTACGACGAGTTGGTCAAGGTCTGCCAGCACTACTTCGGTCCGGCCAGGACCGGCGGCGGATCGCACGCCGTGTTCAAGACCCCATGGCCGGGCGACCCGCGAGTGAACATTCAGAACGACCACGGTAAGGCCAAGGCCTATCAGGTGCGCCAAGTGCTGGCCGCGATCGACAAGTTGGAGGAGGAGGGAGAATCGTGACCACCACGGACGGCGACATCACCCATTACACCTACCGCGTGACTTGGTCCGTCGAGGACGACGAGTACGTCGCTACATGCCTCGAGTTCCCCTCGCTGTCGTGGCTGGCCAACACCCAAGAAGACGCCCTTCGCGGGTTGCGGCAACTCCTCGCCGACGTGATCGACGACCTACGAAGCAGCCACGAACCCATCCCCGAGCCCTTGTCGTCGCGGGTGTACTCCGGCAAATTCAACCTCCGCGTCGGGGAACAACTCCACCGCAAACTGGCGATGGAAGCCGCGGCCGAGAATCTCAGCCTCAACCAATACATCCTCCGGCGACTTTCCAACGCCTCCTGACCGCGCCGGAACAGACTCCACAACGCACGCTCATGCCGCGAGTGGCGCGGCATATGTCGTGCCGCGCGGCGTCACTCTGCGGTGCGAGGGCCGGTGGTCGCTGGCCGGCCCGTGCGGCTTGTCGTCAGACAGGGACGATGTCGATCAGGTCTTCGAGACCGCGCAGGTCAGCACCGTTGCGGGTGTAGAGGGTGGCGGAGTGCGCGTGGGCGGTGGCCGCGATGAGCAGGTCCATGACGCGTCGGCGCGGCTGGCGTCCCTGGCTCACCGTCCGGGCTGCGAGTCGGCCGTAGCTGTCGGCCACCGCCTCGTCGACGGGCAGGGGGTCGAAACGCTTCTGCAGTCCGCTCAGTCGGGCCAGGCGTACCGCTCGGGCCTCGGGCGAGTGCGCCACCAGCACGCCGTAGTGCAGTTCGGCCAGACTGATCACACTGATCGCCAGCTCACCCGGCAGCGGCTGCACGTCCGCCGCGATCAGCACGCTGGTGTCGAGAATGCCTCGACTCACCCGCGCTCCCACGGGTCGGACGGGGCGTCGTCCAGGCGGTCCACGTCGGCCTGCCATTCCTCGTCCACGCCCTCGCGGAACAGGTCCGCCAGGTCCTCCCAACGCCGCCACGAGCGCGGTGTGACCGGACCCAACACCGCCGCGGGGCGACCGGCGACGGTGATCGTCACCTGCTCGCCGGCCTCGGCGCGACGAACGAGATCACTGGCGTTCTGCCGCATCTCACGCAGTCCGACCTCAGCCATCCGGCCACTATAGCACAAGTGCTACCTTGCGCTGTCGGTCCATCGACTCGGCCATGACGCCACAAGGTGCGGCGAAGCACGACCACCCTCGTGCACCTCAGTCAGCGGCCGTTCTCGATGTGCCCCCGAGAGGATTCGAACCTCCGACACACGGTTTAGGAAACCGTTGCTCTATCCCCTGAGCTACGAGGGCGGGAAGGGCAGGCTCGCGTGGACCCTGCCGCGGGCAGGCTACCGGCCAGGCGGACGGCGCGACCACTCTGCCCGCCGCGGGCCGGGTCACCCGTGAACATGATCGAGTGGACGGTTCTCGGGCAACACGCCGAGCGTGTCGCCCGAGAACCGTCCACTCGCGGGGCATCCACTCGCGGACCTTCACCAGTGGGCGGGCGACAGGGATCAGCCGACGGCCGACCCACCTGCGCAGCATGACCACCCCCGGTGTCCCACGACCCGCGGGACGCCGTCCGATCAGCGGGCAGTCTCGGCCAGTTCGCGCAGGTAGGTGCGCAACTCGCTCTGTCGCGGCACCCTCGGCGTCGGCATCGCCAGCGGGGCACCCGCCACCACGCCTCCTGCCTGGCCCGCGGACCGCCACGGCACGGGCACCCCACCAGCCACCATGCCCGACCCAGGGGTGCGGCGACTCACGGACGCCACGCGCATCCTCACAACAGCCGTGACCGGCTGAGCAGACCTCATGACAACCACTGTGGACCTGAACACCGCGTCAGGAAACACACACCGACAGCTATCAGCCATACTCCTGAGACACCGGTCAGCCGCTCGGCCGCCGCGCTCCCCTGATCCGGCGAGCACGACCGCTCACGGGGCCGACCGGGTTCATCGTCACGCTCTGGCTCCGGGCCGCGCCCTCATGCGCGACAATGAACCGACAAGGAACCGCCAAGCAACGTGGTACAGCACCACGGGGGCGCTGACGTGCGCCAGCCGCCGTACGATTTTCCCAGACTCCCAGGCCACCGGGGATACGGGGAGGAGGGCCATGGCATCCGCCGGGCAATTCGTTCGTGAGCGCATCCCGATTCCGGCCAGCGTGCCGGAAGCCGGGCGCTTGGTGCTGGAACTGATCGCCAGCTCGCGAGACTCCCAGGCCGAGGCCGCCGGTCCGATGACGTTCCGGGTGGTCCGCCGCTTCCGGCCCACCTGGGCCTCTGCGCTCGGCTTCCTGATCGCCCCGCTCTTCGTGCGCAACACCGAGGTCTGCCGGGTGGCCGTCATCGAGGCCCGGGTCGGCGCCGAGCTGCTGCTCGAGGGCACCATCGACCCCGAGCTGCACGAGCGGCTGGTCCACCTCGGCCGAGTCCCAGAGGCCGCTCGCGTGGCCACCCTCGGCCCCCGGCCGGTGCCCCAGGTCATCTCCCCCCACGCCGCCGCCCCCGGCCCGGCCCCCCAGCCGCGCCCGCTGCCGCCGCCGCCCAGCGGCTACCCCGCCGCGCACCGCCCCGACGTGGTCGACCTGCGCGACTCCGCCCGGTCCATCGACCCGGTGCCGGCGCGCACTCGCCACGACGAGTTCGCCGACCTGGTGCCCCCACCCCTGCTGCCACCGGACGGCGGGCGCCCACAGCCCCCGGCCGGCCCCGCGCCGTCCTTCGCCCCGCACGACCCCGCACCGCACGCGCCGGGCAACGGCAACGGCTCCTCCAACGGGCGTCTGCCCAGTGCCTTCCGCTCCCCGCGGGACGCCGTCCAGCCCGAGGGCATGATCGCGGCTCCACCTCCGCCGCCGTCGGCACCGCCCTCCGCGCCGCCCGGCTCGGCCCGGCAGCCGGGGTGGCCCCCGGTTCCCGCGGCCCCCGACATGCCACCGAACGACCTGTTCACCCCGCCGACCCGGATCGCCCCCAGCATGGGCCAGCAGCCAGGGGCGCCTCGGGTGCCACGGATCGCGGTGTCGGTCGACACCGGCGAGCAGGGGACCCTCGACCGGTTGCTGATCGTCGGGCGCGCGCCCACCCGCCAGCCCGCCGAGACCGACGCCGTCCTGCTGTCGGTCAACGACCCGAGCCTGTCGGTGTCCAAGACCCACCTGGCCATCGAGCTGGATGCGGCCGGCCTCTGGGTCACCGACCGCAACTCGACCAACGGCACCTGGATCGACGAGGGCCGCGGCGCGCTGCGCCCGGTTCCCGCCGGTCAGCGGACGCCGGTGCCGCCCGGAGCCCGCGTGCTGATCGGTGAGCGCGTGCTCACCTTCACCCGCCAGTAGCCCCACCCGACACCCACGAACGACGGGCCCGGTTCCTCGAGGAACCGGGCCCGTCGTTTCGGGCGTCCGCCTGCCGTCGGCCCTCCGGGCCCGCCCCGGTCAGCCGGCGCGGAAGTCGCAGATGAGGTCGGCCACCGTCAACCGGACCCCGGCGACCAGCGGATAGGGCATCCACGAGTCCATCGCGACCCGCTCGGCGCCCGGCGCGGTGAGCGTCGACCCGTTGCGGGAGCCCAGGTCGATCGCGAACGGCCCGGTGGTCCCCACGTCGATCCGCAGGTGGTTGCGGGACACCCCGCGCCCCTCGCCCCGGACGGTCACCAACCGGGCCGGCCGGTCGCGATCGGTCTGGGACGGCGCGCGGCCGATGATCACCGGACCGTCGACCACGACCTCCGTGCCGTCGGTGAACACCAGGACGCCGGCCACGCCCGCCCCGAGCAGCGGCGCCGAGTGCGCCCCCGCCGCGAGCGGGGCGACCGACACCTCGGAACCGGGCACCGGTTCCGGCTCACCGACCGGCTCACGCGCCGGCTCACCAGCTGGGCTGGGCACCGGGGCCTGTGGGGCGATCGGCACCGGTTCGGCGACCACCGGCCCCGGCGCCACCGGCGCAGCGGCCGGCGGCTCTGGGACCGCCGGTGCTGAGACCACCGCGCCGGGCGCAGCGGCCACCTGTGGCTGCGGCGCGGGCTGCGCGAATTCCGCGAGATCCTCGTGATCAGGGTGGGAGGACTCCCACGGCTGCTCGACCGTCCAGGGCCGCTCGCCGTCCGGGGCGAACTCCCCGACCAGCTCGACCGGCTGGTCCCCGGGCTCGTCCGCGCGGGGAGGCGGGGACATCCAGGAGAAGTCCTCCTCCCCCGTCGCCGAGGGCTGCCCGTCCGCCACGGTCTCCACGGAGTCAACCGGCTCCACGGTCTGGACCACCTCGACCGGCACGACCGGCTCGACCAGTTGCGCAGACTCGACGGTCCGAACGGGCTCGACCAGCGCGGCCGGATCGGCCTCACGCGTGAGGTCAGGCACGACCGAGGGCTCGACGTCGGACCCCGCGACGGCCCCGACCACGGCCCCGACCACGGCCCCGAGGTCGGCCCCGATCCCCAGGTGCGGCCCGTCGGCCGGGGCCGTGGCCTCCGCCGGCGCCCCCTGCCAGCCATCGCTCACCGAAACCCGCTCGGGGGCACCGAGTTCCACGGATTCGAGCCGATCATCCAGTGCCACCTCCGCGCCCACGGCAGGCACGGCGGGGGCGGGAGCGGCCTCCTGGCGATGGGCACGCCGGGGACGGATGGAGGGCTGGGCCTCGACTGCCGGCGACACCCCCTCAGCGACCCCGGCCACCTCCCCCACGGCCAGCTGCGCGCGGACCTCCGGCACCGCCGTGTCGATGCCCACCCCGTGCAGCGGCGTCTCCTCCGGGGACTCGTGCGGGGTCAACGACCAGTCGGCCGCCCCGTAGCGACGCCGGGGATGGGACCCCAGCCCCGGCGAACGGCGCGACCGGGGATCCGAGCGCAGTTCCACCGGCCGGAACCCCGCGGCCCGTGACGTGCCGGTGTACAGCGGCTCACGATCGCCCCGCAGCTCGTCGAGCCCGAGTCCTGCCTTGCGGGCCGACGACGACTGCCTCGGAGCGCCCACCCCCGTACCCGACCGGGTCGCCGCCACCCCGGGGCGCGCCGGGGCGGGTGCCGCCTCCGGCTCGACCACCGAGCTCTGCCAGGACAGCACGTCGGCGAGCACCGCACCGATCACGATCGGCAGCGCCACGCCGTCCGAGCGGCCACCGGGACGCAGGAACCACAGCACGTCGTCCAGCGCCGCCCGCTGCTCCTGCCCGCTGGCGCGAACCACCCGCTGGCTGCCCGAGGGCTGGTGGACGGTGATCTGCAGCGAACCCCCGACCAGCAGGCGCACCGACTCCGGCTCACGGATCGCGATCGCGAAGTCGGGCGTCGGCACGGTCCGGGTGAGCGCCTCCAGAGCGCGGTCCATCCCCTGGGCGTGCTCCACCGAACGCCAGAGCGCATCCAGCGTCGTGCTGGGAACCTCCGGGTCGATGAGCACGGCGGCACTGCGTGACACCAGCGCGATCCACGACCCCGGGGAGTAGGTCGCCCCGGTTCTCATCGCGCCCCCTCTGCGACCCATATCGCCCCTCGTCTGGTGACTCTTCGTGACAGGCCTTACCTGACATGGTCACCGGCTCGTGTCATCGCAACGCCGCGTCCGGCGAAAACCGTACCCGTCCGGCGGACCCCGGGGCATCCCCGCATCGGAGGGTGACCCTGTCTGGCCTGCTTCGATCGGGTCACACCCCCCGCGGCGGCCCGCACACGCCCGCCTCGGCTCGGGGATGATCGTGGGAGCCGTTACCGTGGTCCCGTGCGTCTGGCGGTCCTCGACATCGGGTCCAACACCGGTCACCTGCTCGTCGTCGACGCGCACCGAGGTGCCGCACCGCTGGCCGCCCACTCGATCAAGCGGGCCCTGCGCCTGTCCGAGCACATCGACGCCTCCGGCAAGCTGGACGACGAGGGCGTCACCTCGCTGATCGACTTCGCGGTCGAGGCCACCCGCGCCGCCGAGGACAAGGGGTGCGAGTCGGTCCTGGCGTTCGCGACCTCGGCCATCCGGGACGCGACCAACGGTGAGAAGACCCTGGCCGCCGTCCGCAAGAAGACCGACCTCGAGCTCCAGGTGCTCTCCGGCACCGACGAGGCCCGGCTGACCTTCCTGGCGGTGCGCCGCTGGCTGGGCTGGAACGCCGGCAAGCTGCTGGTGTTCGACATCGGCGGCGGCTCGCTGGAGATCGCCGCCGGCGCCGACGAGGCCCCGGACGTCGCCCAGAGCCTGGCCCTGGGCGCGGCCCGGCTGACCCGGGACTGGTTGCGGACCTCACCCCCCAAGGCGTCGGACGTCGCCGAGCTGCGCAGCTACGTCCGCACCGGGATCGCCCGTGAGGCGGGCGCCGTCCTGCGCCTGGGGGACATGGACTCGACGGTGGCCACCAGCAAGACCTTCCGGTCGCTGGCCCGGATCTGTGGCGCGGCGCCGTCGGGCGAGGGCCCGCGGATCCGCCGCGTCATCGCGCGCGAGGCACTCACCGACACGCTGCCGTCCCTGGTCTCCAAGTCCGCCGGCGACCTGGCGAAGCTGCCGGGGGTCTCGGCCAACCGGGCTCACCAGATGGTCGCCGGCGCCCTGGTCGCCGACGCCGTGATGGACCTGTTCGAGATCGAGGAGCTGGAGATCTGTCCCTGGGCGCTGCGCGAGGGCCTGATCCTGTCGACCCTCGACACCCTCTGATCCGGCCCACCGACAGCGACCGCCCCGGCAGCAGCACCGGCCGCCGGGAGCTCAGCGCAGGCTCGCGGCGTCCCGGTAGGCCCGATCGCACAGCTCCAGCACGACGTCCCAGGTGGTCGGCGGCAGCTGCGTGCGGCAGGCCTGCGCCATCCGGGCTCGCCGCGCGGGGTCCGCGCACAGTGCGAGCACGGCGTCCGCCAGCGCGGCGTCGTCGGCGACCAGCAGTCCGTGCCGGCCGTGCTCGACGAACTCCCCCACCCCGGTGCCCGACCTGGCCACCACGGGCACCCCGGCGGTGCGCGCCTCGAGCGCCGCGATCCCGAAGGACTCCAGCGTGGCGGCGCTGACGAACAGATCGGCCCCGCGGTAGAGCTCGCGGATCGCCTCCGCATCCCACCGGCCGGGCAGTTCCACCCACTGCCGCATCGCCGACGCGGCACCCGGCCCGTCGAGATAGCGCTCCAGCCGGCGCCGGTCGGGGCCCTCACCCACCACGGTGGCCCGCAGCCCGATCCCGGGCGGCAGCCGGCGCCGGACGTCGCGCAGCGCCCGCAGCAGCGCCAGGCCACGCTTGCGCGGTGCCAGGCGCATCACCGAGACCACGTGCACCATCGAGGGGCGAGAGCCGTTGTCAGAGAAGGGCTCCGGGCGCCAGAACTGCGGATCGATGCCGTTCGGCAGCACCCGCACCTCGGCGCCGACGCGGCGCAACGGCTCGGCCGCCACCGCGCTGACCGCGCTGAACACCACCGGGCGGCGCGACCAGCCGAGCACCCGGTCCAGGGGCCGGAGCAGCCCCCCGGCCGGACCCCACATCGAGTGCACGCTGACCACCACCGGCACCCCCGCCGCCAGCAGGGCCGGCACCGCGGCGTAGGCGAACGGCGAGATCACCCCGGCGTGCACGTGCGCCACCTCCACCGGGCGGCCCTCGGCGCGGGCCCGCTCCAGCGCGGCTGCCACCTGGGCCCCGGTGCGCGGGTGGACCGGCAGCTCGAACGGCAGGTCGGCGCTCGCCCGGCGCACCGGGACCCCGTCGATCACCTCCTCGACCCTCCGGTCGTGCCGGGCCCTCGGCGTGGCGGTGAGCACCCCGGCGTCCGTGCCCGCCGCTCGCTGGCGCAGGGCGAGGTGGTGCACCTGGGTCTCGATGCCACCCAGCCGGGGCAGGTAGCAGTCCGAGACGTGCAGCACCCTCATGGAGCCGACCCTAGAGGGGCCGGGGATCCGGGCAGCTAGCGTGCAGCCATGCCGTTCACCGTGGTCTCCTTCCACGCGCACCCGGACGACGAGGCCCTGCTGACCGCCGGCACCCTCGCCCGACTGGCGGCCGAGGGACACCGCGTGGTGCTGGTCACCGCGACGGACGGCGGCGCCGGGCTGGCCGACCCGGCCTACGGCGCCGGATCGCGGCTGGGCGAGCACCGGCTCGCCGAGCTGCACGCCTCGGCCCGCGCGCTGGGAGCGGCCCGGGTCGCCTGGCTCGGGTACGCCGACTCCGGCCTGGACGGTGCCGAACCGGATCGCCCCGACCCCGAGGCCCCGGGCGGGACCCGCTCGACGTTCACCCACGCCCCGATCGAGGACGCCGCCCGCGCGCTGGCCGCGGTCCTGCGCGAGGAGTCGGCGGACGCGCTGACCAGCTACGAGCGTCACGGCGGCTACGGCCACCCCGATCACGTGCGGGTGCACCACGTCGGCCGGCGTGCGGCCGAACTGGCCGGCACGCCGCTGCTGCTGGAGGCCACGGTCGACCGGGACCTGTTCGCACCCGCGATCCGTATCGCGGCTCGCCTGCACCTGCTGCCCCGGGACCTGTCCGCCTCGATGGCGCGGGCCTACACGCCCCGGCGCGAGCTCACCCACCGGGTCGACGTCCGGGCCCACCTGCGGGCCAAGCAGGCTGCCCTGCTCGCCCACGCCAGCCAGACCACCGGTGTCGACGCCGCAGCGCCGGACGCCCGCGGACGGCGCACCGTCGCCGTCCTGGGCCGGCTCCCCCGGCCGCTGGCCCGGCTCGTCCTGGGCCGGGAGTGGTTCGTCGAGGCCGGGCGAGCCCCGGGCTGGCCGCTGCTGGACGACATCCTGGCGAGCCTGCGCCGATGAGCCGCGAGCCTCCCCCGATCCCCGCGGACTGGCTGGCCTGGGTTTCCCGCCTGCGCGCCGACGGCGGGCCGGACGGCGCCACCTGGGCCCGGGGCCTGCCCCGCCGGCTCACCGACGTGCTCGCCGACTGGGATCTCGAGCCCACCGGCGAGCCGGTGCGCACGGGCTGGACCGCGGTGGTCGTCCCGGTGCGCCGCCAGGGAGCCGCGGCGATGCTCAAGCTCCTCTGGCCGCACCGGGAGGCCCTCGGCGAGCACCTGGCGCTGCGCCGCTGGGCGGGTGAGGGCGCCGTCCGGCTGCTCGCGGCGGACCCGGCCCGCCACTGCCTGCTGCTGGAGCGCCTGGACGCCGACCGGGACCTGACCGGCCTGGACACCGACCAGGCGTGCGCGGTGATCGGCGGGCTCCTGCGCCGGCTGCACGTCCCCGCGCTGCCCCGGCTGGTTCGGCTGGACGATGTCGTCCGGGACGAACTGGGCGAGCTCGACCGCGAGCCGGGCAGCTTGCCCCGCCGCGTGGTCGACCAGACCCGAGCGCTCTTCCGCGACCTGGACGGCGACCCGGCGAGCACGGCCACCCTGGTGCACACCGACCTGCACGACGGCAACGTGCTGGCCGGTGAGCGGGAGCCCTGGCTGGCGATCGATCCCAAGCCGATGGCCGGGCACCCGGGCTTCGAGGTCGAGCCGATCCTGCGCAACCGCGCGCAGGAGTACCGCCACGCCCCCTCGATCCGCCGCGGCGTCCGGCGGCGGTTCGAGATCGTCTGCGAGAGCGCGGGTCTGGACCGGTCCCTGGCCCGCGAGTGGACGATCGTGCACGCCACGGTGGACGCCTTCCGGGCCGCACGGGACGGCGAGCGAGATCAGGTCGGGCTGTTCATCGCGATCCTGAAGGCGCTGGAGGAGTAGCCCCGGGCGGTCCGCTCAGGGCACCGCCAGCTCGACCCCGGCCGAGCTCCACCGCGACCGCAGTCGATCGGCCGCCTCGGCCGAGCTGGCATGCAGCAGGACGTGGAAATCGATCCCCGGTCGGTCCCACCACTCGCCGTCCTCGATCGGCAGGGCCCAGTGCCGGCAGGCACGGACCAGCAGGTCACCGAACAACCCGACCAGCGGGTCCTGCTCCTCGGCGAGGATCTGATCGGCGCTGTCGATCACGATCAGGTAGGACGGCGCGCGCAACCAGTCGAGGTCGGTCAGGCAGTCCTCCAGCGCCGCCCAGTTGTGGCCGAAATACGGCGGGAAGTCCAGCCGGCGGGCGAACTCGGCCCACAGCTCCTCGGCCGTGCGCATGCGCGAGCCGTCCAGCCGGCGCACGGCGCCACCGATCTCGAAGGCGGCCTCGACCTGGTCGGCCACGGCCTGCCCTGCCCACACGAGCTCAACCCTCATCGGATCCGCTCCCAGGTGACGTAGTGATCGCCGGTCATGTACGCCGACCCGTCGCTGCCCACGACCAGCCGCTGCGGCCCCCGGTTCACGTCCGGCCGGCGGGGGTTGACGTCGTACTCGCGATAGGTGAGGGCTCGGCCCGCCCGATCGCGCCGGGGCAGGGCGGTGGTGCCCCCTCGCTCGTCGTTCATGAACTGGCGGCCGCCGACATACCCTGGCGGTGGCTTGCCGGTGGCGTCCAGGACCGCCAGCACGTGATCGCTCTTGGCCCGCAGGCCGGCCGAGGGCGCCAGCGACGGCGGCGTGGATGCCGAGGGAGAACGGGAGGAGCGGGACGAGGTGCCGGACGCGGCGCCGGGCGAAAGGCCGGAGGAGGGGGCAGCGGCGCCGGCCGAGGTCGGGGCGACTGTCGCGGTGACGGCAGCGCCACCGTCCGCACCGTTCAGGAACCAGATGATCCCCGCGACGAGTGCGAAGAGCCCCAGCAGGGCCAGCGCCGTGCGGGACGTGAGCGCACCGGAGCCCGAGGTGGCAGTCCCCGACCTCGCCACGTGCTCGACCTCCCGACCGCACGCAGCAATCCCCGTGCGGCTGGCAGGCTAGCCGATCATCGCCGGGACGGCGTGCACAGTCGGCTGTCACGCGACCTCAGCCGCCCGGACGCAGGCCCTCCAGCAGGGCCGCGGACCGGGTCTGCATCCGCTCCACGATCGAGTCGGCCACCAGTGGGCCGATCACTCCCCCACTCAGCCAGGCGCAGGTGTCCACCGCGCGGACGGCGCCGTCGTCGTCGCGGAGGATCGTGTCCGCCAGGGCTCGGGCGATGTGCAGCACCCGCTCGAGAGCGGGCGAGTCCGGGACCGCCGTCCGGTGGTGACGCCCGACCAGCTCGCAGACGTACTCCGGGACGTGCCAGCTCCGCAGCACCTGGGCGCCGACCTCGTCGTGCCCGCTGCCGTAGTGGCGCTGCTCGATGATCGGCAGCACGTCCGCGTCGTCCACGGCCGGCAGGCACAGCCGTACCGGTTCGTTGGCGGGGTCGCAGGCCTGGTGCAGCAGGGCCGTCCCGATCAGGTGGAGCAGGCCCACGCTGAACGCATCACCCGGGTCCGCGCCGAGCATCGGGGCGATGATCTCCCCGCCGGTCGCGCAGAGCGCCGCGGCCTCCCAGAACCCCTCGGGGGCTCCGTGCGGGTCGTCCAGCCCTGCGGCGGCCATCACCGCGATCCCCCGCACCCCCTGGAACCCCAGCACCGAGACCGCGAACGGCAGGGTGGAGACCCGGCCGCTGAGGCCGTAGTAGGTCGAGTTGGCGGTGCGCAGCACCCGAGCCGCGAGCAGCGGGTCGGTACCGATCGCCCGGGCCAGGTCGCCTGCTGCGGCGTTCGGGTCGTCCACCATCTGCAGCACCCGCACCGCCGCACCGGCGCGGCTGGTCACATCCTGGCGAGCGCGAACGCGTTCCAGCACCGTGGTCATCGGTTCACCTGCCCCTCGCCCTGTCCGGGCCTCGACTGGTCCGGTGCATCCGGCGTCCTGGGCATCAGCGCTGCCTGGTTCCGGCGACGCCGTGCCCGGGAGTTCTGCCGCTTCGGGGCCGTCGGGTCCAGCAATCCCGTTGCGGCATCGGCGGTTCGGATGGAGAACCGTGCCCCGCCGGCGCTCTTGGCCTCGTACATCAGGGCGTCGGCCGAGCGCAGCAGGGTCTCGGGGGTGTCCGACCCGGACGGCATCGCGACCCCGATGCTCGCCGAGACGTCGGCCGTGATCCCGGCGATGACGATCGGCTCCTGCAACGCCTCCAACTGGCGTCGCGCAGCAGCCTCGGCGTCCGTCGGACCCAGCACGCTGCGCAAGATGACCACGAACTCATCGCCCGCGATCCGGCAGACCACGTCGTAGTCCCGGGCCACCTTGCGCAACCGCCGGGCCACCTCGACCAGAACCCGGTCGCCGATCTCGTGGCCGTGGGTGTCGTTGACCAGCTTGAAGCCGTCCAGATCCAGGAACAGCAGCGCGAAGTGCCGGTCGACCGAGCGACGGCTGTCCAGGATCTCGTGCAGCAACTCGACCAGCCGGCGCCGGTTGACCAGCCCGGTCAACGGATCGTGCTGCGCCTGGTAGGTGATCTTCTCCTCCCAGGCCCGGCGCTCGGTGACGTCCTCGGCGGTGCCGATGAACCCGGCCGCCCGGGTGGGGGTGGTGGTCGGGGCCAGCCGCAGGTGGATCCAGCGCGGGATCGCGCCGTCCCCGATCACCCGGATGTTGATCTCCCGGGACTCCCCGCCGAGCACGGCCTCGCCCGCCTCGTAGAGCACCGGCAGATCCTCCTGGTCGATGATCCCGAGCCACTCGGTGCCGAGCAGGTGCGGCCGGGAGCGGTCGGTCAGCTCACAGAACCGATCGTTGGCATACCCCAGGCGCAACCCGGCCTCGGAGACCACGATGCCCACCGGCGCCGACTCGGCCAGCGCCCGGAAGCGGTGCTCGGCCTCGCGCAGCGCGGCCGCCAGGTCGGACTGGGCATCGGTCAGGGGGTGCACCTCGATCAGCCAGCCGTCGGTCCCGGTGGCGAGCTCGCTCAGGTGGCGGGCGTCGATCTGCACCCGCACCTCGGACCCGTCGGGGCGCTGGACGTCGGCCTCACGCTGCCCGCCCCGGGCATTGACCAGGTCCTGGGCCACCCGGTTCCACGCGGAGGGCGAGTTCGGGTCGGCGCCGATGCCGGCGAGCCGGTCCAGGCTCCCGCCGATCAGCAGGGAGGAGTTCGTCCCGACCAGCTGGAACAGGGCCTGATTGGCCCACAGCACGGAGGTACCGCACGCTCGGCAGCTCAGGATCAGCGCCGGCGGCCCGGCGTCCGCCGCCGCCTGCCAGCCGCTGGTCAGCAACGACGAGGGAGCCGGCTGCCCAGCAGAGATCTCGGCCCGGGCCGCCACACACGTGTGGTCGGCAGCGAGCACGAGGCTCCGCCGCGGCTCGGGTACGCCTGACGTTTGATCGATCACCTCTGCGCCCACACCCCGGCTATCGGGTGATCGACTCCCGACCTGTAGTCGTCCCTCAGCCGGCCTCGGCCAGCCGTCCGGTGAGCGAGGACGGCGGGCTGAACCGTTCGCCGTAGCGTTCGGCCAGCTGCCGGGCCCGGGCCACGAAACCGGCCACACCGCCCGGGTACCCCTCGATGTACTGCAGCACCCCGCCGGTCCAGGGCGGGAAGCCGATCCCGAGAATGGAGCCCACGTTCGCCTCGGCCACCGAGCGCAACACCCCCTCGTCCAGGCAGCGCTGCGAGTCGATCGCCTCCGCGAACAGCATCCGCTCCTGCAGGTCACCGAAGGGGACCTGCCCCGGGCCCTCGCGTCCGGCCAGAGCGGGCGGCGCGGGGGGGAAGTGCTCGACCAGTCCCGGCCACAGGCGTACCCGCCGGCCGTCCTCGCCGTACTCGTAGAAACCGCCGCCACCGGCCCGTCCCGGCCGGCCGAACTCCTCGACCATCCGGTCGATCACCCGGTGCGAGGCGCGCTGCTCGAACGCCCGACCGCCCTCGGCCGCCTCCCGGGCGAAGCCGGCCCGGATGTGCCGGGTCAGGGTCAGGCTCACCTCGTCGGTCAGGGCCAGCGGGCCGGTCGGGTAACCCGCCTGCAGCGCTGCCTGCTCGATGGTCTGCGGGTGCACCCCCTCGGCCAGCATGCCGACCGCCTCGTCCATGAACGCCCCGATCACCCGGCTGGTGAAGAAGCCGCGGGAGTCGTTGACCACGATCGGGGTCTTGCGGATCAGCTGGACGACGTCGAACGCGCGGGCGAGAGCGGCGTCCCCGGTGGCCCGACCGACCACGATCTCGACCAGCGGCATGCGGTCCACCGGCGAGAAGAAGTGCAGCCCGAGGAAGTCCTCCGGACGCGAGACCCCTTGGGCCAGAGCGCTGATCGGCAGGGTCGAGGTGTTCGAGGCCAGCAGGGCATCCGGCGCCAGCACGGTCTGGACCTCGCCGAAGACCTTGCGCTTGAGCTCGGGGTCCTCGAAGACCGCCTCGATCACCAGGTCGCAGCCCGCCAGGTCGTCCAGGTCGGCGGTCGGGGTGATCCGGTCGAGCATCGCCTCGGCCGCCGTGGCCTCGAGTCGACCGCGACCCACGGCCTTGGCCACCAGGGCCTCGAGGTGGGCCTTGCCGCGCTCGGCCGCCTCGCGGGTGACGTCCCTCAGGACGACGTCCACTCCCGCGGCGGCCAGGACGTGCGCGATCCCGGCACCCATCATCCCGGCGCCCAGCACGGCAGCCCGCTGCGGACGCCAGGGCGCGTGGCCGGTGGGCCGGGCCGCGCCCTTGCCGATCACCTGCATGTCGACGAAGAAGGCTTTCATCATGTTGGTCGAGATCTGGCCGGTGGCCAGGCCGACGAAGTACCGGGTCTCGATCGCCAGCGCCGCCTCCAGGTCGACCTGGGCGCCCTCGACCGCTGCGGCGAGGATCGAGCGCGGCGCGGGCATCGGAGCGCCGTGCAGCCGCTTGCGCAGGGTGGCCGGGAAGGCCGGAAGGTTGACGGCCAGGGCCGGGGTGGACGGCGTCCCGCCGGGGATGCGGAACCCCTTGCGGTCCCAGGGCTGGGCGGCCTCGGGATGACCGGCGATCCATTCCCGGGCCGCTGCCAGGGCGGCCTCGGGACCCGGCACCACCTGGTCGACCAGACCGAGCTCGGCGGCCTGCCGGACGCTGAGGCGGCGGCCCTCCAACAGCACCTTGGTGAGCGCGTCGGTGATCCCCAGCATGCGCACGGTCCGGGTGATGCCGCCGGCCCCGGGCAGCAGGCCGAGAGTGACCTCGGGCAGCCCGAACCGGGTCGCCCGGTGGTCCACGGCGACCCGGTGGTGACAGGCCAGGGCGATCTCGAACCCGCCGCCGAGCGCCGTCCCGGTCAGCACGGCGACCACCGGACGCCCGCAGGTCTCGAGCCGGCGCAACTGTGCCTTGACCTCCCCGACCCGCGCGGCCAGGGAGGCGGCGTCCTGCGGACCGGCGGCCATCATCGCCGGGATGTCCCCGCCCGCGAAGAACGAGGTCTTGGCACTGGTGACCAGCACCCCGCGAACCGATCCCGCAGCCTCGTCGGCCAGGTCAGCGTCCAGCCGGTCGAGCGCCGCGGCCATGCCGGCCAGGTAGGCGTCGTTCATCGTGTTCGCCGAGGACGCCGGGTCGTCCAGCACCAGGGTGACGATGCGGTCCGCACCGATCTCGTACCGGACGGCCGAATCCGTTGCAGCAGAGGTCATCACACACGCTCCACGATCGTCGCCACACCCATGCCGCCACCGATGCACAACGTGACCAGCCCGCGCCGGGCATCACGCCGTTCGAGTTCGTCGACCACCGTCCCGAGGATCATCGCGCCGGTGGCCCCCAGGGGATGACCCATCGCGATCGCCCCGCCGTTGACGTTGAGCACGTCCATCGGGATCGAGAGGTCCTTGGCGAACTTCAGCACCACCGCAGCGAAGGCCTCGTTCAGCTCGAACAGGTCGATGTCACCGACACTCAACCCGGCCAGGTCGAGCACCTTGCGGGTGGCGGGCGTCGGGCCGGTCAGCATGATGGTCGGCTCGGTCGCGGTCACCGCAGCGGCCACGATCCGCGCCCTCGGGGTCAGGCCCAGCTCGGCCCCGATGCGCTCACTGCCCACCAGCACCAGCGCGGCGCCGTCCACGATGCCGGAGGAGTTTCCCGGGGTGTGCACGTGATCGATCCGCTCCACCCAGTGGTACTTCTGCAGGGCCACCGCGTCGAAGCCACCGGCCTCGCCCATGACCGCGAAGGCCGGCTTCAGTGCGGCCAGCGACTCCATGGTCGTCTCCGGGCGCAGGTGCTCGTCCCGATCGAGCACCAGCAGACCGTTGCGGTCGCGAACCGGGATCACCGACCGCGCGAAATGCCCACCGGCCCAGGCCTTCGCAGCCCGCTCCTGGGACTGCAGGGCGTACAGGTCGCAGTCGCGCCGGCTGATGCCCTCGGTGGTCGCGATCAGGTCGGCACTGATCCCCTGCGGCACGAAGTAGGTGTCGTAGTTGGTCTCCGGGTCGAGCACCCAGGCGCCGCCGTCGGATCCCATCGGCACCCGGGACATGCTCTCCACCCCACCGGCGACGATCAGCTGCTCCCACCCGGATCGCACCTTCTGGGCGGCGACGTTGACCGCCTCCAGACCGCTGGCGCAGAACCGGTCCAGCTGGAGCCCGGCCACGGTGTCGGGCAGTCCGGCGGCCACCGCCGCGGCCCGCGGGATCACCCCACCCTGGTCACCCACCGGCGAGACGACACCCAGGATCACGTCCTCGATCCGGGCCGGGTCCAGCCCGGGGTTGCGCCGCTGCAGCTCGTGCAGCAGGTCGACCAGCAAGGTGATCGGCTTGACCCCGTACAGGGCGCCGCCGGCACGTCCCCGGCCGCGCGGCGTCCGGATCGCGTCGTAGATGAACGCCTCAGAGAGCACGTGCCACCAGCTCCTTCATGATCTCGTTGGTGCCCGCGTAGATCTTCTGCACTCGCGCGTCCGCGTAGAGCCGGGCGATCGGGTACTCGGTGGTGTACCCGTAGCCGCCGAAGATCTGCAGGCAGGCATCGATCACCCGGCACTGGGCATCGGTCATCCAGAACTTGGCCATCGCCGCCGTGGCGACATCCAGCCGGCCGGCCTCGTGCCGGACGATGCAGTCGTCCAGCATCGTCCGTGCGGCGCGCGCGGTGGCCGCGCACTCCGCCAGGACGAACCGGGTGTTCTGCTGCTCCATCAACGTCTTGCCGAAGGCCGTGCGCTCCTTGGCATAGGCCACGGTCAGCTCGATGGCGATCTCCATCGCGGCCACCGCGGCCACCGCGACCACCAGTCGTTCCTGGGGCAGCTGCTGCATCATCTGGGCGAACCCGAGGCCCTCGGTGGGGCCGAGCAGGTTGGCCGCCGGTACCCGCAGGTCGTCGAAGAACAGCTCGGCGGTGTCGTTGCCGTGCAGCCCGATCTTCTCCAGCACCCGGCCTCGCCGGAAGCCGTCGACCTCCTGCCCGTTCTGCCCGACCTCGCACACCAGCAGCGAGATCCCCTGGGCGCCCTGGCGCAGATCGGTCTTGACCGCCAACACCAGCAGCCCGGCCAGGAACCCGTTGGTGATGAACGTCTTCGAGCCGTTGACGAGGTAGTCGCCACTGCCGTCCTCGGCCCGGACGGCGTGGGTACGGATCGCCTGCAGGTCCGAGCCGCCCCCGGGCTCGGTCATCGCGATGGCCCCGACCAGCTCGCCGCTGCACAGCCGCGGCAACCAGCGCTGCTTCTGCTCGTGGGTGCCGTAGTCGGTCAGGTAACCCATGACGATGCCGGTGTGCACTCCCAGGCCCAGGGACCCGTCCAGGCAGCGGGTCTGCTGCTCGAACAGCACGGCCTCGTGGGCGAAGGTGCCACCACCACCGCCATGGGCCTCGGGCACGGCCAGGCCGAGCAGCCCCAGCTCCCCGGCACGCCGGTAGAGCTGCAGGTCCGGATGGCCTTGCTTCTCGGCCACCGGATGGGTGGGCACGACCTCCTTGGTGAAGAAGGTGCGGGCCAGGTCGGCCAGGTCGTCGTGCTCCTGGGTGCGCCAGGGTGGGCGGTACGCGAGGGGGGTGGCCATGTCGTCCATCGTGGCCCTTGTTGGCGATGTGTCAATAGGAATCGGTGACGATTCCCGAGGTGTGCCGGCGATCTGCCGCGCTCAGGCGAGAGCGGCCACGAAGACCCCCGCGGCGGCCGCCAGCAGAGACCCGATCAGGGTGGTCAGGGCATAGGCGAGGCCAGGCGTGGGACCGTCGGCGTCCCAGAGGCGCACGAACTCCACACACGCGGTACTGAAGGTGGTGTACCCCCCGCAGAACCCGGTGCCCGCGACACTGACCCAGGCCGGCGCGAGCGCGCTGTGGCCGGCCAGGCCGGTGAGCAGGCCGAGCAGGAAGGACCCGGTCACATTGATGGCCAGGGTTCCGGCCGGCAGCGGTGAGTTGGGCAGCCGACGGTTGAGCAGGGCATCGACCACGAAGCGCGCGGTGGCGCCGAGACCACCCGCCAGGCAGACGAGGACCAGGGTCATGCGCCGGGCTCGCGGGCGGGCCGGAGGGGACGAGTGCGGGCGATCAGGAATCCGGCGGCGGCGGCCAGGGCCCCGAGGGCGGTGGTGACCAGGGCGTAGCCGACGGCCAGGGGCAACGCGAGGTTGAGCGTCTCCACGGCAAAGGTGCTGTAGGTGGTGTAGCCGCCGAGAAGCCCGGTGCCCGCCCCGAGCCGGGTGACGCGGCGCCACCCGGTGTCCGGCCCCCGCCGGGCGAGGTACTCCAGCAGCAGTCCGAGCAGGAATGCCCCGGTGAGGTTGACGGCCAGGGTGGCCCAGGGCCACTGCCCGGCCGGGGCGGGGAAGGCCTGTTCGAGCACGGCGCGGCCGGCGGTGCCGGCGCTGCCGCCCAGGGCGATCAGGGCGAGCAGCTCCGGGCGGTGGTGGGCGGGTCGGGTCGCCCGCGGCGGGCGAGCCTCGGGCGGCATCTCGTTCACTCCCACGGTGCCCGCCCCTTCCAGTCCACGACCGCCAGGGGGACCACGAGCACGGGCCGGTGCTGGCGATGGGAGAGCTGAACCCCGACGGAGTGGTGCAGGAACTCGGGGACGTGCCGGTGGTGGGTGGTGTGGGTGCCGATGACATAGGCGGCAGCGTCGACGGCGCGAGCCAGGTGAGTCAGGGATCGGTCCACCCGTCCGGCCAGGTAACGGAAGTGCCACGGCACCTCCTGGTCGACCATCACGGTGGCGATCTGGGCGGTGAGCCGTTGGGCACGATCGGTCCAGGCGTTCTCGTCGGCGAGATCAGGATCGACGGGTGCATGCCGCACGGTCCCGTCGGGGTGCTCCTCGACCGGGTAGCGGGATCGGTCGACGAAGGCGAAGTAGAGCGCACAGGCACCCGTGGCGCGAGCCAACGACGCCGCGGTGAGGGCGACCAGCGGGGGCTGGTCGGGGACGACGCCGACGACCAGGGGGCGGCCGGCGAAGTCGGTGAGCCGGTCGGGGTGTGGCTGGGGTGGCAGGCGTTCGGCCACAGGCTTCTCCGCTGGTCACGGGCGGGCAGCGTGTCCTGCCCACCCCGTGGTGGGACAGGAACCATCAGCCGGTCGGCGGTTCGGGCCAGGTGTGGCAGCCCAGGCGGGATCCATCGCCTGGGTGTCAGGGTATCCCGACGACCACGGGAGGGGCGGCGGCCCTCGGCAGGACGGCCGCCTCGCCGCTGCCCCGCGCCCGGCGCCCGACCTCGTTGACGCACCGCCAACAGGATGGGACGGTCGCCCCATGACCCAGGAGCGCCTCGACTTCGACGTGCTGGTGATCGGCTCCGGCTTCGGCGGCAGTGTGGCGGCCCTGCGCCTGGCCGAGAAGGGATACCGGGTCGCGGTGCTCGAGGCCGGACGACGCTTCGCCGACCACGAGCACGCCCGCACCTCGTGGCGGCTGCGGGACTATCTGTGGGCACCGGCCCTGGGGTGTTACGGCATCCTGCGGATGACCCTGCTGGACGACATCTTCGTCCTCGGCGGGGCCGGGGTCGGGGGCGGGTCGCTGAACTACGCCAACACCCTGTACTCCCCGTTGCCGGCCTTCTACCGGGACCGGCAGTGGGCGCACCTGACCGACTGGCAGGCCGAACTCGCCCCGCACCTGGATCAGGCCGCGCGCATGCTGGGCGCGGCCGAGAACCCGGTCACCACTCCCGCCGACCGGGTGATGCAGCAGGTGGCTGCCGAGCTCGGCGTCGCCCACACCTACCGGCGCACTCCGGTGGGCGTGCTGTTCGCCGACCTGCCGGACGCCGGGGACGACCTCGAGGCCCACGAACGCGCGGGCGGGCGCGAGGTCAGCGACCCCTACTTCGGTGGCGCCGGCCCCACCCGGCGGACCTGCACCCACTGCGGGGAGTGCATGACCGGCTGCCGGCACGGCGCCAAGAACACCCTGGTCAAGAACTACCTCCACCTGGCGGAGGCCGCCGGGGCCCGGGTGTTCCCGATGACCACGGTGCGCGCCGTCCGCCCCCGGGACGCCGCCGACCCGAGCGCCGGCTATGCCGTGCACACCCTGGCCACCGACGCCCCGCGCCGCCACCGGCTGGCCGGGCTGATCACCGGTACCCCCCGCGGCGAGCGGGTGCTGACCGCCGAGCAGGTGATCTTCGCGGCCTCGGCCATGGGGACCCAGCGGCTGCTGCACCGGATGCGCGACCAGGGCCACCTGCCCCGGATCTCGCCCCGCCTGGGCGAGCTGACCCGCACCAACTCCGAGGCCCTGACCGGGGCGCGCGCCGTCCGGGCCCGCCGGGGCGATCGGGCGCAGGACTACTCCCGCGGGGTGGCGATCAGCTCCTCGATCCACCCGGACGAGCACACCCACATCGAGCCCGTCCGCCACGGGCACGGCAGCAACCTGCTGGCACTGATCACCGCGCCACTGGTCGATCCCGCCGACGGACGCCGGGTGCGCGCGGCGGACACCCTGGCCGTACTGCGCACCCGCGGGCTGCGCGACGTCCTGCGGGCCCAACTGCCGTACCGCTGGTCGGAACAGATCATCGTGCTGTTGACCATGCAGTCCGAGGACAACTCGCTGACCACCTACACCCGGCCCACCCTGGCCGGCCGGGTGCTGCGCAGCTCCGGACGGCGACTGGCCACCCGACAGGGCATCGGCGAGCCGAACCCGACCTGGATCCCGGTCGCACACGAGGCGACCCGGGCCGCGGCCCGGCACCTGGACGGGGTGCCGGGTGGGGTGCTCACGGCACTCGCCAACCGGCCCATGACCGCACACTTCATCGGGGGCTGCCCGATCGGCGCCACGCCGCAGGACGGAGTGGTCGATGCCTATCACCGCGTGTTCGGTCACCCGGGGCTGCACGTCCTGGACGGCTCGGCGATCTCGGCCAACCTGGGGGTCAACCCCGCGCTGACCATCACCGCCCAAGCCGAGCGCGCGGTGGCGTTGTGGCCCAACCGGGGCGAGCCCGACGCCCGCCCGGCCCTGGGCGATCCGTACCTGCGTCTTGACCCGGTGGCCCCGCGGCACCCCGCGGTGCCGGCCCATGCCCCGGCCGCCCTCGCGATGCCCACGCTGCGGCGCCCGGCCGAGCGGGAGGACCGGTGAGCACCAGCGCTGCCCGCCGCCGGGAGCGCTGGGAACCGGACGCCCGCCGCCGCCAGATCCTGGGCTGCGCCGTCCGGCTCTTCGGGGCCAGGGGGTACGACGAGGTGTCCACCGCCGACATCGCCGCTGCCGCCGGGGTCGCCCGCGGCTTGGTCAACCACTACTTCGGCACCAAGAAGGAGCTGTACCTCGAGGTGGTCCGGGTGTTGCTGACCGTGCCGGACACCGCACTGACGACCATCCCGGACGGCGACCTGACGGCGCGGGTCGACGGCGCGACCACCTGGTTCCTGGACGCCATCGCCCGGCACACCGACGCCTGGGTGGCCGCGATGGGCGCCGCGACCCCCGGGCGCGACCCGGACCTGGCGGCGGTGATCGCCGAGGCCGACGAGGCCACCGTGGACGTGATCCTGCGGCTGGCCGGCCGCACCCCCCACCCGCGAGCGCGCTCACCGCTGCGGGCCGCGCTGCGGGCCTACGTCGCCTTCGCCCGCAGCGGTGCCATGGAGTGGCTGGTGCACGGGTCCTTGTCCCGCGAGCAGACCCATGTGCTGCTCAGCCGGACGCTGACCACGCTGTTGACCGAGACGATCCCGGTGATCAGTTCTCGATCAGGGCCTTCAGAGCAGCCAGGCTCTTGGTGACGCTCTCGCCGACATCGCGGGTGAGCTGGCCGGCGACCGCGAACACCGCGGCCCCCTTGAACTCGTAGGTGACGCTGACGACGGCCGCGTCGTCCTCGGGCTGGAGTTCGTGGGTGGCGCTCAGCGCGATCCCCATCGGACCGACGCCCTCGAGAACGAGGCGGCGCTGCTCCTCGAACCCGACCACGGTCCACTTGACCTCCGCGGGCATGCCCATGACCTTCACCCGCTGGCCGTACGCCAGCCCCGGGGCCATCGCGGTGGGTGGCTCCCCCACGAATCCCTGGTGGGTGTCCAGCCAGGCACTGAACTGCGAGGGGTCGGTCATGACCCTCCACACCGTCTCGGGGTTCGCCGTAATGCGCACCTGTGCGCTCACACTCGCCATGGCGTTCAGGTTACTCGCAGGTAGGCGAACGCCAGTTGACGTGTAGGTGGTCAACGCGCCAACGGCGCAGACTGAGGCTTTGGTCCTCTGGGCACCGCTGCCGGCAGGCCCCACGGTGAAGGCACACCCGTGGCGGCCCCCGAATTCCTCCGGTTCGCCCCCCTCAGCGAAAGGAACATCCCCGATGACCCGTTCGGTGATCGCAGTCGGCGTCGACGACAGCGAGATGAGCCAGAAGGCGTTGGCCTGGGCCGCCGAGGAAGCCCTGCGCCGCAGCTCCACGCTCGAACTGATCACCACCTGGGGGCTGGAGAGTTCCCAGCTGGGCCCCTCGCACTCCGGCCCGCAGGAGGGGGAGTCCCTGGAGCAGGCAGCCGAGGCCATGCAGCGCTCGGCCGCCGAGGCAGTCCTGTCCTTGATGAGCACCCGGCCCGAGGTGGCCTACGTCGTGACCCAGGCCAGCCCGGCCGACGCCCTGGTCACCGCGTCCAAGGACGCCGACCTGGTGGTGGTCGGCACCCATGGCCGCGGCCCGGTGCGCACCTTCCTGTTCGGCTCGGTGGCCCAGACCCTGCTCAAGCAGAGCCACTGCCCGGTCGTGGTGATCCCGCCGTCCATGACCGACGGGGCCACGGACTGAGCCTCGGCTCGGCCATCGTGGAGTACTGATCCGGGTGGACGCCGAACCGCGGGGGTGCCGATGCGGCACCCCTGCGGTTCAGGCGACCTCTTGCAGGAACTCGTCCCAGGCCGGATCACGGTGGTCCACCGCACGGACCAGCCAGGCGGTGCCTCGCGGGGTGTAGGCGCGCACCCTCAGAGCCCACCCCTTCTCCTCCGGGGTGCGATTCCCCTTGGCGTTGTTGCAACCCACACAGCAGGCCACCAGGTTCTCCCAGGTGTCCTTGCCCCCGCGGCTGCGGGGCAGGACGTGGTCGACGGTGGTCGCGTGCACCCCGCAGTAGGCGCACCGGTGGGCGTCGCGGCGCAACACCCCGCGACGGCTGACCGGAACGGCCCGGCCGTGCGGCGCCCGGACATAGCGGCCCAGCAGGATCACCGAGGGCCGAGGGAGGGTCATCGACCCGCCGATCACCGGGTGGTCGCCCTGCGCCAACACCGTTGCCTTACCGGCCAGCACGAGCACGATCGCCCGACGAAACGACACCACAGCGAGTGGCTCGTACCCGGCGTTGAGCACCAGGGTCCGCATGCCGCCCACCCCCTCTACCTCGGGACGCCTGCCTGGCTGGCGACGTCTCGTCGACGGCGGCCCGCAACCACGGGCCTGGAGCGCGCGAGAGCGCCCGCGCGGTCGACGGTGCGGCGGCACCCACCCAGAACGGCGAGAGGCGCCGTCCCCCAAGGGGACGACGCCTCGTGGTGGTGCACGGGGGTACTCGGTGGCACCGCACTGGAGAGTGCGGCGGCCACACTGCGTACCGCGTCGTGCATCGAGACCTCCCTGGGCGGCGCCGTCGCGCCGTCGAGGGACAGCGTAGGGAACGATCCCGCCTCGGCCCAGACCTTTGTTGCCGGGCGGGTCTCGGCGTCCGCCGAGCGGCAGGTGGCCGGCGGCTCAGCCGGTGACGCGCCGGTACACCTTGGTGCCGGCGAACATCGCCCGCTCGGAGATCCGCTTACCGGTGCGCGGAGAGTCGATCATGCGCCCGCCGCTGGTCACGATGCCCACGTGGTAGGCGTAGCCACCACTGACGTAGAAGACCAGGTCGCCGGCCTTGGCCTGGGAGGGGGCAATCGGCGTGGTGGCGTTCATCTGCGCCTGAGCGGTTCGCGGCAGGCTGATCCCGGTCTGCTTGAACACGTACTGCACCAGGCCGGAACAGTCGAATCCCGCCGGGGAGGTGCCGCCGCTGCGGTAGGCGATGCCGATGTACCGCGCGGCCAGGGCGACCACGGCCGAGCCCCGCGCACCCTGGACCACCGTGACCGGCTTGGTGGCCGGGGTGGCGGTCTTGGTGGACGGCTTCGCCGCCGGCGCAGACGACTTCCTCGCGCTCGTGGAGCTCTTGGTGGAACCGGTGACGGAGGTCGTGGTGGCGTTCGAGGACGCGGCAGGGGTGGCCACGCCGACGCGCGGGGCGAGCACGGCAGCGCCACGCTGGATGACGTCCTGGGCCTGGACGGCGCGTCGAGCCTTCACCGCGGCGCGGCTGGAGGCGGGGGCGGAGCCGTCGACCTCCCCCTCGTCGAAGGTGACCGTGCCGGTGGACGGCGCAGTCAACGGGGTCGTCTGCAGGTGGCCGCCCGCACCCACCGTGGCCGTGTTGGCCGCGAGATTGGCGGCCAGTGCAGCGCCGAGGTTGGCGTTCAGGGCCGACAGTCCGGAGGTCCGCACCGGGCTGACCGCCGGAGCCTGGATCGCCTGCGCGGGAAGGGCCATGGACGCCACGAGGCCGGAGGAGACGGCGATCGCCGCCCCACTGCGACCGAGGGTCTCGGCGCGCTCGCCGACGATCTGGGTGATGCCGGTGCTGAGGGTCGCCCAGGGCGTCGAGGCCCGGGCAGGCGCGCGATGGCGCGCCGTGGCACGATCGGTCACGGTTACCTCTCCGGACGCCTGCGAAGTGAGCTGTCGGGTTCGGATGGGAGAAGTCACCCGGCCGCGATGTCCGATGCGGACGCCTGGTTCACGTCCGATGGCCACCGACGGCTTCACCCCGAGGAGTCCCGGCCTGCGATCTCACCTCACGGTTCGATCCCGAGACCCCGGAAGTGGGTCCCCCGCCTCTGCCAGCGAGCTGTCGACATCTCCCCGGATCGGTGGCAGAGCTCGGCGTCCGCCCGGAGACCCTCCCCGGGAGGGGAAGGCGTGTCGCACGCTACCCGAGGCGTTTGGCAATGTCACATATCGATAACCCTCGACACGCGTGTCGTAGATGACATGGCGTAGTGCCACCACGGGGTGTAGCGGGAAGTCAGCCCACTGCCTCGACGAACACGTACTGTGCCGCCGCCGGACTCAACTCCAGGTCCCCGAGCCCGGTGCGGACACGGATCGCACGCCCGGAGCGGTGCGCCGCGACACGCCGTCCGGGGCGGCAGTCCACGGCCAGCAATCTGGCGAGCAGCGCATGGTCGCTCTGCAGGGTCTCGCCGAGGCGCCGGACCACCAGCGGCAACCCCGGCTCCGGACCGTCGGCGCCGACGCCCGCCCCCGAGGCGGTCCCCACGACGCCGTCCACCATGTCGGTCAACGGGCGCACCGCGCCGGATCCCTCGGCGCCCGCGCCGCCGAGTTCGTCCAGCCCCGGAATGGGATTGCCGTACGGGGACTCGAAGGGACCGGACAGCAGCCCGAGCAGCTTGCGCTCGACCTGCTCGCTCATCACGTGCTCCCACCGGCACGCCTCGTCGTGCACCAACTCCCAGTCGAGACCGATCACATCGAGCAGCAGCCGCTCGGCCAGCCGATGCTTGCGCATGACCCGGGTGGCCTTGAGCCGTCCGGAGTCGGTGAGCTCCAGGTGGCGATCACCGGAGACGTGCAGCAGCCCGTCCCGCTCCATGCGGGCCACCGTCTGCGAGACCGTCGGACCGGAGTGCCCGATGCGCTCGGCGATCCGGGCGCGCATGGGGACGATCCCCTCCTCCTCCAGCTCGAAGATGGTCCGCAGGTACATCTCCGTGGTGTCGATCAGATCGCTCACGCGACGGATTCTCCCGGATGAGCCGCGCAGCGGATACCTCAGTAGGCTCGCCGGGGTGAGCGGACGTCACCCGACCCCGGCCAGGACCTCGTGACCACCGCCGTCCTCTGGCTGCGCCGGGACCTGCGCCTGTCCGACCACCCCGCGCTGCTGGCCGCCGGTCGCGACGGCCGCGTCGTCCCGCTCTTCGTGCTCGACCCGGCCCTGTGGGAGCCGGCGGGCGCGGCGCGGCGCGCCTGGCTGCTGGAGTCGCTGGGCGCCCTGTCCGCCCAGCTGGGCGGTGGGCTGGTGGTCCGGACCGGGGATCCGGTGCACGTGGTGGCGCAGGTGGCCGCCGAGGCCGGGGCCGGCGCCGTCCACGTCACTGCCGACGCCGGACCGTACGGCAGGCGCCGGGACGCCGCAGTGGCGGCGCGACTACAGGAGGCCGGGCGCCGGCTGGTGGCCACCGGGACGCCCTACGCGATCGGCCCGGGCACCCTGCTCACCGGCGCAGGGACCCCGTTCCAGGTGTTCACCCCCTTCCGGACGGCGTGGCTGACCCGTGGTTGGCCCGCACCGGCACCCCGGCCGGACCAGGTCGACTGGCATGACGGGCTGCCCACCGAAGACCTGCCCGACGCCCCCGACCTGGGCGGCGTGCGACTGCCACCCGCCGGCGAGCAGGCGGCACTGGAGCGCTGGGAATCCTTCCGGGACAACGACTTGGCTGACTACGCCGATCGCCGCAACCTGCCGGGGGTCGATGCGACGTCCCAGCTGTCGGCGCACCTGAAGTACGGCGAGATCCACCCCCGTACCATCCTGGCCGACCTCGCCGCCGTGGCCGGCCAGGCGGGCTCGGGGGCAGAACTGTTCCGCAGCGAGCTGTGCTGGCGCGAGTTCTACGCCGACGTGCTCTGGCATCACCCCGACTCGGCCCGGGAGTACCTGCGACCTGCCTACGCCCGCATGCAGTACGACGACCCCACCGCCTCCGAGGTGGTGGCCGAACGGCTCGAGGCCTGGCGCGCGGGCCGCACCGGGTACCCGTTCGTGGATGCCGGGATGCGGCAACTGCTGGCCGAGGGCTGGGTGCACAACCGGGTGCGAATGGTCGTGGCCAGCTTCCTGGTCAAGCACCTGCACATCGAATGGCAGTACGGCGCAAGGCATTTCATGCGCCACCTGCGGGACGGCGACCTGGCCAGCAACAGCCACGGCTGGCAGTGGACCGCGGGGTCGGGCACCGACGCCGCGCCGTACTTCCGGATCTTCAACCCGGTCGGCCAGGGGCTGAGGTTCGACCCGGACGGAGCCTATGTGCGCCGGTACGTGCCCGAGCTCGCGCACCTGGCCGGCGGGTCAGCGCACGAACCCTGGGACGCCCGCGACGGGTACACCCACGGCTACCCCACCCGGCTGATCGACCTGGCCACCGAGCGGACCGAGGCTCTCGCCCGACTCGCCGCGCTGAAGGACCGGCGATGACCGAGACCCTCGTTGTGCCGCAACGCTTCCGGGGACCCGCCGGGTCAGCGAACGGAGGCTGGACCTGCGGCGCGCTGGCCGCCGTCCTGGGTTCGGGCCAGACCGCGGTGAGCGTTCGGCTGTCGGCACCGCCACCGCTGGACGTGCCACTGTCGATCACGCGGTTCTCCTTGGGCGGCAGCCGGTTCGGGGCGCGGCTGCACGAGGTCACGGCCGGCGGCGAGCGGCTGATCGCCGAGGCGACGCGCGCGGATCCCGAGCAGGACGACGACCTGCGCCCGGTGCCGGCCCTCGACCCCGACCCCGACGTGGCCTTCGACCTGGCGGTGCAGGCCGGTGAGCGCTACGGGGGACGGACCGACCACCCCTTCCCCACCTGCCTGGTCTGCGGCACCGGGCGTGAGCCGGGCGACGGGCTGCTGCTGCGGCCGGGGCCGGGCGACCCGCCCGACGGCACGGTCAGCGCCGCCTGGACGCCCCATCCCGCACTGGACGACGGCACCGGGCACGTCGACCTGGCCATGACCTGGGCGGCCCTGGACTGCCCGGGTGGCTGGTCGGCCGACCTGCGCGGACGGCCGATGGTCCTGGGCACCATGACCGCCCGGGTCGATCAACGGCCGCGGATCGGCGAGCCGTGCGTCGTCCGCGGCGCCCTGGCCGGCCAGGGGTCGGCGCGCACCGTGCCGACCCGTACCACGCTGTACGGGCCGGACGGTGAGATCCTGGCCGTCGCCGGCCAGGTCTGGGTCGTCGTCGACCCAGCACTCTTCAACGGCTGAGAGCACTCTTCAACGGCTGAGGCTGCTGCTCAGGATGCGACGGTCTTGGAGTCGTCCGAGTCACGGGTGACCGAGTCGGCGCGATCCTTGACCCGGTGGTCCTCGGCCCCGGCACGGACCTTGTCCTTGCCCCGCCCGCCGTTGAGATGGTCGCGGCCCAGACCGCCGGTCAGCACGTCGACCCCTGCCTCGCCCCACAGCCAGTCGCGGCCCTCACCGCCGTCCAGGGTGTCCGCACCGTCCTGGCCCCAGAGCCGGTCGTGGCCGGCCTGGCCGAAGAGCTGGTCACCACCCGCCCCGCCCAGGAGCCGGTCGTTGCCCGGACCGCCCTTCAGCACGTCGTCCCCGTCGCCGCCGAGGAGGCGGTCGTTGCCCTTCTCGCCGTCCAGCGTGTCGGCGCCTGCCCCGCCGGAGACGGTGTCATTGCCCTTGCCCGCGGCCACGGTGTCGTCCCCGTCGCCCGCCTGGATGACGTCGGAACCGGGTGAGCCACAGATGATGTCGTTGCCGGCACCGGCCTTGATCACCCGGGCCCGGCCGGTGACCAGGATGACGTCGTCGCCGGGGGTGCCGTTCACCACCCGGCCCTTGGTGGAGGAGGTCACCGTGATGGTCGGGGTCGACCCCAGACAGGTGGCCACGTCCTCCTGTCCGTGGGCCTGGGCCGGGACCTGGCCGAGCAGGGCGAGAGCCGGGACTGCCACCAGGGCGAGCAGGGCGGGACGGCGCACAGGACGACGCACGGGACCTCCAGGGGGTGGGGGGCTACCCGTTGGGTATCGGCCTGCCGGCCGCCCGGGCACAGCGGCTGATCGGGCGAAGAACCCCGTTGCGAGAGGTGCTCGGCCGACGTAGGTTCCCCGGTACACGGGAAAGGAGGTGGTCCGGAGTTGAATGATCAACGGACGCGTGAGGTGGCTGTCCGCTAGCCGCAGACACCGGACGGACTGCCCCACCCGGGTCACCCGGAGCGGGACCGCCGTCGGCCGGCGGCCGGCGACGACCGAGCAGTCACCGCAGCCCGTGGGAGTCGCGACTCGTCCATCGCGACGCGCCCGCCGGGTCGGGTTCGTGCCCGACCCGCGAGCAACCCACGGGCTGTTCCCTGCCCGCGTCCCTGCTCGCGTCCCTGCTCGCGGAGCTCAGCCCCTGGCCGCCGACGGCCTCCGGCGCCGGGGCCGGCCGAAGCCGAAACGGACCCCGAACGCCCGCAGCACGGCCCACATCACCAGCCAGAGGATGCTGCCCGCGACCAGGAACTGCACGGTGTGCTCCAGCCCGACGATCGCCGGCTGATCCAGCCCGGGCTCCATCGGCCGGGGAGTGGGGCTGCCCACCCGGTCGGCGACGAACCAGAGCACCAGCGCGACCACCGACGAGACGCCCAGGACGGCGAGCGCCCGCCCGACGGCCCGGATCACCGGGCCCTGCCCAGCAGGCCACGGACCTGGGCCAGGATCCAGTCCAGGTGCGAGAGGACGTGGACCGCGAGCACCACCAGCAGCAACATCGACGACAGCGCGTGCACCCGCATCCACAACGTGGTCTGCTGCACCTCGATCCCGATCGTCGGCAGGGCAGCCTCGCTGATCACCAACCCGGACAGCATGACCGCGATCGCCAGGGTCCACATGGCCAGGTTGACCAGGCGGTTCACCTGGTTCTGCGCCCGGACCCGCAGGCGTTGCAGATGGCGGACCACCCAGGTCCAGTGCATCACCACATGGGCGAGCAGGACGGCGATGATCCCCACCGCGATCCACTCGTGCAGGGGGACCCCGGTGGCCCCCGGAACCGCGGCGATCATCCAGGCGGCGAACAGGCCCAGGTCGACCCAGAACTTGCGGCGGGCCTCCCGGCCGGACCGCGGGGTGTCACCCGGCTCGGCTGCCCGTTCGTCCACGTCGAGTGTGCTCATGGAGCACACCTTGACGCATCGGGCGAGCCCGCCACATCTCGAACCCCGCAAACCACCTGGAGCCCGTCGACCCTGCCCGAGGCGCCCGCGGCCTCACTCAGGCCAGCCGGACCTGCTCGAGGGCCGCCGAGCGCAGCCCCGACCACTGGTCATCCACCCTCAGGGTGGCCAGGGTGCAGGGCGGGAACCGCCGCTCGAGGACCTCCAGCGCACCGGGCTCGGAGGTCGCGGGGTCGGCCAGGTCGTGAGCCAGCGCGGGCAGCCCGGGGGCATGCCCGACGACGACCAGCGCACGGACAGACTCGGACACCTGGCGGATCTGCTCGAGGATCTCCCCGGCCCCGGCGTTGTAGAGCTCGGGGCACACCCGGACGGCGCAACCCGGCCGCGCGGCGTCCAGGGTCTGCCGGGCCCGGACCGCCGAGGAGCACAGGGCGAGGTCCACCCCGACCCCCGCTGCCCGCAGGTGATCACCCAGGGCCGCGGCCTGTGCCAGACCGAGCGGGGTCAGCCGCCGGTCGTGGTCCCCCGCGCCGGGACGGACGTGCTCGGTGTCGGCGTGCCGCAGGACCAGCAGGGTTCGCACCCGGGCAATTGTGCCGGGTAGGGCCGCTCAGAGGTCGTTGCCCGCGTAGGACTGGTTGAAGCTCTTGTTGGCCAGGGGGAAGTCGGGGACGATCGTGTCCGCCAGCGCCACCGGCAGGGCCGGCCAGTTCACGAACGAGGGGTCGACGACCCTGACCCTGGCCAGTCGCCCGGCGTCGTCCAGCTCGACCCGGTGACAGATGGTCCCCCGCCACCCCTCCACCAGGCCCACCCCGGACCGGGGCCGGCCGAGCCATCCCAGCGGCCCGGTCCCGGCCAGGCCCGGCACCTGGTCGGCCCCGGGGAGGGTCCAGGCGGGGCTCGGCTCGGGCAGTTCGCGGGTGAGCAGATCGCGAATGACCGCCGCACTCACCGCACACTCGCGCATCCGCACCCGGTAGCGGGCCAGCACGTCGCCGCCGGGCTCGGTGACCACGCTGAAGGCCGGGCCGAGGTCCAGCTGCGGGTGGTCGCGGCGGGCGTCGACGTCCAGCCCGCTCGCTCGGGCGACGTAGCCGAGGGTCCCCAGCTGGCTCGCCTGCTCGGCGCTCAGCCTGGCCGTGCCGGTGAACCGGTCGAGCACGACCGCGTGGCCCAGGGTCACCTCCGCGAGTTCGGCGATCTCCTCGGCGATCTCGGCGAGCTCGCGATCGGTGGGCAGCCGGCGTACCCGGGCACCACCCAGGTACAGGCCCCCGCGCAACAGCCGATGCCCGGTGACGGATCGATTGAGCCGTAACAGCTTCTCCCGCAGGCGTTGTGCATGGACGCCGGCGATGCCGAAGGCGACGTCGGTACCCAGGGCACCGAGGTCGGCCACGTGGTTGTGCAGGCGCTCGAGTTCGAGCAGCAGCGCGCGCAGCCGGCGCGCGGGCAGGTCCACCTCGATCCCGGCGGCGTCCTCGACCGCGCTCAGCAGCGCGTGGGCGTGCCCCACGGCCGTGTCGCCGCTGATCCGTTCGGCCAGTGCGACGGCGTGCTCGACATCGGCGCCCTCGAAGAGCTTCTCGACCCCGCGGTGGACGAACCACAGCCGGGCCTTCATCCGCAGGATGGTCTCCCCCACGACGGAGAACCGGAAGTGGCCGGGCTCGATCAGGCCGGCGTGCACCGGCCCCACCGGGATCTCGTACACGCCGTCGCCGGCGACCTCGAGGAAGGGGAACGAGCCGACATCCTCGGCGAAGTCCGGCACCGATCCCTCGTCGTGCCCCTCGTCGTGTCCCTCGCCACTTCCCCCGTCACGTCTACCGGTGCGGCGCATCGGGTACCAGTCCTGCGGCCAGTGACCGTGCATCACCAGCCGGCGAGGCATCGGGTGGCCGACCGGCTCGATCCCGAACATGTCCCGCAGCTCGCGCTCGAACCTGCCCCCCGTGTACGACAGGTGGGCGATCGAGGGCAGCCGGGGGTCGAGCACGGGCACCGAGACCGAGAGCTCGCGGACCACCGATGCCCGGGTGAGGACGAAGACCACCCGGAACGCGGTGGGATCGTGGTGACCGGCCACCAGGGCCAGCCGGTAGCCGCCGTCCAGCAGTTCGGCCGCCGCGTCCACCAGCTCGGAGCGGTCGACCAGCCGGTGCACCGCGCGGCTCATCCCGCACCGGCCACGGCGTGGACGGCGCGGGCGATCGGCCCCTGCTCGGGATCCAGCACCAGCGGGACGATGCAGATCACGGCCAGGGCGAGCAGGATCGGCGCCTGCGGTCCGGTCCGCGCGGCAGGAGCCCGGCCGGCACCGGGGCCCGGCTCGCCGGCCGGACCCAGACTCATCGCGACCACGGCCTGCACCAGTCCGACGAACACCAGCAGGATCAGCCCGACCGCGACCAGCGCCACCCAGCCCAGCCCCGCCCGCCACGTCGCCAGCAGGATGCCCACCTCGGAGAAGAAGAGCGAGAACGGCGGGAACCCGAGCAGGGCGGCCATCCCGGCCAGGAAGGGCCGGCCGATGCCCGGGTGGGTGACCAGCAGCCCGCGCACGTCGGCGATCCGGGTCGACCCGTACCGGTGCAGGATCCTGCCCGCCAGCACGAAGACCCCGGCCTTGGCCAGGCCGTGACCCAGCACGTGCAGCAGCACCGCCGCCGTGGCCAGCGAGCCACCGACCGCCAGCCCCAGGGCGATGATGCCCATGTGCTCGATGCTGGAATAGGCCAGCAGCCGCTTGTAGTCACGTTGGCGCAACACCAGCACGCCGGCGATGGCCAGCGAGCCCAGCGCCCCGACGATCAGCAGCCAGCGCATGAACTGCGGCCCGATCACCGAGTCCGCGATCACCCGCACGCGCAGGACCGCGTAGCCGGCCACCGCGAGCAACACCCCGGACATCAGCCCCGAGACCGGTGCCGGCGCCTGACCGTGGGCATCGGGCAGCCAGCTGTGCATCGGGAACAGCCCGGCCTTGGTGGCGAACCCGAGCACGGCCAGCGCGGTGGCGGCCCGTACCAGGTCCGGGTCCAGGCCGGGCACGGCGCCCTGGCTGAGCAACACCCAGGACAGCGTCGGGCGGCCGGCGGTGCGGGTGGCGGCGTAGAGCAGCACGATGCCCAGGAAGGCGATGGCGATCCCGACCGACCCGAGGATCACGTACTTCCACGCCGCCTCGACGGCGGCCCGGCTGCGCCGGTGCCCCACCAGGAACGCGGTCGCGATCGTGGTGAACTCCACCGCGACCCAGAGCACGCCGAGGTCGTCCGCGAGCACCGCCAGGCTCATGGCGGCCAGGAACAGCGTGACCAGCGTGGCGTAGCTGGCCCCGTGCGGGTCGTCGTCCTCGCCCAGGCCACCCCAGGTCGCGGTGACCCCGACGGCTCCGATCACCGTGAGCAGGAAGGCTGACAGCGAATCGGCCCGCAGCAGTCCCCCCGCGGTGACCGGCGCCGCCGTCCCTGCGGTCGTGCCGGCGACCAGCGCGAGCCCACAGGCGAGCGCGCCCCCGCTGGCAGCGACCGGGGCCCAGCGGGTCAGTGACTCCTCGCGCCGCCAGCCGACCGCCCCGGCCAGCGCCAGGGGCAGCAGCAGTGCGAGCCAGATCAGCACGCTCATTCCTCGCGCAGCTCCCTCAGCTCGTCCAGATCGGTGTCCCCGAAGACCGAGCGCATCCGCGTGGTCAGCACGGCCAGGATCAGCACCACCAGCAGGACGTCCAGCGAGACGCCGAGCTCGACCACCAAGGGGACGCCACCGGCCGTGAGCAGGGCCACGGTCGCAATGCCGTTGTCCATCATCACGAACCCGATCAGCTGCGACATCGCCCGCCGGCGCGAGGCGATCGTGAGCAGCCCGATCAACACCAGGCTCACCCCGACCGGCACCACGCGCAGGGCCGGGTCGTCCCCGATCTCGACCAGCGGGGCGCTGACCACGTAGGCCAGCCCGGCGAGCGCGACGCAGGCCAGCAGGGCCGCGGTCGGGTTCAGCAGCGGCGCCTCCTCCCGCTCGCCCGCGGCGAGCTGCATGGCCCGCCGGACTGCCCCGGGCAGCACCACGGCCTTGAGGACCAGCACCAGGACGGCGACCAGCAGCAGGGCGCCCTCACCCGCGTGCAGGGCCATCACCGCGACCAGGACCGCCAACGCCACCCCCTGGAGCGCGAGCAGGCGGACGGCGGCGATCAGCGAGCGGCGCCAGACCACGAGCACGGCCGAGAGCAGCAGGACGCCGGCCGCGGTCCCGACCAGCTGGGCGTAGGTCGTGGCCGGCATCAGGTCACCAGGTAGGAGGTCGTCACGGCGAGGAAGGCCAGGGCGAAGGACCCGGCGAGCAGTTCCGGCACCCGGAACAGCCGCACCTTGGCCAGGAAGACCTCGGCCGCCCCCAGCACCACGGCCGACAGAGCGAGCTTGGCCAGCAGGGTGAGGATGCCGACGAGCAGGGCGCCGGGCGAGGCGGTGGTGGCCTGGCCCCAGGGCACCAGCAGGTTGCCGACCAGGCCCACCAGGGCCGCCAGCCGCAGCCACGACCCCAGCTCGACCCAGGCCAGGTCGCGGCCGGACGACTCGAGCACCATCGCCTCGTGCACCATGGTCAGCTCGAGGTGAGTGGCCGGGTTGTCCACCGGCAGCCGGCCGGTCTCGGCCAGCACGGCGATGCCCAGGGCGACCACGGCCATCAGGCTGGCCGGGGAGGCGATGGTCGAGGGAGCCGCCAGGCGCTCGTTCATGATCTGCGACAGGGCCGAACTGCCGGCCGGGATCGAGACCGCGAACACCGCCACCAGGACCGTCGGTTCGACCAGCGCGGCGATCGTCATGTGCCGGCTGGACCCCATGCCGCCGAACGCGGTCCCGCTGTCCAGCCCGAGCACCGCCAGCGCGACGGTGCCCACCAGCAGCACCGAGACCACGACGAACAGGTCGCCCGGCAGCCCGGGCAGCGAGACCGTGCCGACCAGTGGCACCTGGGCGCAGACCATCAGGCTGGTGGCGAGCAGCACCACGGGGGCGGCCACCTGGAGCCGGGTCCCCTCGGCCTGCACCGGCTCTTTCAGCAGCAGCTTGCGCAGGTCGCGCCAGGGCTGGAGCACCCCGGCGCCGGCCCGGCCCTCGACCCACGCCCGGGACTGGCGGGCCAGGCCCACCACGAGGGGCGCGGCCGCCACCATGACCACGAGCTGGACGGTGACCGCAGCGACCGCGCTCAGCCAGGCGATCACCGGGACACCGCCGCGAGCACGGCGATCAGGGCCGCCAGGGAGTAGGTCAGGTAGCGGTGGATGCTGCCGTTCTGGACCCCGCGGGCCAGCTCCGCCGTCCGGTTGAGCACAGCCTGCAGCGGGCGGTAGAGCGCCTGCTCGACCACGTCCTCGAGCTGCTGGTGGAAGCGGACCTCCCGGACGACGAACCACGCCCGGTCGGTTCGGGTGACCGCGACGTCCCGGGTGGGCCGCAGCGCATCCCCGAACACCCGGACCAGGGGCTCGGCGTAGGAGGTGGCGGTGTACTCCATCCGCGGGCTGGTCCGCACCCCACCGCAACCCCAGGGCAGGGTGGTGCGCCGCCGCGGCCGGCGACGCTCGAGCAGGATGGCGGGTCCGGCCACCAGGGCCGTGAGCACGAGCACGCCGCCGGTCAGGCGCACGGGCTCGAGCCCGGCGTCGACGGCGGCCAGGTGCAGGCCCGCGGTGGAGGTGGCCAGGATTCCCCGGGCATCGACGGTGCCGGCCACCGCGACCGCGAGCGGCCCGGCGGCGACGCCGAGGAGCACCAGCACGCCCGCCCCGGCGAGCATGGCGGTCACCATGGGGGCCGGCGCCTCCCGCGCCGTGGCCACGGCCTCGGATCGGCCGCGGGCCAGGAACGCCACCCCGACCGCCTTGACCATGGTGAGCAGGGCCAGGCCGGCCGTCAGGGCCACCGCGGCCAGGGCGAGCGGCATGACCACCGCGACCACTCGGCCCTCCCCGCGGGCGCCGTGGATGATCGCCTGCAGCAGCACCCACTCGCTGACGAAGCCGGCCGTCACCGGCAGGGCCGCGGCCCCCAGCCCGCCGAGGGCGAACGCGGTCGCCGTCCAGGGCATGCGCGGCAGCAACCCACCGAGGCGGTCCAGATCGCGCTCCCCGGTGGCATGGACCACCGACCCGGCACCGAGGAACAGCGTGGTCTTGAACGCCGCGTGGCTGACCGCGAGCATCAGGCAGGCAACCAGGGCCACGTCCGCCGGGCCGGTCTCACCGTCCGCCCGCAGCAGCACCGCCAGACCGAGCGCGATCGCCATCAGCCCACTGTTCTCGGTGGTCGAGTACCCGAGCAGGCGCTTGACGTCGGTGGCGACCGAGGCCTGCAGGATCCCGTACAGGGCCGAGGCGATCCCGAGGGCCACCAGCGCCAGGGCCCACCACTGCGGCGGCTCCGGCATCAGGCGGACGGCGATCAGGACCAGGCCGTAGATGCCGGTGCCCGCCATCGCCCCGCTCATCACGGCCGAGACATGGCTGGGCGCCTCCGGGTGCGCCCGGGGCAGCCAGACGTGCAGCGGCACCAGGCCCGCCTTGGCGGCGAAGCCGATCGTCAACAGGGCCAGCGCCCCGTGGTATCGACCACCCTGCTGCCGGTGGCTCTCCACTGCCCGCGCCAGCTCGTCGAGCGTCGTCCCGCCGCTCTCGGCGACGAGCACGGCGAACCCGGCGAGCAGGGCCAGGAAGCCGAGGTGGGTCATCACCGCGTACCACCGGGTGGCCGAGAGCACCTGGGGACGGTGCTCGTGATCGGCGAGCAAGAGCACGGTCGAGGTGATCGCCATCGCCTCCCACACCAGCAGGAAGGAGACCACGTCGGCGGCGGCGGGCACGAGCTGCACCGAGGGCAGGAACGCGACGAAGGCCGCCCAGGAGGTGGCCGAGGACGACGGGCCGTGCGCGTAGCCGATCCCGAACAGCGCCGCGAGCAGGCCGACCCCACCCGCGATGGCCATGAACAGGCCGCCGAGACGATCCGGCGCCAGGGTCAGGGGCGCCAGCGGCAGCGCGGTGGACAGGGTGAGCCGGCCCTCGGTGCCGGCCATCGCGGCCAGTCCGGTCACCAGGCCGGCCGCCGCCGCGGTCGCCGCGAGCGACCCGGCCCAGCGGGCGCGCCGCTCGGGCGCGGCCGCCAGTGCGACCAGCACCCCGGCGGCGGCAAGGGCCAGGTGCAGGCGCAGGCCGAGGTCGACTGCCGTCATCGAGTCTCGCTCATCGGCCGGTGACCCGGCGCAGCGCGGCCACGATCTGCTCCGGCTCGGGCGGGCAGCCGCGGACCTCCAGGTCGACGTCGACCACCGAGGATGCCGGGCCCACCACCGCGTGCCCGCGGGCGAACAGCCCGCAGTCCACTGCGCAGTCGCCGACGGCCAGCACCACCCGGGGGCGCGGCGTGGCCTCGACGGTGCGCCGCAGGGGCTCGGCCATGTTGCGGGTCACCACTCCGGTGACCAGGACGGCGTCCGCGTGCCGCGGGGAGGCGACCAGCCGCGCCCCGTAGCGCTCGGCGTCGTACACCGGCCCGAAGGCGGCGCCCACCTCGATCTCACAGCCGTTGCAGGACCCGGCGTCGACGTGGCGTACCTGCACGCTGCCCCGCAGTTCGGACGGCAGCTCGGACGGCAGGGCCCGACCGTCAGTGGGTGGGTCGGTGGGTGGGTCAGCGGGCAGGGGGGCGGGCAGAGTGATGGGCAGGGGGGCGGGCAGGGCGGGCTCGGCGATCCGGCCGACGCGGCGGATCAGCCGGGCCAGGCGCAGGGCACTCATGCCGACTCGTGCAGCGAGTCGCGCAGGGCCGCCTGCAAGGCCCCTTGACCGGTGACCTGGTCGAGCAGCACCTCGCGCGCCGTCCGCAGCAGGTCCCGCACCAGCGGCAGGGCCAGGGTGTAGGTCACCTCGCCGGCGGCGCGCTGCTGGGAGACCAATCCGGCGCGGCGCAACACGGCCAGCTGCTGGGAGAGGTTGCTCTGCTCGATCTCGATCTGCTCCAGCAGCTCGTGGACGGCATGGTCGCGCTCGGCGAGCAACTCCAGAATCCGGATCCGCGCGGGGTGGCCCAGGGTGCGGAAGAACTCGGCCTTGACCTGGTACAGCGGCTGGGTCACGGGCTCCTCCGGTGCGGATCGCGGCACATTAGCACCTGATGTTTTCTTCAAGTGACGAATTCGGCCACTGCGGCACGGATGCGAGAAGATACCCCGGTGACCACGACGAGCCCCGCCACCGGCATCGACCCCAGCCAGCTCACCATCCCCGCCGACCTGCTGCCCTCGGACGGACGCTTCGGCTCCGGGCCCAGCAAGGTCCGGCCCGAGCAGATCGAGCACCTGGCCGCGCTCGGCCGCACGGTCATGGGTACCTCGCACCGGCAGGCACCGGTCAAGGGGCTGGTCCGCCGGGTCCGCGAGGGCCTGAGCGCGCTGTTCGGGGCGCCCGAGGGGTACGAGGTGGTCCTGGGCAACGGCGGGGCCACCTGCTTCTGGGACATCGCGGCCTTCGGCCTGGTCCGCGAGCGGTCCCAGCACCTGGTCTTCGGGGAGTTCAGCGGCAAGTTCGCCAAGGTCACCGCCCGGGCGCCCTTCCTCGGCGAGCCCACCGTGATCTCCGCCGCGCCGGGCTCGCTGCCCGCTCCGGTCGCCGAGTCCGGCGTCGACGTCCACGCCTGGGCGCACAACGAGACCTCGACCGGGGTGATGGCACCGGTGCAGCGAGTTCCCGGCACCCGGCCCGACGGCCCGGACGGCGCCCTGGTGCTGATCGATGCCACCTCCGGCGCCGGGGGCCTGCCCGTCGACCTGACGCAGACCGACGTGTACTACTTCGCCCCGCAGAAGTCCTTCGCCTCCGACGGCGGGCTGTGGCTGGCCCTCTTCTCCCCCGCGGCGTTGCAGCGGGTGGAGCAGATCGCGGCGTCCGGGCGCTGGATCCCCGACTTCTTCGACCTGCCGACCGCGATCGACAACTCGCGCAAGGACCAGACCTACAACACCCCGGCCGTGGCCACCCTGGCCCTGCTGGCCGACCAGGTCGAGTGGCTCAACGACAACGGCGGACTGGCCTGGGCGACCAGCCGAACCGCGGACTCGGCGGCTCGACTGTACGGCTGGGCCGAGCGCTCGCCCTATGCGACCCCGTTCGTGACCGAGCCCTCGGCCCGCAGCCAGGTCGTGGGCACGATCAACCTGGACGCCGGGCAGGTGGACGCCGCCACGGTGGCAAAGGTCTTGCGCGCCAACGGGATCGTGGACGTCGAGCCCTACCGCAAGCTCGGGCAGAACCAGCTGCGGGTGGCGATGTTCCCGGCGGTGGAACCGGACGACGTCGAGGCCCTGACTCGCTGCGTGGACCACGTGGTCGCTCAGCTGAGCTGAGCTCGAGGGACTCGGGTTCAAGGGATTCGGGATGAGCGCCGATAGGGCAGCGTGCCCGATGACCGGACCCCCCGCCGCCTTGTCCCCGGACTGCTGAGCGTCCTGGGTGCCCTGGGAGCCATCGCCCTGGTGGCCGGCGGCATCATGCTGGACCGCTCGTACGCGCAGGCCCGTGGCCAGGCCCTGGACGGAGCGCAGCGGTCCGCACGGACGCAGGCGGCCGCCCTCGACACCGTGATGGCGATCCCGCCGTCACAGGTACGGTTCGTGGCCGGCCACGCACAGACCCGCCGGGCTCTCGCCGCCCGGCAGCGGGACGCGCGCAGCCTGAGCACGATCCTGGGCCGGGCCCGCCGGATCGACTCCGACCTCACCGGACTGATCAGCGTGATCGATGCCACCGGCACCGAACGCGTTCGCCAGCAAGGCGACCGGATCCTGCCCGGGGGCTCGCGATCGGTGGCGGCCAGCACGTGGTTCGCCCCCACGCTGGCCGGCACCGCGGGTGCCGTCCACCGCGACCCGCCCCAGGTCTCGCTGGAGAGCCGGATCTGGATCCTGTCCACCTCGGCCGCCGTCCGGCAGGGGGCGCAGGCACTGGGCGTGGTCCAGCTCGAGACTCCGCTGGAGGCGCTGCGCCGGCGGTGGACCGCGGGGTTGCCCGCGGGCGCCGAGGCCCGGGCCGTCGACCCGCGCACCGGCACCGTGGTGCTGGACTCGACCCGGCCGACCCCGCTCCCCGGCCCCGCCGACGACCTGATCACCCAGTGGCTGCCCCGCGACCGTCCGATGACCGGCAGCGTGGCCGAGGACCTGGAGCGGGTCGGTTCGGCCACCACCGGAGCGGGGTGGAGGGTGGATGTGCTGGCAGCCCCGGTGGCCGTACCCGACCAGGGACGCACACTGATCACGGCCGGGATCCTCCTGGGCCTGGCTGTTGCTGTGATCACCTTGGCGCGCAAGGCATTTCACGCCGAGCCGGTGCGAGCCTCACTGCCCCGCCCCCGGCCGGCATCAGAGGCGACGACGGCCGCGGCGGAGCAGGATCAGCACGCCCAGCGCCAGACCACCGACACCGAGGAAGGTGAGCAGGGACGGCCGGAGGAGCCCGGCGAGCAGGGAGCGCTCGTCTCCGACGGCACCCGATCCCTCACCGGCGGCTGAGGCCGCGGGGGTGGGGCCGCCGGCCGGCCCCGGCCCGGCCGCGGGGGTGGCCGGCGACATCGCCCGGGTGAAGGTGGCCGGCATGGCCATCCGCAGGATCTGCGACGCCTTCCCCTCGCTGCCCAGGTAGATCGAGCCGCCGTCGGTGGCCAGGCTCTCGCCCTGCCGCTGGGCGGGCAGCGCCACGGAGGCCAGCGGGCGCACCTCGCCGTCCAGCGGCGCCAGCAGCACCAGGCTGCCGTAGGTGCGCAGCAGCACGTGGCCGGTGGGCAGGACCGTGCCGTCGGTCACCAACTGGACGCCGACCGCCCCGACCGGTTCGAGGACCGCGGAGACCACCTGTGCGGGAACGCTTCCGGCGTCCGCCCCGGGCTGCACCGCGGCCGGGACGGCGAACACGCGCGAGCGCAACAGCCCCTTGGTCACCAGGTACATCCGGGAGGTGCGCGGGTCGATCAGGATCGCCTCCGCATCGGCCGACACCCCGTCGGGGTAACGCAGCTGGATGCGCCTCAGCGGGGTCACCGTGGAGGTGCCCAGGCGCGCCGGTTCGGCGATGACGTCGATCTCGATCCGGGGCCTGGCCGCGGCGTTGTCGCCGATGTCGGCGATGGCGATCAGGCCGCGGCCCCGCTCGTCGCGCCAGGAACCGATGGCCTCCCAGTCGGTGGCCGGGACGCCGCGCACGGCGACTCGCGCGACCACCGCGCCGTCCCGATCGACGGCGTACAGGGTCGGGGAGTTACCGGAATCGTTGTGGGTCCACAGGATTCCGGGGCGGGAGGGACTGGCAGCCAGCCCCGAACTCTCCTGCAGGTCGGGGTCACGCACGGTGCGGTCGACCACGGCGGACGCCGTGGGGTCGGGAGCCCGGTCGAGGACCGGGGGTGGGGAGCCCGGCTCGCCCGTCGCCGGAGCGGACAGGGGCAGCAGCCCGAGCAGCACCGCGGCGCCGAACGCCCGGATCACGACCGGTCCTGCGACGGGGCGCTCGCCCCGAGCGTGGCGAGCTCGTCGAACCGATCCTGGAGCAGCTCGGCCAGGCGGGGACGGACCGACCACTGCCGGGTCAGGTCGTTCAGTTCCGTCACCCGCCGTCGGTACTCCTGCTCGGGCAGGCCTCCCGGACGTCGCCTCACCCTCAGCAGGGCGTTGCGCGGGGTGTGGCGGGAGTCGACGAACTCGACCACGTCGACCTCGAACCCCACCACCCGCAGGACGTCCGCACGCAGCGCGTCGGTGAGCACGTCGGCGAACCGCTGGCCCAGGATCCGGTGGCGCCAGATCGCCTGGTAGGGCTCGGGGATCTCGGTTCCGGCCCGCCGGTTGGCCTGCAGTCGACGCTGGATGTCGTGGTGGCAACAGGGTGCCGCCAGGGCAAGCGGTGTCTGCCACTGCACCGCACGGGCCAGGGCATCATCGGTGGCCGTGTCGCAGGCGTGCAGGGCGAGCACCAGGTCGACCGGGGCGGGCCCCGGGTCGGCCGTGGCGATCTCACCGACGCCGAACGCCAGACCGTCCAGTCCCAGCTCGGCTGCCAGCCGTGCGTTGCGGGCCACCATGTCCGGCCGCTGGTCGATCCCCACGGTGTGCACGCCGAGCTCGTCCCCCACGCGCTCGGTGAGGAACCGGTGCGCCGCGAAGGTCAGGTAGGCGTTGCCGCATCCCAGATCCAGCACGTGCACCGGGCGACCCTGGCCACGGGCGGCCTGCACGGCGTGGACCACCATCGGTTCCAGTTGACGCAGGAAGGCATCGACCTGGCGGCGCTTGTCGGCGTCGGCACCCAGGGCGTCGAACAGCGGGTCGCCGGGGTCCAGCAGGCGGTGGCGTTCCCGGTCGTGCGCCCTCGGCGTCGGCTGGACGACCCGGCGCGAGGTGCCGCTGGTGTGGACCTGCGCCTCGCCGCGCTTGGTCACCCGCAGCTGGACCACCCGGTCGAGGGTCTCGACGAACCAGGTCCCGAACGGCTCGGCCAGCAGGGCATCGACGGCAGCCGCCATTCCCGGCGGGCCGTGGTTGGTGGTGGTCGGCGTGCGCCCGTCGGTGGTGGTCACCTGCAGGTGACGGCCCGTCTTGAGGTCGACCGGCCGCAGGTCGGCGCGCAGGTGAGCCGGACTCGCCGCCCGGCGACGGCCGGCAGCCACCGCGCGAACCAGCTGATCGAGATCGCACAGCAGGGGGCGCAACGCCTCCAGTGCGGCGTCCAGGGGTTCGGGCACCCGCCCATCGTTGCTCATCGCGCGACCCTCGGGGCGCGCGGGTCACTCGACGCGCCAGTCGGCGGCCAGCAGCCGGCGCCACCAGGTGGTCACCGCATCGGGGTACACCTCGAGCGCCCCCGGCACCCGCAACCAGGTGAGGATCCGGCCGGCCGGCACCAGCAGGCAGGCCAGGCGGGCCTGTTCGCGCAGCTCGGCCAGTTCGTCCTGGCCGACCGCGCGGCCGACGAAGGCCATCAGGTAGGCATCGCGCATCACGGCGCGCTCGCCCGGCGTCCCGGGCCGCTGGAGCCCTGCCCCCAGCGCGGTGCCCAGGCTGGCGAAGGGGTGCGCGAGACTCGCGTCCCCCCAGTCGATCAGCCGCCCGTCGGCGAGCACGTTGCTCGGCTGGAGGTCGTCGTGCTGCACGGTGGCGGGCATCGCGGCGGTGTCGAGCCGCGCCGCGACGGCGTGGAAGCGCGGGATGAGTGCCCGCACCTCCCGGGCCTCGCGATCGGTCAGGCCGTGCGGTTCCCCGACCACGAGCACGTCCTCGCGGGTGGCCAGCTCCGCCAGGGCGCGCCCGGCCTGAACCGGGCGCAGATCCGGGAGCCCTGCCGCCAGAAGGGTTCCCGGATGCTCGGTGAGCGCCCGCTGGACCTCGGCGTAGCGCAGCAGCATGCTCGTCCAGCCGTCGACGGAGGGGTTCAGGTCCAGCGTCGGGCCGCCATCGGCCAGCAGCGCGAAGCCGTGTTCGGGCAGCAGGTCCAGCACCGGTGGCGCGGCGTGGGGCGCCAGCGCGGCCAGCACGGCCAGCAGGCGCATCTCGGGGGCGAAGGGTGGGGCCGCGGCCTTGGCGTAGACCTGCACCGGCGCCGGCTCGCCGCCCTGCGCGGTGACGGTCAGGGCGAGGGTGGTGGCCCAGGGGTGAGCCCGGCGGACGGCGGCCCCGAGCACCTGCCGCCCCCGGGCCGCCAACGACTCGACGGCCCAGGCGAGCAGGGCGTCGTGGGGCCAGGCATCATGCACCGAACCAGCCTAACCAGCCCGATCCGGCAGGTTTCGGGCGGCATAATCGCTACGCCGACCGGCGCCTGCCGGGCAGCATGGTGGTCATGTCCGCCCTCCCCGACTCCCCGACCGGCCCGGCCATCCAGGCCCGCGGCCTGGTGAGGCGTTTCGGGTCGGGCCCCGCCGCGGTGGAGGCGGTCGCCGACCTGACGGTCACCGTGGAACAGGGCGAGCGATTGGCCTTCATCGGCCCCAACGGTGCGGGCAAGTCCACCTCCATCAAGATCCTCACCGGCATCCTGCGTCCCAACGCGGGACATGCTCGGGTGCTCGGGCTGGTGCCCTGGCAGGAGCGCCGACAATTGGCCCGGCGCATCGGCACCCTGTTCGGGCAGAGGTCGCAGTTGTGGTTCGAGCTCACGGCCCGCCAGACGTTCCACATGCTCGCCGCCATCTACGGGCTCGACCGGGGCACGCAGGTGCGGCGCGTCGCCGAGCTGGGCGAGCTGCTGGACGCGGCGGACCTGTTCGACGCTCCGGTGCGCACCCTGTCGCTGGGGCAGCGGATGCGCTGTGAACTGACGGCCTGCCTGCTGCACGAACCGCAGCTCCTCTTCCTCGACGAGCCCACCATCGGCCTGGACCTGCTGGCCAAGCAACGGCTGCGCGAACTGCTGGTTCAGCTCAACGAGGTGGCCGGCACCACGATCTTCCTCACCTCGCACGACGTGGCCGACATCGAACACGTCGCCGACCGGGTGGTGGTGGTGAACGCGGGCCAGGTGATCTACGACGACACCGTCCCGGCGCTGCGCCGGAACCTGTTGTCCACCAAGCTGATCGACGTGGGTCTGGAACATCCGGCAGCGCCGCTGTCGCTGCCCGGGGTGAGCGTGCTCGATCAGGGCGAGACCACCCTGCGCCTGGCGGTGGACACGACGGCGACCTCGGTGCGGGAGGTGCTGGACGCCGTCCTGATCGGCTGCGCGGTCAGCGACATCTCCGTGACCGATCCACCCCTGGAACAGGTGATCTCGCGGATCTACCAGCAGCCGGGGACGCCGGCGGGAGCCGGACCGTGACGGCCCGCAGGCTCGCCGTCCCGCTGCTGACCGCCGGAGGGCGCCTGCTCGCCGACCGCGGCGCCGTCATCGGCGACCTCGGCTTCTACCTGATCGTGACCGTTGTGCTGTCCGCGTTGTGGCGAGCCGCCGCAGGTCCCGGCGGCGAGATCGTCGGCTACTCCGCCGGCGCACTGACCTGGTACGCCGCGACGTCCGAGGCGGCGATCTGCGCGATCAGCATCCGGTTGATCGCCGAGGTGGGCGACGACATCAGCTCCGGTGATGTCGTGACAGAGATGCTGCGCCCGTTGCCGGTGATCGCGGTCCGGCTCTCCGTCCAGGCCGGGCGCAGCCTCGTCCGGCTGTCGATCCTGGTGGTCGCGGGGGCCGGGTTGTGCTGGATCACGGTCGGTCCGCCGCCCAGTGGCACCGGGGCGCTGCTCGCCCTGCCCTCACTCGTGCTCGCGGTGGCCGCCAATCTCGTGCTGCAGCACACCGTTGCGGCGGTCGCGTTCTGGTTGCGGGACACGCGCGCCCCCTGGTTCGTCTACCAGAAGCTGGTGTTCGTTCTCGGCGGCATGCTGCTGCCGCTGCAGGTCCTGCCCGATGCGCTGCAACCGGTCGCCCTCGCGCTGCCGTTCATGACCATGGCCTACGCCCCGGCCCGGCTGGCCTCGGGCTCGGTGGAGCCCTGGCTGCTGCTGGTCCAGCTCGCCTGGCTGGTGGTGCTGGTGCCAGTGGTGGTGGCGACCTTCCGGCTCGGGGAGAACCGCGTGCAGGTCGTGGGCGGATGAGGGGCCTGCTCGCCGTCCTGCGGACCGCGTTGGCGGACGCCCTCGCTCGTCGGGGCGCCTTCTGGGCACAGATCGTGATGATGGTGCTCAACGACCTGGTGCTGATCGCCTTCTGGTTGATCTTCTTCTCCCGGGTGGACACGGTCCGCGGTTGGGACGGCCAGCGGGTGCTGGTGCTGTTCGCCGTGCTCGCCACGGGGGCCGGACTGGTGCTCGGCCTGCTGAGCAATTGCCGACGCATCCCGGAGGCGATCGTCCGGGGACGCCTGGACGAGACGCTCACCCTGCCCGTGCGCCCGCTGCCCCACCTGCTGGTCAGCCGGGTGGACACGATCAACCTGGGCGACGTGGTGGTCGGGGTGAGCCTGTTCGCGCTGGTCGCTCATCCCACCCCGTCCCGGGTTGCGCTGTTCGTGATCGGGACCTTGCTGGGGGCCGTGGTGTTCGCCTCGTTCCTGATCATCGCCGGCTCACTCGCGTTCTTCGTCAACCGGGACGAGCCGGCGGGCCTGGCGTTGCACGCCGTCCTGCTGTTCTCCTCCTACCCGGTGGACATCTTCACCGGACCGGCCAAGCTGCTGCTGTACACCGTCGTCCCGGCGGCGTTCGTCGCCGCGGTCCCGGCCCGCCTGGTCGAGCAGCCGAGTGCCGCCGGAGCGGGGCTGATCCTCGCCGTCGCGGCCGGGTTCGCGGTGGCGGCGTGGGCGGTGTTCACCCTGGGGTTGCGTCGGTACTCCTCCGGGTCGGTGTGGACCCGAGCGGCCTGACGAGCGCGCTGTGGCCGGGCCGATCTGACCTTGTCGCCCCACCGGCCTGAGGACAGGATTGACTCATGTCCGGATCCGAGGAGCGCGCCGTGAACCAGCCCGCCTACGGCTCACCTGGCCCGATCGAGCCGAACGGCGAGTGGACCGTGCAGGACCGGCTGCGCGCGCAGGCAGTGAAGAACCTGAAGAAGAAGGCCGAGTTCCGCACCCACCTGGTGGTCTACCTGCTGGTGAACCTGCTCCTGGTGGTGATCTGGCTGACGGTGGGCATCTCCAGCGGGTCGTGGTACCCCTGGTTCATCTTCCCGATGTTCGGCTGGGGCATCGGGCTGGGCACCCACGCCTGGGACGCCTACAAGGGCGAGTCCGTGAGCGAGGCGCAGATCCGCGAGGAGATGCGACGGATCACCGGCGGCTGACCCCTCATGATCGAGTCGTCACCCACGGCTCCTCAGGACACCGAGTTGCCCTCGAACACCAGCCGTTCGGTTCTCGCCAGCCGACGGCATCGCTCGCTCAGGGCGTGGTAGTCACCGGTGAACCGGGAGCAGAACCGCACCCAGTGGTCGGCGTCCAGCCATCGGTCGACGACCACGAACCGTCCCGACGGGTGGCCGTCGCGGAACAGCTCGCTGGCCTGGAAACCGCTTCCCCGGGCGAACAGCTCCCCCCAGGGCCCGTCCGGCCCGTACAGCGCCGTGAACTCGCGCCGATGCTCGGCGTCCACCTCGTACTCCCACACCCGGATGAACACCCGGACAGTTCACACCTGCCCCGAGCCACGCGCCTGTCCAGGCGTGAGGTCCGGCGTCCGGAACCGACAGGGGACGCGCGACGTCGATGTCGGGGCGACCACTCGGCCGCTGTGGATGGCAGGGTTGGGCGCACCACGGTGAGTCGATCGAGGAGTACGCGATGGTCTTCAAGCGGATGATGCAGGCATTCGGGGTCGGCGGCCCCTCGGTGGACACCCGGCTGTCCAATCCGAACGCCTACCCCGGCGGGTACCTGGAGGGCGTGGTGCACGTCCAGGGCGGCGATCACGCCGTCGACATCGACTACCTCGCCCTCGGCCTGCTCACCCGGGTCGAGGTGGAGAGCGGCGACAGCGAGTGGTCGACCGACCAGGAGATCGCCCGGACGCCGATCACCGGACGCTTCGCCCTGGCCGCAGGGGAGCGCAAGGACATCCCGTTCCGGTTCGCCGTCCCGATCGAGACCCCGATCACCCATGTCTACGGCCAGCCGCTGCGCGGCATGACGATGGGGCTGCGCACCGACCTCGAGGTCGCCCGGGCCCTGGACAAGGGCGACCTCGACCCGGTCGCGATCCACCCGCTCGCCGCCCAGGAGCGCATCCTGGAGGGCTTGGCACGCTTGGGCTTCCGGTTCAAGAAGGCCGATCTCGAGCGGGGCCGGATCCACGGCGCTCAGCAGATGCTGCCCTTCTACCAGGAGATCGAGTACTACGCGGCGCCGCAGTACGCCCGGGCCGTCAACGAACTCGAACTGACCTTCATCGCGACCCCCGCCGCGCTCCAGGTGATCCTCGAGATCGACAAGCGCGGGGGAATGTTCACCGAGGGACACGATGCGTACGGCCGGTTCACGGTGGACTACCAGTCCGCCCAGCACACCGACTGGGCGCGCGAGCTGGACGGCTGGCTCCAGCAGGCCGCCCAGCGGCGCGGCCTGTTCTTCTGAACCCGGCGGCCCGGGCTCACCGCGAACCGGCCGGTGCGATCAGGCGGCCAGCAGCTCGTCGATCTGCCCCAGGGCAGCAGTCATGCCCTCCTCCATGCCCATCTCGAGCAGCTGTTGCATGGCCTCGGCACTGGCATACCGGCTGCGGATCGTCATCACGGTGCCCGAGCCCTGGGGCTCGAGCCGGACCTGCACCGTGGTCACCGGCAGCTCGCGGTTCTCGTTGCCCTGTTCGTCGGAGAAGCCGTCCTCGAACTCGAGGCTGCCCGGTGCCTCCACGGTCAGCACGCGCCACCAGCCGTGGTACTTCTCTCCCTCGGGGCTGGTCATGTAGTAGCTGACCCGCCCGCCCGGGGCCAGGTCGTGATCGACCACGGTCGCCGGGTAGGTCGGCGGTCCCCACCAGCGCTCGAGCTGGCGCGGGTCGGTCCACACCTGCCAGACCCGGTCCACCGGGGCGGTAAACTCGGCGGTGATGGTCATGCTCAGGTCGTCGGGGTTCTTCTCGACAACGGTCACGGTCATGCTGGGTCTCCTCGGTCGGGGTCGGCGAGCAGCTCGTCGATGCGGTCGACTCGCTGCCGCCAGCGGATCTCGAGCTGGTCGAGCGCCTCACGGATCTCGTGGACAGCGGCGGGGTTACCCCGAACCCGCTGTTCGCGACCCTGCTTGCGCTTGACCACCAGGCCTGCTCTCTCCAGGACGGCAACGTGCTTCTGGACTGCGGCAAAGCTCATCGGGAACATCCGGGCAAGTTGGGAGACGGAGTGCTCACCGGTCAGGGTCAGGGCCAGGATCTCCCGGCGCGTGCCGTCGGCGAGCGCCCCGAACAACAGGTCCGCGTGCCCAGAATCTACAACCATTGAGTTGTACGTTATGCCCTCGCCCATCCCGGGGCAACCCCAGGCAGGCTCAGCCCGCGCGCGGCGAGCCGGCCTGCGCCACGATGGGGGCCATGACGCAGCGGAACGTTCTCGGCGGCGAACTCGAGCCCTGCGGCAGCGACCCGATGACCGGGTTCTTCCGCGACGGCTGCTGCACCACCTCGGCGCAGGACCTGGGCAGCCACACCATCTGCGCCGTCGTCACCACCGAGTTCCTCGCCCATCAGCGCAGCATCGGCAACGACCTGATCACCCCGATGCCCGCCTACCACTTCCCCGGGCTGGTCCCCGGCGATCGCTGGTGCGTCACCGCACGAAACTGGGCCCGGGCCTACGCGGACGGCGTGGCCGCACCCGTCGTCCTGGCCTCGACCAACGAGGCGGTGCTCGACCTGGTGCCACTGGAGGCGCTGCGCGCGCACGCGGTCGACGTCCCCGCCGACCCCAGCTCTCTGTGAGTGAGCTGCGCACCCCCCGGTTGTGGTTGCGGCGCTGGCGTGAGGAGGACCGGGCACCCTTCGCGGCCATGAATGCCGATCCCCGGGTGATGCGGCACTTCCCCGCCCCGCTGGACCGCCAGGCCAGCGATGCCCTGCTGGATCGGATCGAAACCCATTTCGAGACCTTGGGTTTCGGGCTCTGGGCGGTCGAGGTGACCGGCGACGCGCCTGCGAGCGGGCTGATCGGGTTCACCGGGTTGATGCCGATGCCGGTCGGAGTCCCCGGCGCCGGCGGGATCGAGATCGGTTGGCGCCTGGCGGCTCACGCCTGGCACCGGGGCTACGCCACCGAGGCGGCGAGCGCCGTCCGCGATCTCGCCCTGGGCGAGCTGGGGCTGGACGAGCTGTGGTCGATGACCGCCGTGCTCAACCGGCCATCCCGAGCGGTGATGCGACGGCTCGGCATGGACCACCACGCCACGTTCGAGCACCCCGCCCTGCCACCCGGCCATCGCCTGCGCCCCCACGTGGTCCACCACCTGAGCCGCGACCGAGAACGCTGAACAGCGCTCGATCACCTCAGCACTCGATCACGTTCACGGCCAGGCCGCCGCGTGAGGTCTCCTTGTACTTCACCTTCATGTCGGCACCGGTCTCGCGCATGGTCTTCACCACGTTGTCGAGGCTGACCACGTGGGTGCCGTCGCCGCGCAGGGCCATCCGGACGGCGTTGATCGCCTTCACCGCGGCCATCGCGTTGCGCTCGATGCAGGGGATCTGTACCAGCCCGCCCACCGGGTCGCAGGTCAGCCCGAGGTTGTGCTCCATGGCGATCTCGGCGGCGTTCTCGACCTGACCCGGGGTGCCGCCCATTGCCTCGGCCAGCCCGGCAGCGGCCATCGAGCAGGCCGAGCCGACCTCGCCCTGACACCCCACCTCGGCCCCCGAGATCGAGGCCGTGGTCTTGTAGATCACCCCGATCGCGCCCGCCGTGAGCAGGAAGCGCACCACGCCGTCGTCGGTCGAGCCGGGCACGAAATTGCGGTAGTAGTGCAGCACCGCGGGGATGATCCCGGCGGCCCCGTTGGTCGGCGCGGTCACCACCCGTCCCCCGGCGGCGTTCTCCTCGTTGACGGCCAGCGCGTAGAGGTTCACCCAGTCCATCGCGTGCAGCGGGTCGTGCCACTGCCCGGCCTCGGCGGTCAGCTGGGTGAACAGCGCGTGCGCGCGCCGCTCCACCCGCAACCCGCCGGGCAGCACGCCGTCCGTCGCGCAGCCCCGCCGGACGCAGGCCTGCATGACCTGCCAGATCGCCAGCAGGCCGTCGTGGATCTCGGCCTCACTGCGCCAGGCCAACTCGTTGCGGCGCATCACCTCGCTGATCGACAGGCCGTGCTCCCGGGTCAGGGCCAGCAACCGATCACCCGTGCTGAACGGCATCGGCAACGCCGTGGCGTCCGGGGCCACCGGCTCGGCGCCGTCCTCGCCCGCCACGAATCCGCCACCGACCGAGTAGTAGATCCGCGCGGTCAGTTCGGACCCGTCCGCACCGAGCGCGGCGAAGCGCATCCCGTTGGGGTGCAACGGAAGTGTCCGGCGCCGGTGCATCACGACGTCCTCGTCGAGGTCGAACGGCAGCTCGCGCCCGCCGGCCAGCCGCAGCACCCCGGCGGCGCGCACCGCGGCCACCATCGCCGGCGCCGCATCGACGTCCACGCTCTCGGGCGCCTCACCCATCAGGCCCAGGACGACGGCACCGACGCTGCCGTGGCCGTGCCCGGTCGCCCCGAGCGAACCGAACAGTTCGGCACGCACGCGCGCCACGCCGTCCAGCAGGTGTTCGGCGGCCAGCCGCTCGGTGAACATCCGCGCGGCCCGCATCGGGCCGACGGTGTGCGAGCTCGACGGCCCGATGCCGATCGAGAACAGGTCGAACACACTGATCGCCATGAATGCTCGCTCCGGTCCGGCGCAGGGACGCGACGTTGGATGATGGCCCCATGAGCGTCCCCGCGCAACCAGGCGACGCAACCCCACCCGAGCGCGCGGCCCGGCGGCGGCTGATCGCCGAGATCTGGATCGTGCTCGGGGTGTCCCTGGCGGCCTCGGCGCTCTACGCCGTGATCGACCTGGTCGGCAAGCTCACCGCCGGCCCGCCCCTGGCCGCCCAGACCGCGACAGTCAACCGCTCGGTCACCCCCCGGCCCTACCTCGACCTGAGCTACCAGCTGGCCGGGATCGCGGTCACGCTGGTGCCCGTCGTCCTGGTGGTCTGGTTGCTCTCGCAGCCGGCCGGTGACCTGGTGCGCTCGGGGGCTCGCCGGATCGGGCTGGACGGCGCGGCACCGGGGCGCGACCTGCTGCACGGTGCCGGGCTGGCGGCGGTGATCGGGATCCCGGGGCTGGCCTTCTACCTGGTCGGCCGTGAGCTGGGGATCACGGTGAGCGTGGTTGCCTCGGCCCTGAACGCGCACTGGTGGACGGTGCCGGTCCTGATCCTGCAGGCGGTCAAGAACGCCGCCCTCGAGGAGGTGATCGTGGTCGGCTACCTGCTGACCCGTCTGCAGCGGATCGGCTGGCCGACCTGGGCCGCGTTCGGCGCGAGCGCCGTCCTGCGCGGGGCCTATCACCTCTACCAGGGGTTCGGCCCGTTCCTCGGCAACCTGGTGATGGGCCTGGTGTTCGCCGAGTACTTCCGCCGGCGCAGGCGGGTGATGCCGCTGGTGATCGCCCACACGCTGCTCGACATCGTGGCGTTCGTGGGCTACCAGTTGTTCGCCGAGGTCCTCGGCCTAGCCTGAGGGTCATGTCGGTGACCCTGCGAATGACTCGCCCCATGACCCGCTCCGCGACTCGCTCCGCGACTCGCCCCGCGACCCGCTGCGCCGCGGCGTCCGCCGTGCTGGGCGCTCTCCTGCTCGCCGGGTGTCAGGGCAGCGAGCCGCAGGCCGCCCCATCCCCGTCCACCTTCCCAGTGGCGTCCACGTCCACGGTGACGACGGTGACCTCGGCGGCACCCTCTGCCACCACGGGCGCGCCGTCCTCGCCCGCGTCCTCCCCGTCGAGGCCGGCGGCGCCGTCCGGCACCGGCACCGGAGACCCGGAGCAGATCCCCGATCCCTACCGCGGCAGCTGGAACCTCTCCCCTCAGGACTGCGGCACCGAGAGTGAGGGGCGGCTCGAGATCGAGGCCGACCGGATCACCTTCTACGAGTCGCGCGGCGAGGTCACCCGGCTCTCCCGCGAGGGCGAGATCCTGACCACCGTCCTGGCGCTGACCGGCGAGGGCACCAGCTGGACCGAGACCTACCGCTGGCAGCTCTCGGCGGACGGCGCCCAGCTCACCGAACTCGGCACCGGAAGCGTGCGCCGGCGCTGCCCCGGGTCATGACCGCCGGCCCGCTGCCGTCGGCGTCGGTTTCGGCGGCCGCGACCGCGCCGGCCGCGAGAGCATGGCCCGCATGGTGATCGACAGCGGGATCAGCCCGGACCTGGCGGACAGCTACGCCCGGGACGGCGTGGCGCTGGTGCGAGGGGTGCTCTCCCCCGAGGAGGTCGAGCTCGCCCGCACCGGAATCGAGCGAGTGCTCGCCCACCCCGGGCCGCTGGCCCTGGTCGCCAGCGGCCCCGACGACCCGGGCCGCTTCGTCGAGGACTTCCGGCGGTGGCAGGACGTGCCCGAGATCGAGGCCCTGGCCCTGCGCTCGCGGGTGGGCCGGATCGCCGCCGCCCTGATGCGGGCCGCCGCCGGTTCGGCCGGCACGGCCGACAGCTCCCCCGGCGACCCGACTGACGACGCGGCGGCCGGCCCGGTGCGCTTCTTCCACGACCACGTGCTGGTCAAGGAAGGGCACACCCACCAACGCACGCCCTGGCACCAGGACCAGCCGTACTACAACGTCGACGGGATGGGCACCTCGGCCTGGATCCCGGTCGACCCGGTGCCCGAGGCCGGCTGCCTGGAGCTGGTCGCCGCCACTCACCGGGGGCCGTGGCTCATGCCGCGCACCTTTCTCACCGGCGAGGCCCGGTGGTTCCCCGAGGGATCCCTGGCCGAGCTGCCGGACATCGACGCCGACCGCACCGCCTTCGACATCCGGCGCTTCGACCTCGCCCCGGGGGACGCGATCTTCTTCGACTTCCTCACCGTGCACGGCGCGCCCGGGTTCCCGTTCGCCGGACGGCGCCGGGTGCTGTCCCTGCGCTACCTGTCCCCGGCGAGCCGGCACGCTCCGCGGCGCTGGCGCACCTCGCCGCCGTTCGAGGGCCTGGACGCCGAACTGGCCGCCGGGGCCGAACTCGACCACCCGCTGTTCCCGGTGGTGGAGCCCGCCGAACCGGCCCGCCCGGATCGCCTCCCCTAGGCTCCGGGGGTGGTCGAGCGGGGGCAGGGGCAGCGGCCTCGGCGGCGAGCCGGGGTGTCCGTGATCGTCGCGGTGTGCTGCGCGGCGTCCGGCTGCTCGAGCGGCGACCACGTTCCCGCGATGACCAGCTCGAGCACTGCCCCCTCGAGCGCTCCTCCCTCGAGCGCTCCCCCCTCGAGCGCTGCCCCCTCGACCGCTGGACGAGAGCTGAGCGGGGTCTTCACCACCGGCTACAGCTGGTTCGACAACACCCCTGCCGGCTCGGCCCTGATCTCCCACCCGCGACGGCACCAGCGGGCCGGCGGCCTCGGGACCTACGAGGACCCGATCACGCTGGCCGTCGGGCACTCCCGGGCCTCGGGCCGGCACGTCCTCGATCTGCCGGCGGGCACCAGGGTGTACGTGGCGCACGTGCGGCGCTACTTCATCGTCGAGGACACCTGCGGTGACGGCCCCCGCCCTCAGGACGGCCCGTGCCACGACCTGTCCGAGGCGCCGGCGGGGGCTCGCCTGTGGCTCGACCTGTACGTGGGCGGCGGCGAGGGGGACCGACGCGAGGACGTGCAGGCCTGCGCCCGGACGATCACCTCGGCGGCGAGCAGCCTGCACACCGTGGTGATCGACCCGGGTCCGGGCAGGCCCGTGGTGACGGGCCCGTTGTTCGGCGAGGACGGCTGCACGCCGGTGTTCCGCGACCGCGGCTGACCGCACCACGGCGCCGCGTCCAGGGCACAGCCCGAGACCCGGCCCGAGTAGGTTGCGCTCATGACGGACGTGCTGGTGGTGGGCAGCCTGAACGCCGACCTGGTCGCCTACGCCGATCGTCTGCCGGCTGACGGCGAGACGGTCCACGGTCACTCCTTCGCCCGCGCCGCCGGGGGCAAGGGGCTGAACCAGGCGGTCGCGGCAGCTCGGGCGGGGGCCCGCACGGCCCTCCTCGGCTGTGTCGGCGACGACGATCTCGGTCTGTTCCTGCTGGATCAGGCGCGGGCCTGCGGGGTCCTGACCGACCTCGTGCGCGTGTCCACCTCCACCGCCTCGGGAGTCGCCGTGATCACGGTCGACGACGCAGGCACCAACCGGATCGTGGTGATCGCCGGGGCCAACGCCGAGACCGGCGAGGCGATGGTCGCGGCCGGCCTGCCCACCCGGCCGGCACCGCGCGTGGTGCTGTGTCAGCTCGAGACCCCGATGGACGGCGTTGCCGCGGCACTGCGGGCGGGAAGGGCCGCCGGCGCCCTCACCGTGCTCAACCCCGCCCCCGCCGCCTCCCTGCCGGAGGAGGTGCTCGCCGCCCTGGACTGGTTGATCCCCAACGAGTTCGAGGCATCGTTGGTGCTCGGCGAGGCCCTCGAGCTCGACTCGGCGCAGACCGCCCTGGCCGTTGCCCACCGGCTGCGCGCCCGAGGCCCGCACGGCGTCGTGATCACCCTGGGCGCCCAGGGTGCGGTGGCGGTCGACCCGCACGGCACCGAGCACGTCCTGCCCGCCGTCCCGGTGACCGCGATCGACACCACCGCCGCCGGGGACGCCTTCTGCGGGGGCTTCGCCGCGGCACTGGCCGGGGGGCTCCCGGTGGCCGACGCGCTGCGCCGGGCCGGCGCCACCGGTGCGCTGGCCACCACCCGGCGGGGGGCCGTCCCGTCGATCCCGACCTCGACCGAGGTGGACGCCCTGCTCGCCACCGGTCGCTCCGGCGGGCCTGACGCAGGCTGACCCCGATGTCCCGGCCCCGGTGAGAGGCTGCCACGCATGGCCGCAGTCACCGAGCTGACCTGGCCGCAGGTGCACGCCTGGCGCCTGCAGCGCCAGTTCGCCGTCACCTCGGCGGTCGACGCCGCCCGGCGGCTGTGCGGCGTCCAGGCGCAGGTGACCTCGGCCGCCGAGCTGGCGGTCGCCGTCCGGCTGGACGCCCAGCCGCGCGCCCGCGCAGCGGCCGCGCCCGGTGGCCCTGCCGACACCCTGGCTGCCGCTCTGGCGCGCGGGGGCCTGCTGCGCACCTGGGCGATGCGTGGCACGCTGCACGTCCTGCACCCGCAGGATGCCGCGGCGTTCCTCGCGCTGGTGGCCGCGGCGCGCACGTGGGCCAAGGGCTCCTGGCAGAAGACCTTTCTCACCCTCGGCCAGGTGGACGCGCTGGCGGCGGCGGTGACCGACCTGCTGGCGGACGGAGTTCCCCGTACCCGGGAGCAGTTGGTGGCCCATGTCCGGGACACGACCGCCGGGCAGGAACTCGCCGACCACGTCGCCTCGTCCTGGGGAGCAGCCCTCAAACCCCTTGCCTGGCAAGGCATCCTGTGCAACGGACCCACCGAGGGCAACGCGGTGACCTTCACCCGCCCGGACATCGCCTGCCCTGGGTGGCCGGGCCTGATGCCTCTGGACGACGCCGGGCGGCACGCCATCCGGCGCTACCTGGCCGCCTTCGGGCCGGCCGATCCGGCAACCTTCGACGCGTGGCTGCTGCGCGGTGCCACCTCCAAGCCCGTTCTGCGACAGTGGTTCGCCGACCTGGACGACGAGCTCGCCCCGGTGGACGTCGCCGGACGCCGCCTGCTAGCCCGCGCGCAGGACGTGCCGGCCCTGGCCGCGACGGACCCGGCCGCATCCGGGCACGCCGTCCGGTTGCTGCCCGCCTTCGACCAGTTCGTGCTGGGGCCGGGGACCTCCCAGGCGGAGGCGGTCCCGCCCGCACACCGCGGCGAGGTCAGCCGGGCGGCAGGGTGGATCGCCCCGGTGGTGGCCACGGCGGACGGCGTCGTCGGCACCTGGCAGGCGGAGGCGGGCCGGATCACGGTCAGCCTGTTCACCGACCGCCCGGCGCCCGCGACCCGCGAGCTGGCCCGCGAGGTGACCCGGGTCGAGGCCCTCCTCTGACCCACCCCCTCCCCCGTCCACCCCCCGCTCACCCCGCGCTCACCCCGCGCTCACCCCGCGCTCAACCCCTCGTGATCATGCACTTTCGACTATTCGAAAGTGCATGATCACGAGGGGTTGAGCGCGGGGTTGAGCGGGCGGGGACGGGTGGTACGGCTCAGCTCACGCCGAGGGCGTCCTTGACCGGGTCGATGGCGAAGTAGACCACGAACAGCGCCGACGTCAGCCACATCAGCGGGTGCACGGCGGAGGCCTTGCCGCGCACCACCTTCAACACGACGAACGCGATGAAGCCGGCACCGATCCCGGCGGTGATCGAGTAGGTGAACGGCATCAGGACGATGGTGAGGAAGGCCGGCAGGGCGATCTCCATGTCGTCCCAGTCGATGCCCTTGACCTGGGTCATCATCAGGAATCCGACCACGATCAGGGCCGGCGTCGCTGCCTCGTAGGGCACCACCGCGACCAGCGGGGCGAACACGGTGGCGAGCAGGAAGAGCACCCCGGTGACGATGCTGGCCAGCCCGGTCCGGGCACCCTCGCCGACCCCGGCCGCCGACTCGATGTAGCTGGTGTTGCTCGACACGCTGCCGGCCCCCCCGGCGATGGCGGCGATCGAGTCGACCACCAGGATCCGCTCGGTGTGCGGCGGCGTGCCGTCGGAGTCGAGCAGGTCGGCCTCGGCACCGATGGCGACCATCGTGCCCATGGTGTCGAAGAAGTCGGCCAGCATCAGGGTGAAGATCAGCAGGAGCGCGGTCACCGCACCGACGGCCGAGAACGAACCGAGCAGGTCGAACTTGCCCAGCAGGGAGAAGTCCGGCGCCGCGATCACGGTGTCGGGCAGGGCGGGCACGTTGAGGCCCCAACCGGTCGGGTTGGTCTCCTCCGGCGAGACGAAGCTCGGGCCGACCTTGGCGACGGCCTCGACGATCACGGCCACGACGGTGGCCGCCACGATGCCGATCAGGATCGCGCCCTTGACCCCGCGCACCATCAGGGTGGCGATGATCAGCAGCCCGACGACGAAGACCACGGTCGGCCAGCCGGCCAGGAACCCGCCGACCCCCAGCTCGACCGGCACCGGACCGGTCCCCGTGCGGCGGACGAACCCGGCGTCCACGAAGCCGATGATGGTGATGAACAGGCCGATCCCCACGCTGATGGCGGTCTTCAACTGCACCGGGACGGCGTGGAAGACGGCCGTGCGGAATCCGGTCAGCACCAGCACCAGGATGATCACACCCTCGATGACCACCAGCCCCATGGCGTCCGCCCAGGTCATGCCGGGCAGCTTGGCGATCCCGAAGGTGACGAACGCGTTCAGGCCGAGGCCGGTCGCCAGGGCGAGCGGGTAGTTGGCCACCGCCCCCATGAGAATGGTCAGCAGCCCGGCGATCAGCGCGGTGGCCGCGGCCACGGTGGCCAGGTCGGGGGCATCGCCCCCACCCAGGAAGGCCCCGGAGGCGTCCTTCTGGGTGCCGATGATCAGAGGGTTGAGCACCACGATGTAGGCCATCGTGAAGAAGGTCACCAGGCCGCCGCGCACCTCACGCGCAACGGTCGAGCCACGCTGGCTGATCTGGAAGTAGCGATCGAGAGCGGTCATCGAGATCCACCCAGGGTCGAGAGGGCGAGCAGCGGGACGACGACGGCCCACGGCGAGCGCCGAACGAGGACGGCGTAAAGCTAGCGGCCTGGCCTGCCGATCCGCAGGGACTAGCCCCGGCTGCCCGGTCGGGTGAGACGACCGCACGACGACCGGCGAGAGGATCTCGAGCGAAATGTCACTTTCGCTGGTTTTTGTCGCACTCGAACGGTCCGATGACTTTGATCACGGTGCAGCCGCATTACAGTGGCGCACAGCGATCTTCGGTTTCGCTCCGTCGACCATCGCGACGTGACATGCTCGCGCCGCGGGAGAAAGCTCCCGCGCAGTCCGACCCGTCCGTGGAGGGCCACGTGTCCTGGTTCATCGGTGAATCAACCCTGATCATCCTGTTGTCGTTCCTGCTCGGCCTGCTGGTCGGATGGGCGCTGTGGCGCCGGCCGTGGCACAAGCGCTACTTCACCGAGTCCGAGGCGATCACCCGCGTCTCCCGCGAGCACTCCCAGTCAGTGGCGGAGCACGGCCGCGCCCTCGCGGCCAAGGACGCCGAGATCTCCCGCCTGCAGGCGCTGCTGGACGACCGCGACGTCGCAGGTGCCGCCGTCGCCGCTCCCCTGGTCGCCGCAGACGCCGCGGCCGCCGTCGATGACCCGGCCACCTCAGCGGATGCCGCCGACGGCAGCGCGGACGAGACGGTCGTGGCAGAGGTCGAGCCGGCCGCCGAGCCCGTGGTCGTGGAGTCGGCCGAATCGATCGACATCGCCGAGGTCGAGACCCCGCAGGTCGACGTGGCCGATCACGCCGGACCAGCGGTGGACGTCCACGAGGTGTCCACCCCTGCGGTCGACGTGGCGGACGACGCCACGGCCAGCGCCCAGGTGTCCGGCCCCGGAGCCGCAGCGCCGGTCGCCGAGGACCCCTCCCCTGCCGCTGCCGACGTGGTGACGGATTCGATCACCATCACCCCGGCCGACCTCACCGAGACCCCCGCCGAATCCACCGAGAGCACTCCGGAGGACGCAGCTCAGGACGCGGCTGCGGCCCCGGCGGAGGCCACTGCGGAGGCCCCTGCGGAGGACGCCGGCCCGCAGGTGTCGGCCATCGCGCCGCTGGTCGGTGACGCCTCCGGCGCCGGCGAGGACGGCAACGCCCCGGTCGAGGACGAGGACCTGGAGCGGGTCGAGGGCATCGGGCCCCGGATCGCGGCTGCCCTGCGCGCCGCGGGGATCACCACCTTCCGACGGCTGGCCGACTCCGACGTGGCCTCGTTGCAGGCTGCCCTGGAGGCCGCGGGCCTGCGGTTCGCCCCCAGCCTGCCGACCTGGTCCCGTCAGGCCCGGCTGCTGGCGGACGGCGACGAGGACGGCTTCCTGCAGCTGACCGAGCAGCTCGTCGGTGGCCGTGACATCGGCCGGAGGGCCTGATGGCCACCGGCTCCCCCACGCGCTCCCGCGACAGCGTCACCAGCACGACGACCACCACGACCACCACCACGTACTTCTGGGAGCGGCGCCGGGCGGGCGCGCTGCCCTGGGTCCTCGGGGCGGTCGGCCTGATGGGTCTCGGTCTGGCCCACGACGTTCCGATGCGCCACACCATCGAGAAGGATCTGGAGACCCGCTCGGCCGCCGCCCTGGCCGACGCCCCCGGGGTCCAGGTCGACTTCACCGGGCGCGACGGCGTCCTGAGCGGCACCCTGCCCCCCGGGGTGGACGCAGCCGCCCTGATCGCCGAGGTCGAGGCGGTCGAGGGCGTGCGCGTGGTCACGGCGGACTTCGGCGGCTCGGCCGGTACCGGCGGCGAGGCGACGCCGTCCCCCTCGGCCGGGGCCACCGGCGAGGTCTCGCCCTCGGCCCCCGCACCAGCGGCCTCCACCGCCGGATCCTCGCCCAGCGGCGCCGGACCGTCGGCGTCCGCCTCGGCGGCGGCAGCACTGCCCGCGGTCACCGCAGTGACCAGCGGGGGCAGCGTGACCCTCAGCGGCACGGTGCCCAACGAGCAGGCCCGCCAGGCGATGGTGGCCGCGGCCACCGCGACCTTCGGTGCCGGCAAGGTGATCGACCAGCTGACGGTCGACCCGGCGGTCTCCGATCAGGGCCTGACCGGGTTCGGCACGCTGGTGGGCTCCCTGGGCACCGGCAGCGCGGCGACGGCGGCACTGAAGGACGGTGCACTGACCCTGAGCGGCACCGTGGCGGACGCGGCGACCAAGACCGCAGCCGAGACCGCAGCCCAGGCCGTGACCGGGGATCCGGGAGCCGTGACCTCCCAGCTGGCCGTGGCCGGCGCCGGGTCGAACGCCGGCACCGGGTCGGGCAACGCCCCGCAGCAGCGGCTGAACTCGCTGCCGCAGATCACCTTCCGGACGGGCAGCACCCAGCTCACCCCCGACGGGTTGCGGGCCGTGCGCCAGGCAGCGGCCGTGCTGAAGGCCAATCCCTCGGTCAAGGTGCGCATCGAGGGCCACACGGACGACGTCGGTCAGGCAGCCACGAACCTGCGCCTGAGCACGGCGCGGGCGGAGAGGGTGCGCCAGGTGCTGCACAGCCTGGGGATCGCCCACGAGCGCATGTCCTACCGCGGCTATGGCGAGGCCCGGCCGAAGCTGGCCAACAGCTCGACCGCCAACCGGGCAGTCAACCGGCGGGTGGAGTTCATCGTCCTGTGAGGCGTCCGGCCCCCTGTGGGGCCGGGCTGGTCAGGACGCGGCAGCAACGCATCGAGGCGGGTCCCCCCGGGGCCCGCCTCGACGCTTTCCCCGGTCGGTGCCCGCCTGGACCCGGCCCGCTCGTCGCCCAGCCATCGGGCTCCCCACCTGATCACGCCACCCAGTGCCGGATCGTCACCGAGCGATGGACTCATCGGGACTTTCCATGACAGTCAGTGATGACGACTCCACCCGGCGGGACCAGTTGCCGGGTTCGGATACCTTCTGTCACGCGCGCGGTGTTCACTGTTCGATGACGGGGCGAGAGATCGTTGGCGCGCCCCGGGGCACGAGTCTCGAGGGAGGTCGCATGGCGTGGTTCGCTGTGCACTCCGCACTCATGCTCCTGCTCGCCTTCGTGGTCGGCTTGCTGAGTGGGTGGCTCATCTGGGGTCTGCGCTGGGTCAGGGCCCAGGAGCACGTCCTCCAGCGGCCCGAGGTGGTCGCCGACCCCGTGACCGGCACCTCCCCGCCGCACCCGGCCGAGGAGCTGTGGACGGCGTCCGCGGTGCCGGCACCGGCGGGTCACGTGCCTCCTCCTGCGGTGATCCGGATGGCGCCTCAGCCCGTCGGGCCGACGATCGAGAGTCACCGCGCGATGGCGGCGGAGGTGATCGCGCGCAACGGGTCCACGACCCAATCGCAGGACGCCGCCGCGTCCCCGGTGGGAACGCTGGTCTCCGCCGCGGCGTCGGCCGGCGCTCGGGGTGGTCTCGGCGTCGAGGTCGGGGGGGACGCGGGCCCCTTCGCCGATCCGGAGCTCGCCGATCGAGCGCCGACCCTGCTGCCCAGAACCGGCGAACCGCAGGACTGGCCGGCCACCCCACCCTCCGTGGCCGACGTCCCCGAGGGTGAGGGCGAGGGCGACGCCGCCGAACCGGTCTCGGCGCCGGAGGCAGTCGGCGACGCCCCGGCCGATGCTCCGGGGGCGACGCTGATCGACGACCTCACCGAGATCGACGGTGTCACGCCGCAGATGGCCGCCGCCCTGGCCTCCGAAGGTCTCGGCTCCTTCTTCGCCGTGGCCAACGCCTCCGAGGACGAGCTGCGCCGGGCCCTGCGGGTCAACCGCATTCGCTCGGCCCCGGGGATCGCGTTCTGGGCCTCCCGCGCCGCCGAGCTCGTGGAACAGGCACAGGCCGAGAGCGCGAGCGAGGACGCCGTGGAGGCACTCGACGAGCACCCGGCCGACGTGCCGGCGGCCGCCGCCGTCCCGGCCACCGCCCCCATCCCCCTGCGACCCCGGGACACACCGCCTCCCATCCCGGCGGCCGCCACGGCACCGGTCGTGGAGCCCACTGCACCGCCCGCCCTTCCGCCCGCCGTTCCCGCCGCGCCGGCCGAGACCACCCCCCGCACCCTCGACGCCCCCGCCCCCGCCCCCGCCCCCACTCCGGCGCCCGCCCCGGCCCCCGGCACCCGGGGCCGCCGCCCCGTCCCGGGCGCCGCGTTCCGCACCACCGCCCACCCCGAAGGTCCCTCCTGGACCAGCGTCGCGCCGTCGGCCGAGGAGGACCTCGAACAGATCCACGGGGTGGACGCGGCCATCGCCGAGGCCCTGCGCGCGGCGGGGGTCACCAACTACACGCTGCTGGCCGCCGTCCGGGACGAGGAACTGCGCCAGATCCTGGCCGACGTCCAGATCGCGGAGCCGGCCACCCTGAGCACCTGGTCGGTGCAGGCGGCCCTGCTGCTGCAAGGTGACCGGGACGGCGCCGCGACCCTGGTCGGCGGGCTGATGATGGGGCGGGAGAACACCTGACCGATGCCCGCAGCCGACCCGGCCGTCACCGCTGAGACCGCTGCCCCGGACAACGCCCGGTACCTGGTTCGTGGCGGGGTGGTCCACCGGCGCAGGCCACTGCGAGTTCTCCCCCTACTGGCCGTGGTGGTCCTGGGCCTGGGGGGCGCTGCCGCCGGCCAGTTCCTGATCGTGCGGCCCTCCGTCGAGGCGGACCTCACCCGATCCACCCGCGCCGCTCTCTCCGCGGCGGGCCACCCGGAGGTGGGGGTCGAGGTGAGCGGCCGCGACGTCACGCTGAGCGCCGTGCCCGCGTCCGGGGCCGACCTGGCCGAGATCACCTCCGTGGTGCTGGCCGTGCCCGGCGTCCACTCGGTGCACGCCGCCCCCGAGCCCGGGGCAGGGACCATCGCCGAGGCCACCGGGGGCCCGAGCCCGACAGCCCCGGCCACCCTCCCCCCGCCGAGCCCGACGGCTCCCCCGCCCTCGCCGAGCCCCACGGTCCTCACCCCGGACGACCCGGCCGATTACGCAGCCCTCGGCGCGGTGCTGGAGGAGAACTCGCTGGCCCTGGTCGGCGCCGTCCCGTCGCCCGAGGTCCGGGACAGTCTGCTCCAGGCGCTCTCGGGAACCTTCGCCGAACCGTCGATCGAGGATCGCACGACGATCGTCGAGGATGCCGGCACGGTCGGCATCCAGGCGTTCACCGACGTCCTGCGTGCCCTCGGCCCGGCCAGCCGGACCGCTGCCGTCTCGCTCCAGACCGGGCAGCTCCGCCTGGCTGCCGTCGTGCCGGACCAGGAGGTGCGCAGCGCCGTCCTGGCCGCTGCCACGGCGGCCGGAGGCGAGGCCGCCGAGCTGGACCGGTCCGTCACCGTGGCCGCGGCAGGTGCGCCGGTCACCGACGCCCAGGTGTCCGCACAGCTCGAGGCGCTGCCGACGATCACCTTCCCGACCCGGTCCTCGGAGCTGACGCCGCAGAGTCAGGCAGTGGTCGCCCTGGCGGTGGAGTTGCTGCGGGCCCACCCCCGCATCGAGTTGACGGTCGAGGGGCACACGGACGCCAAGGGCAAGCCGGCGGCCAACCGCACGCTCAGCCGCACCAGGGCCCAGGCAGTACGCGGGGCGATGGTGGACGCCGGGGTGGAGCCGGATCGGTTGACCGCCACCGGGTTCGGTTCGAGTCGCCCGCTCAGTGACCAGACCGGGCCCCTGGCCGACGCCCTGAACCGCCGCGTGGTCTTCGTGGCCTCGACACCGTGATCCGGCGCTCGGGCGCCCGGCGCCCCTCGTGATCGGCGTGCCGTCCGGGTAGCCTGCCGGCCATGGCCCGCTGGTACGTCCGCTCCGCCGACCGCCGACCGGACCCCGAGCCGCTGCCGACGTCCGAACGCACCATGGTCTGGGCGGTCACCGCGATCTGGGCGGCGCTGCTGATCGCGGCGCTGGTGATGCGCGCGGAGCTGGCCGACCAGGGTCGCGGCTGGTGGATCTGGACCCCGGTCACCGCGGTCGCCCTGGGGCTCTACGGCATTCGCTGGCTGGCCGGCAAGGGCCGCTGATCCCTCGGCCCTTCACCGCCCGCCGGCTCCCCCATCCCGGTCCGGGCGGCCAGGATCTGGTCGATGACCGCCTCGACCGGGGTGATCGTGCCGTCCAGGACGGCGGCCACCACGGCGCGCAGCGACCAGGCCCGCCCAGCCCACGCCAGGCCCCGGGCGAGCCCGTCCAGGGTCGACGCATGGACCTGCGCCTCTGCCGGTGACCCGCCGCCGGAGCCCGGCTCCTCCACCCACCAGTCGACCTCGACACCATCGACCAGCAACTGATCGTGCTCCCACCAGATCCGGGGCAGCGACGGCAGCACGGCCAGGACGGCGGCCGGCACCGGTGTGCGGGTGGCACCCTCGGGTCGCACGCGGCCCTCGGCGAGGTCCTCGGCGAGCGGGAGGTCGAGCAGATCGGCCAGGGCGGGACCCGATCCAGGGGGTGCCACGACGGCAGCCCCGAGCTCGGGACGCTGCAGCCAGGCCGGATGGTCGACGACCACCAGCCGGTCCCGCTCGACGCGGTGGATCGCCCCATCCCGCAGCGCCGGTAGCCGAGCCGGCACCCCTTCCGCCAGCCCGGCGGCCAGCCCTCCCGCCGGCCCGGTCGACGACCCGGCCCCGTCCAGCGCGAGCCGGGCCAGGTGCGACCAGACCCGTACCGCAGCACCGGCGTCCCAGTCGACACCGTCGCGGCCGAGAGCGACCAGCAGCCGGGGCAGCTCGGCCGGGCCGAGATCCTCCAGCTGCAGCACCCCGCCGAGGGACCGGCGCAGGTCAGGGCCGAGATCGTGCACGGGCAACGGGGCCGGGCCGAACAGGGCCTGTTCGAGGGCCTGCGCCCGGGGATCGGCCCAGAGCTCACCGCCGAACACCTCCCTGCGCAGCCACCAGGCCGTCCAGGAGGGCAGGTCCACGCGACGGGCGGCGCCCAGGTCCCCGCGAACCGTGACCTGCACCGGCGACACGCTCGCCCGGCGCAGCACCGGGTCTGCCGCCAACAGGTCCAGCACGCCGGGCCAGGCGCCCTCCCGCACGACGTCCAGATCGCGGACGGCGGTCACCTCACCGGCGACGATCTCCCAGGCATCCGGACCGGCGGCGTCCCGCACGTCGTCGAGCCAGGCGGCCAGCTCGGGTAGCTCCTCCAGCCCCGGGTCATCCGGCGCGGTCAGGTCGACCTCGGTCAGCCGCAGGACGGCCAGCCCGTTCAGCACCCCGACCGCTCCCAGCACCCGGGCTCCCCAGCGTTCCAGCAGCGCCGGCTCCACCGGGGCCACGGCCTCCGGGTCGAGCAGCTCGGCCGCCGGAGAGCCGGGCAGCACCAGCTCGCGCGCCGGCGCCACCTCTCCTGCGACATCCAGCAGGGCGAGGTCCCCCAGCAGGTCGCGATGAGCGTCGTCCGCGGCACCGTCGGCCAGGGCGGCCTCGACCAGGGTGAGCACGGCCTCGGTGAGCCCGAGATCGCCGTCCTCGGCGGCGTCCAGACTCGCCCCGACCGCGGCCGGCAACTCCGGCAGGTCGAGCAGCCCGGCGTGGGTGATCCTTCGCGCACCGAGCCGCTCGAGCACCGGGTGGGTGGCGTCCGGGTGCACCGCCCGGACTCCGAGCGCGGCCAGGGCGCGACTCACCGCACCATGATCCGCGCGGTGGTCCGGAGGGTGATCCGCACCCAGATCCGCCCCGTGATCCGCGCTGCCCCCGACCACCACGCAGCCCCGGACGCCGCGCACCACCCGCCCGTCGACCAGGGGAACCGGCAGGGCGGCCAGGCTCTCCCGCAGCATCGGGTCGGCGGACGCCGAGGCCAGGGCCGCGTACAGCGCGCGCCACTGCCTGGGGGTACGCCCCAGGGGCAGCTGGTCGATCACGTCCGCCAGGGCCAGCCGAGCGACGCCGAGCGCCTCCAACGCGGCCGAGGCTGCCCGAGGGGCGAGCACCAGACCGGCGACGGAGGGCGCCAGCGCGGCAACCAGGTCGACGTCGGCGCCCGCGGGGTGGGTCAGGGCGACGGCATCACGCGGGCGGATCGGCGGCCCGGGTTCGGCCGGAACCACCACCGCGGCCCGGCGCAGGGCCTCGAGCGCGGCGGCGTGCAGTGCGGCGTCCAGGCCACCTCGGGCAAGGCCGGTCGGGACCAGCTCGGCCAGCGTCCAGCCTGCTCGGGGCGACGTCGCCGCCAAGAGCTCGGCGGCCAGGTCGGCGTAGGCCTGCCCGGCTCGGGCGACCAGGTGATCGGTGAGCGGGCCAGACGCCACATGCCGGCGAGCGGGGTCGAGCGGGAAGCTCGCGATCAGCGTGGCCGGCAGGGTCAGGGGTTCATCCGTCGGGGTCGGCGCGTGGATCACCCGCTCCGTGCCGGAGTGCCTGCCGACCTCCCGGGGCAAGGCCCAGGTGAGCGACCAGGTGCTGCGCGACCGCTCCTCGACCGGGCGGTCGGCGAGCATCGCGGGGTCCACAACTCCGGTGCGGCGCAGGGCGATCCAGCGCTCTGCCACGTCCGAGATCACCCGCGTGGTGCCGTCCACCTCGATGGCGATCTCGCTCAGCCGGGGCAGCGCCAGCAGCAGGGTGTCGTCCAGATCTGCCAGCAGACGCCGCACGAGATCGTCGGCCGCCCCGTCCCGGACGGGCAACAGGACCGCCGTGTCGTAGCCGAGCGGGGGTTCACCCTGGGCAGGGAACGGCAGCCGCAGCACCGGCACGTGACCGTCGCGGCGGGCGAGCTCCCCGGCCAGGTCGGGGGCGCCGGCCGCGGCCCGCTGAACGAGATCGTGGGTGTCCTGCAGAGAGAACCGGACGCCGCCGTGGCGGCTGAGCACGGCCGGCTCGTCGCTGACGGCGAGAACGGCCGAGAACCCCACCCCGAAGCGGCCCACGGACTCCTCGCCGACGGCGCGCTTCGCCGACGCGCGCAGGGTGCACAACGCCTGGATCCCCTCGGCGTCCAGTGCGGCCCCGGTGTTGGCCGCGACCAGCACGGCGCCGCCGTCCAGTTCCCGCAGGGCCAGCAGCAACCGGCCGGCCCCGCCCACCCGGGCGGCGGCGTCCGCGGCGTTCTGGGCGAGTTCGACCAGCACTCGGTCGCGGTAACCGCCCAGGGCCTGGTCCTGCTCGGCGTTGGCGTCCTCACGCAAGCGCACCGGCGAGTTGGTCCACTCGGCCAGCACTCGCTCGCGGATCGCGTCGGCGACGGCCGCGAGCTGGGTGTCCGGGGGCGGCCCCGACCCCTTCACCGGAGTTGACCGCCGATCAGGCCGGTGACTCCGGCGCGGCCACGGGCTCGTCCGGTGCGGCGAGCGCGACCGGTTCGGCCGACCTCGCCACCTCGATCGAATGGCCAGGTTCGACCGGCTCCGTCAGCTCGGTCAGCTCGGTCGACTCGACCAGCTCCGTCGACTCGGTCGGCTCCGTCGACTCGGCCTCGCGCGGGGGCAGCACCACGGCTTCGTACCCGGTCTCGTCCAGGATCGGCGGGGGTGGGGGTTCGGCCTCGACGTGCTCGACGTCCGTCTCGCTGTGGGCCCCGCAGCCGTGGTCCACGCTCACCACTCGGGCATCCGAGGGCGACCACTCGTTGCCGCAGACGCCGAACACCTGGCGCATCCGCCCGGCCAGCGGCAGGAAGTACCCGCAGGTGGAGCAGGCCGCCGCCGCGTGAACCGCCTCGTCGCTGGTCGGGCCCCGGTCGGAGGCGTACCAGCGCTGGGCCAGCTCGGCCATGCCGAGCGGCGAGAGCACCCGCGCCCGACCGAGCCCCAGCTCCCAGAGCGCGACCTGGTCGGCCTCCTCGTCGTCCGTGACCGTGTACCCGGGCTCGAGTCGCGGGTCGTCGACGCGGTAGGGCAGCTGGTCGGTGGCGCCCAGGTCGCCCGGGGCGATCCGATCCGCCCAGGGGAGCCAGACCGGGGCCAGCACGGACGTCGAACCGGGCAGCAGCACGACCTCGCTGACCGTGGCGGTCCGCGACCGGGGCGCACGGGCCACGGTCACCGCCCAGTGCCAGCCTCGATAGCCGCGCGACAGGCAGGCAAAGTGATGGGTCGCCACCCGCTCGCCCTCGGCGTGGACGCCGGTGTGCTCGCCGACCTGGTCGGCTCCGGCCACGTCGACGGCGGCCTGCCGGGCGAGGGACACCGCCGCGGCGCAGATCGAGTCCACCGACCGGGAGGCCCCTGGCTCGGTCCGGGACGCCGGTGCCTCGTCGCCGGCCGTCGCCGCGGGCGCGGTGCTCGCCGACGACGTGGTGGGGACCTCGGTGGCCGCGTCGATCGCGGGCGGCACCGGGCCGGCCTCCAGCGCGGGCAGCTGGGGCCCGGCGTCCAGGGCCGGTGGCAGCACAGAGGCGGTCAACGCGGGCAGGACGGGCGGGATCTCGCCGTCGAGACTGGTGGGCACCTGCCGATTGTCCACCATGGCCCACCCCGGGCGGACACCGCCCGTCCGGGTGGCCCGAGGCCGCTCCGGGCGACCCGCCGCAGCAGACGCATCCGGCCGGCAGCGGGCAGGATGGCGGCATGGACACCGCGACCGGCGGACGCCCGGCGGACCCCTCGGGACGCCCGTCGGCGCGTCACCACGCGGGCCGCACGGTGGCCCGGTCGCTGCGGGAGTCCACCCGGCGCAGTGGTGCCCTGCTGGCGCGGGTCGGCCGGGCCACCGCCCGCGCCGTCCGCCGTGGGACCCATGCAGGGGGCGCGGGCGAATCAGGGCTGGCCAGGATGATCGAGCTGCACATGGTCAGTTCGGCCGCCGATGCCATGGTGGTCACCGCCCTGGCCAGCACGATCTTCTTCGCCGTCCCGACCGAGCAGGCCCGAAGCCAGGTGATCACCTCGCTTCTGGTCACCATGGTGCCGTTCTCGTTGCTCGCCCCCCTGATCGGCCCACTGCTGGACCGGGTCCGGCACGGACGGCGGATCGCACTCGGGGTGACCATGGGCGCGAGGGCCTGGCTGGCCTGGGTGATGGCCAGCGCACTGGCCGACGGCACGCCCGCGTTCTCGCTGTACCCCGCGGCCTTCGGCTTCCTGGTCGGGCAGAAGTCCTACCTCGTGATCAAGGCCGCCGCCCTGCCGCGGGTGGTGCCGGACGGCGCGGAACTGCTCGGCGCGAACGCCCGGGTCTCGGCCGCGGGCACCATCGCGATGATCATCGGGGCCCCACTCGGGGTCGGGGTGACCGCCTGGGCGGGTCCGCACTGGACCCTGCGGCTGACCTTCGTGCTGTTCCTGATCGGGGTTGCCCTCACCCTGATGCTGACCACCCGGGTCGACGCAGACCCGCCGGCCACCCTCGATGCCGCCCAGGCAGACCAGGCCAACCAGGCCGGCACAGCCGGCGACCAGGCCGGCGGCACGCCGGACGGCAGAGACGGCACGGACGGCAGGGACGGCGACCCCATCAGCGCGACCCGCCGCCGTGGCCGCGGGCTGGCTCTGGGGGCGCGGTCGGTGAACGGCCTGCGGGGCAACGCCGTCCTGCGGGGGTTCACCGGATTCCTCACCTTGTTCCTGGCGTTCCGGCTGCGCACCGATCCCCTGCCAGGGCTCAGCGCGACCACCGCGGTCGGGCTGGTGATCGCCTGCGCGGCGGTCGGCGGCGGCATCGGGACCGCGATGGGGGCCCTGGTGCGCCGCAGTCGGCCCGAGGTGGTGGTGGCGGCGCTGCTGGTCGTGCTGACCCTGACCTCGACCTGGGCCTCGCTCGGGTACGGCCTGGTCGCGGTGCTCGCGGTCGCGCTGGCCGCGGGGCTGGGCCAGTCACTGGGCAAGTTGTGCCTCGACGCGCTGATCCAGGACGAGGTTCCGGACGCCGTCCGGACCTCGGCCTTCGCCCGCAGCGAGACCGCACTCCAACTGGCCTGGGTGCTGGGTGGGGCATTCGGACTGGCGTTGCCCCTGTCCGGGCCGTGGGGGCTGGGGATCGCCACCCTGATCACCGCGGGGGCCACCGCAGCCACCCTGGTGGGGGTGATCCGGCTGTTCCGGGCGAGGCCGACGCCTGGGTGAGGATGCCGGTGGGGTCACCGGCATCCTGCGACCACGGCGGTCAGACCTCGATGTCGTCGGCCACCGCGCGCAGCACGCTGGCCACCTTGCGGGCGTGCGCCCGATCGGGGTACCGACCCCGGCGCAAGCCGTTGGACACGTCGTCCAGCAGCTTGATCAGGTCCTCGACGATCACCGTCATGTCCTCGGTCGGCTTGCGGGTGGCCTTGGCCACGGACGGCAACGGGTCGAGCAACCGCAGGGACAGAGCCTGGAGACCGCGCTTGCCCTGGGCCACGCCGAACTCCACCCGGGCACCGGGCTTGAGCGTCTCGGTGCCCGTCGGCAGGGCCGAGGCGTGTACGAAGACCTCTCCGCCGTCGTCGTTCGCCAGGAAGCCGAAACCCTTCGCAGCGTCGAACCACTTCACCTTGCCAGTGGGCACGTCAATCTTCCTCGGTCTGTGGGACGGACGGTGAGTCCGGCGGGGTCGCGATGGGCGCCCGCACCGTCACGATCGGGGCACGGTGAGGGGCGGGACGAGTCCAGCCTAACGGGCTCCAGCTGAGGGCGTCGGGTGACTTATGGGCTCCCCGCACGCACCCCGGCCGGACCGGACCCGGCCAACCACCGGGGGAACGGACCGAGATCGGGCAGCACCACGTCGGCCCCGGCCTCGGCCAGGGCCGACGCCGGGTGCGGGCCGGTGGCCACTGCGACGCTGATCGCCCCGGCGGTCCGGGCCGCCAGCACGTCACCAGGGTGATCCCCGACGTAGACATGGGCACCCACCTCGCGCAGGTAGCCACCCTTGGCCTCGGCGAACAGGCCACCGGCGATGTCGTCGACCTCGAGGCCCAGGGCATCGACCACCAACCGGACCGCGCGGGGGATCTTGGTCGACACGATCAGCGTGCGGCCACCGGCGGCCCGGACGGCATGCAGCGCCTCGACGGCACCGGGCAGCACGCGCGTCGCCGGCACACCGAGCCTCGGGTACAGCTCGCGATAGCGCTCGGCCGCGGCATGGGCGTCGATGCCGGGTGCCAGGGCGCTCATGGTCTGTTCGAGCGGCATGCCGTTGAGCGCCCAGATCTCCTGGCGGGTGGTGGTGCGGCCGAAGTCGGCCAGGGTGGCGACCAGGGTCAGCGCGATGCCCTCGGCGGAGTCGACCAGGGTCATGTCGAGGTCGAACCCCACCACTGGGGCGGCGTCCCCGCGCCGGCCCACCTCGTTGCCCACGAGCGCGAACCCTAACCCGCCCCGGCACGACCGCGCCCCGGCACCCCTGCCGGCGAGTGAGGACGGGCACGCCTGTCCTGAGGGGCCTGCTCAGGCGTGACGGATGCGCGCCACGTCGTCCAGGCCCAACAGCCCGACCGCAGCCTCGCGCATCTCGACCTTGCGCACCTTGCCGCTGATGGTCATCGGGAAACCCTCGACGAGGTGCACGTACCGAGGGATCTTGAAGTGTGCCAGCTGCCCGTGGCAGAACTGCCGGATCGCCTCGGCGGTCAGGGGTTCGCGGTCCGGCTTCATCACCACCCAGGCCATCAGCTCCTCGCCGTAGCGCTCGTCCGGCACCCCGATGACCTGGACGTCGGCGACGTCCGGGTGGGTGTAGAGGAACTCCTCGATCTCGCGCGGGTAGATGTTCTCCCCGCCGCGGATCACCATGTCCTTGATCCGGCCCGAGATGTTCACGTACCCCTGGTCGTCCATCACGGCGAGATCCCCGGTGTGCATCCAGCCGGCGGCGTCGATCGCCTCGGCCGTGCGCTCGGGCTCGTCCCAGTAGCCCAGCATGATCGAGTAGCCCCGGGTGCACAGCTCCCCGTGCTCACCACGGGGCAGCTCCCGGCCGGTCACCGGATCGATGATCTTGACCTCGACGTGCGGCATCACGGTGCCGACGGTCGAGGTCCGGCGGTCGAGGTCGTCGTCGATCCGGGTCATGGTCGAGACCGGCGAGGTCTCGGTCATGCCGTAGGCGATCGCCACCTGCTCCATGTGCAGGTCGGCCACCACCCGCTTCATCACCTCGACCGGGCACGGCGAGCCGGCCATGATCCCGGTGCGCAGGCTGGTCAGGTCGAAGCTCGCGAAGTCCGGGTGGCCGAGTTCGGCGATGAACATCGTCGGGACGCCGTACAGCGCGGTCGCACGCTCGGTCTGGACGGCGCGCAGGGTTGCCTCCGGATCGAAGGACGGCGAGGGGAAGATCACCGCCGCGCCGTGACTGAACGACCCGATCACCCCCATCACCATGCCGAAGCAGTGGTACATCGGCACCGGGATGGCGAGCCTGTCCTTCTCGGTGAAACCTATTCTCTCGGTGACGAAGTACCCGTTGTTGAGGATGTTGTGATGGGAGAGCGTGGCGCCCTTGGGGAAGCCCGTCGTCCCGCTGGTGTACTGGATGTTGATCGCGTCGTCGAAGCTGAGGGTGGCTGCCTGGGCCTCGAGCCGCTGGTGATCAGCCCGGGACCCGCGGGCCAGCAGCTCGTGCCAGGACGCATCGCCGATGTAGATCACCTCGCCCAGCCGGGGGCAGTCACCGCGCACCTGTTCGACCATCGACCGGTAGTCGGAGGTGCGATGGCTGGTGGCACTGACCAGCAGGCGCATACCGGACTGCTCGATCACGTAGCGCAGCTCGTGCGCCCGGTAGGCGGGGTTGACGTTGACCAGGATCGCCCCGATCTTCGCCGTCGCGTACTGGATGATCACCCACTCCGCGCAGTTGAGGGCCCAGATGCCGACCCGGTCACCCTGGCCGATGCCCAGCTCGAGCAGGCCGAGGGCGGCCTCGTCGATCTCGACGTCGAGCTCGTTGTAGGTCCAGCGCCGGTTGGTCGCGACGTCCACCAGGGCCTCGCGGTCACCGAAGCGGGCCACCGTGCGCTCGAGGTTCGCCCCGAGGGTCTGACCGAGCAACGGCCGCTCGGAGGTGCCGGAGGCGTAGGCGGGCAGCGGCTTGGAGAGCATGGGGGCCTCCGGCGGATCGGCGGTGGTCTCCTGCCCATCCTCGCGGCGAGTGGGCCCGGCCACCAGAGATGGTGGGCCTCGGTGGCAGCGGTCCTGGAGGCACGTGGCCCAGGGGATGGTGGCCCCGGGGGTCAGGCCGAGGGCCGGCCCTGGCGCCCGTTGAGTCGGACGAGCAGGTACACCCCGGCGATCACCGGGCCGAAGATGCCTGCCACGGCCACCCCGAGCAGCCATTCGGCCGCGTGCGGCAGGATGCTCACGGGGCCACCTCCCCACTCTGCGCAGGATCGGACGGATCGGCCGGGGCAGAGGAGTCGACCGGGTCGACCGGCTCCGGAGGCCCGAACGGCTCCGCCGGTTGCTCGACGACCACGGGCTCGACGACCGAGGACGACTCGCTGCGCACCGCGAAGAGGAACCCGGCGGCCAGCACCATGACCAGCGGGGCCAGCGCCGTCCAGGCCGTGGCGATGACCTTCTCCCGCCGGGTCCAGCGGGTCGAGACCCAGGCGCAGACCAGGCCGACGATCGGGCCGACCACGGGCACCACGAACATCCCGACGGTGAGTCCCAGGACGGCGAAGATCTCGACCGGACCCCAGACGGACTCCGCCCGGCCGGGCCCGGAAAACGGTGCTGCGCCTGCCCCGGGAACGGAACCGGGAATGGCACCGGGGACCGGCCCGGGAATCGGGCCCGGGATCGTCCCGGGGATCGGCAGCGCCGACGAACCGACCCCGGCCACGCCCGGCGTCCCCGCGAGGATGCCACCGGCCGGTGCGACTCCCCCGTTCGCGGCCGGATCCTCCCGTTCGGCGGCGACGATCTCCTCGGGTGAACCCAGCCGGTCGAGGACGCCGCGGACCGCCGGCTCGTCGTCCCCGGCGGCCAGCAGCGCGTCGGCGACGTGGCCGCGGATCTCCTCGACGAGCTCCCCGCGCCGTCCCGCGGGTAACCCGGCGGCCGCTTCGTCCAGCCGCCGCAGGTAGTCCGCGACGAGTGGGTGGTCCGATGTCACAGGCATCAGTGTCTCCTCTCCGCCACGGTGGCGGGTGCGAGGGGGATCTCGGCCGGCCGGGGCTCGGATCGCCCCGAGCCCGATCCGAGCACCCGGTCGACCGAGTCGCGGAACCGGCGCCAGTCCTGCAGGAAGCGGTCCAGCGCCGTGCGGCCGTCACCGGTGAGCGCGTAGTAGCGCCGCGGGGGTCCGGCGTCCGAGGGCTGCCAGGTGGTGACGACCAGCCCTTCCTTGCGCAGCCGGGACAGCAGCGGATAGATCGTGCCCTCGCTGGTCAGCAGACCGTCGGCCTCGCTGAGCTCGCGCACGATGTCGAAGCCGTACCGGGGTTCCTCGCGCAGCAGGGCGAGTACGCAGGACTCCAGGACGCCGCGGCGCAACTGGGTCAGGACTCGTGCCTCGCCCAGTTCCATGCCTCACAAGGTAGTGGCACATCAGCGGGCATCGCAAGCGATCGCGATCAGCGCTCGGCCCGCCGCGAGGGTCAGGCCGGCAACCGGATCAGGAACGACAGCGAGCCGTCGGTCAAGGCCATCAGGGTGGCGATGGTGAGCATCACCCGGGCGTGGATGAACCGCTCACGGTCCAGCTGGTGCGAGGGCAGGGGGAAGAGCATCTCGGCGAGCTGACGCGAGCGCCACAGGTCGTAGCCGAAGGCCTGGGCACCGTCGTGGGCGGCGGCGAACCGGTTGGACGACAGGGTGGTCCCGGGCACCAGGTTGACCACCACCAGTGCCTCCTGGTGGTGCCCCTGGAGCACCGAGATGCTGTTCGGGGCCTTGCGCTCGAGCAGGTCGAGGATGTCCCCGCGGCCGGCGAAATAGCCCTCGGAGCGGCTGCGCAGCACGAGTCCGGCTCCGAGGACCCGCAGGTAGTGGTCCCGGTTGAAGTCGGCGTCGAGGATGCTGCGCACCAGGCGCTTGTGGTCCTCGACCAGGGTCGGGTCGATCATGCAGTCCAGCACCTGGTGCAGACCGTCGATGGCACCGCACCCCACATCGTCACTGTGGTCGCGGTTGTCCCGGTGGCCGCCGGGCGAGAGGCCCAGCCGCAGGTAGGACTCGATCATCATCTCGGCATCGCCGGTGAACGTGCCCCGGGTCAGGTCGTCCTTGTCCACCCCGAGCCGGTAGGCCAGCGCCGATCCGGGCGCGCCACCGGGCACCTGGGGGCCGAGCGCCGACTCGTCCAGACCGGGGTCGTGCCGGCCGTCGATGCAGCGGGTCTTGGCCCGGGGCGCCACCGGCACGTAATAGCGGTCGAGCGTGGCCACGAGCGACCCGTTGCCCAGGTCCACTCCCCTGGCCGACAACCCCCCGGGCCAGCTCTTGTCCGACAGCAGCCCCAGGCTCACGGTCCGGGCCGTGGCCCCGCCGGCCCCGCCGGTCGATCTCCTCGCCGTCACGGTCCTCGTCCCCACGCTGGTCGCCCTCACATCCACGGCTCGATGCCCGTTCTGGTCTCCGGGCCGCCCCGGGTCGCGCTCCGGAACCGCACCTCGAACGGCACCGTACCGGCGTTCTCGCTCCCGGCTCGCCCGACCGTCCGCGAAGGGCGTCCGGCTCACCCGCGCAGCGCGTCCAACTCGGCCGCGATCTCCTCGACCATGGACTCCGGCGCGTCGTAGCGCGCCCCGCCGGGCACCGGCCAGTGCACCACCACGTCGGTGAAACCCAGCGCGCGTGAACGCCCCACGACGTCCCGGAACTTCTCGACCGAGACCAGCGCGAAGGTCGGCGCGGCGTCCACCGACAGGTACCGATCGATGCCGGACGGCGCCCGGCCGGAGGTCGCCAGCACGTCCTCGAACCGCCGGGCCACCTCGGCGACCCCCCGCCACCACACCTCGTCATCGGTCTCGCCCCGGGCGACGGACGGCGACCCGGTCGTCGCCCAGCCGGCGCCGAATCGCAGGGCCAGGCGCATCATCCGCGGCCCGTTGGCGGCCACCACGAACGGGATCCTCGGCTGCTGCACACAGCTCAGCGTGGTCTGCGCCTCGGTGGCGCGGTAGTGATGCCCCTGGTAGGTGGTCGACGGCCTGGTGAGCACCGAGTCCAGCACCTCGACGAACTCCTCCAGCCGTCCGGCCCGCTCGGCAGGCGTCAGCTGCGGATCGCCCAACACGGTGGCGTCCGCCCCGGTGCCACCGGCACCGACACCGAGCACGGCCCGCCCACCGCTGATGTCGTCCAGCGCCGCCAGCTCCCGCGCGAAGGCCACCGGGTGTCGGTAGTTGGGCGAGGCCACCCAGGTACCCAGTGGGATCCGCGAGGTCACGGTGGCAGCCGCGGTCAGCGTGGGAATCGTTGCCCCCCAGGGCATCCCATCGAGGGGATCCCAGGTGAGATGGTCGTAGGTCCAGGCGTGATCGAAGCCCAGTCGCTCACTGGCCTGCCAGGCCGGTCGCTGATCCCGCCAGCGGTGCAAGGGCAGCACGATGATCCCGATCCGCACGAGGCCACCGTAGTCGGCGGCAGTCGGCGGCAAAGCACGCAGAGCACCCGGCGGCGTAGCGTGGGGCGATGCCCCCTCCCGGCGCCGTCCCCGGCCACGCGCCCCCGCGCAGTCTGGCCGCGGCCCTGCGCACCTGGAGCGAGGAGGCGCTGACCGACCTCTTGCAGGAGCGGCCCGATCTGGCGGTGCCCCTGCCGCACGACCTGGCCGCGCTGGCCCACCGGGCCACCCTGCGGCCGAGCGTCCACCTGGCGGTGGACAGCCTGGACCTGCCCACGCTGCAGGTACTCGAGGTGCTCGTCGCCCTGAGCGAGTCCTCGGGGCCGGTCTCGCTGGACCAGGTCGGCGCCGCCTGGGGCGGGGATGCCAGGCCGGCGGTCGACCGGTTGCGTGCCCTGGCCCTGGCCTGGGGCACGGATGATCAACTCACTCCGGTGCGCCGTGCCGGGGAGTGCCTGGGCCCCCACCCCGCCGGGCTCGGCCCGCCGTCCGGCCTGGACGCCGCCACGATCCGCGACCTGCTCACCCACGCCCCGGACGCCGCCCGCGCCGTGCTCGACAAGCTGGCCTGGGACGGCCCGCTGGGGCAGGTGACCCACGCCGACCGGCGCCCGGACCCGGACAGCACAGCGCCGCTGGACTGGCTGCTGGCCCGGGGACTGCTGACCGCGACCGGGGCTGACGAGGTGGTCCTGCCCCGCGAGGTGGCCCTGGTCCTGCGCGCCGGGCGCACCCACCGCGACCCGGCACTCACGCCGCCGACCCCTGCCCCACGGCCGGCACCTCAGGCGGACACCCATGCCGCCGGGGCCGCTGCCGAGGCGGTTCGCCTGGTCGCGGCCCTGGCCCAGTTGTGGGAGGCCACTCCCCCCGCCGTGCTGCGCTCGGGAGGGCTGGGCGTACGCGAGCTCCGGCGGACGGCGCTCGCCCTCGAGGTGGACGAGGCGGTCGCAGCCCGGGTGATCGAGCTGGCCCACGCGGCCGGACTGATCGCCGACGACGGCGAGCTGGACCCGCACTGGGCCCCCACACCGGACGTCGATGCCTGGCTCGCCCACGACGTGCCCCAGCGCTGGGTGGAGCTGGCCACGGCCTACCTGGCCAGCCCCCGGTGCCCGCACCTGGTGGGGACGCGGACGGACAAGGGGGTGCGCAACGCCCTCGGGAACGACCTGGCGTGGACCGCGGCCCCGACCGTGCGCGCCTGGCTGTTGCACACCGTGGCCGCGCTGCGCACCGACAGCACCCCGCGGGGGATCGCCAGGGACGAGATCGTCGGCCTGTTCGTCTGGACGGCCCCCCGGCGGGCCACCCCCGTGCGGCGCGCCCTGCTGGAGGCCGCTGTCGCCGAGGCGATCTGGTTGGGACTGCTGGGCACCGAGATCCCCGACGTAATCGCCGTCCCCTCGTTCACCCTGCCGCTGATCGGGGCAACCGAGGACGGCGAACGCCAGGCCGCCGACCTGCTCGGCCGGGCACTGCCCGCACCCGTGGATCACATCCTGCTGCAGGCCGACCTCACCGCGATCGCCCCGGGCCCCCTCGACCGGCACGTGGCCCGGGAGCTGGACCTGATCGCGGACGTCGAGAGTCGTGGTGGCGCAACGGTTCTGCGGTTCACCCCGACCTCGATCCGGCGCGGGCTGGACGCGGGTCGTACCGGGGACGACATTCTGGCCTGGCTGGAGCAGCACTCCAGAACCCCTGTGCCGCAACCCCTTGCGTACCTGATCGGGGACTCCGCCCGCCGGCACGGGCGGGTCCGGGTGGGTACTGCCGCCTCGTTCGTGCGCAGCGACGACGAGACCGCGTTGTCCGAGTTGCTGGCCGACCGGCGGGCCGACGGCCTGCAGTTGCGCCGCCTGGCGCCGACCGTGCTGGCCGCCCAGGCCCCTCCGGCCGCGGTGCTGGAGGTGCTGCGCTCCCTCGGCCTTGCCCCGGCGGCGGAGGCGGTGGACGGCTCGGTGGTGGTCACCGCCCCGCCGGTGCACCGCACCGGACCGCGACGGCGGCCGGTACGCGCCGCGGCCCGGCCGCCTGCGCCGTCCCGGGCCGCACTGCGCTCGGCCGCGGCCGCCCTCCGGCTGACCGAACTGGCCGCCCATGACGGCTCGCGGCAGGGGACCACCGACGTGCCACCCAGCCCGCCGGGGCTGCCCCCGACCCCCGCGGACGTCGCGACCGTGCTGATCCAGCTGAGCCAGGCGGTCGCCCGGCGCAGTCCGGTGTGGGTGGCCTATGTGGACGCCCAGGGGCGGGTGGGTCAGCGGCTCGTGGAACCGATCGAGGTGGCGGCGGGGCGGCTGCAGGCCTTCGACCGCAGCACGGCGAGGATCCTCACCGTGCCGATCGCCCGGGTCACCCGGGTCACCCCCCTGCCGAGTGGTCAGTTCTCGGGCAACTCACCGGGCGTGTCGCCCGAGAACCGTCCACTCGACGGGCCGGATTGAGGCCTGTTCGCCTCCCGGCTCACTCGCCCGGCTCGGCGTCGTCCTCGGCGAGGATGCGGTACATCCGCTTGCGGGCATCGTCCAGGACGGCGCCCGCGGCGGAGGCCTGGGCCTCGGTGCCGTGGCGGGCGACCTGCTCGACGGCGGCACCGAGTGCGGCCATGCCCGCCATGATCGCCTGCACGCGCCGGGCGGGACCGCCGTCCGCGGCTCGCCAGGGCTCGGCCATCTCCTCGGGGTGCTCGGTGACGTAGGCCCGGCCTGCCTCGGTGAGGGAGAAGTTGCGCCGCCCCTCGGACTCCTCGGCCACGACGAGTCCCTCGTCCTGCAGTTGGGACAGCACGGGGTAGATCGAGCCGGGACTGGGCCGCCAGAGGCCTCCGCTGCGCTCGGCCAGGTCGTTCATGATCGCGTAGCCGTGTCGGGCCCCCTCGGAGAGCAGGGACAGGACGGCGGCCCGCACGTTGCCGCGCCGACCGCGCCGGCCACCAGGGCCGCGACGTGGCCCGCCACCCCACGGTCCGTGCCCGCGCCCGCGGGCGAACGGGGGCACGAAGGGGGGTCCGAAACCACCGGGTCCGAATCCGCCCGGTCCGAACCCGCCGGGTCCGAATCCAGGGTCACCGTGCCCACCGGGACCGGGGTGCGGTCGAGGTCCAGGGCCGAACTCGGCGCCCTCGGCCCGCGAGCCCGACTCGGAGCCCTCACCAGGGTGGTCGTGGCTCATGAACAGGTGCATACCAGGCCCGGGGACATCCGGGCCGGCGAAGCGTCGCCATCGGGGCGACTGGGGGTGTCGTTTCACGACACTCTCCTTTCAGCGATGTTCTGTCGATGGCTTGACGATATATCGCTACTTTCGAACTCGCCACCTGAACCGCGGCGAGAGTGCTGATCCCTCCCAGTAGCTGGGGGCAATCAGCACTCTCGGCCGGCCGCCTAGAGTGGGAGGGGTGAGCGAGGGACCCCTGATCGTGCAGAGCGACAAGACGCTGCTGCTCGAGGTCGACCACCCGGACGCCCCCGCCTGCCGGCAGGCCATTGCCCCGTTCGCCGAACTGGAACGCGCTCCCGAGCACGTGCACACCTACCGGCTGACCCCGCTGGGGCTGTGGAACGCCCGCGCTGCCGGTCACGACGCCGAGCAGGTCGTCGACATCCTGCTCCGGTACTCGCGCTACCCGGTCCCGCATGCGCTGCTGGTCGACGTCGCCGACACGATGGCCCGCTTCGGGCGGCTCCAACTGGTCAACCATCCCTCCCACGGCCTGGTGCTGCACGCGCTCGACGTCCCGGTGCTCGAGGAGGTGCTGCGCAGCGCCAAGGTCGCCCCGCTGGTCGGGCAGCGTCTGGACGGCGAGACCGTCCAGGTGCACCCCAGCGAGCGAGGTCACCTCAAGCAGGTGCTGCTCAAGTTGGGCTGGCCGGCCGAGGACCTGGCCGGGTACGTGGACGGCGAGGCGCACCCGATCGCGTTGCGCGAGGAGGGTTGGGCACTGCGCTCCTACCAGCGCGAGGCGGCCGATGGCTTCTGGCACGGAGGCTCGGGGGTCGTCGTCCTGCCCTGCGGGGCGGGCAAGACGATCGTCGGCGCGGCCGCCATGGCCCGGGCCGCGGCCACCACGCTGATCCTGGTCACCAACACCGTGGCCGCCCGCCAGTGGCGGGACGAGCTGCTGCGCCGAACCACCTTGAGCGAGAACGAGATCGGTGAGTACTCCGGGTCCCGCAAGGAGATCAGGCCGGTCACCATCGCGACGTACCAGGTGGTGACCACCCGTCGCAAGGGCGTCTACCCCCACCTCGAGCTGTTCGACGCCCGCGACTGGGGGCTGATCGTCTACGACGAGGTGCACCTGCTGCCGGCGCCCATCTTCCGGATGACCGCCGACCTGCAGGCCCGCCGCCGGCTCGGCCTGACCGCCACCCTGGTGCGCGAGGACGGCCGGGAGGGAGACGTGTTCTCCCTGATCGGCCCCAAGCGGTACGACGCCCCGTGGAAGGACATCGAGGCCCAGGGCTGGATCGCCCCGGCCGACTGTGTCGAGGTCCGGGTCACCCTGCCCGAGCGCGATCGCCTGGTGTACGCCACCGCCGAGCCCGAGGACCGCTACCGGTTGTGCGCCAGCGCGCCGGAGAAGATGCGCGTGGTCGAGGCCCTGGTCACCCGCCACCGCCGCGACCAGGTGCTGGTGATCGGGCAGTACCTCGACCAGCTCGACGAACTCGCCGCCCGGCTGGACGCACCGTTGATCACCGGGGCCACCACGGTCAGGGAACGCCAGCGCCTGTTCGACGCCTTCCGCGACGGGCAGATGCAGGTGCTCGTGGTCAGCAAGGTGGCCAACTTCTCGATCGACCTGCCCGAGGCGAGCGTGGCGATCCAGGTCTCGGGTGCCTTCGGGTCGCGCCAGGAGGAGGCCCAGCGACTGGGCCGGATCCTGCGCCCCAAGACCGACGGCCGGACGGCGCGCTTCTACGCCCTGGTCGCCCGGGACACCCTGGACCAGGACTATGCCGCCCACCGCCAGCGGTTCCTGGCGGAGCAGGGGTACGCCTACCGGATCGTGGACGCCGACGAGGTGCTGGACGGTTCGTCGTCCTGAGCGGGCACTCACTCGCACTGGTGATACCTGGCTGGCGCTCAGCTGGCTCACAGGCAGCGCGTCGAGAGTGATCACATGACCGCCGTACTGGACCCACTCGGCCCGATCCCGGGCGCCGCCGCCGCACACCACCGACTGCGCGCTCCACGCCCACACCGGCTGGCCGTGCCCGCCTGGTGGAGGGACGCCGTCGGGGTGGCGACCTGGGCCAGCATGCTGGTGGTGGTCGCCCTGTGGGTGGCCGGGGGTGGCGTGCAGGACCTGGGCGGCCTGGGTGAGGCACTGAGCAGCCTGGGCCGCCTGGCCGGCCTGGTCTCGGCCGACCTGTTGCTGATCCAGGTGCTGTTGATGGCCCGGATCCCGATGGTCGAGCGGGTCTACGGACAGGACGAGCTGGCCCGCCGCCACCGCTGGGTGGGATTCGCCTCGGTCAGCCTGATGCTGGTGCACATCATCCTGCTGATCCTGGGGTACGCGATCACCGACCAGGTGAACGTCGTCCGCCAGACCTGGGACTTCGTCGTCGACTACCCGGGCATGCTGCTGGCCACTGCGGCGACCGGGCTGCTGCTACTGGTGGCCGGGACCTCGATCCGGCTGGCCCGAGCCAAACTCCGCTACGAGTCCTGGCACCTGCTGCACCTGTACGCCTACCTGGGTGTCGGCCTGTCCATCCCGCACGAGTTGTGGACCGGTGCGGAGTTCGTCTCCTCACCCTGGGCTCGGGTGTACTGGTGGACGCTCTACCTCGCCGCGCTCGCCGCTTACCTGATCTGGCGCGTCGCCCTGCCCCTGTGGCGCTCCCACGCCCACCGGTTGGTGGTCGAGCGCGTCGTCCCCGAGGGCCCGGGGGTCGTCTCGGTGATCATGCGCGGACGGCGCCCGGACCGCCTGGCCTCGGCGGGCCAGTTCCTCACCTGGCGCTTCCGCGACCGGCCGGGCTGGACGCGGGGCAACCCGTACTCCATCTCGGCGGTCCCGACCACCGAACGCATCCGGATCACGGTGAAGGACCTCGGGGACAACTGCGCATCGCTGGCCGGCCTCCGCCCCGGCACCCGGGTCATGGTCGAGGGCCCGTACGGCCGGCTGCACGCCGGGGTGCGCACGCGGCGAGGGGTGACCCTGATGGGGTCGGGGATCGGGATCACGCCGATGCGGGCCCTGCTGGAGGAGTTGGAGCAGGAGCCCGGCGAGGTCACCCTGATCTACCGCGCCTCCACGGAGCAGGACCTGGTGCTGCGGGCGGAGCTCGACTCGCTGGCCGCGCAGCGGGGAGCCCGGGTGTTCTACGTGGTGGGCCCGCGCATCGGCGGCCGCCCGAGCTGGCTGCCTCGTTCGGCCGCCCATCTGGGGGACGCCGAGGCGCTGGCCCACCTGGTGCCCGGCATCGCCGACCAGGACGTGTACCTGTGCGGCGCCGAACCCTGGATGGACGCCGCAGCGGCCGCCGCCCGCGCCTGTGGCGTGCCCGAGGGCCGCATCCACCGGGAACGTTTCGGCTGGTGAGTCACCAGTCTGGCCCTTGCCGGTGAGCCCGACGAACCCCGATGAACGCCCGGCGAACCCCCTGACGAGAGGATCGACCATGCGCCGCCCAGCGGTCGCGACCATGAGCACGATCAGCGGCCTGGTACTGGTGTTCAGTTACCACGCCGGCCGGGCAGAGTCCTCGGCCGCGCTCGAGCCGGGTACCGCAGGAGCTGTCCAGGACCAGGCACCGGCCGCGCAGGACCTGGCCCCAGCGCCGGAACCGACGGCAGGCACCACCGAGGAGGACGACCTCGACCAGGGGTCCAGCGGCGGATCGGCCGCCTCCAGGACCTACCTGGGCGATGCGGTCAACACGCACTTCGGCCCGGTCCAGGTGCAGATCACGGTCGCCGGCGGCCGGATCACCGCGGCGGAGGTGACTCAGGTGCCGATGAGCAACGGCCACGACGTGCGGATCAACTCCCAGGCCGTGCCGATCCTGAACGCCGCAGCCGTCGCACAACAGTCGGCCGAGATCGACGGCGTCTCCGGGGCGACCATCACCAGCGGGGCCTACCGGCAGTCGCTGCAGTCGGCCATCGACGCCGCCGGCCTGTGAGCGGAGCGAGACCCATGGACCACACCGTGATCGGCTCGTCGCCCACCCCCTCGCCCACCCCCACGCTCTCGCCCTCAGCCGGGGCCGCCGGACGTCGCGCCTGGGTCGAGCAGATCATGGGGATGCCGATCAGCATCCACCTGCGCGGGTCCGGTCTGCGGCGGCCGGCGGACGGCGAGAACGGGGTGGCAGCCGCGATCGCCGACACCTTCGCCGTGCTCCGCGAGGTCGAGGACCGGTTCAGCACCTACTCACCCGACAGCGAGATCAGCCGGATGGCGCGCGGCGAGCTCACCGCGCGCGATGCCCATCCGCAGGTGCGCGACGTGATCCGGTTGTGCGAGCAGGCGCGCGAGCGCACCGAGGGCTGGTTCGACGCTCGCCGCCCGGACGGCACCGGTGGGTCCACGTTCGACCCCACCGGCCTGGTCAAGGGCTGGGCGGTGCAGCGCGCGTGCAGCGCCCTGGCGAGCCGGCTGCCCGAGCACGACGTGCTGGTCAACGCCGGCGGCGACATCGCCGTGTGGTGCGCCCGCGAGGACGGCGAGCCGTGGCACCTGGCCATCGAGAACCCGCTCGACCGGACGGCGCTGCTCGCCCGCCTCGACCTGCGCACCGGCGGTCTGGCGACCTCCGGAACCGCGGCCCGGGGAGCCCACATCTATTCTCCGGCAACGGGTTCCGCGGCCACGGAGCTGGCCTCGGTGAGCGTGATCGGGCCCTCGCTGATGTGGGCCGATGTCTACGCGACGGCGGCCTTCGCCCGTGGCCCGGCCGCGGTGGGCTGGCTGCGCACCCTCGAGCACCACGCCTGGCTGGTGGTCGACCTGGACGGGACCACGACCAGCTCGGGTGGCTGACCCCAGCCTCGCCCGCGGATCCGCTCGGGATCCATGCACCGATCGCCATATCCGTCATGCCCGGTCCTGGCTAGGATCGGCCGAATGTCGGGTCGGGGAGGATCCTCCGCGGCACCTCCGACGGTGATCGTGGGGGTCGACGGGTCCGGCCGCACCCACCGGTTGGACCAGATCGCCGCGACCACCGGCGGCACGGTGGTGCGCGTCGTCACGCCCCCAGCCGAGGATGCCGGCCTCGAGCGGGTGCTCCGGGACGCCGCGCGCGAGGGGTTCCGGGTGCTGGTGGACGACGCCCACCGGCTGCCGCCGTCCACCCTCGCCCTGCTCACCGACGCCGGCCGGCGCGGCGCGCGCCTGGTCATCGCGCGCCGACCCGGCATCACCGGCCCGGAACTGGCCGCGCTCGACAGCGTGGCAGCCGGCCAGGGCCGGGTCGAACAGCTGGAGCCCCTGGATGCCGAGGCCGTCACGGAGCTGGTACTCGGGCTCGGCGGCCGTCGACTGTCACCGGAGGCGGCCGAACGGGTGGTCGTGGCCACGGCGGGGCTGCCCGCACTGGTGACCGCCCTGATGCGTTCCCCCGGGGGTGGGGCGGGGGACCCACCGGCTGACCTTGCCGCGCGGGTGCACCGGCGCAGCGTGCTGCTCGATCAGCGGACCGCCCTCCTGCTGCGGGTGCTCTCACTCGGCCCGGACCTGCACGGCCGCGAGCTGGGCGACCAGCACCTGGCCGAGGTGGTCGGCGGTACCCGCTCCCAGCTCGCCGAGTCGATCCGCGAACTGCGCGACGGCGGCCTGCTGCTACCCGATGCCGAACGGGTGGTCCCCTGCGTGGCGTCCGCGGTTCTGGCCGAGCTCACCCCGACCGAGCGCCGGCAGCTGCACGATCTGCTCGCCGCCGCGATGCTCTCGGCGACAACGGATCCGGTGGCCGTGGCCACCCGGTTGCGAGCTGCTCACACCCGTTCGCCGGCGGCAGCCGAGGCCTTCCGCTTCGCCGGTGAGCGACTGCGGTTCAGCGACCCGGCCACCGCCACCGGCTGGTTCGAGGACGCGGTCGAGGCCGGCGCGGACCCGAGCCGGTTCGCTCTCTGCCGGGCAGAGGCATCCGCGGCACTCGGCCTGCCGGCCGACCTGGACGCCGTGGTCCCCGCCGACCCCGCCGAGAGCGCCCGGCTGCGGCTGCTCGAGGGGGCAGCCGCCGCCCTGGAGGGCCGGGCGGCCCGCTCGGCGGAGGCGCTGCTGGCTGCCGGCCCGCCCGGTGACTGCCTGGCCGTGCCCGCGCTCGTGGCCGTCGGCCGGGGAGAGCAGGCACGGACGGCGGCCACCGGGCCGGCGCCGGCACCCGTGCGGCTGCTCGCCCAGGCGGTGCTCGGCGCGGCGCGCGCGGCCTCTGCCCTGCCCCTGTTCATCGAGGCCGCCGAGGCTCTGGAGGCGGCCGCCCCGGCCCTGATCCTGCCCGACACCCCGCACGCCCTCGGGGCGCTGGTCGCGGTCACCGCCGGTGATGCGAGTTGCGCCGAGAACCTGCTGCACCGCGCCCTGACGCACGGCTGTGGCGGGCCGCGGGCGACGCAGCGGCACCGCCTGCTGCTGGCCTGGGCCCGGTTGCGCTCGGGACGGTTCGAGACCGCGGTGGCCGAGGTGCACCGGCTGCGCGGCGTCCCGCTCCCCGGGCGTGATCGCCTGCTGGCAGCCGCCCTCGCCGCCGGGCTGGCCCGCCGTTCCGGGGACATCACCGCTCTCGGCGAGGCCTGGACCAGGGCCGAGCCCGAGCTGGCCCGCCGCACGGTCGACCTGTTCCACCTCGAGGTGGTCGAGGAACTCGCCGTGGCCGGGGCCCGGCTACGCCGGCACCAGCGCATCGAGCCCGCGCTGCAGGTGATCGAGGAGGCAGCGGCCGGGCTGGACCCCTCCGGTGACTGGGCGGCGGCCGCGGCGTGGGTGCGACTGCAGGTCGCCGTGGTCAGCGAGGACCCCGCCGCCGCCGCGGCGGCCGCGCACCGGTTGGCCGACATCGACGCCCCCGGCGCGCGTCAGCAGGCGCAGACCGCGGCGGCGGGGGTCTGGGCCGACGCGCTGGCCGGCCGGGTCGACCCCCCGGCGGTGCTCGCCGCGGCCACCGGCCTGGCCGAGGTCGAACTGCCGTGGGAGGGGTCGCGGTTGGCCGGTCAGGCCGCCATCCGGTGCGGGGATCCCGTCGCGGCCAGACGCCTGCTGGAGGCTGCACGCGAGCTCGGGGGCCACGACCCCACACCGGCAGCAGGGGTCCCGCAGACCGCGGCCGGGGTCGACTCCCGGCTCGCCGGCCTGTCCGAACGCGAGGTGGACGTCGCGCGGCTGGTCCTCGCCGGTCACACCCATCGCGAGATCGGCTCCCAGCTCTACATCGCGCCCAAGACGGTCGAGCACCACGTCGCTCGGATCCGCACCAAGCTCGGGGCCACCACCCGGGCCGAGTTCATGGCCGCCCTGCGCGAGACGTTCAGACAGGAGGCCCCGGGTATCCAAACCCCCTAGTGCGTGCTCCACACATGCGGGATAGCCCCGATGTGGCCCACATCGCTCGGCATCCAGCATGGAACTGCCGGCCCACCCACCCGGAGGGGCCCAGGACAGAGGGAGAAGGACAATGCCTGATGTGACTGCCGCCGCCATCGAGGTCGGCGAGATGATCATGCACGCTCTGACGAACGCGCTGGGCCTCGGCCCCGACGCCGCGCTGGCCGACGCCAAGCTGGCCACCGGCGTCACCGACGAGGACATCGACAACGCCGACATGGGCGAGGTCTTCGACTACCTGTGCATGCAGCCCGGCCTGTCGCCGCAGCTGCACACCTTCCTCACCGACATGAGCCAGACCTACGGCTCCGGCAACACCGTCTACCAGGGCGGCAGCTCCGCCAGCGGCGGAACCGTCGGCGGCGGACACGGCGGTGGGCACGGCGGCGGTGGGCACGGCGGTGGCGGTGGCTACGGCGGCGGCGGTAACGCCCAGGTCGTCCAGGCCGTCACGCAGAACTACTACGAGCAGACGATCATCGACAACTCCTCGGACACCAACTTCATCGGCAACTTCACCGGCGACATCGACGTCGACAACGACCACATCGACGTCTCCGGGGACAACAACGCGGTGAACTCGGGCGAAGGTGACCAGAACGCCGCCACCGGCGACGGTTCCTCGGCCGCGCAGTCCGGCTCCGGCGACGCCCAGTCCAACTCCGGCGACGACTCGATCCTCAACCAGGACGGCCTGCAGCTCGGGCAGTTCAACACCGGCGACGAGGCCGCCCAGGTGCTCGGCCCGAACCAGGGCGTGGTCAACACCGGTGACGCGGCAGAGATCGCCAACGTGCAGGGCAACGCCGACGGGGCCGGCTTCCAGTTCGGCGACGGCAGCACCCAGGGCGTGGCCTCCGGCAACTACCTCGAGGAGGGCTCGGCCCTGTCCGGCACCGGGAACGCGACCGGTCAGAGCGTGGAGACCAACGTCAACTCCGACGTCACCGAGGAGCACGGGGACGGCGACAACCTTGACGTCGAGCTCGGTTCGTTGGGCCGGCCCCAGACCATCCGCGAGGTGGACCTGCCGAACGGGACCAGCGGCGGCGACGGCGGTGGTCACGGTGGCGGCCACGGCGACCACTACACCCCCGAGGTGAACGTCACCGTCGAGGGCGGCGAGGGCGACCAGATCGTGGACGACACCCCCGACATGTGACCCAGACGGACACCAGGATGACCCAGCCGCAGCAGGCCACGACCGGGCCGGACGCCACGTCCGGCCCGGTCGCCGCTGCGTCCGCCGTCGTGGAACTCGCCCTGACAGCGTGCCAGGCCTACGGCCGGCCGGACCTGGGGTCTCGGCTCTCCGTCGCCCGCCGCCGCCTGGCCGAGCCGGGGATCCACCTCGTGGTGGCCGGCGAGTTCAAGAAGGGCAAGAGCTCACTGGTCAACGCCCTGGTCGGCGCCCCCGCCTGCCCGGTCGACGACGACATCGCGACCGCCGTCCCGACCTATGTGCGGTACGGCACCCAGGCCGGGGCGAACCTCGTCCTCGACGGGGAACCCCCACGGCGCGAACCGATCTCGGTGAGCGAGGCACGCAAGCACGTGGTCGAGCAGCGAGCGGCTGACCGGAGCCCGAGCGGCGGGGCCGCCGTGGCCGGGGTCGAGATCCTGCTGCCGCGCACGATGCTCGCCGGTGGGCTGGTGGTGGTCGACACCCCGGGCCTGGGCGGGCTGGCCTCGGCGCACGCCGCCGCCACTCTGGCCGCGATCTCGATGGCCGACGCCGTCCTGTTCGTCACCGACGCCTCGCAGGAGCTCACCCGCAGCGAGCTGGACTTCCTCACCCGGGCCCGCGAGCTGTGCCCGATCGTGACCTGCGCGCTGACCAAGACCGACTTCTACCCCAGCTGGCGCACGATCCGTGACCTGGACACCGACCACCTGCGACGGCTCGGCGTGGAGATCTCGGTGCTGCCGGTCTCCTCCACCCTGCGCTCGCGTGCGGTGCAGCACAACGACAAGGACCTCAACGCCGAGTCCGGGTTCAAGGACCTGGTCCGCTTCGTCACCGACACCGTGGCCGGACGCGGCCGGACCCAGGTCGCCGTCGAGGCGGCGAACGAGGTCCGCGCCGTCTGCCAGCAGCTCACCGACCAGTTCGCCGCCGAGCGCAGCGCCCTGGTCGACCCGGCACGGGCCCAACAGGTGGTGGACGACCTGACGGCGACCAAACGCCGCACCGATGAGCTCAAGAGCGCCGCGGCGCGCTGGAACCAGACCCTGGCGGACGGCATCGGGGACCTCTCGGCGGACATCGAACACGATCTGCGGGCGCGGATCCGGCAGGTGATCACCGAGGCGGATGAGTTGATCGAGGCTGCCGACCCTGCCGACACCTGGTCCGAGATCGAGCCCTGGCTCGAGTCGCGGGTCTCGCACGATCTGATCGCCAACTACACCGTGCTGCGCGATCGCTCCGCCGACCTCAGCCACCTGGTCGCGGAACACTTCCGCGCCGCCTCGGGCGAGGTTCTGGGCACCTTCGCGGTGTACAACCCGGTCTCGCTGCTCGCCCGCTCACGGGTGGAGACGACCATCAGCCTGGAGAAGATGACCGCGCGCAAACAGACCATGGTCGCGCTCAAGGGCAGTTACAGCGGGATCCTGATGTTCACCATGCTGCCCAGCCTGCTCGGCGTCACCGGGCTGGCACCGATCGCGATCCCGGTGGGGCTGCTGATGGGACGCAACAGCCTGCGGGAGGAGAAGCGCCGCCAGCTCACGGCCCGTCAGGCCCAGGCGAAGAACGCCGTCCGCCGGTACTGCGACGAGATCCAGTTCGTGATGGGCAAGGACTCCCGCGACACCCTGCGCCGTATCCAACGCCAGCTGCGCGACCACTACGCCGCCCGCGCCGAGGAACTCGGCGCCTCCCTCGGCCAGGCGATGCAGTCGGCCTCCGAGGCGGTCAAGCGCACCAATGCCGAGCGCGACAAGCGCCTGCGGGACGTCGACGCGGAGCTGGCCCGGTTGCGCCGGCTCGCGCAGGCGGCAGCGGAGGTGGGCGGATGACGTCCCTGCTCGACCGCACCCGCGCCACCTTCGTCCGGGCGGCCGCCGTGTACCGCGGGACCCCGTACGCGCGGATGCTCGACGAGACCGCGGCCCGCCTCGACGAGCCCCTGCGGGTGGCGATCGCCGGCCGGGTGAAGTCCGGCAAGTCCACGCTGCTCAACGCCCTGGTCGGCGAACGCCTGGCGCCCACCGACGCCGGTGAGTGCACCCGGATCGTCACCTGGTACCTGGACGGGCACACCTACCAGGTGATGCTCCACCCCCGGCAGGGCCCACCGATGCCGGCGCGGTTCAGCCGGGAGGCCGACGCGCTCGAGGTGGACCTCGGTGGCCTGTCGCCGCAGGACGTCTCGGAGCTGATGATCACCTGGCCCTCCCGGGCGTTGCGCACGGCCACCCTGATCGACACCCCCGGCATCGGTTCGCTCTCCGAGCGGGTCTCCCAGCGCGCCTGGGACCTGTTGGCCTCCGACGACGAGGAGACCCCGGCGGACGCCGTCCTCTACCTGATGCGCCACCTGCACGTCGGCGACGTGGAGTTCCTGCGCGCCTTCCACGACACCGAGGTCTCGCGGCCGAACCCGATCAATGCGATCGGGGTGTTGTCGCGGGCCGACGAGATCGGGGTGGGCAGGGCGGACACGATGCGCTCGGCCCACACGATCGCGGAACGACTGGCCGGTGACGAGGTCGTGCGCCGGGTCGTCCAGACGGTGGTGCCCGTGGCCGGGCTGCTGGCCGAGACCGCGATGACCCTGACCGAGGACGAGGTGGGTCAGCTGCGCCGGATCGCCGGCCGGTCGGCGGCCGAGGTGGAGGGGCTGCTGCTGTCCGTGGACCGCTTCGTGAACTCCATGCCCGAGCTCGGCCTCACCTCCCTCGAGCGCGAGCGCCTGCTGGCCCGGTTCGGCGTCTTCGGGATCCGGCAGTGCTCGATGCTGCTGCGCCGCACGGTGGCGGGCACGGCCTCCGAGCTCGCCCGGGAGTTGGCCGCCATCAGCGGCCTGGACGACCTGCGATCGGTTCTCCGCTCGCTGTTCTACGAACGTCGCGACGTGCTCAAGAGCCGTTCGGCCCTGCTCGCCCTCGACTCCATCCTGCGATCGCAGCCCCGCCAGGGCAGCCAGGCGGTGGCCGCCGAGGTCGAGGAGATCATCTCCTCGGCGCACCCGTTCAACGAGCTGCGGGTGCTCTCCGCGATCCGCTCCGGCGGGATCCAGGGCAAGAGCGAGGTGATCGCCGAGCTGGAACACCTGATCGGCGGCGCCGGCACCTCGGCAGCACTGCGCCTGCGCCTGGCCCCGGACGCCGCCGCGGCGGAGATCACCGAGGCCGCTGCCGCCGCCCTGCTCCGCTGGCAGCGCCGGGCGGAGAACCCCCTGACCCGGCACGAACTGAGCACCGCGGCGCGGGTCGCCATCCGGTCCTGCGAGGGCATCCTCGCCGCCGGGCACGCACGCCGGTGACCCGCGCCGGCCGCGGGCGCCGCTCAGCCGTCCAGCACGCCGTCCGGCCCCCAGGCATGCTCCTGGCCGTCCTGGCCGTCCGTGCCGCCGGTGCCGTCTGCGCCCTCGCCATACCCACCGTCGAGCGGAAGGGACGCGAAACCCGTTCCCGACGAATCGGTCTCGACCGACTCGAGCCCGCTCGGGGGAGCCGCGGACTGCCAGTCGAGGTCGTCGGCGGGCGAGGACGCCCAGGCGTCCGCCGAGTCCTCGCGCAGACCGGCAGGGTCCGGGTGCCGGCCGCCCTGGCCGAAGTCCAGGTCGGAGCCCTCGGGGCCATCGAGGCCCTCGGGGTCGGCCCCCGGCTCGGACGCGAGCCCGCCCACACCCTCCGGGCCCTGGTCGTCCAGCGCGCCATCCAGGTCGCGCCCGTCGTCCAGGTCGCGCACGTCGTCCAGGTCGTGCGTCGTGTCCGGACCGTCCAGCTCGGCGCCACCGTCCGTGCCGGTCGCCGGATAGGGCTCCCCGAGGTCGAAGCCGGTCGGGGCCCCGGCCAGCAACTCGAGCCCTCGGGCGGCGTCCCCCGAGGGCGCGGCGTCCGGGGTGATCGGGCTGTGCGCGGTGACGAAGGGAGCCAGGTGAGCGGCCACCTCGGCCGAGGCGGTGTCGGCGTAACTGATGATCGCCTCGATCACCAGGTCCTCGGGAAGTTCCAGCGGCGGCCGGCCCGCGCCGGACCGGGCCAGCTCGGCGAAGACCTCGTGCAGGGGGCGGACGTCGTCCATGGCAGCACGCTAGGCGGGAGGTCGTGCGGGTCACCACGGGGATATCCCCGCACCTGCCCCCCAATCCGCCACCGGGGGGCTACCAAACCGAGCATTGCGTGCTCTTCTGGGTGAGCACCCCGACCGCGAAGCCGTTGCCGGCCCGATCACTGGAGCCCTCGATGTACGCACTGGGAATCGACCTCGGGACGACGTTCACCGCCGCTGCGACCTGGCGCGACGGTCGCGCCGACGTGGCCCCGCTGGGCAGCCGGACGGCGGCCATCCCCTCGGTGGTGCTGCTGCGCGAGGACGAGACGATGCTCACCGGCGAGACCGCGACCCGGCGGGCACTGAGCGAGCCCCACCGAGTGGCCCGGGAGTTCAAGCGCCGGCTCGGCGACACCACCCCGATCATGCTGGCCGGGGTGCCGTACTCGGCGGAGGCGCTCACCGGCCGGCTGCTGCGCGCGGTGGTCGAGGAGGTGGTGACCCGTGAGGGCGGGGCGCCGGCCTCGATCTGCGTCAGCCACCCGGCGAACTGGGGCGAGTACAAGATCGACCTGTTGCGCCAGTCACTGCGGATCGCGGACCTGACCCAACCGGTCTCGCTGATCACCGAGCCCGAGGCGGCGGCGGTGTTCTACGCCCAGCAGCAGCGGGTCGACCCGGGATCGACGATCGCGGTGTACGACCTGGGCGGCGGCACCTTCGACGCCGCCGTGCTGCGCAAGGGCGAGGTCGGCTTCACCCTGCTGGGCCAGCCCGAGGGGATCGAGCGCCTGGGCGGGATCGACTTCGACGCCGCGGTGTTCGGTCACGTCGCCCGGGCCCTGGGCGGGGCGCTGGAAGACCTGGACGAGGACGACCCCACCGTGATCACCGCCGTCTCCCGGCTGCGTGAGGAGTGCACCGACGCCAAGGAAGCACTCTCGTCGGACACGGATGTCACGATCCCGGTTCTGCTGCCGAACCTGTCCACCGAGGTGCGGCTGACCCGCGGCGAGCTCGAGGCCATGGTGCGCCCCGCCCTGCACGATTCGATCGACGCCCTGCGGCGGGCGCTGCGCTCGGCCGGGGTGAGCCCGGAGCAGCTGCACTCGGTGCTGCTGGTCGGCGGGTCCTCGCGAATGCCGCTGGTGGCTCAGCTGGTCGGCGCCGAACTCGGCCGCCCGGTGGCTGTGGACGCCCACCCGAAGCACGCGGTTGCCCTGGGGGCAGCCTGGTGGGCCAGCGGCACCGTCGGGGCGCAGGCGCCTGTCGCCCGCCCGGAGGCGGCCCCGCCCACCAGCTTCGTCTCGACCGGCACCGGGTCCACCCCGTCGGCGCCGGTGGGGGCGTCGGTGCCTCCGGTGTCGCTGAGGCCGGCCGCTGCTGCCACCGGAGCGGCCGCTGCGGCCGCCGGGGTGGCTGCTGCGGCCGCCGGGGTGGCTGCTGCTGCGGCGGCGACTCCTGCTGCTGCGGCGGCGGCTGCGTCGGCGGCGTCCCCGGCCTCCTCCTCGTTGCCGTTCCCGCCGACGCCGGCAGATCGCACCGAGTTCATCGCCACCTCGCCTGGGCTGGGGCGGGCCACGCCGGCCACACCGATGGCACCGATCCTCACCTCGCCCGCAGGGCGCGTGGCCGAGACCGGGACCAACCGGATGCGGGTGCTCGGAGGCACGATCGTGGCGCTGGTCATCGTTCTCGGAGGCCTGGCCACGGCCAACGCGCTGATGGGCGGCACCGGCTCGGGCGGGCAGCAGCCGGACTCGCCGTCCGTCTCGGTCTCGGCCGGCACCGGGCCGAGTGCCGCCGCCGCCAGCACCGCCCCGGTCGGGCCGACCACCGCCGGCGGCCAGGGCGTGGTCGGCGGCGCCGGCCAGGGAGCCGGTGGGGCGGGGAGCACCAAGAAGAACACCCACACCACCACCCATGCCTCGGCCACCCCCACCCGGACCCTCACCTCGCCGTCCCCGACCCCGACGCCCACGTGGGAACCGCCGACCCCGACCCCCACCTCGGACCCGACCCCGACGCCCAGCCAGGTGGCGCCCACCCCGACCCGCACCCGGGTTCCCCCGGTCTCGCTCCCCGCCGTCACCCTGAAGGCCGTGCGGTGAGCGGCATCCCCTCGCGCGGCCGGCCCGGCTCACCCGAGGAAGCGTGAGCAGTCACTCCCCCGGCTGCGGGCGGTCGAGACCCCCTGGGCATCCCAGGTGACCAGAACGCACCACCGGGCGCCGAGCACGGCGGCCGGGTAGCGCACCAGCACGGCGTCCGGGCGCTGCTCCACGCCGTCGGCCCGGGGCGAGACGATGTCGAACACGGTGCTCGCCACCAGGTCCCGGCTCTCCCACTGCCGATAGTCGGCCAGGGTCGACCCGGCGAAGCCCCGGTCGAGGGTGGCCCGCAGCTCCTCGGCGCGTCGGGCGGCAAGGACCTGGGCGCCGCCGACCAGCAGCACCCCCACGGACGCCCAGGCTCCCAGCCATCCGAGGATGTGACGGCGTCCGGGGCGAGCGAGGTCTCCGGAGGGCGGCCGCAGCCAGCCGAGCAGGGACGCGGCGGCCACGCCCAGGGCCGCCCCCACCGCGTTGGCCACGACATCCGAAACATCGTTCGCCCCGATCCCGAGGAGGGCCTGCGCCGGCTCCAGCACCAGCGAGAACAGGGTGAGCAGGGCCCACGAGGGCACCGGCCGGCGGCGCACCCGGACCAGGAAGTACCCCGCCGGGACGAACAGCAGGACGTTCAACACGATCTGGTCGGAGGTCAGCGGATCGGCCAGGAACTGGCGGGTCTGGTCCATCGGCCACGAGCCCAGGGCCGCGAGGGAGAACGACCTCGGCAGCCCGTCGCGAGCCAGGGTGACCGCGACGATCAGGCCGATCGAGCAGGCCAGCCCCAGCCAGTCGGCCACCGCGCTGCCGGGCGGTCGCCGCCTCCGCCAGGCCCAGCCCAGTGCGAGCGCCCCGCCGACACAGACCAGCAGCGCCGGCAGCACCGATGCGGCCACCGCACTCAGCGTGCTCATCGTGGGCCTCCCCTGGCGTGATGCGCGCGGTCAACTGACATCGCCGCCCTCACCCGCAGTTGCTCGCTGCGTACTCGGTGAGGGGCAAGAGGTCGCCGCGGCCGAGGGCATCCTGGATGCCTCCGAAGAGAGCCCGTCCGTTGTCGTCCATCTGTGTCCAGGCTCCTGTCTCGTCGAAGGCGCCCAGGGCCGTCACCGCCAGGGAACGGCGAGCCGGTTCGGCAAGGGCGACGTCGGCCCAGACGCAGTACCACTGGAACTCCGCCTCCTGCTGCCCCACCCCTCGCTCGAACATGTGCCCGGGAGAAACCGCGCCCTCCATCAGGATCTCGGGGATCGCCGGCCAGGACCGCCCCTCCGGCAGGTGTAGCTCGTGGGTCCGGGCAGCGTACTCAGCCCGCGCCTGGGCAACATCGACCAACACCGGCGCGGGCACCGCCTCCGCGCGCGGCGTGGGGGTCACGGCGCACCCTCCCAGCCCCAGCGCCGCGGACACCAGGAGTACCGCCCAGGCTCCGCGACGGTGCCTGGGCACCGCCGCGGAGCGGATCACATGTGTCATGAGAGAGCCTCCGCTCCGCGACGGTCGCCGATCGGTCAGTAGTCCAGGGACCCGGCGAAGTTGGTCGACGGCCGGTCCAGGATGCTGCTGCGCGGGTTCACGCAGGTGAACTGGAGCCGGAACGGCGAGTTCTTGGCCGAGAAGGACCCCATCGACTTCCACGAGTTCAGGGGCGGGAAGTACGCGACCACGGACGTCGACCCGGTGTTCACATTCAGGGTTCGCATCTTGACCCCGAGCTTGCCGGTGCTGGTCAGGTTGGCCCGAACGGTCTTGTTGGCCACGCTGGTGTAGCGGACGTTGCTCGAGGTGAACCAGTCACACGGTCCCCAGGACGTCGAGCCCGAGATGGGCGCGATGGCCGCCTGAGCGCCGGCCATCGGCAGTCCCACCAGCGCACTGGCGACCAGCGCGGAAACACAGGCGGACTTGCGAATTCGTGACGAGAAAATCGACATGGTCGTCCTCCGAGATTGAGCCGAAGAATTGCTTGCCCGAGAAATGTCCAGGCGTCCTCCGATCGGCGGCAAGGGGATTCATCTGACCCGTGTCGGCCAGGCGGGTTCCGGCCAGGCACTCCTTTTTCGACCGGGGGATGTCAGGTGTCGGCCAGGCCGGAAGGGGAAGGGTGACGTGGGTGTCCGAGCGCATCGGCGGACAGCAGAGTTCCGGGTGACAGCCTGAACATCACTCACGCGAGGAGATCCGAGATGTCGATGCCCCGTCACTCGATCAGCTTCATCGCCGGCCTGCTCGTTGCCCTGTCCGCACTCGCGAGCTCCCATCAGGTCACGGTCGACACCACCGGATCCGACGTGTCGGCCTCCTCCCAGTCCCGGACCTTGTGGCCAAGGGGATGAGGGCCTTCCGAATCTCGGTGCGTTCAGCAGACGGCATCCCGTTGGATCCGGAAGAATTCAGGGAGGCAATTCTGCACTGGCCCTCCGGCGTCGAATCCAGCGAGTCGATCGAACAGCTCTATCCATTCACCGACAACGAGGTGAACGGGGTCTACGTACTGCTCCGCGGCACCTCACCGGAGGTGTCGGGCGTAGCAGCCGACCTACAGCGCGCACTGGGCATCTCGCTCGCCCGACGCGTTCTGATCGAGGTTCTCGACTGAACTCGCGCTCCTCGTGCATCACCCCTTCGCACCACCTTCGGCACCGCTTTCGCCCACCTTCCCCCTTGCACCACGACGCCCGGGTTCGGGCACGGGCGGGGGCTCGGCCATGCCGCCGCGCCCCCGCCCTCTTGATGTAATGTCACGGCCCGACTACCGTGGGTTGCCGTTCGCCCCGGGGGATGCCGTGATCCTGAACTTCCAATCACTCGCCGTATACAGCGCGCTCGTCGGCGCACCGCATCTGTCGACCCAGGACATCGCGCGCCGGGTGAAGCTCTCCGTCGACGACGTGCGCGCCCACCTCGAACAACTCACGACCCTCGGATTGCTCAGCGTCGGCCCGGATCGGCTGACCTTCGGTGCAGTTCACCCGCAGGTGGGACTGGCGCTGCTCGCCGAACGCGCCTCGTGGCAGGTGCAGCAACGCATGGCCGAGGCCGAGACCACCAACCGGGTGATCGGCAGCTTGCTCGCCGATCTCGCCCACCCCCGGGCCGACGCCAAGGTCGAGGCTGTCGACCGGGCCTCGGTCCCGGCCACCCAAGACCTGCTGCTGCGTCAGGCGCAAGGGGAGATCAGCATCCTGTCGGGCGGGTCCTGGCGGGAGTGGACCACCTCGTCCCCCACGACACTCGCTACCCTGGACCAGGCTGGGCAGCGGGGGTTGCGGGTGAGGATCGTGACCGACCACGCCACTGCCGACGATGCCGAGTTGCTCGCACTCGTGCACGTCACGGGTTCCGGCCAGGCACTTCGACGCGATCCCGCCGTCCCGGTGAGCATGACGCTGGTCGACTCCTCGATCGCCCTGGTCTCCCGGGAGGACGATCGGGAGACCGGCGCCGCCAGCCTGATTCGGCATCCCTCTCTGGTGGCCGCCATGGCTGGGCTCTTCGAGAGCATCTGGGACGCGGCGGGGGCGGTCGACATCAGCGAGCCGTCGCGGGCACCGGCCAGGCAGGACCCGGATCTGTCGGCCGACCAGGTGCGCACGCTCCGACTGCTCGCCTCGGGAATGAAGGACGAGGCGGTGGCCAGGACCCTGGGACTGTCCGTGCGCAGCCTCACCCGCCGGCTCGCCGCGACAGCCGATCAGCTCCAGGTGACGACCCGATTCCAAGCCGGCGCCGAGGCGTCCCGGCGAGGATTGGTATGAGCGCCCCCGACGTCCCGACCGCAATCGACAGACTGAACACGGTCGACACGGTCGACGACGACCATCTCGCGGCGGCCGCACAGCTGATGACCCTGATCGCCGAGGAGCATCGGCGGGCCGCAGAGATGGCCGCCGAGTCCCAGGCCCGGCTGACCTTGTTGCGTCAGCTGGCCGCCCGCGTGGGGGACACGGCCGACCCCACGCCCCCACTCGAGCGGCTGGTGGGCATGGAAGCCGTCCACGACTGGATGGACGAGGAACTCGCCCGGGTCACCGACGAGGTGCTGATCTTCGCTCCCGGGGGCGCCCAGTCACCCAGTTCTCTGGAGTCGGCCCTCGAACGCAATCGGGACCTGCGCACTCGGCAGGTCGCCATCCGCGGCATCCTGCTCACCAGCGCCACCCACGACCAGGCGACCCGGGATTACGCCCGGCGCTCGGCGCAACTGGGGGTGCAGACCCGGACCGTGGCCAGCCTGCCTCTGCGGATGATCGTCTGGGACGGCCAGGTGGCCCTGCTGCCGATCGAGATCGGACGAGACGAACTCGGCGCCGCCCTGGTCAGGGACCCGGTGGCGCTTCGCGCCCTCATCGCCTTGTTCGAGACGTACTGGCAGCGCTCCGTCCCCTTCGGCGTCCGCGCTCTGCCCGATGGGGGGCCACTCAGCCCGCAGGAGCGGGTCCTGCTCCAGGCCCTGGACCAGGGCTCCCGGGACGAGGACGTGGCGGCGCGACTCGGGATCTCGGTTCGGACGGTCCGGCGCATGGTGTCCGATCTGGCGGATCGGCTCGGTGCACGCAGCCGGTTCCAGCTCGGCATCCTGGCCCACCGCGCCGGCTGGCTCGACTGAACATCACCTACGCCATCCAGCCTGCCTCCAGCCAATTCCCAGGTTGACCGGCGAGACTCGGGCGGTGACCACCATGGCGCCCGAGGCACGCCTGCTCGTCGTGGACGACGAGCCGAGCATCCGCGACCTGCTCACCGCCAGCCTGCGCTTCGCCGGCTTCGAGGTGTTCAGCGCCGCCGACGGGGCCGAGGCCCTGGACCTGGCCGACCGGCACCGCCCCGACCTGGTCGTGCTGGACGTGATGCTGCCCGACCTCGACGGGTTCACCGTGACCCGCAAGCTGCGCGAGCGCGGGCGCGACGTCCCGGTGCTCTTCCTCACCGCCCGCGACGAGACCGCCGACAAGGTGCAGGGCCTGACCGTCGGCGGCGACGACTACGTGACCAAGCCGTTCAGCCTGGAGGAGGTGGTGGCCCGCATCCGCGCCGTGCTGCGTCGCACCGGGCACGGGGTCGCGCCGGACACCGGCCGCCTGGTCTTCCACGACCTCGAGCTGGACGAGGACTCCCACGAGGTGCGCCGCGGGAACCGGCTGATCGAGCTGTCCCCCACCGAGTTCAAGCTGCTGCGCTACCTGATGCTGAACCCGAACCGGGTGCTGTCGAAGATGCAGATCCTCGACCACGTCTGGGCCTACGACTTCAACGGTGAGGCCGGCATCGTCGAGTCCTACATCTCCTACCTGCGCCGCAAGATCGACGTCGAGGACCCAGCCCTGATCCACACCAAGCGCGGCGTCGGGTACGTCCTGCGGTTGCCTCCCTCGGCATGAGTCGCCGACCCTCCCACGGCCTGACCGACGGAGTGCGCCGGTGGCGCACCGCGGCCACCGACCGCTGGGAGCACACCTCGCTGCGGGCCAGGCTGGTCGGGATCCTGGTGCTGCTCCTGCTGGCCGCGTTGACCGCCACCGGGTACGGCGTCCAGCGGGTGCTCAGCGGGTACCTCGAACGCCAGATCGACAGCGAACTGATCGCGACCGCCGACAACGCCCGCCAGGACGACCGGTTCCTCAACGGTCTCGTCTCCCAGGATCGGCGCCGCTTCCCTTCCTCGTTCGTGGTCCAGCTCAGCGTCGACGGTCACGACCGGCTGCCGCCGATCTCCGGCTTCGACCAGCCACCCGGTAAGTCGCTGCCGACCTTCCCGACCGTCACCAGCACCCGCGCCGAGGAGCTGACCGGCCGCGCCTACACCATCCGCGCGGACGACGGGAGTCGTTGGCGCGCAACGACCTTCCCGGTCAGCGTCGAGGACATGGACGCCGCCGGCGCGGTCACCATCCTGCAGAGCCTGCACGGGGTGGAGAAGTCCGTCTCGCTGCTTCGCCTGCTCACGCTGGGCATCGGCGCCGCCGTCCTGATCACCTGTGCGGTGCTCGGCTGGTTCGCCATCCGCAGGGCCTTCCGGCCGCTGCGCGAGATGGAGGTGACGGCGGCCGCCATCGCCGCCGGGGACCTGTCCCGCCGCATCCCCGAGCACGCGCCGGGCACCGAGGTCGGGCGGCTCACCGCGTCCCTGAACGGCATGCTCACCCAGATCGAGGACGCCTTCCGCGCTCGGGAGGCCTCGGAGGCCCGCACCCGCCGGTTCGCCGCGGACGCCTCCCACGAACTGCGCACCCCGCTGGCCTCCGTGCGCGGGTTCGCCGAGTTGTACCGCCAGGGGGCGGTGCCCCCGGACGAGGTGCCCCGCACGATGCGCCGGATCGAGGACGAGGCCACCCGGATGGGCCGCCTGGTCGAGGACCTGCTGCTGCTCGCCCGGTTGGACGAGCAGCGTCCGGGACGCTCCGAGCCGGTCGACCTCGCCGTCCTGGCCGGGGACGCCGTGCACGACGTGCGGGGCCTGGACGCCGACCGCACGGTGCGCCTGATCGGCCTGCACGATCCGACCAGCCCGGCGGGCAACGGCACCGGCACGGGACCCCAACCGGCACCGGTCCTGGGGGACGAGGACCGCCTGCGGCAGGTGGTGGCCAACCTGCTGGCCAACGCCGTCCGGCACACCCCGGAGGGCTCGCCGATCGAGGTGGCGGTGGGCACGGTGGGATCCGGGCCCACGGCCCAGTCGGTGCTCGAGGTGCGCGACCACGGGCCGGGGCTCACCCCCGAGCAGTCCGAGCGGGTCTTCGAGCGGTTCTACCGGGCCGATCCCTCGCGCACCCGGTCGGCGCAGCGGGGGTCAGGACGCACCGCCGGCTCGGGGCTGGGGCTGTCGATCGTCGATGCCGTGGTGAACTCCCACCACGGGGCGGTGGCCGTCCGCGAGACCCCGGGTGGCGGGGCGACCTTCACGGTGAGCCTGCCGGCGGCGGCCGTGCCGGACTGACCGAGCCGCTGGTGATTCCGCTCACCTGGGTCCCCGGAAGTCCTCCGACCCAGGACGAGGAGTTCATGGGATGACAGGATGGATTGAAAGCATCACCCCTCTGACCTGCACAGGAGCCTCCGAGATGTCCGGCCCGGCCTCGTCCCGTACGCGTCATCGCGAGCAGCGCCACCGCTGGAGCCAGTTCCTGGACGCCGTGATGCCCCCGGTCGATCCCCACCGGCTGGTGCCGGTGGCGGAGGTCAACTCGGGGACGGTGTCCTGGATCGAGGAGTGCCTGTCGGACGCCGACCTGCCGGTGGCGCTCCGCCCGATCACCAGCCGTTGGGGTGCCGAGCCGCGCTATCAGGTCCTGGTCCCGGCCGACCAGGTCGCCCGCGCGGCCGCCGTCGTCCGCGGTCGCTGAGCGCCGCACGGCTCACCCCGCCCCGTGCTGCCGCCGCCCCGGTGGCCGCACCACGTGCACCGTCCGGCTCATGGCTCGCCCACTGGAATCACCAGGATCTTCGGTCCCTGAACGTGCAGGAGAACTCTCCCTAAACTTCGCGTGACCTACGCCACGTGACAGCTCGGCGACGACGCCAGGCCCGGGAGGGCTCGCATGGACGAAATGCCGCTCTACTATCGGCTCGCCCTGATCGTGATCTTCATTGCCGGGAACGCCTTCTTCGTCGGATCCGAGATCGCGATCTCCTCGGCCCGGCGCAGCCGCATCCGCCAGCTCGCCGAGGACGGCGACAAGCGAGCCGCTCGGGTGGAGATGCTGCACAACGAGCCCGAGCGGTTCTACTCGGTCACCCAGGTGGGCATCACGCTGGTCTCGCTCGGTCTGGGCGCGGTCGGGATGGAGACCATCGCCGAACTCCTCGCGCCCAAGATGGCCCAACTGGCCGGGGCCTTCGGCGATCACCCGGCGTGGGAGAACGCCGCCCACACCATCGCCTTCGTGATCGGCTTCATCGTGGTCTCCTTCGTCCACGTCGTCGCCGGCGAGCTGGCACCCAAGGTGCTCGCCTTCCACAAGGCCGAGCACCTCAGCATGGCAGTGGGGCGCACCATCAACCTGATGTACCTCACCCTCCGTCCGCTGATCTACGTGATGAAGCTGGCCTCCGACGGCCTGTTGCGGCTGTTCGGCCAGCGCAACCTCGACGGGCACGGCGAGAGTCACTTCACCATGTCGGTGGAGGAGATCCGCATGATCCTGTCCGCCAGCGAGAAGGACGGCACGCTCGCGCCGGAGGAGACCGAGATGATCCGCGGCGTGTTCAAGCTGGACGAGCACACCGTGCGCGAGGTGATGATCCCCCGGACCCAGATCCGCGCCCTGGCCAAGGACGACACCGTGGGCGAGGCACTGCAGTACTTCCGCGACATCCCGCACGCCCGGTTCCCGGTGCACGACGGCAGCCTGGACCGCATCGTCGGGGTGGTCGCGATCAAGGAGTTGCTCACGATCATGGCCGAGAGCAGCGGCGAGGACCTGCACCGGGTGGCCGAGCGCACGGTGGGCGAATTCGCCCGGACCCCGTTCGTGGTGCCCAACAGCCGGTTGCAGAGCGACGTCCTGAAGGACTTCAAGCGCACCCGGCAGCAGATGGCCATCGTGATCGACGAGTACGGCGGCACCGAGGGCATCATCACCCTGGAGGACATCCTCGAGGAGATCGTCGGCGACTACGAGGACGAGTGGACCCGCCAGGCCAAGCGGGTGCGCAAGTTGGTGGGCAGCCAGTACGAGATCGACGCCTCGATGCGGGTCAGCGACCTGGCCGAGCTGTTGGCCTTCCCGTTCCCCGAGGACGACGACTACACCACGCTCGCCGGCCTGTGCTACAAGGTCCTCGGCAGCGTGCCGCAGGTGGGCGACAGCGTGCAGCTCGAGGGAGCTCGGCTGATCGTGCTGGAGATGGACAACCACCGGATCACCCTGGTGCGGTTCGAGGACACCACGATCGGGTCGGACGGCGCCGTCCGACTGGCCGACGAGAACTCGCCGGCCGACGTCCATCCGGCGGCCCAACCCGCCTCGTAACCTGCTCACAGCTGGCTCTCAGGATTGCTCGAGCCAGGCTCCAGCACGGCGTCGTTCACTGAGTGCATGACGTTCACGTTGCCTCCTCCCACCGACCAGACCCAGCCGCTGCCCGCCGTCCCTCCGGCTCGTCGTCGTCCGGGCTGGGGCGGCGTGATCGCCGTCGGGGCGGGCGCCGCCGTCCTGTCCAGCATGCTCACCGCCGGCGTGATCACCGCCGTCGAGCCCGGGGCTTCCCCTGCCGCCGTGGCCAGCTCCGCCCCCGCGGCCGTGGACCGGTCCTCCGACCGGTCCACGGCACCGGTCGCGACCTCGAACGGGGTCGACTGGGTGGCTGTCGCCGCGGCCGTCGAACCGAGCGTGGTCTCGGTACAGGTGGCCGGTCGCGCCGGGTCGGGCGAGGGATCGGGCGTCGTGCTCGACGCCCAGGGCCGCGTGCTGACCAATCACCACGTCATCTCCTCGGCGCTGAACGGCGGCGGGGAGCTGGCGGTGACCCTGTCCGACGGACGCACGTTCGCGGCGACCGTCGTGGGCAGCGACCCGGCCACCGACCTCGCGGTGATCGGCATCACGGACCCACCCTCCGGGCTCACGGCGGCCGGCTTCGGCGACTCCTCGGCGCTGCGGGTCGGTGAGCCGGTGATGGCCCTGGGCAACCCGCTCGGGCTGTCCGACACCGTCACCACCGGGATCGTCAGCGCCCTGAACCGGCCGGTGACCGCCGGATCCCGGGAACAGAGCCCGTTCGGCAACGGCGCGGTCGCCGAGAGCGTGGTCACCAACGCCATCCAGACCGATGCCGCGATCAACCCCGGGAACAGTGGTGGCGCCCTGGTCAACGCCTCGGGCCAGGTCATCGGTATCACCTCCTCGATCGCGACCCTGGGTGGCGGTGGCCAGTCCGGCAGCATCGGCCTGGGCTTCGCCATCCCGGCCAACACCGCCAAGGACATTGCGGGCCAGTTGATCGCGGACGGGAAGGCCACCCACGCCTATCTCGGCGTGACCCTGTCCGAGGGCACGGTCACCGTGGACGGGGCCCTGCGTCGCGCGGCGATCGTGGAGTCGGTGGGTGAGGACACCCCCGCCGCCCGAGCGAGCCTCGAGCCGGGGGACGCGGTGACCGCCATCGGTGGGCAGGGTGTGGACGGACCGGACTCCCTGATCGCCCGGATCCGGGAGCTGCGCCCCGACTCGACCGTGCAACTGAGCGTGGTCCGCTCCGGTGATGCCCGCGAGGTCACCGTCACCCTCGCCGCCCGACCGGCCGCCTGAGCGACCGCTTGACCGGGCACACTGTGGCGCATGAGCGGGCGAAGGGGCAGTGCGGCACGGGCCATCGGCTACGCCGCGCTGGCCACCGTCGACATCGCCTTGGCGGTCCGGGGCAACACCCGGGCCCGCCGGGTGACCAAGCCCGCCCTGATGCCGGTCCTGATGGCGGGCCGCGATCGGCGAACCTGCACCGCGCTGGCGCTCGGCGGCCTCGGGGACGTCGCCCTGCTGGGCTCGGGCGAAGCAGCGTTCGCGGCCGGGCTGTCGTCGTTCCTCGCCGGCCACCTGGCCTGGATCGAGGCCCTGCAGCGGCGTGGTGACCTCCTGCCTCCCGGCGCGCTGGTGCGCGGGGGCCGGGCCGTCGCCACGGCCGGGTACCTGTCCACCTTCGGCGCGCTGACCGTCCAGCTCTGGCCCCGCACCGGCCGCCATCGACCGGCCGTCCTGGCCTACAGCGCCGTCCTGCTCGCCTGCGCGCTGCAGGCCCTGCGTTCACGGTCGGCCGCGACCGCTCTGGGCGGGGGGCTGTTCCTGGCCTCGGACAGCCTGCTCGCGCTCGAGCGCTTCAGCGGGATGCGGCTACCGGCGCACGAGGCCTGGGTCATGAGCACGTACACGGCAGCGCAGGCACTCCTGGCCGAGGGCGGCCAGCGCAACGGGCCCGCCGACAGGTGAGCCGCGACGAGGTGCCCGCGGAGGATCCGGCGACCCTGGACCGCCTGCACCAGGAGTGGGCGCGGCTGGCACCGGAGCTCACCCGGGAGCTCGCCACGGGAATCCCCGAGGACTCACTGGCGCTCGAGGGCCGGCGCCTGATCACTCGCTGGTCCGAACCGCATCGCCGCTATCACGATCCGCACCACCTGCTGGCCACGCTCGAGGCCCTCGCCCGGCTCACCGCACCCGCCGATCCGCCCCTGCCGGTCCGGGTGGCAGCCTGGTTCCACGACGCGGTCCACGACGGGGTCGCCGGCGACGACGAGGAGGCCAGTGCCCTTCTCGCCGAACGGGTTCTGGCCGACCTGGGTGGCTCACCGGGGCTGATCGCCGAGGTCGCCCGGCTGGTGCGGCTCACCGTCGACCACCAGGTGGGGCCCGGGGATGACCACGGCGCGCTGCTGGTCGACGCGGACCTGTCGATCCTGGGTTCCGACGAGCGCACCTACCGCGCCTACGCCCTCGCCGTCCGCCGCGAGTACGCCCACCTGGACGACGTCGCGTTCACCACCGGGCGGCTCGCCGTCCTGCGCGCCCTGCTTCATCGGCGGCACCTGTTCCACACTGCCCGTGGACGCGAGCTCTGGCACGAACCGGCCCGGCGCAACCTGGCCGCCGAGATCGACGCGTGCCGCCGGGCCCTCGGCGGGGCCGGCGCCTGACCCCGGGCCACGGCGAGGGACGAGCCGGTCAGCCCCGGTGGTGCAGCCAGTCGATCAGCGGACCGAGCGGGGCACCGACGACAGCGGCCGCACGCTCCACCGGCACCCACTCCGGGTTCGTGGCCCCTGAGGTGGCGGGCCGGGGAGTGTGCTGGTCGAGAGCGAGCAGCAGGACGACGTCCGTGGTCTCGATCATGCCCTGGGCCGACAGAGTGCGCACCAGCCCGACCTGTTCGGCGGGCCCCAGTTTCGGCCCGGCGTCCGGCCCGGCGTCCGGCGCGGCGTCCGGCCCGGCGTCCGGCGCGGCGTCCGGCCCGGCGTCCGGCCCGGAGTCCGGTGCGGGGTCCGGTGACTCGCCGCACGGGACTCCCGTGGCCAGAACCCCGGCCACCAGCTCGGAGCTCACCCGTTCGACCGATCCGGCCTGGGTCACCGGGGCCACCGGCACCGGCAGCAGCAGTTCATCGACATGGACGACCAGCAGCCACACCCGCGCCACCGCGCTCAGGGCGGGCAACCTCGAGGCGAGGGTGTCGATCCTCGCCACGCCCTCGCCCTCGCCCTCGGCCTCGGGCTCGCCCTCGCCCTCGGGGGGCAGTGCCACCGAGGCGAGGACGCGTTCACCCTTGCGCTTCTGCCGTCGCAACCCCGCGGCGCGTAACGCCTGCACCAGCACCCGGCTGCTCACCGGCACCGCACCGCCGTCGATCATGCGGTGGTACTCGCTCTCCGGCACGTCGTAGTGATCCCCGTCGAAGCCCCGCTCGGGGATCCCGAGCGCGCGGGCGAAGGCGTGCAACTCGGCGAACGAGGTGTCGCTGATCAGGTGGGACCATCGGCGGCCGTGGGCCGGCCACAGTGGCGGGTCGATCATCAAGGTCATCGCACGGCCCTGCTGCTGCCCGACCCGGCGGCGAGGTCGTCGAGCAGGGGCGCGGTGCGCGCGGGCACCAACTCGAGTACCGCCATCGCCGTGCTGGTCCGGACCACCGAGGGGCAATCGAGCAACCGCCGGGTGATCCGGTGCAGGTCGGCCGGGTCACGCGCGGCCACCTTGGCCAGGATGTCGCCGTCCCCGGTGGTCGCGTGCATCTCGAGGATCTCGGGGACGGCCGAGAGCTCGGCGCTGATCTGCTCGATGTCCCCCTGGGTGATGGTCAGGCTGACATAGGCCAGCACCGGACGCCCCATGGCGTGCGGACGGACCCGCACGCTCGGCGGGTCGAGGACGCCTCGCTGCTCCAGCGAGTGCAAGCGCGCCTGCACGGTGTTGCGGGCCAGCCCCAGCGTGCGCGCGAGGGCCACCACGGTGGCCAGCGGGTCGTCGTCCAATGCCCGGAGGATGCGGGCGTCGGTCGCATCGAGCGCCTTCACCCGCGCATCGTGTCACATCCGACCCACATCTACCCGCAGAGCCTGAGCAGATTGCTCGAGCTGACAATCTCCACTTGAGCATTCCGCTCATCTCGCCGACCGTGGAAGCATGTTGCGACAGGCGCACCCCAGCCGCCCCGACGGAGTCTGGGGGGACGAGACCCTTGCCGCCCGGGTGGTCCTCGACTGGGCCAGCAATCGCGCGGTCCGTCCCGGGGACCCCAAGACCACCGCCCGCACCACCTCCGACCTCGAGCGCGAGGCCGGTGACACCATCACCGCAGCGGGGATCGGTCCGGACGCCGCCCTGGCGGTCTTCGCGAACGTGCTGGCCCCGGCAACCCGCGCCCAGGACGATCCGATGAACCTGGCCTACATCCCCTCCGCGCCGACCCGGCTCGCGGTCGCCTTCGATGCCGCCACCAGCTCGGCCAACATCTTCGGCGGCCTGTGGGAGACCGGGGCCGGGGCGGTGTTCGCCGAGAACCAGGCCCTCGACTGGCTGATCGGCCTGCTGGACTGGCCGGCCACCGCCGCGGGCACGTTCGTCGCGGGGGGCACGATGGGCAATCTGTCGGCGCTGCACGCCGCCCGCGCCACCGCCCGCCGCCGGCGGCTCGACCAGGGACTGCCGGCCCGGCCGGCAGGGGGCTGGCGGCTGGCCTGCGCGGCGTCGGCGCACTCCTCGATCTCCAAGGCCGCCGATGTGCTGGACGTCGAGGTGGTCTGGATCGGCACCGACACCTCCGGACGGGTGACCGGCGAGACCGTGCGCCAGGCACTGGAGGAGCAGGGCGGCGCCGACGGGGTGTTCGCCGTGGTCGCCTCCGCGGGCTCGACGAACGAGGGCATCGTGGACGACCTGTCCTCGATCGCCGACGTGTGCGGGGCGCTCGGGATCTGGCTGCACGTGGACGGCGCCTACGGCGGCGCGGGGCTGGTCGCGCCGTCCGCCCGTCACCTGTTCACCGGGATCGACCGCGCGGACAGCATGATCGTCGATCCGCACAAGTGGCTGTTCGCGCCGTATGACTGTTGCGCGCTGGTCTACCGGGACGCCGCGGCGGCCCGCGCCGCGCACGCCCAGCACGCCGGCTACCTGGACGTCGTCGATCGCGAGAGCCCCAACCCGAGCGATCTGGCGATCCATCTCTCCCGCCGGGTGCGCGGGCTGCCCTTTTGGTTCAGCCTGGCCGCCCACGGCACCGACCGGTACGTCGCGGCCGTCGAGCAAACGCTGGACACCGCCCGGCAGGTGGCCGAGGCGATCCGCCGGGCGCCGCAACTGCATCTGATCCGCGAACCCGACCTGACCGTGCTGCTGTTCGAACGGCGCGGATGGCAGGCCGCCGACTACCAGGCCTGGTCTCGCGAACAGGCCCTCGCCGGGACGATCCTCTGCCTGCCGACGATCTACCAGGGGCGAACGGTGGCCCGGCTCGCCTTCGTCAACCCGGCCACCCGGGCCGACGAGGTGATGGCGGTGCTGCACGCGATGCCGGACTGAGTCCGGCCTGCCTCGGGTCTGGACACGGGCCTGGAGACGGACGCCGCCGCCGGTTCGAGTCGGCGGCGGCGTCCGTGGTCCGGTTCGGCCGGCCAGCGCTGCTGGTTCGGCGTTCGGTCAGCGCGGCGTCCCGAAGTTCTGGGTCCAGTAGATGCCGTAGCTGCCACCCTTGGCGACCCCGACCCCGATCTCGGTCAGCTTGCAGTTGAGGATGTTCGCCTTGTGCCCGGCGCTGTTCATCCACCCGTTGACCACGGCGGCCGGGGTCGGCTGCCCCGCGGCGATGTTCTCGGCCGCCATCGAGTAGGAGTAGCCCGCATCCCGCATCCGATCGAAGGGTGAGCGACCGTCCAACCCGGTGTGCGAGAAGTAGTTCTTCGCAGCCATGTCGGCACTGTGCCCCTGCGCGGCATTGGTCAGCTTGCCGTCGGCCTTCAGGGCGACCGAACACCCGTTGGCGGCCCGGGCCGCATTGGTCAAC
>JAEUJN010000040.1 GCA_016794595.1 Kineosporiaceae bacterium
CGGGCGCGAGCGCCGTCCAGCCACTGCTCGCAGCGCGTCGCCAGGGCCTCGCCGCGTTCCCACAGGGCGAGCGACTCCTCGAGGGTGGCGCCGCCGTTCTCGAGTCGGCGCACGATGTCGACCAGGGCGTCGCGCGCCTGCTCGTAGCCGAGGTCGGCAACGTCGGCGTTCGGGGCGGGCACGGCGGGGGAGTCTGCTGCGGTCTTCTTGGCGGCCACGGCGCCACTGTACGGAACGGCCCGAGGCCGGATCGATCAGCTGGTGGCCGTCGTCGCCGTGACCTGGGCCTCCAGCCGGCCCTCGGCGAGGCGGATCCGCACCGCATCGCCGGCGCCGAGGTCGGCCGCCGCACGCACCACGGCTCCGTCGAGGCGCTGCACCACGGCGTACCCGCGGGCCAGGGTGGCCGCCGGTGAGAGCGCGGCGACCCGTGAGCGAAGGTGTCGCACGTCGTCCGCGGCCCGATCGAGCCGGGTGCCCACGGCGCCACGACCGCGCTCGCGCGCGGTGGCGATCTCCGCGGCGTGCGGTGCGATCAGCCGGTCCGGGTCGGCCAGCACCGGGCGGCGTCGCAGGTCCGCGAGCAGCTGGTGCTCACGCTCGATCCGGGCCGAGACCGCGGCGCGGGTCCGGTCGCGGCAGGCGGCGATGCCGGCCCGTTCCTCGGCGACATCGGGCACGATGCGGCGCGCGGCGTCCGTGGGGGTGGAGGCCCGCACATCGGCGACCAGGTCGAGCAGCGGGGAGTCGACCTCGTGGCCGATCGCACTGACCACCGGGGTACGGCAGTCGGCGACGGCGCGCAGCAGGGTCTCGTTGCTGAACGGCAGCAGGTCCTCGAGCGAGCCGCCGCCGCGGGCGATCACGATGACCTCGACGGTGGGCTCGGCGTCCAGGGCGGCCAGGGCGGTCAGGATGTCGGTGACAGCGTTCGGTCCCTGCACCGCGGCCGGCCGGATGTCGAAGGCGACGCCGGGCCAGCGGCGGCGGGCGCCCGCGACGACGTCCTTCTCGGCGGCGCTGGCCCGGCCGCAGATCAACCCGATGGTGTGCGGCAGGAAGGGCAGCGTGCGTTTGCGGTCGGCGGCGAACAGGCCCTCGGCGGCGAGCACGCGGCGCAGGTGCTCGATCCGGGCGAGCAGCTCACCGACACCGACCGGGCGCAGGTCGTCGGCGGCCAGGGTGAGCGAGCCGCGGCGGGGGAACAGCTGCGGCCGCGCGTGCACGACGACGTGGCTGCCGTCGTGCAGGGGAGTGGGCAGGGCGTCCAGGACGCGGGCCGCGAGGGTGACCGAGAACGACATGTCGACGTCGGTGTCGCGCAGGGTCAGGAACACGGTGCCCTGGCCGGGACGGCGGGTGAGTTGCACCACCTGTCCCTCCAGCCAGGCCGCAGGGGCCTTGGCCAGGTACTCGGTGAGTTTGGCGGTGAGCAGCCGCACCGGCCAGGGGTGTTCGGGGGTGGTGGCTCCGGCGGTGGCGGGGATGTCCCGGGGACTCACCGGGCCAACAGTACGCAGGCCTGCCTACGATGACCGGCGTGAACGAGACAGGCGTGAGCGAGACGGAACGGGTCGAGACGGCACGACGGGTACTGCTGGCAGCGCCGCGGGGCTACTGCGCCGGCGTCGATCGGGCCGTGGAGGCGGTGGAGAAGGCGCTCGACCTCTACGGGGCGCCCGTCTACGTGCGCAAGCAGATCGTGCACAACCGGCACGTGGTGGCCACCCTCGAGCAGCGCGGCGCAGTGTTCGTGGACGAGACCGACGAGGTGCCCGAGGGTGCTCGGGTGGTGTTCTCGGCGCACGGGGTGGCGCCTGTCGTGCACCGGCAGGCGGCGGAGCGGGGGTTGCGGACGATCGATGCCACCTGCCCGCTGGTGACCAAGGTGCACAAGGAGGCGATCCGGTTCGCCCGGGAGGACTACGACATCCTGCTGGTCGGGCACACCGGCCACGAGGAGGTCGAGGGCACTGCGGGTGAGGCGCCGCAGCACATCCAGGTGGTCAACAGCCCGGACGACGTCGAGGGCGTGACGGTGCGCGACCCGGACAAGGTGGTCTGGCTCTCGCAGACCACGCTGTCGGTGGACGAGACCATGGAGACGGTCCGGCGGCTGCGCGAGCGGTTTCCGAGCCTGGCCGACCCCCCGAGTGACGACATCTGCTACGCCACCCAGAACCGGCAGGTGGCGGTGAAGAAGATCGCCCCGGAGTGCGACCTGCTGATCGTGGTCGGGTCGAGCAACTCCTCGAACTCGGTGCGCCTGGTCGAGGTGGCCCTGGAACACGGTGCGCGGTCGGCGCACCGGGTCGACTGGGCTGCCGAGCTCAACGAGAACTGGCTGTCGGACGGCGTGAGCCCCGTGAACACCGTCGGTCTGACCTCCGGGGCCTCGGTGCCCGAGGTGCTCGTGCAGGGAGTTCTCGACTGGCTGGCCGCGCGCGGCTACACCGACGTCCAGGAGGTCCGCACCGCCGAGGAGGACCTGCTCTTCTCCCTGCCCCGCGAACTGCGCCGCGACCTCAAGAAAGGGTCTTGACCAGGACGTGTGAGTTGCGCCGGGCGTCGTAGGCGGCGCGGCGGGGAGTGGGCAGATCCTCGGGGCCGCCCTGGACGAACCCGTGCTCGACGAACCAGTGCGAGGTGGCGGTGGTCAGCACGAAGAGCCGCTCCAGCCCCCGGCGGCGGGCGATCGCCTCGGCTCGGGTCAGCAAGCTGCGGGCGCGACGACCCCCGCGGTACTGCGGGTGCACCGCGACGCAGGCGAACTCGGCGGCCGCCTCGTCCGGGTACTCGATCAGCGCGTGGCAGGCGATCACCGTGCCGTCCCGGACCAGGACCGAGAAGGTGTCGATGTCGAGTTCCAGTTGCTCGCGTGACCGTGGAACCAGGACCCCGGCGTTCTCCAGCGGGCGGATGAGTGCCTGAATGCCCGCGACGTCCTCGATCGTGGCCTGGCGGGTGGCCTCGTAGTCGGTGTCGGCGTAGAGCATCAGCCCGGCGCCGTCCCGGGTGTAGAGCTCGCGCAACAGTGCGCCGTCCGTGCCGGCCCCGACCAGGTGAACTCGCTTGACCCCGGACCGGCCGGCCGCGAGGCCCGCCCGCACGCAGTTGCGATCCTCGGGGGACAGGTGCTCCATCAGCGGCTGGACGGCGAGCGATCGTTCCGCCTCGCCGAGCAGCAGGTGCCCGGCATCGCCGGCGGAGCGGGCGATGCTCCACGTGGAGGGGTCGGATTCCAGGACGAACACCAGCTTGTCCGCGCGCAGCCCGATGGCCACGGCCTCGGCGACGTCGGCGTTGCGCAGGTTGAACGCCTCCCCGGTGGGGCTGTAGCCGACGGGGGACAGCAGGGCGATCCGCTCGGTGGCCAACACCTCACGGATGGACTCGATGTCGACCTTGCGCACCTGCCCGGTGAGCAGATGGTCGACCCCGTTGCGGACCCCGACCGGGCGAGCCATGACCCAGGTGCCACCCACCACCTTGATCCGGGCGCCGCCCATCGGCGTGTTCGCCAGGCTGCTGGACAGCACCGCCTCGATGTCCATCCGGAGGGCGCCGACGGCCGCCTTGACTGCCCCCATTGCCGCGTCGTCCGTGATCCGGAGATCACCCTCGTAGGTCGGGACGAGGCCCCGGATCGCCAGTTCGGCGTCGATCTGGGGGCGCGCGCCGTGCACCAGGACCAGCTTGACACCCAGGCTCGACAGCAGCGCGATGTCGCAGAGCAGCTGATCGAACTCGCCTCGGGCGCAGGTCTCCCCGGGAAAGGCGATCACGAAGGTGCGGCCGTGATGGGCGTGTACGTAGGACGCCGCTCCCCGCAGCGCGGCGACGAACTCCTTCCCGCCCTGCTCGTGTTCCACGACGGGGGAGTCTAGCCAGCGGCATCGTCGATCAACTCCGGCGCCGACAGTGGCCGGCGAGCCGCTCGCAGGGGAGTGGGCGCCGGCAGCGCCTCGTCGGTGAGCCCGAGATCGGTGAGCCGGCGCGCGCTCACCAGGACCCGACGCTCCAGGGTGCCCACCAGCGAGTTGTAGTCCTCCACCGCCCGTTCGAGGGAACGCCCCAGCCGCAGGGCGTGCCCGCCGAGCCCGGCCAGCCGGCTGTACAGCTCCCGGCCGACGGTGAAGACCTCTCGGGCAGAGCCGGTCAGCACCTCGCTCTGCCAGGTCAGGGCAACGGTCCGCAGCAGGGCCAGCAGGGTGGTGGGGGTCGCCAGGACGACGCGCCGTGCCATGGCGTGTTCCAGCAACGACGGGTCCGCCGAGCACGCCTCGGCCAGGAAGGCCTCCCCCGGGACAAAGCAGATCACCAGCTCGGGAGTGGGCTCGAACGCCCGCCAGTACTCCTTGGCGGCCAGGGCCTCGACGTGAGCCCGCAGGGCTCGGGCGTGGGCGAGGCCGGCCTGCGCGCGCCGGTTCGCGCCGTCCGGTCGATCGAGCGGGAGCTCGCTCGCCTCCAGGAAGGCGGTCAACGGCGCCTTGGCGTCCACCACCACCTGCTTGCCGCCGGGCAGGTGCACCACGAGATCCGGACGCACGCCGGCGCCGTCCGGGGTCATCGCCTGGGGTTGGGGGGTGAAGTCGACCCGGGCCAGCATCCCGGCGTGCTCGACCACCCGCCGCAACTGAACCTCGCCCCAGACGCCGCGCGAGGTGGGTGAGCGCAGGGCCCCGGCCAGGGCCGAGGTCTGCTCGCGCACCAGGGTGAGCTGCTCGGTCAGCTGCGACAGCTGGTGGACCCGGTCGCGTTCGAGCGCGTGCACCTGCTGCTCGACCCGGCCCAGGCTGCCGGCGAGCGGGCCCAGCGTGGCCGCCAGCTCGCGGTCCTGCGCGGCGGCACCCTCGAGGTCGGTGATCCGCTCCCGCAGCAGGTCGCTCTCACCGAGCGCGCGCGCGAGCCGCTCCCGGTACAGGGGGACGAGCAGCAGCCAGACGCCTGCCGCACCCACCACCAGCCCGCCCAGGGCGAAGAGGACCGTCGAGGAACTCACGCCGCTCAGGCTGGCACCCACCACCGACAATCCCGATCGTCAGCCGGTCAGCACGAGGATCAGCAGGAGGAATAGGCCTTCTGCGGCGCCGGGACGTCGGGGTGCACCTCGTCGATCAGGTAGCCGCCACCGGAGGGCACCAGGGTGTAGGCGATCTGCCACCACAGGCAGCTCGACATGCCGTCCGGGGAGTCTGCGGGGTCCTGCTGGGAGCGGAACCGCACGTGCGCCACCACGCGACCCGATCCGGCCGAGCTGAGGTCGACCAGGGTGACCTCGTCGTCCGAGGTCGAGGAGTATCCGGCTGCCCAGGACGAGTACGCACCCAGCTTGCGCCGCTGCGCGCTGCTGTACAGGGCGTAGGCATCCCGCAGCCGCCGCTCGTTGATCGCGGTGTAGAACTCGCTCATCGTGGCCGCGACGTCCTGGGCCTCGGCCGAGCCGGAGAGGGCATCGGCGACGACCACGGTGCCCGGGTCGATGGGAGTCGGGTCGGGCGTCGGGGCCTGCGACGGCTCTGTCGGCTCGGGGGTGACCTCCTCCACCGGTGCGGTCTGCTCCGTGATCGCGGGGTCGGTCGCCGTCGTCGGCTGGGGTGCCGTCGAGCTGATCGCCGTGGTCGACGGTCCGTCGTCGCGTGAGCGCCAGGCCACAACCCCCACCGTCGCGGCGGCCGAGAGCACGGCGGCGACCACCAGCATGGCCACGAGCGCCCAGCGACCGGGCCCTCGGGTCGGCGGGGGCCGGTCGAGCGCGAGCTGTGCATCGGGGAGGACGACGCCCGGCGGGTGGGGCGGGGGACTGCCGTACGGCCCGGACGGCAGCGGGGGCGCCGGGGGAAGACCGGGGACGCCGGGCACCGTGGGTGCCGCCGCAGGCGGCGCCGTGGACGGCGATGTGGACGGCGATGTGGAAGGCGATGCGAGTGGCACGCCGAGCGGCAGCGGAGGCGGCGCGGTCGGTGCCGGTGGCGGCCCGCTCGGCCGGTCAGCCGCGGGCGGTGAGGGAAGCCGAGGAGGCAGGGTCGGCCAGTCCGAGTTCGCGATCGTGTCCTCGAGGTCGGCCCGTACCCCCGGAGAACGGTCCATCAGCTGGGTGTCGCGCGCCGCCAGCTCGACCGTGGGGTCCGCGACCGGCGTCCCGGACGGCGAGCCGGTGCCGCCCGCGCCGTCGGGTTCGTCGTCTGTGGTGTCTGTGGTGCCCATCACCCAGCCGCCGGCACCGTCGTTGGCGGTGGGGTCCCATTCCAGGTTCGCGGTCATCGGCGCCTCACGCGCCCGAGGCGCGGGTGACCGGCTGGCTCACCGAGCGACCGGCCGGGTTCTGGACCGTCAACGTGTCCCCCCATGGACTGGCCCCCGAGCGCCGATGACAACCCAGCACGCTACACCGGGCCCTGCCATGGTCGCCGGGACCACGGACGATCCGCGACTCCTCACGCGATGGGCGGCTGCCTCAGAGCGCCGACCTGGCCGGGGGGCGCTGCCCGATCCGGGACCGCAGGGTGAGCAGCGAGATCGGCACCAGCAGGCCGATCGCGCCGAGGGCGAGCGTGCCGTAGCCCGCGGCGTCCAGAACCGGCCCGGCCAGAGCGCCCGCGGCGGCCGCGGTCAGGCCCATCACCAGATCGCCGAGCCCTTGCACCCGAGTGCGGACGTCGTCCGGGACGCTGCCCGACAGCAGCGCCGACCCGGCCACCATGCACGCCGACCATCCCAACCCGAGCAGGGTGAGGGCCAGTCCCACCTGTCGGTGCTCGTGGTCGCCCGAGTCGGCGGCGGCGAGCAGCGAGGCCAGCAGCACCCCCACCCCGAGCAGGATGGTCCGCTGCGGGCCCCACCTGTCGGTGAGCAGACCCATCACCGGGCTGAGGGCGTACATGCCGGCGATGTGCACGCTGATCACCACCCCGATGACCTGAAGGGTGGCGCCCCCGTGCCCGAGGTGCACCGGGGTCATCACCATCACCCCCACCATCGCGGCGTGCGCGCCGGCCATGGCGGTCAACCCGGCCACCGCGCCGGGATGGGATCTGACCGAATGCCAGGCGTGCGCCATGGTCAGCGGGGAGTCCTTGTGGCCCAGGGGAGTCCGTCCGCCGGGAAGGAAGGTGGTGATCGCGGCTGCCGCGGCGAAGGCGGCGATCGAGAACAGGAACGGCCCGGCCAGTGCCGGGATCCCCACCGCGGTGCCCACCCGGCCACCGACCCCGGAGAAGTTCGGCGCCAGCACCGATCCAATGGTCGTGGCCCAGACCACGATCGACAGCGTGCGCCCCCGGTGCAGGACGTCCACCCCGTCGATGGCGGCATAGCGTGCCTGCAGGCCGACCGCCGTCCCGGCCCCGAACAGCGCCATCGCGACCAACAGCACCGGGAACGTGTCGAACACGGCTGCAGCGATCACCCCGACCCCGCCGCCCAGGGCGATCAGGTAGCCCAGGCCGAGGGAGGCCGACCGGCCGCGCAGCTCCGCCAACCGGGCCAGCGGGACCGCGAGCAAGGCCCCGCCCAGCACCGAGGAGGTCTGGGCGAGCCCGGCCAGGGAGGCCGAGCCCGAGAGCCGTTCGGCGAGCAGGCCGCCGACGGCGATGCCGCTGGCCACGCCGATGCCGCCGAGGACCTGGCCGGTGACGAGCAACGGGAGACGACGAGGTGGGGTCACGACAGACCAGTCTGCGTCAGGGACGGCGCCCGCCGGGCGCCGAGGTGCCGATCGCGGAACGCCTCGAGGTCGAGCCGTCCGAGCCATCCGAGGCAGGCAGGCACGGCAGGCTCACCTGCGGCAGGCGACGGCCTTGCCCGAACTGGTGAGGATCTGGTGCAGCGGCGCGTAGACCGGGCCGTCAGGCGGCGTCCGGGTGCCGGTGCGCAGGGTCAGCCGGTAGCTCCCGGGAGGAACGCGCGTGCCGTCGGCGCGCCGTCCGCGCCAGGTGGCGACGATCTTGTCTGCGGTCACCCCGCCCACCTGGGTGACCCGCCGGCCGGTACAGGCGTCGGTCACCGTGAGCTGCCAGGTCTGGCGGCGCGAGGGTCCGGCGCTGATCACCGCCGAGGTGGATCCGTAGCGGCTGCGGGTCTGCGAGAGGGCCGGCCAGCTCAATGTCACCTTGGGCGCGGCCAGGGCGTGCCCGGCGCACGCGACGTCCCAGTCGACCGGCTGGGGCTGGTTGACCCACCACTGCATCAGGTGCGTCGCCCCGCCGTTGAGGCCGGGCTTGCCGCAGCCCTGCTCGGCGGCGGCCTGGCCGCGCGTGCCGACCGTGCCCCAGAACGGGACGCCGGGCCGCTGCCAGTTGTCGGTGATCACGGTCCAGCCGTCGGCGTTGCTGTAGAACCCAGCAGGGATCTTGGTCTTGGCGAAGGCCGCCAGCATCCCCTCGAGCAGGGCCCGGTTGTAGGTCGCGATGGTGGGGTTGCCCTGCCCGACCGGCCAGGGCTGGGCGGCGCGCTTCTCGACATCGATCCAGATCCGCGGCGGCAGCAGGCCGATGCCCTTCAACGTGTTCACCGCATAGGCCGCCTGGGCATAGCCGACGTTGCGCAACTTGCCGGTGTGGGTGGTGGAGGCGAACGGCCCGGACGTGCCGTATCGCGTGATCTGGGCGCGCGTGGGATACGTGGCGAAGGTGTAGGCGTGGAAGGGGCGGTAGTTGTCCCGGACCCAGTGCGCCTGCTCGGTCAGGCAGGGGTTCCGGGTGAACGCCAGTCCGTTGGTCAGCCCGAGGACGACGAAGCCGGTGTTCGCGGCCGGCATCGGGTTGCCGTACCCGCCCTGGTCGACACGGCACTGCGGCCAGGAGATGTCGTTGCCCACCTGAGTGGCCGCACTCGCCGGTGAGGCCGTGGGCAGGACGCCGGCCGCTGTGGTGAGCGCGGCACCGACCAGGACGGCCAGGGGTCGGCGAACGCGTCGCCGCATGGGGGGCTCGGTGCGGGTCGGGTGACTGATGCGGATCATGCGCGCCCCCTCGGCTGGACCCGCGCCGACGGCGGTGTCGCGCGCGGTCTGTCGAGCGTCACGCTAACCGACCCGTCCCCGCCCGGGTGCCCTGGTCATCACGACTGGCGCCAGTCGATGAGGACGGCGCCGGTAGACTCTCGTCCCCGTGGCACTCACCATCGGAATCGTGGGACTGCCGAACGTCGGCAAGTCCACCCTGTTCAACGCCCTCACCAAGGCGGACGTCCTCGCGGCGAACTACCCGTTCGCGACCATCGAGCCCAACGTCGGCGTGGTCGCCCTGCCCGATGCCCGGCTCGGCGTTCTGGCGGGGATCTTCGGCAGCGAGCGGATCGTGCCGGCGACGGTGTCGTTCGTCGACATCGCCGGCATCGTCAAGGGCGCCAGCGAGGGTGAGGGGCTGGGCAACAAGTTCCTGGCCAACATCCGCGAGGCCGATGCGATCTGCCAGGTGGTGCGGGCCTTCGCGGACGACGACGTGGTGCACGTGGCCGGGCGGGTGGATCCGGCCGACGACATCGAGGTGGTGCACACCGAGCTGATCCTGGCCGATCTGCAGACGCTGGAGAAGGCGATCCCGCGGCTGGACAAGGAGGTCAAGGGCAAGAAGACCGACCGTGCCGTCCTGGACGCCGCGGTGGCGGCCCAGGAGCGCCTGAACGCCGGAACCCCCTTGTACGCCGCCGGTCTCGACCTGGCGCCGATCCGCGACCTGTCGCTGATGACGGCCAAGCCGTTCCTCTACGTGTTCAACGTCGACGAATCAGGGCTGAGCGACGCCTCGCTGCAGGACAAGCTGCGCGCGCTGGTCGCGCCGTCCGATGCGATCTTCCTGGACGCCAAGCTGGAGTCGGAGCTGGTCGAGCTCGAACCCGACGAGGCGGCCGAGTTGCTGGCCAGTGTCGGGCAGACCGAGTCCGGCCTGGATCAGTTGGCGCGCATCGGGTTTCACACGCTGGGGCTGCAGACCTACCTCACGGCCGGCCCGAAGGAGGCCCGCGCCTGGACGATCCGGCAGGGCTGGACGGCGCCGGCGGCCGCCGGGGTGATTCACACCGACTTCCAGCGCGGCTTCATCAAGGCCGAGGTGGTCGCCTTCGCCGACCTGGTGGACGCCGGCTCGATGGCCGAGGCGAAGGCGCGGGGCAAGGTGCGGATCGAGGGCAAGGACTACGTGATGGTGGACGGCGACGTGGTCGAGTTCCGGTTCAACGTGTGATCCGCACCGCCTCGTCGGCGCAGTATCGGCAGCGCGAGAGCCCATCACCCGATGGGAGCTGTCGGTCCCCTGGCGCAGACGTCCCATCCTGCGACGAGGGTGAGAATCTGCCAACCTCGACTTCATGCTGCTCTTCTCGATGGGTGTCTCCGTGGACGGCTTCATCACCGATCGTGACGGTGGGATCGGGTGGTCGGTGCCGGACGACGAGCTGTTCCGGTTCCACCTCGATCGGGTGAGCGAACTCGGTGCCATCCTGTGCGGCCGCAAGCTCTACCAGACCATGCTGGTGTGGGAGACCGACCCGTCGCTGCGCCAGGACGAGGCCAGCACGGCGTTCGCGGACGTCTGGTGCGCGCTGCCCAAGGTCGTGTTCAGCCGCACCCTCGACCGGGTCGAGGGCAATGCCCGGCTGGCCCGAGGATCGGTGGCGGAGGAGGTCGCGGCTGCACGCAACGAAACGGACAGGGACGTCGAGATCGGCGGTGCCATCCTGGCCGCTCAGGCCATCGAGCTCGGGCTCGTCGACGAGTTGCGGCTGTTCCGCCACCCGGTCATGGTCGGCGGCGGCACACCGGCACTGCCGCCGGTCGCGCAGACGGTCCGGCTGGACCTGGTCGAGACCCGGACGTTCCCCACGCGCGTGATCTACGAGCGCTACCGACGCGCCCCGCTCTCCGCGTCGGATGATGTCCGACCGTCGTAGTGTTCTCGAGCATGGCGAACGTCGGTGCTCTTCCGCCCGGGCTGGAGGTCGTGCGGGTCACGCCGACCTTCGACGAGAACACCGTCCCGGCGGGGCTGCTGGCTGCGCATCAGGTTGCGGCCGGGGTCTGGGGACGGCTCGTCGTGCTGGCGGGGACGGTCCGGTTCGTCTTCGAGCACGACGGGGCCACGCATGACCTGACCGCCGGCGACACCGTGGCCATCCCGCCGGAGCGCCCGCACCACCTCGAGCTGACCGGTCCGGTGCAGCTCGCCGTGGAGTTTCACCGCGACCGGGCCCGGCCCTGACGCCACAAGGTGGAGGCTCTGCCACCGCAGACGGTGGCAAACCCTCCACCTTGGGTGGATCACGCCGCAGGCTCGGCGGCGCTCAGGCCGGCCCGGGGTCCGCATCGGTGCGGATCCGGGCGTGCAGGTGCATGTCGTGCCAGCCGTCGGTGTGTTCCACGCAGCCTCGTAAGGTCCCCTCGAACGGGAAGCCGGCGGCCCCGGCCACGCCGCACGAGGCCTGGTTCGCGGTCGAGTGCACCAGCTCGAGCCGCTGCAGGCCGACCTGATCGAAGGCCCACCGGCTCAGGGTCCTCACCGCCGCCACCGCGACCCCGCGCCGGCGCGCGGTGGGCAGCACCCAGTAGGCCAGCTCGGCCAGGCCCCCGGCCAGGTCCACCTCGCGCAGTCCTACCCGACCCAGCAGCCCGCCGCCCGGGTCGACGACGGCCCATGACGCGCCGGTCCCGGCGGCCCACGCCTGGCGCCACTCGTCGATCAGCTGCGGCGCCTCGCCGTCGTCCAGCGAGCGGCAGTGCCAGCGCTGGATGTCGGGATCGGCGTAGGCCGCCACCAGCGCCGGAGCATCGGTGGGCGCCCACGGTCGCAAGAGGACGCCGTGGCCGGCGAGGCGAGGCTGGCTCGGGCCGAGGGCTCCCGGCCGGACGGTCGGTGCGACGAGGCGGGGCACCCGCGTGGACCGGCCCGTTCAGGCCTCGGCCGGGCTGCCGTTACCCGAGCTGCCGTTGCACGGGGTGACCTGAGGTTCGAGCGACCAGGGGAACTCGATCCAGGCGTCGGTGCGCTTCCAGGCGTAGTCCGGCCGCACCGTGGACCTCGGCTTGTCGTAGATAACCGCGATCCGCGCTTCGGCGACGTGTTCGGCGCAGAAATCGCGCACGATCTCCAGCGTGCGCCCGGTGTCGGCGACGTCGTCCGCGATCAGCACCTTCAGCCCGGACAGGTCTATGGCCTGCGGCGTGGGCGGCAGCATGACCGGGACGTCGAGCCGCTGGTCAACCCCGGTGTAGAACTCCACGTTGATCACCGACAGGTTCTTCACCCCGAGGGCATACCCCAGCCCCATGCCCAGTCCCAGGCCGCCGCGCGCGATGGAGACGATCATGTCCGGGGCGTATCCGTCGTCGACGACGGCCTGCGCCAGCTGACGGCAGGCCACGCCGAAGGTCTCGTAGGACAGGATCTCGCGGTCGATGGGCTCGCTGCTCATGCCGTCATGGTGGACGACGCCCGCCCACCCACACTGCGCCGGTCCGCCGGTCGTTCGGTGAAGGGACCCGGATCAGCGCCGGATCATCGGTGACCGCAGAGCTGGGCCATGCGCAGTTCGAGCGCCGCCACGTAGGCATCGCGCTGCTTGGCCGAGATCGGGGAGTGCTTGCCACCCTCGGCGCAGACCGGCAGGACGTCGACCGAGAGCTTGGCTGCTCCGGCCAGGGCGCGCAGCTCGTCCAGTTTGACCGCGAAGGGCGTCCCGGCGCCGGGGGAGTAGGCCCGCACCACGGACTCGATCTCCTCGGGGTACAGGTCGACCTTGGTCACGGCGATCACCAACCACGTGGGACGGGCGCGGCGCACCGCCATGGATGCGATCCGGTGGGCGGTGATGGTCCAGTCCTCGAGTTCTCGGGCCAGTTGGACCTCGCGGTCGATGCTGGCGGCGCCGCTGATGCCGGCCACCCGCCGTCCGGTGGCGTAGCCGTTGGCGACCACGTGCAGGACGCCGTCCACCACCTCGTCGTGGAAGACCTGGTCGAGCGCGCCCAAGCGGGTGGCCGCGTTCTCGCCGGGGACGACACGGAACCGGAACCCGCGCAGCGAGGTCGTCGTCCGGCGGCGCTTCTCCAGCACCGCCGAGCCGACGTCGGCCTGGCCGGTGGTTGCCGCGTGCCGGCTGATCCGGTCGACCAGGGCGGTCTTGCCCACCCCGGTCATGCCGGTCACCGCCACGGTGGGGTAGCGCTCGCGGAGCAGCCGCCGCAGGTGCTGGCGTCCCCCGGCGAGTGCGGTGATGGCGGTCGCGACGGCAGCGCCACCCTCACGGCCGGTGGTCGCCAGCAGTCTGCCCAGGTCGCCACCGCGGCCCGCGACCGACTTGGGATTCGGCGGCTTCATGGCTCTCCCTCGTGTCCCGGGGCGCGCAGCTGGTCAGGTTCCGGGGGCCGTGCAGGTCGAACCTAACCCAGCATGGTCGGCTCCGTCGTCCGCGATCGGATCAGGTGCCGGATCCACCGAACGGGGCAGCCAGCGGAACCACTTCTCACGCATGGCCTGTTCGAGGTCGATTCCGTGGTGGTGGGCCAGCAGGAGCAGTTGGCCCAGGACGTCGGCCACCTCGCTGGCGAAGGCCCGGTCGAGCTCGGCGGGGGTCATCCCTCTCGCGCGCGCCAGGCGCCGTCGTTGCAGGTGGACCTGGGTGAGCTCACCCAGTTCCTCCTGCAGCTTCATCAGGAACCAGTCGTCGGTGCGGTCGATCCCGAACCGCTCGGCGTACCGCCGGGAGATCGACTCGACGGCTGCCGTCAGTTCGGTCAGTTCCACGGCCCCATCATGCTCCCCGCACTCCACCTGTCGTGATCACGAGGGGAGCAGGCGGAGCATCTGGTTGCCGCCACGCTGGAACTCGTACTCCACACCGACGACCTCGGCGGTCAGGCCCAGACCGCCCAGCTCGTCGAGCAACTCGGTCAGGAACGGGGTGGGCGAACCGTCCCCCGCCCGAACCAGCGGGAACACCCGAACCTCGCGCGCCACCCGGGCCAGTTCCCGCAAGGCCTTCAGGTGCCAGGCGCAATCCAGCCTCCGGGCCCAGGTGAACAGTAGGTGCGAGCACACGGCCAGGTCGAACGCGCCGTCCGCGAACGGCAGCCGCGGCAGCTCGGCGGCGACGTAGCGCTGCGGCGCGCCCGAGAGATCCTCCAGGAAGACCGCGGCCGCCTCGGCACGCATCGCATCCCGGGTCGCCCGGTCGCCGTACCAGTCCCAGACGAACTGCTCCTCGTGGTCCTCGATCAGTTGTTGCCCACCGCGCAGGCTGTCCCGGAGGGCGTCGCGCACGGTCGCGGTGCCCTGCGCATAGAAGGGGTCGACCGCCACCGCCCGGCCCCCCTGCACACTCGCCTCGGCGACCAGGGATGCCGCCCCGGCACAGCAGTCGAGCAGGCTGCCGGTCAGGTCGGCATCGTCCAGGGTGAACATCGCCCGGTACTCGGCCAGGCCGCGCGAGGTGAACAACACGGTCCCACTGAACGCCCGGAGCCCGGGCCCGCGCAATGGCGGGGTTCGCTGGTGCCCGAGCACCCCGAAGTCCGCCGATCACGCCGGACGCCGCCCTTCGGGGTCGGGCGGGGATCGGTCATCGCCGTCCTCAGAGTTGGGTGCCGACCGCGGACCCGACCCCGAAGGTGATCGCCATGCCCAGGATGCCGACCATGACGTTGCGCACCACAGCCGGTCGCACCGGCGCCTTGCCCAGGCGCGAGCTGATCCACCCGGTCAGGGCGAGCGCCACCACCACTGCGGCGAAACACACTGCCACCCGCCAGGTCTGGGGCGGCAGGACGATGGCCAGCAGAGGCAGAGCAGCCCCGATGGAGAACGCCACGAACGAGGCCCAGGCCGCTTGCCAGGGACTGGTCAGAGACTCCGGGTCGATCTTGAGCTCGACCTCGGCGTGGGCAGCCAGCGCATCGTGCGCGGTGAGTTCGACCGCCACCTGCCGGGCGACGTCCGGGCTGAGACCCTTGCTGCGGTAGATGGCGGCCAGTTCGTCGAGCTCGTGCTCCGGCAGGGTGTCCAGTTCCCATCGCTCGAGGTCGAGCAAGGCCTTCTCGGTGTCCCGCTGGGTACTGACCGACACATACTCCCCGCCGGCCATGGACAGCGCCCCGGCGACCAGCCCGGCGATCCCCGCGGTGAGGATCGTCGTCCGGTCGGTGGTTGCCCCGGCCACCCCGACGACCAGGCCGGCGACCGAGACGATGCCGTCGTTGGCCCCCAGGACCCCGGCACGCAACCAGTTGAGCTGACCGGCGACGTCGCCGGCGTGCACCTCGTCCCGGTGCCCTCGACCCGGTCGCTGCTCGCGGCCGGCGGACGGCGACGGTCCGCCGGCCCTCTGACCGCTCACGGCGTCACCGGGTCAGGTGCCCGGGTACAGATGCAGGCCTCGTTGCCCTCGGGATCGGCCAGGACCCACCAGGACGGCGCGTGCGCGTCGCTGACCAGCCGGCCCCCGGCGTCCAGGCAGGCCTGGACCCGCTGCTCGGCGACCTCGTCGGGGACGTGGACGTCCAGGTGCAGGCGCGACCGCACGGCCAGTCGTGGGTCGTCGTCCGGGGTGTGCTGGAACCAGACCACGGGGCCGCGCTCGTCCCGCGGCACCAGTTCCTGACCCCGATCGACATAGCCCAGCGCCGCCGTCCAGAACGGTCGGATCGCGGCGGGGTCTGCGGTGTCGATGGCGATCTCCACCCGCTCGGACGGGGCGATGGTCCGGGCGCCCACAGCGGCTGCCGCCTGCAGGATCTGATGGGCCAGCTCCACGTCGAGCTGGGTCACTCCCCGCGCCGAATGGGTCGAGAGCGTGAACGAGACGGTGCACCAGCGCAGGTCGATGTCGGGGTGATGGTCCATCCGCTCGGCGTCCTCGGCGACCAGCCGGACCAGCTGCACCGCCTCCTCGAAGGACGGCGCGCGCACGGCCACCACGATCGTGCCGATGGCGCCCCGGGCCACTCCGGGCAGGTCGGCCAGCTGGCGGGTCAGCTCCGCATCGTCCAGTAGCCGTGGTGTGTCGTGGGACATGGAGCCACTCTGCCAGGACGTCGCCGACCGCGGCGTGCCAGGCTTCCCCGGTGACCGACGTGCCGGGGCCGATCGTTCAGCCGCCCGTTCCGCCGACAGCTCCATCGCCCGTTCCGCCGACCGTCCCGCCGACCGTCCCCGGATCGGCTGACCGTGCGCCGACCCGCTGGGTGGTGGCCGCTGCCATCGTCGACGATCTGGCACGGCCGCGGCGCCTGCTGGCGGCCCGTCGCACCGAGCCGGACTGGGCCGCGGGACTGTGGGAGCTCCCGGGCGGAGGCGTCGAGCCCGGAGAGGATCATCGTGCGGCACTGCACCGGGAACTGGCCGAGGAGTTGGGGGTCGGCGTCCGGTTGGGCGAGGAACTGCTGGCCCCGGGGACGCCGGGGGAAGCCGGCCGGGGCGAGGTGCGGGGCTGGCCGATCCGTCCGGGGTGGGCGATGCGGGTGTGGTGGGCCGAGATCAGGCGAGGGGAGCCGGCGCCGATCGAGGACCACGATGCCGTGCTCTGGCTCGACGCCGGTGAGTGGCAGGGCCTGGACTGGTTGCCGTCCAACCTCCCCGTCGTGGACGCCCTGGTGCGAGGAGGACGATGAGCTGCATCAGTGACGTCGCGGGGATCCGGGTGGGGCACGCCCACCGGCGCGGCGACGGGTGGCTGACCGGGACCACCGTGGTGCTCGCGCCCCCCGAGGGCGCCGTCGCCGGGGTCGAGGTGCGCGGCGGTGGTCCCGGCACCCGCGAGACCGATCTGCTGGACCCCCGGGCGCTGGTCGAGCGGGTGCACGCGGTCGTGCTCACCGGGGGCAGCGCCTTCGGCCTGGCCGCAGCGGACGGCGTGATGGCCGGCCTGGCCGCCCGGGGGATCGGCTACCCGGTGGGCCCGCCCGGTCAGGTGGTGCCGATCGTCCCCGCCGCCGTGATCTTCGACCTCGGCCGGGGCGGCGACTTCGAGGCCCGCCCGGACCCCTCGTTCGGTGCCTCGGCCCTGGACGCCGCGCTCGCGGCCTCCGGGCCCTGCGCCCAGGGCGCGGTCGGGGCGGGAACCGGGGCTGTCGCGGGAGGGTTCAAGGGCGGTGTCGGCACGGCCGCGATCGTGGTGGACGGCGGCGCCGGTCCGGTCACGGTCGGTGCGCTGGTGGTCGTCAACGCCCTCGGCTCGTGCGTCGACCCTGCATCGAAGTCCTTGTACGCGGCCGGATTCGGGGTTCCGGGGGAGTTCGACGACGCGCCGGTGGGCACCGCGGACCTGCCGGTGGCCGCTTCCCTGCCCATCGGTTCGCCCCCGCCCGGGCCGGTCGTCCCTCAGGCCACCACGATCGGCGTGATCGCCACGGACGCCACGCTGACCAAGGCCCAGTGCGCCAAGGTGGCCGGGATCGGGCACGACGGCCTGGCCCGGGCGGTGCGTCCGGTGCACACCCTGCTCGACGGCGACACCTTGTTCACGATGGCCACCTGTGCCGGTCCGGCACCCGACCTCGGCGGTCTGCAGGTGCTGCTCGAGGCTGCGGCCGACTGCGTCACCCGCGCGGTCGGTCACGCCATGCTCTCGGCCACCACGGTGACCACCGGAGCGGGCAGCTGGCCCTGCCTGCGGGACTGGGCGGCGGGGTGACCGGTGGGCGGCCCGTAGGATGGATCGTCCCCCCGCCCAGCTGAAGTGAGTTCCGGCATGCCCCTGCGTACCCGCGACGACCTGCGCAACATCGCCATCGTCGCCCACGTCGACCACGGCAAGACCACCCTCGTCGACGCGATGCTCTGGCAGACCGGCGCCTTCGGCGAGCACCAGCACGTCGAGGAACGCGCCATGGACTCCGGCGACCTCGAGCGGGAGAAGGGCATCACGATCCTGGCCAAGAACACCGCCGTGCACTGGGACGGCAAGGGCGCCCCGGACGGCGGGGTGACCTTCAACATCATCGACACCCCCGGGCACGCCGACTTCGGGGGCGAGGTCGAGCGCGGGCTGTCCATGGTCGACGCGATCGCCCTCCTGGTGGACGCCAGCGAGGGCCCGCTGCCGCAGACCCGGTTCGTGTTGCGCAAGGCGCTGCAGGCGCACCTGCCGGTGATCCTGGTGGTGAACAAGGTCGATCGGCCGGACGCGCGAATCGCCGCCGTGGTGGACGAGACCTACGAGTTGTTCATGGACCTGATCGACGGCACCGGCGTGGACCCGGACGCCGCGCTGGACTTCCCGATCGTCTACGCCTCGGCCAAGACCGGCCGGGCGAGCCTTGCCCGGCCGGTGGACGGCACCCAGCCGGACAGCCCCGACCTGCAGCCGCTGTTCGAGACCATCCTGGCCACGGTGCCGGCGCCGAGGTACGACGACGAGCTGCCGCTCCAGGCCCACGTCACCAACCTCGACGCCTCGCCGTTCCTCGGCCGGCTCGCGTTGTGCCGGGTGCACTCGGGCACCATCCGCAAGGGCCAGCAGGTCACCTGGTGCCGGCGCGACGGCAGCATGAGCCGGGTCAAGGTGACCGAGTTGCTGATGACCGAGGCCTTGGAGCGCCTGCCGGCCGAGAGCGCCGGCCCGGGCGACATCATCGCGGTGGCCGGCATCCCCGAGATCACGATCGGCGAGACCCTGGCCGACCCGGAGGACCCCCGGCCGCTGCCCCTGATCACCGTCGACGAGCCGGCGATCTCGATGACCATCGGCACGAACACCTCCCCGCTGGCCGGGCGCACCAAGGGCGCCAAGGTGACCGCCCGGTTGGTCAAGGACCGTCTCGAGCGCGAGCTGGTGGGCAACGTCTCGATCCGCGTGCTCCCCACGGAACGTCCGGACACCTGGGAAGTGCAGGGTCGCGGTGAGCTGGCGCTGGCGATCCTGGTCGAGACCATGCGCCGGGAGGGCTTCGAGCTCACCGTCGGCAAGCCGCAGGTGGTCACCCGGCTGGTCGACGGCAGGGTGCACGAGCCGTTCGAGCACCTCACGATCGACGCCCCCGAGGAGTACCTGGGCGCGATCACCCAGCTGCTCGCCGTCCGCAAGGGCCGGATGGAGCAGATGAGCAACCACGGCACCGGGTGGATCCGGATGGAGTTCCGCGTGCCCAGCCGCGGGTTGATCGGCTTTCGCACCGAGTTCCTGACCGACACCCGGGGAACCGGGATCGCACACCACGTCTTCGTCGGGTACGAGCCGTGGGTGGGCGATCTGCGCACCCGGCCGACGGGCTCGCTGGTGGCCGACCGAGCCGGGATGGCGACCGCTTATGCGATCACCAACCTCCAGGAGCGCGGGACGCTGTTCGTCGAACCGACCGTCGAGGTGTACGAGGGGATGATCGTCGGGGAGAACTCCCGCGCCGACGACATGGACGTCAACATCACCAAGGAGAAGAAGCTCACCAACATGCGCTCCTCGACCTCGGAGGAGTTCGAGCGCCTGGTTCCGGCACGCAAGCTCTCACTCGAGCAGTGCCTCGAGTACTGCCGGGACGACGAGTGCGTCGAGGTCACGCTGGCGTCGGTGCGGCTGCGCAAGGTCGAGCTGTCCTCGGTCGATCGGGAGAAGGTCAGGGCCAGGTCGCGCCGGGGCTGAGAACCTGGGCCCGCTCACGGATCTGGGCCGGTGATCGTCGGACGGCGCGGCCGCGGGCCTCGGGTTGGCCAAATCGTTACAGTCGATCGTGTTCAGGCATGACATCCTGGCGACCGAGTGACACCGGTCAAGTTTTCCGTCAGATCGGCCTGGATTGCGGAAGTAATGCGGATCGGGGCACCCTGGTGATACAAATCTCCGGACCCGGGCATCGGCGGACGACGTCCGGTCCGCGGGGTTCGATTCACGTTCGACACCCTGCGGCCGAGGTGGTAGCGGCGAGCTCTGGACGCCGTGCACCCGTCGGCTAACCTGCCGTTGCGATGACGCGCCGAGGCGCACTGGCCATGTCAAGCGGGTTTTTCCCTCGATCGGTGACAACTGGAGGTGGCTCATGAGCGCCGAGCTGGTGTCCGACGAGTCGTCCTCTGCGCCCCCCACCTCCGCGCCCGCTCCGTCCGCGCCCGCGGCGGCACCGGCCCACGGACGATCCCCCGGCCAGCTCGCCTGGCGCCGGCTGCGGCGGAACAAGGTCGCCATGGCCAGCCTGTTCCTGATCGTCGTCATCGTGCTGCTGGCGATCTTCGCCCCGCTGGTCACCCGCCTCCTGGGGGTGACCGTCGACGCCGACTCCAGCCTGGTCAGCGAGGACGGCAGCCTCCCGATCAGTGGCCCGACCCTGGCCCACCCGTTCGGGATCGAGCCCGGCACCGGGCGGGACGTCCTGGCGCTGCTGCTCTACGGCGCCCGGGTCACGCTGTTCATCGTGCTGTGCGCAACGGTGCTGACGATCACCATCGGGGTGCTGATCGGCACCATCGCCGCGGCGTCCCGGGGTCGGCTCGACCGGATCCTGTCCTGGGTCATGGACCTCACCCTGACCTTCCCCCAGCTGCTCCTGCTGCTGGCCCTGAGCAACGTGATCACCCAGCGATTGACGGCGATCGGACTGCCGGAGGGCAACCCCAGCCGGATCGCCTATCTGATCCTGTTCTTCGCAGTGTTCGGCTGGCCGTACATCGCCCGGATCGTGCGCGGCCAGGTGATCAGCCTGCGTGAGCGCGAGTTCGTCGAGGCGGCGGTCGCCATGGGAGCCAGTCGCCGGCGGATCGTGCTCACCGAGCTGATCCCGAACCTGTGGGCCCCGGTGCTGGTCTACGCCTCCATCACCCTGCCGGCCTTCATCTCCTACGAGGCCACGCTGGCGTTCCTCAACGTCGGCACCGACGCCTCGATGCCGACCTGGGGCAAGTTGCTCCAGGACTCCATCGGCTACTTCCAGGTCTACCCCGCCTACCTGCTCTTCCCCGCCGGGGCGCTGGTCGTGACCGTGCTCGCCTTCAACTTGCTGGGCGACGCCGTCCGAGATGCCCTGGACCCCCGGGCCGGCCGCGTGTGAGCGCCGGACCCCCTCTGAACTCCCGTGACGCGCGGGAGCCGTCCGGCCCTCAGGCCGACGGCAGCAAGGCCGACCGCTTCGGTCGGGCGCATCTCGTTTCCCGGAGGAAACACATGGTGAACCGCAAGCCCGGCACCCTCGGTGCCCTGATCGCGGGTGCGGTCGTGCTCAGTCTCGCTGCCTGCGGCGGTGGTGACAGCACCCCGTCGGGTGGCAGCACGTCCGGCGGCGGTGGTGGCGCCGATGGTGACAAGAAGGGCGGCACGCTCTATGTCATGAGCGGTGGCGACCAGATCAGCCACCTCGACCCGCAGCGCAACTACACCGGGGTCGACCTCAACTTCGCCGGTGCCTTCGTGCACCGCACGCTGACCACCTACGCCATCGGCGAGGGGACCAAGGGCACCGAGATCGTGCCCGACCTGGCCACCGACACCGGCAAGGCCGAGAACGACGCCAAGAAGTGGACCTTCACCCTGCGGGACGGCGTGACGTTCGAGGACGGGTCGCCGATCACCTGCGCCGACATCAAGTACGGCGTCTCGCGCACCTTCGCCCAGGACGTGATCACCGACGGTCCGACCTACGCGATCTCGATGCTCGACATCCCGAAGAAGGATGGCAAGAGCATCTACACCGGCCCGTACAAGGCCACCCCGGAGGGCCAGGCGGCCTTCGACAAGTCGATCGAGTGCTCGGCCGACGGCAAGACCATCTCGTTCAACCTCTCCCGCCCGGTGCCGGACTTCAACGGCGCCCTGACCCTGCTGTCCTTCGGCCCGGTGCCGAAGGCCAAGGACACGGGTGAGAAGTACGACATGGCCCCGGTCTCCTCGGGCCCGTACAAGATCGAGTCGTACACCGAGAAGAAGTCGCTGGTCCTGGTGCGCAACACCAACTGGAAGGCCGAGAGCGACCCGGTGCGCAAGGCGTACCCGGACAAGGTCGTCATGCTGTTCAGCCTGAACCCGCAGGTGGTGGACTCCCGGATCGAGAAGTCGGCCGGCGAGGACGCCTTCGCGGTGGCGAACGACAACATCGACCCGGGCGACCTGGCCAAGCTGTTCGGCAACGCCGCCCTCAAGGACCGGCTGAGCGACCAGCTCGACCCGTTCTCGCGCTACTACGCGGTCAACACCAAGAAGGTGCCGAACGTCAAGCACCGCCAGGCGCTGATGGCCGCCCTGGACCGTGAGGCGCTGCGCAAGGTGGCCGGCGGTTCCTACGCCGGCGACCTCGGTGACGGGGCGCTCAAGCCGAACATCGGTCAGGACTACGCCCCGACCGGCATCTGGGAGGGCGGCCTCGGCGAGCCCGTGCCGGACACCGGCAACGTCGAGCTGGCCAAGAAGCTGATCACCGAGTCCGGTGCCACCCCGCCGGAGATCGTCTTCGACTACGCCAAGGCCAAGGACGACCAGACCGCGGACAAGGCCGCGGCCCTGGCCAAGGCCTCGTGGGAGAAGGCCGGCTTCAAGGTCAAGCTGAACCCGATCGAGCAGTCGGCCTACTACCCGACGGTGCTCGACCCGGCCAAGCAGGGCTCGGTCTCCGGCGCAGGCTGGGGTCCGGACTGGCTCAACGCCTCCACTGTGATCCCCGAGCTGTTCACCCCCGAGGGTGGCTTCCCGATGTCGCAGTGGGACGACAAGGCGTTCATCGCCAAGGTCGATGACGCCAAGGTCACCCTGGACCGCGCCGAGCAGGCCAAGAAGTGGCAGGCGATCAACAAGGAAGCGGTCGAGCTGGGCCTGATCATCCCGACCCGGCACAGCAAGGAGCAGCTGATCTTCGGCACCAAGGTGAAGACGGCCTCCTTCGACGGAAAGCCGTACACCAACCCGGCATTCGGTGGTCCGTCGTTCGCTGACCTGTACCTGGTCAAGTGATCTGAGGCCTGTGCCCGGCCGGTCCCCGGACCGGCCGGGCACAGGCGTGGCCCCGCCCCACGGAAGGCGATGACTCGTGCTCGGTTATGTCGTGAAGCGCTTCGGCTCGATGCTGGTCATGCTCGCGGGCCTGAGCGTCATGGTGTTCCTGCTGTTCTCGGTCCTGCCGGCCGACCCCGCCCGGCTGACCTGTGGCAAGACCTGCACCCCCGACGTCGTCGAGGCGAACCGGCAGCGGCTGGGCCTGGACAAGCCCCTGGTCGAGCAGTACGCCGTGTGGGCCAAGGGCATCGTGGCCGGGCGGACCTTCAACGAGGGCCAGGGGGCGGCCGAGTTCACCTGCCCCGCACCCTGCCTGGGCTACTCCTTCTCGCAGCAGGAGAACGTCACCGACCTGATCACCGAGGCGGTGCCGGTCACCATCTGGCTGGCCGCGGGCGCCTTCGTGCTGTGGATGACGTTCGGCCTGACCACCGGGGTGATCGCTGCCCTGAACCGGGGTCGATGGCCCGATGTGGTGCTGCAGGGCATCTCCCTGGTCGCGTACTCGCTGCCCAGCTTCTTCGTCGGCTTGATGTTGCTCATCCTGCTGATCGTGCAGATGTCCCTGCTGCCCTATCCCGACTACTACCCGCCGTCCGAGGACCTGAAGAAGTTCCTGGTGACCATGGTGCTGCCGTGGGTCACGGTCGCCTTCACCAGCGCCGCCTTCTACACCCGGCTCACCCGCACCCAGATGGTCGAGACCATGGGAGAGGACTACATCCGCACCGCCCGGGCCAAGGGCCTGGCCGAGCGGACCGTGACCGTGAAGCACGCCCTGCGCGCCGGCCTGACCCCGATCGTGACCGCGGCCGGCCTGGACCTCGGCATCCTGCTCGGCGGCGCGATCATCACCGAGCAGATCTTCAACCTGCCGGGCATGGGGCGCCTGGCGGTCGAGTCCGTGGTGGACTCCGACCTGCCGGTGATCACCGGGATCACCCTGGTGGCCGCCACCTTCATCATCGTCGCGAACTTCGTGGTGGACATGCTCTACATGGTGATCGACCCGAGAGTGAGGCTCGCATGAGCGATGTGCAGCCGGCGACCGCATCCCGATCGCCCTACCTCGAACTGCGCGACCTCAAGGTCTCCTTCGCCACCGAGGACGGCCTGGTCCGCGCCGCCGACGGGGTTTCCTTCAGCCTCGAGCGCGGCAAGACCCTGGCGATCGTGGGCGAGTCCGGCTCGGGCAAGAGTGTCACCAGCCAGGCGATCATGGGCCTGCACCCGAAGCGGTCGGCCCAGATCACCGGCGAGGTCCTGGTCGACGGCACCGACATCGTCTCGGCCTCGGAGGAGACGGTGCGCTCGATGCGCGGGCGCAACATGGCGATGATCTTCCAGGACCCGTTGAGCTCGCTGCACCCCTTCTACACGGTCGGTGCGCAGCTCATCGAGGCGGTCCAGGCCCACGGTGAGGTCTCCAAGAGCGAGGCGCGGCAGCGGGCGATCGCCATGCTCGACCGGGTCGGCATCCCGAACGCCGCCCGCCGGGTCGAGGAGTACCCGCACCAGTTCTCCGGCGGGATGCGCCAGCGCGTGATGATCGCCATGGCGTTGATCAACAACCCCGATCTGGTGATCGCGGACGAGCCGACCACGGCGCTGGACGTGACCGTGCAAGCCCAGATCCTCGACGTCCTGCGCGACCTGCAGGGCGAGTTCCAGATGGCCATCCTGCTGATCACCCACGACCTGGGCGTGGTGGCCGAGACCGCGGACGACGTGGTGGTCATGTACGGCGGCCGGGTGGTCGAGCGAGGCCCGGTGAACGAGATCTTCACCCGTCCGCGGATGCCCTACACCTGGGGACTGATGTCCTCGGTGCCCAACCTCACCGATCCTCGGGGCACTCGGTTGACCCCGATCCCCGGCCAGCCGCCGTCCCTGATCAACCTGCCCACCGGTTGCGTCTTCCGGCCGCGGTGCCAGTTCTCCGCCCACGTCGAGGACGCGTGGTGTGACACCAAGCGACCCGATCTCGAACCGGTCGGTCCCCGACACGACGCCCGGTGCTTCCTGTCCGTGAGCCAGATGGCGGCCCTGGCCCCCCGCCGCGCCGATGGCGAGGAGGTCGCCTGATGAGTACCTCGACCAGTGCCACCGCCACCGCGGGCAGCCAGACCGGTGAGCCGATCCTCCGGGTGACCGGACTGCGCAAGTACTTCCCGATCCAGAGCAGCTTCCTGCGGCGCACCATCGGGCAGGTCAAGGCGGTGGACGGCGTCGAGCTCGAGGTCTTCGGGTCGGAGACCCTCGGGGTGGTCGGCGAGAGCGGCTGTGGCAAGTCGACGATCGGGCGCACCATGCTCAAGCTGTTGGAGCCGACCGAGGGCACCATCCAACTGGCGGGCAAGGACATCACCGGCTTCAGCCGCCGCGAGATGGTGCCGATGCGCCGCGAGGCGTCGATGATCTTCCAGGATCCGTACTCCTCGCTCAACCCCCGCCACACGGTCGGGAAGATCGTGGCCGCCCCGTTCGAGGTGCAGGGCATCGAACCCCCCGGCGGGGTGAAGAAGGCGGTGCAGGACCTGCTCGATCGGGTGGGTCTGAACCCCGAGCACTACAACCGGTTCCCGGCCGAGTTCTCCGGGGGGCAGCGCCAGCGCATCGGGATCGCCCGGGCCCTGGCCCTGCACCCGAAGCTGATCATCTGCGACGAACCGGTCTCGGCGCTGGACGTCTCGATCCAGGCGCAGGTGGTCAACCTGCTCGAGGACCTGCAGAACGAGTTCGGCCTGGCCTACGTCGTGATCGCCCACGACCTGTCGGTGATCCGGCACATCAGCGACCGGATCGCCGTCATGTACCTGGGCAAGGTGATGGAGCTGTCCGACAGCGACTCGCTCTACCTCGCCCCCCGCCACCCGTACACCAAGGCGCTGCTGTCCGCGGTTCCGGTGCCCGAGCCGGGCGGCCGCGGCCGTCGGGAGCGGATCGTGCTCGCCGGCGACCTGCCCTCCCCGGCCAACCCGCCGTCCGGGTGCGTCTTCCGCACCCGGTGCTGGAAGGCCGAGGACCGGTGTGCGGCCGAGGTGCCGGCGCTGGTGGAGGTCGAGCCCGGCCGCAAGGTCGCCTGCCACTTCCCGGAACCCGCGGCCGGCGAGGTGTCCTTCACTCCGAGCCAGCCGAACGGCACAGCCCCGGCGTGACGGGCACGGACACCTCCGGCGCCGAACGAGACCGGCGCCTGCTGCTGGTGCACGCCCACCCGGACGACGAGTCGATCACGACCGGGGTGACGATGGCCCATCACGTGGCCGCCGGCACCCACGTCTGCCTGGTCACCTGTACCCGCGGCGAGCAGGGTGAGGTCATCCCGCCCGAGTTGGCGCACCTGAGCGGGCCGGCGCTCGGAGCCCACCGCGAGGGCGAGCTGGCGGAGGCGCTCGCCGAGCTCGGGGTGAGCGACCACCGGTTCCTGGGGGCCGATGCCGGGGTCCGTTTCGTCGACTCGGGAATGGCGCTGGACGGCGCCGGTGGGGTGATCCTCCCCGTGGACGCCGCTCCCGACGCCTTCGCGCGGGCCGATCTCGATCTCGCTGCCGGACTGCTGGCAGGCGTGATCGACCAGGTTCGGCCCCAGGTGGTCATCACCTACGACCCCTCCGGCGGCTACGGTCACCCGGACCACGTCATGGCCCACCGGGTCACCCACCGGGCGGTGGAGCTGGCCGAGTGGTCGGTGGAGCGGCTGTTCTGGATCATCGTGCCGGCCGATGTGGCCCGGGCCGAGCGCGAGCGCCTGGCCGCGCCGGACAACCCCTTCGACCCGTGGCCGCCGGGCGCACCCGCCCCGTCCGCGGCCGCGGAGGCGGCGGTGAGCGTCACGATCGACGGCGCCGCCGTGGTCGATCGCAAGGCCGCCGCGCTGCGTGCCCACGCCACCCAGGTCGTCGTCCGCGAGCCCTTCTTCGCCCTGAGCAACCGGATCGGCCAGCTGATCGCCCCGATCGAGTACTTCCGGCTGGCGGCCGGGACGCCCTCATCGGGCGGCTTGTTCGGCGAGTAGGCCGGGCCGAGGGGTCACGCCCGGTGATCCGGGTGGGTGAACCGGTGGGTCAGGCGAGTGATCGAGGTTGCCGACCGTAGTCATCGGCGGGGCCATCGGGCACTCTCGTCACCAGGAGTTACATCGGGTGACCACAGGGAGTGCGCGTGAGCGACCAGATCACCGCCGGGCCGGCCGGCTGGGGCAGCTCGACCGACGTCGCCCGGATGCGTGAGCGCCGCCGCCGCCGCCGGGTGGCCCGGCTGCTCGCGGCGGTGGCCGTCGTCCCGATCTGGGTCGTCCACCGCCAGCTGACCGGCGCGACCCTGGTGCCCGCACTGCCCTCGATCGACCCGATCTACCTGATGACCGGCATCTTCTTCGTGGCGATGCTCGGTGCAACGCTCGGCAGCTACGTCTTCGCCGGACGGTCCCCGCACGTGGTCTACCGCCCCGACCAGTTGGACGTCCGGTTCGAGGACGTCAAGGGGCTGGCCCCGGTGACCGAGGACGTCCGCCGCTCGCTCGACCTGTTCCTGTCGGCCCGGACGTTCCGGTCCGCCATGGGCGGGACGCCGCGCCGGGGCCTGTTGTTCGAGGGCCCGCCCGGCACCGGCAAGACCTACATGGCCAAGGCGATGGCCGCCGAGGCAGGGGTTCCGTTCCTGTTCGTCTCGGCCACCTCGTTCCAGTCCATGTTCTACGGAGCCACCTCGCGGAAGATCCGTGCCTACTTCAGCGCGCTGCGCAAGGCCGCGCGTGCCGAGGGCGGGGCGATCGGCTTCATCGAGGAGATCGACGCCATTGCGATGACCCGTGGCGGCATGCCCGCCGTGGCCCACCCCAGCCGGACAATCGGTGGACCGGCTGGGGCGGTCACGGCGGGCATGTCGTCCATGGACTGCGGTGGCCTCACCGGACTGCCGGCGGTGCACGCGGCCGGCGGGCTGGCCACGGCAGGGTGGGGGCCGGGCGGTGCGCTCGTGCACACCTCGATGGTGAGCGAGGGCGTCGGCGGGGTGGTCAACGAACTGCTGGTGCAGATGCAGTCCTTCGACACCCCGACGGTCGGTGAACGGGTCCGCAGCGCCGTGATCGACGCGGTCAACCAGTTCCTGCCGAGCGCGCGCCGGATCCCCCTGCCGCGAACCGAGCGGGGCGAGGTGCTGGTGATCGCCGCCACCAACCGGGCCGACGGGCTCGACCCGGCGCTGTTGCGCCCGGGCCGATTCGACCGTCGGCTGATGTTCTCGGTACCCGATCACGCCGGACGCCGCGAGCTGATCGAGCACTTCCTGACGCGCAAGGCGCACGAGGTCGAGATGGCCGACGAGGACCGCCGGGACGCCCTCGCCGGGGTCACCCAGGGATACACCCCGGTGATGCTCGAGCACCTGCTCGACGAGGCCCTGGTGAACGCGCTGCGGCGCGGCGCGGACGGCCTGAACTGGACCGACATCGAGCAGGCCCGGCTGGTGACCGAGGTCGGTCTCGGGCAGCCGGTCGGCTACACCGAGCACGAGAAGCAGCTGATCGCCACCCACGAGGCCGGGCACGCCACGCTGGCCTGGCTGGTCGCCCCGCAGCGGCGGCTGGAGGTGCTGACCATCGTCAAGCGGGCCGAGGCGCTCGGCCTGCTGGCCCACGGCGACACGGCCGACGTCTACACCCGCTCGCGCAGCGAGCTGGAGGCATTGATCTGCATCGCTTTCGGCGGTCAGGTGGCCGAGGAGCTGTTCTTCGGTGACATCTCCACCGGGCCGGCCGGTGACCTGGCCTACGCCACCGGCGTCGCCGCCCAGATGGTGGGCCAGTCGGGGATGGCCCAGACCCTGATCTCCTTCGGCGCTGTTCAGGGGTCGGCCTTCGGCGATCAAGGGCTGGTGGCCCGGGTGCTCGGGGACGGCGACGGACGGCGCATGGTCGAGGAGCTGCTGGTCTGCCAGCGGGACCGGGCGATGGGGCTGCTCCAGGAGAACCGCCACCTGGTGGAGGCGTTGCGGGATGCGCTGCTGGAGCGGCACGAGCTGATCGGGCGCGAGATCACCGACGTCCTCCAGACCGCTCAGGCAGGTCACGAGCCGCGAGGGTCCTCGGCGTTCGGGGCTGGGGCGGTGGCGGACACGGGGGCGAGGACCGTGGTGCTGCCCGAGGGGCCGGTGGCGCCGGCCCAGCGCAGGGCGGGCGCGCCGACCGCGTAATCTCCATCGGGTGTCGACGAGCGCACGGACACCCGAACCCGCCGGACCGGATCCCGACGTCTTCCGCCGGGCGATGGGGCGCTTCGCCACCGGGGTCTGTGTGGTCAGCGCAGTGGTGGACGGGTTCGATCACGCCATGACGGCGAACGCGTTCACCTCGGTCTCCCTGGAGCCGCCGATGGTGCTGGTGTGCGTCCATCGCGACGCCCGCTTTCACGACGCCATCGTGACCAGTGGCGCATGGGGGGTGAGCGTGCTGGATGCCGAGGGCCGATCCATCTCCTCGTGGCTGGCGACCCAGGGGCGTCCGCTGCACGGCCAGCTCGATCGGGTCGCCCACTTTCGCGGGCGCCTGACCGGGGCGGCGCTGATGGAGCAGGCTCTGAGCTGGCTCGAGTGCCGCACCGACCAGGTGATCCCCGCCGGCGATCACAGTGTCGTGATCGGTGAGGTGATCTCCTGCGCGCTGCGCTCGCAGGACCCGGGAGCCCTGCTCTACTACCGCAGCGGTTACCGGGAGCTGAGCTGACGTTGACGCGTCTGCTGCCATTCGTGACTGTTTGTCATCGCTGAACGGCTGACCTGCGCGTCCTTTGGCGACCGGCGCCTTACGATGCGCCTGTGACTGACGCCTTCAGCAACCGCAACCCCGGGGCGGAGGCCACGGATCAGCCCGAGGTGGTCATGGTGAACACGCCCTCCACCCCGCCGGACGCCGTGCCGACGGTCGGCCCCGAGCCCGCGACTGACGATTCCCCGGCCGACGGCGGCAGCGGCGGGGGCTGGGCGTCGCCGGCGGACCTGATGGCGTGGATGGACCGGCTGCGCTCGACGGCCCGCGAGAGCGAGGAGACCTCTGGCGAGAGCGACGAGACCTCTGGCGAGAGCGACGAGACCTCTGGCGAGAGCGCCGGGGTGGCCTCCGGTGAGCCGTCCGAGCAGGAGGACACCACCGCGGACGTCGCGCCCGAACCGCCGGTGGACGGAACCGCCGCTGCGGTGGACCCGGTCGGGGTGGGCGAGTCGGTGGCCCGAGAGCAGGTGTACCCGACCGAGGCGATCCCCCTTGCCCCCGTTCAGCAGGGCGCCACCCCTGGGCCGGAGGAGACGGCACGTCCCGGTGGTTCCGCGGCCCCCGATGATCGGCCCGAGATCGAGTTGCGCCCCGCGAGTTCCCGGCCAGGCGCAGCGCCA
>JAEUJN010000094.1 GCA_016794595.1 Kineosporiaceae bacterium
GCAGGTGGTGGTTGATGAACTCGGAGCCGTTGTCGGCGTGGATGCCCAGGACCGCGAACGGGAAGCGGACCTGGAGGTGGGTCAGGGCCGCCGACACGGTGCGTTCGCCCTTGGACTTCACGGTGATCGCTTCGGTCCAGCGGAGCTTGACCCGGTTTCCCGGACACCTGATCTGAGATGATGATCTTCATCTTGGGAAGGAGTCCTGAATGCCTGCAGCACACCCCCCGGAGTTCCGTCGTCGAGCGGTCGAGTTGGCCCGCCTCGGGGACAAACCGGTCGCGGCGATCGCGAAGGATCTGGGGATCAGCGAGTCGTGTCTGCGGAACTGGATGGCCAAGGACGACGTGGACGCCGGCCGCACCGAGGGCTTGAGCAGCCCGGAGCGGGCCGAGCTGATCCGGTTGCGCCGCGAGAACCGGGTCCAGGCCATGGAGATCGAGATCCTGAAGCGGGCCAGTGCCTACTTCGCCCGGGAGAACATCCTGCCCAAGCCGTCGGACCCAAAATGATCTACCGGTTGGTCCGTGAACTCGCCGACGACGTCGACCTGGATGTCGATGTCGCGGTGGCCTGCCGGGTGCTGGAGGTCTCACGGTCGGGGTACTACGAATGGCACGACCGGCCTGAGTCGGCGCGGGCGGTGGCCGACGCCGATCTGGTCGAGACGATTCGTGCGGTCCACGAGGGCTCCCGGGGTACCTACGGCTCCCCGCGGGTGCACGCCGAACTCACCCTGGGCCTGGACCGGCGGTGCAGCCGCAAGCGGGTGGCGCGGTTGATGCGGACCCATGGTCTGGTCGGGGTCGGCGGTCAACGCAAGACACGCCGCCGTCCCGACCCGGCGGTCCATGACGACCTGGTGCAACGCCGGTTCGTCGCCGACGCCCCGGACCGCTTGTGGTGCACCGATGTCACCGAACACCCCACCGCCGAGGGCAAGGTCTACTGCTGCGCGGTACTGGACGTCTACCACCGGATGATCGTGGGCTGGTCGATCGCTGATCACATGCGCTCCGAGCTGGTCGTGGACGCCCTGGAGATGGCCCGCTGGCGGCGCCGCCCACAGGCCGGCACCATCGTGCACTCCGACCGCGGAAGCCAATACACCAGTTGGGTTTTCGGGCACCGACTCCGCGCCGCGGGACTGCTCGGATCGATGGGCCGGGTCGCCTCGTCCGTGGACAACGGCATGATCGAATCCTTCTGGTCGACCATGCAACGCGAACTGCTCGACCGACGCACCTGGACCACCCGCGACGAACTCGCCGCCGCGATCTTCGAATGGATCGAAGCCTTCTACAACCCCGTCCGCCGTTCTCCGGGGGGCGACCGGCTGTTGCATGACGTTGCGTAGGTCGGGACACGGACCCGGTTCTGCAACAGATCTCCACGGCTGTGGTGCACGTGGCTGGTAGTCGTTCAGTCACTGTGTGTCGATGAGTGGAGAGTGCGGTGCGCGCGTTCCCGGTGAGGCTGCCGTCCGGGGTGAGGTACTGGACGGTGCTGGACGAGGACCTGGCGGTGGTCGAGGAGGCGGACGCGTTCTTGCGTCACGTCCGGTTCGGCCGGGACGGGTCGGAGCTGACCACGAGGTCGTATGCGGGCAGTCTGGCGCTGTTCCTGCGCTGGTGCGCCCGGACCGGTCGGCACTGGCACGCCGGGGTGGGGCACCTGGGATTGTTCATGATCTGGTTGCGGCACGCCGGCGCCTCGGTCAGCGGGGCCGAGGCCGTCTCGGGTGGGCAGGTGCTGTCCGGCCCCGGCACCGACCCGGTGCGCGGCGAACGACGGGTCAACGGGGTGCTGACCGCGGTGCGCGGGTTCGTGACGCACGCGGTGACGGCGGGGACGGCGCCTGGCGAGCTGATGCCACTGGTCTATGAGTTGGCCGACGAGCGGGATCTGCCCGAGGCCGCCCGCGGGGAGGACGGCCGGATGGGCTGGCGGCTGCGGGCCCGGCACCGGCTGCGGGAACCGGAGGCGGTGGTCGACCGGGCCAGCGACGAGGAGATCGTGGCGCTGCTGCGGGCCTGCCGCTCGGCCCGGGACCGGCTGGTGCTGCTGCTGATGGCCCGGGCCGGGCTGCGCCGGGGCGAGGCGTGCGGGCTGCGACGCAGCGACGTGCACCTGGGCCTGGACTCCCGGGTGCTGGGCTGCGAGGTGGCCCGGGCACACCTGCACGTGGTGCGCCGGGACAACCCGAACGGGGCGTGGGCGAAGTCTCCTCGGCAGCGGGTGGTGCCGCTGGACTTCCTGGTGGTGCAGGCCTTCGACGGCTACGAGTTCGAGCGGCTGACGGTGGCCCGGGCGAGCGAGTCGGACTTCGTGCTGGTCAACCTGTTCCGCGAGCCGGTGGGCGCGCCGATGCGCCCGGACGCGGTCAACGAACTGCTCGCGGCGTGCTCGCGGCGGGCGGGTCTGTGCCGGCCGGTCCGGCCGCATCAGCTGCGGCACGCGTTCGGCAGCAACCTGGCCGACTCCGGCAGCGGGCTGGACGAGATCGCCGAGCTGTTGGGGCACGCCTCGATGAGTTCCTCGCAGGTCTACTTGCATCCGGACCCGTCGCGGCTGCGGGAGGCCGTCGAGCGGGTGGCGAGCCCACGGCTGTCCGGGGCCGTCCGGTGAGCGTCACGGGGGCCGCGGCCCGGTCCGGACCCGGCGGTCGTCGTGTCGAGGACGCCGGGCACGTGTTCGCCGTCCCCACGGGTGCGGACCAGGACCGGCTCGTCGGGCGGGTCGTCGATGAGCAGACGGCGAGGATCGCGGTCGAGATCGATCCGGTGTTCCTGGCCGAGGCGGGCTGGGACCGGCGGACCGGGGTGCTGTTCCCGCCGGCCGACCACCCGCTGTTGGGCCGCACGCTGTGCCTGGCTCCGGGTTGCACGACCACCGCGCCGGACCGGAGCCGGATCTGTCAGGCCTGCCGGCGGCGGCTGACCGACGCCGGCCTGAGCGAGGAGGAGGTGACGTCTCTGCCGCCACGGGGTCGGTGGCGGGTGCGCCGCGGCCCGAACGGCTGCGTCGTGGACGGCTGCGCCAGGACGTGGGTGTCGTCGCGGAAGGGCCTGTGCCGCACGCACTTTGACCTGCAGACCTCGCTCGGGATGACGCTGTCGGCGTTCCTGGCGCACCCGCTGGCCCGTCCGGTGACGGCCTGCGAGGCGTGCTCGGTGGCGGCGTGCACCCGGCAACGCCGGCACCGCGACGGGGACTATTGCGAAGCTCACCAGATCCGGCTGCGCACGGCTCGCCGCACGGACCCGGGCCTGGACGAGACCTGCTGGCGGTCGGTCGAGCCGGCGATCGGACGCGGCGGCGAGGTCAGCCTGCGCGGTCTGCCGGACCGGGTGGTCGCCGAGGTGCTGCTCGGCCTGCAGCAACGCTGCCGCCTGAACGCGACCAAGACCGACGAGGCCGTGCTGCGCGCTGTCTGCGACGACCTGCGCCGTCGGCGGGTGGCGTGCCTGGGCGACTACGTCGTCCCGCACGAGCGGGATCTGGAGTTCAAGGGACTGGCCCGTTGCCTGGCCGGCCACGCCCGCCGGGCGTTGTCGACTCTGGAGACCGAGGTGGACAAGGACGAGTGGGATCTGGTGCTGTTCGGCCACCACGGCACGGTCTCGTTCACCGACCTCACCCAGGACTGGCTGCGGCAGATCGCCAAGCGATGGGCCGCTGACGACCTGCCCCGGCGCCGAGTCCGGCCCGGACGACGCACCAGCGCCGGGCTGTCGGTCCGCCACCACGTCGGCGCCCTGGCCCGGCTGTCACAGTCCCTGCGGATGCGCCCCGACCGCGGGGAGCACCCAGCGGAGCTGGGCCGGGCGGACATCGAGGCGTTCCTGCACCGGCTGACCTACCTGGAATCGGGCGGCCGGATCAGCCGGGACGCCCGCACCCGGGCCGTCCGCGAGGTCCGCGTCGTGCTGACCCGAGCTCGGGCGATGGGCCTGACCCGCCCCGGTGGACCGGCCGCCGGCCTGGGCGAGGACTTCACCCTCGACCGCGGCGACATCCCCGCCGAACCCGAACCGGGCGAACCTCACCGCGACCTACCGGCCGAGATCATGCGCCAGATCTGCGCCCACCTCGCCGAGCTGACCTGCCCGCAGATGCGCACCGCGATCGAGTTGGCGATCGACACCGGCCGACGCCCCGAGGAGATCTGCGACCTCGACCACGACTGCCTGACCCGCGACAGCGACGGGCTGCCCGTCCTGGTCTATGACAACCACAAGGCCGACCGTCCCGCCCGGCGACTGCCGATCAGCGAGCACACCGCCACCATCATCACCGCCCAACAGCAGCGCGTCCGCGCCCGGTTCCCACGCACCCCGATCGGCGACCTGAAGCTGCTGCCGACCGACCGGCGCAACCCCGACGGCGCCCGCGCGATCACCGCCTTCAGCCTCGGATTCCACCACCGCACCTGGATCGAGCGGCTGCCTGTGCTGCACACCACCGACGGAACCGAGTTCGACAAGGCCAAGGTCGTGCTCTACGCCTACCGGCACACCTACGCCCAACGGCACGCCGACGCCGGCGTCCCCATCGACGTCCTGCGCGAACTGATGTCCCACCGCCGTCTGGACACCACCAAGGGCTACTACCGCGTCGGTGAAGAACGCCGCCGCGAGGCCGTCGACCGGGTCGCCGCGATGCAGTTCGACCGGCACGGCAACCGACTCTGGCCCCAGGCCCAAGCCCTACTCGAGGCCGCCCAGCCCTGCCCCGGCCTGCGCGAGGCCGCCGTCCCGTTCGGTGCCTGCGCCGAACCGTCCAACGTCACCGCCGGCGGCCACTCCTGCCCGTTCCGGTTCCGCTGCGCCGGCTGCGACCACTTCCGCACCGACATCTCCCACCTGCCCGACCTGCAGGCCTACCTCGACGACCTGCTGCGCACCAGAGAACGGCTCCTGGCCGCCACCCCTACCGGGCTCGACCCCTGGGCCCGCGCCGAAGCCACCCCCTCCGACGAAGAGATCCGCCGCATCCGCACCCTCGTCAACCGGCTACGCACCGGACTGGCCGAACTCACCCCCGACGAACGCCAACATGTCGACGACGCCGTCGCCGTCGTGCGCCGCCACCGCACCGTCACCCTCGGCATGCCCCGCATCCGCCAGACCGCACCCGACCTCACCCGAGCCAGCCTGGACCCGGAGCGAAGCGCATGACCAGCACCAGCAACCCAGCCCCCGCAGCGGACGTCTCAGCCATGGTCGCCGGACGTCGCGCCGACACCGCACGGCGCCGCCAACGCGTCGTCAACGCCGTCAACGACACCGTGGCCAACGGCCAGGAGATCACTGCCAGCGGCATCGCCCGACGAGCCGGGGTCGACCGCACCTTCCTCTACCGTCACCGCGACCTGCTCGAGCAGGTCCACACCGCCGCAGCCCAACCCCACCATGCCCCCGGCGTCGGCCCGATGGTCAGCCGCGCCTCGCTGCAGACCGACCTGCTCGCCGCACAGCAGCGCGGCGCCCGCATGGCGGCACGGGTCCAACAGCTCCAGACCCGGCTGTCCGAACTCCTCGGAGAGCAAGCCTGGCGCCAGTCCGGGCTCGGCGCACCAGACGACATCGATCAGCTGAAACAGCAGATCACCCACCTCGAACAACACGTCGTCGACGTGCGCCTGCAACTCGAGGAACGCGACCAGGAACTCCTCGCCGCGCGCACCGCCAACCGCGAACTCATCACCCAACTGAACGCATCACGACACACCCAATGACGCGCCGCGCGGCAGCTTGCACCACACCCGTTGCAGCCCATAGCGTTCCACCATCAGCCTCTGAGCTGCGGAAACGCGGAGATCACCGCCACCGCCCGGGCGATACCCCCAGAGAACCGCCGCCACTCCGCCCTGGGCTACCTATCCCCAGCCGAGTACGAGACCCGATACTGGACCACACTGACCCCACAGGCCACCGAACCGGCAGCCTGAACCCCACACCCAACGTGTCCGGGAAACCGGGTCAAGCTCCGGACCGGGCGCAGGTGGTCACCGGGCAGGTCGAGTGCGCAGACCAGCAAGAGAACAGATGCGCAGGCGACCATCAGGCGCAGCCAGGGGTCACGGGTCAGCGTGGAGAGCAGTTCGTCGGGTGGCCCCGCACCAACCGGGCC
>JAEUJN010000024.1 GCA_016794595.1 Kineosporiaceae bacterium
GGGCCCTGATCTGGACGACCACGCCCTGGACCCTGCCGTCCAACCTGGCCATGGCCGTTCACCCGGACCTGACCTATGTCGTGGTGACCGGTCACCCGGGCGACGCCCACCGCCCGGCCGACCCCGACCGGTACCTGCTGGCCGAGGCGCGGCTGGGCTACTACGCCCGCGAACTCGGGGACGACGCGGCGTCCCGGATCGTCTCCCGGCACACCGGTGCCGAACTGGTCGGCTCGACCTACACCCCTCCGTTCGCCTACTTCGCCGGCCGGACCAATGCCCACCAGGTGCTGACCGCCGACTACGTCACCACGGACGACGGCACCGGCATCGTGCACATCGCTCCGGCCTTCGGCGAGGAGGACAAGGTCGTCACCGATGCCGCGGACATCGAGCCGGTCGTGCCGGTCGACGCCCAGGGCCGGTTCACCAGCGAGGTGAGCGACTACGCGGGCCTGCAGGTCTTCGAGGCCAACCCCCGGGTGGTCGCCGACCTGCGGGCCGCGGGGTTGCTGCTGCGGCACGAGACCTACGAGCACCCCTACCCGCACTGCTGGCGCTGCGACAACCCGTTGATCTACAAGGCCGTGTCGAGCTGGTTCGTCGCCGTGAGCGCCTTCAAGGACCGCATGGTCGAGCTCAACCAGCAGATCCACTGGGTGCCCGACCACATCAAGGACGGCTCGTTCGGCAAGTGGCTCGCCAACGCCCGGGACTGGTCGATCAGCCGCAATCGGTACTGGGGATCGCCGATCCCGGTGTGGACCAGCGACGACCCGGCCTACCCGCGGATCGACGTCTACGGCTCACTCGCCGAGTTGGAACGTGATTTCGGGGTCGAGGTCACCGATCTGCACCGGCCCTACATCGACGAACTGACCCGGCCGAACCCTGACGACCCGCGACCCGACGGGCAACGGTCGACCATGCGCCGGGTGCCCGAGGTGCTCGACTGCTGGTTCGAGTCCGGCTCGATGCCGTTCGCGCAGGTGCACTACCCGTTCGAGAACAAGGACTGGTTCGAGCACCACTACCCGGGTGACTTCATCGTGGAGTACATCGGTCAGACTCGCGGCTGGTTCTACACCATGCACGTGCTGGCCACGGCCCTGTTCGACCGGCCGGCGTTCTCCAGCTGCGTCAGTCACGGCATCCTGCTCGGGGACGACAGCCGCAAGATGAGCAAGAGCCTGCGCAACTACCCCGACGTCCGCGAGGTCTTCGATCGTGACGGGTCGGACGCCATGCGCTGGTTCCTGATGAGCTCGCCAGTGCTGCGCGGCGGCAATCTGGTGGTCACCGAACGCGGGATCCGGGACGGCGTGCGCCAGGTCATGCTGCCGTTGTGGAACGTCTGGTACTTCTTCGCGCTCTACGCGAACACGTTCGGCGAGAACGGGTACCGGGCCTCCTGGCAGGGGTCCCCGACGTCGGTCTCGGACGACGTGCTGGACCGCTACCTGCTGGCGAAGACGCACGCGCTGGTCGTCCAGATGACCGAGCAGATGGACGCCTACGACATCGCGGGTGCCTGCCAGAGCGTTCGCGACCACCTGGACGTCCTGACCAACTGGTACATCCGGCGGTCGCGAGAGCGGTTCTGGGCCAGCGGCCTCGATGCAGCTGCCGCCACCGAGACCGCGGCATCCAGCCGGGCGGCCTTTGACACCCTGGCCCGCGCGCTGGAGGTTCTGACCCGACTCGCGGCTCCGCTGCTGCCCCTGGTCACCGAGGAGATCTGGCAGCAGATCACCGAGGGGCGCAGTGTGCACCTGACCGACTGGCCGACCCCGGGGGAACTGCCGGCCGACGATCTACTGGTGGCCGCGATGGACACCGCCCGCGCCGTCGCCTCGGCCACTCTGGGGCTGCGCAAGGCAGCGAACCTGCGGGTCCGGCTACCGCTGACCCGGCTCACCGTGGTCACCACGCAACCTGCGGCGCTGGAAGGGTTCTCGGCGGTCATCGCGGACGAGGTGAACGTTCGTGAGGTACGGCTGGTGGGTCTGGACGACGCCCAGGCGCACGCGGTCGGGGTCAGCGAGCGACTGACGGTCAACGCCCGCGCGGCCGGTCCTCGGCTCGGCCGCGCCGTCCAGGAGGTGATCCGGGCCAGCAAGGTCGGGGACTGGACCCACACCGACGACGGCGGGGTGATCTGCGGCGGGGTGCCGCTGGCCGAGGGCGAGTACAGCGTCGAGACGGTGGTCTCCGGCGGCGAGGCGGCCGAGGAGGGATCGCTGGCCGTGGCCGTGTTGCCGGGGGGCGGGTTCGTCGTGCTGGACACCACGGTGACCCCGGAGGCGGCCCGTGAGGGCCTGGCCCGGGACGTGATCCGGGTGGTGCAACAGGCGCGGCGGGATGCCGGCCTGGCGATCGGTGACCGCGTGCTGGTGCGGCTGGCCACGCCGTCGGCGGAGGTCGGTCAGGCGGTCCGGACCCACCGGGACCTGATCGCGGCCGAGACCCTGGCCGACGGGATCGACCTGAGCCCGCAGGCCACCCTGCCGGGAGCCGACCCCGTGGTGCTGTCCGGTGACGCGGTGGCAACGGTTGCGGTGGAGCGCGCGTGAGCGAGCTCGACCCGGCCGATCGGCTCGCTGCGGTCTACCGGGAGATCCTGGCCCGGGCTCCGGAGCACGACCTGGTGCCCAGCCTGGACCGCATCCGAGCGGTGATGGACCTGCTGGGCGAGCCCCAGAGGTCTCTGCGCGCCGTCCACCTGACCGGCACGAACGGCAAGACCTCGACCACCCGGATCGTCGAGCGCCTGTTGCGCGAGCACGGGCTGCGCACCGGGCGGTTCGTCAGCCCGCACCTCAGCGACGTCCGCGAACGGATCGCGCTGGACGGCGAACCGCTCTCGCCCGGTCGGTTCGTGGAGGTCTACGACGAGGTCACGCCGTACCTCGACCTGGTGGACGGCCGCAGCGAGGAGCGCGCCGAGCCCAGGTTGACGTTCTTCGAGGTCCTGGTCGCCATGGCCTACGCCGCCTTCGCCGACGCCCCGGCGGAGGTGGCCGTGGTCGAGGTCGGCATGGGCGGCTCGTGGGATGCCACCAACGTGATCGACGCCGAGGTTGCCGTGATCACGCCGATCGCCCTGGACCACCAGCACTTCCTGGGCGCGGACCTTGCCTCCATCGCGACCGAGAAGGCCGGCATCGTCAAGCCCGGGGCCATCGTCGTGCTCGCCCAGCAGGAGAGCATCGAGGCGGCGGAGATCATTCTGCGCCGGGCCGCCGAGGTGGGTGCCACCGTCGTCCGGGAGGGTCTGGAGTTCGGCGTCGTCGCGCGTGAGGTCGCCGTCGGCGGGCAACTGCTCACCCTGCAGGGGCTGGGCGGGATCTACGAGAACGTGTTCCTGCCGCTGCACGGCATCCACCAGGCCCACAACGCCGCCTGCGCGCTCGTCGCGGTCGAGGCCTTCCTGGGGGCAGGCCCCCAGACCGGTCGGCTCGAGCCGGACGTCGTGCACGCGGCCTTCGCCGGGGTGGACTCGCCCGGGCGGCTCGAGATCGTGCGCCGCAGCCCCACGATCCTGGTGGACGCCGCGCACAACCCGGCGGGGGCCCAGGCCCTGGCCGACTCGCTGGAGGAGGCCTTCACCTTTCCCCGTCTGGTGGGCGTGGTCGGGGTGATGGCCGACAAGGACGTGGTCGGGATCCTGGACGCCCTGCAGCCGGTCCTGGACGAGGTGGTGGTCACCCGGTCGAGCTCGCCGCGCGCGATGGCGGTCGAGGACCTGGCCGAGATCGCCCGGGAGATCTTCGGGGAGGACCGGGTGCATGTCGCCGACCGGCTGGACGACGCCCTCGACCTGGCCGTCACCCGCGCCGAGGTCGACCTGGAGCCCGGCGCGGGGGTGCTGGTCACGGGCTCGATCCCGCTGGCCGGTGAGGTCCGGACGCTGCTACGGGTGGAGGATGACCGGCGATGAGATCACCGCGACGCACCCTCGCCGCCACCATGCTGGCCCTGGAGTCGGTCTCGGTCTTCCTCGGTGGGGTGGCGGGCAAGGCCAACACCGACCTCGGGCTCGGCCGGTCATTGGCCGTCCTGGGTGGTCTGGCGCTGGCCTGCCTGATCACCGCCGGACTGCTGCGCTGGCGGGCCGGGTACCTGCTGGGCAGCGTGTTGCAGGTGGCGGTCATCGCCACCGGGGTGTGGATCCCGGCGATGTTCGTGGTGGGCGCCGCCTTCGCCGCTCTCTGGGTCGCAGCCCTGCGGGTGGGTGCGCGGATCGAACGCGAGCGTGCTCAGTACCAGGGTCCGAAGGCCGAGGGCACGCCCGGTTGAGGTGGATATGCTGCGGCCGTGGATCGCACCCTTGTTCTGGTCAAGCCGGACGGCGTCGCTCGCGGGTACGTGGGGGAGGTGCTGCGACGGATCGAGGCCAAGGGGTACACCATCGTCGCGATGGAGCTGCGAGTGCCCGATCGGGCCCTGCTGGACGCCCATTACGCCGAGCATGTCGGCAAGCCGTTCTTCCCCGACCTGGTGGCGTTCATGACCTCTGGGCCGGTCGTGGCAGCCGTGATCGAGGGGCAGCGGGTGGTCGAGGCCTGGCGCGCGATGATGGGCACCACCGACGCCACCAAGGCAGCTCCCGGCACCATCCGGGGTGACCTGGGGCGTGACTGGGGCAACGGGTCGACCGAGAACCTCGTCCACGGGTCGGACTCATCCGAGTCCGCCGCCCGGGAGATCGCCCTCTGGTTCCCCACCCTGCCCGGCTGACCCACTCCAGTGGGGTGAGGAACGCGGCGGGTTAGGGTTGCCTTCATGCCCGTGCGCAGCGTGTTCGACGACCTGGAGCCCTTGCTCCCGTTGGTGAGCAAGCCGATCCAGTACGTGGGTGGCGAGCTCAACAGCACGGTCAAGGACTGGGACGTCGCCGGCGACGCGACCGTGCGCTGGGCCCTGATGTACCCCGACGCCTACGAGGTCGGCCTGCCCAACCAGGGCCTGATGATCCTCTACGAGGTGCTCAACGAGCGCCCCGACGTCCTGGCCGAGCGGACCTATGCCGTCTGGCCCGAGCTCGAGGCACTGATGCGGGAGCGTGGCGTCCCGCAGTTCACCGTCGACGCGCACCGCCCGGTCGGTGCCTTCGACGTCCTCGGGGTCTCGTTCTCGACCGAGCTCGGCTACACCAACCTGCTCACCGCACTCGATCTGGCCGGCATCCCGCTCTCCGCGACCGACCGCGGGGAGTCCGACCCGATCGTGATCGCCGGCGGGCACGCCGCGTTCAACCCCGAGCCGATCGCCGAGTTCATCGACGCCGCCATCCTGGGCGACGGCGAGCAGGCGGTCCTGATGGTCAGCGACCTGATCGGGCAGTGGAAACGCGAGGACCGACCGGGCGGGCGGCTCGGCCTGCTCGACCGCCTGGCGGCCACCGGATCGGTCTACGTTCCCCGGTTCTACGACGTCGACTACCTGCCCGACGGCCGGATCCGCCGGGTCGCACCCAACCGACCCGGCGTCCCCTGGCGGGTCGCGAAACACACCGTGACGGACCTCGACTCCTGGCCCTACCCCAAGCAACCGCTGGTGCCGCTCGCCGAGAGCGTCCACGAGCGGATGAGCGTGGAGATCTTCCGCGGCTGCACCCGCGGGTGCCGCTTCTGCCAAGCCGGCATGATCACCCGCCCGGTGCGCGAGCGGACCACGGCCGGCGTCCGGGGAATGGTCGAGAAGGGTCTGGCCGCAACCGGTTTCGAGGAGGTCGGGCTGCTCTCACTGTCCAGCGCCGACCATTCCGAGATCGCCGGGATGACCAAGGGGCTGGCCGATGCCTACGAGGGCACGAACACGGGCCTGTCCCTGCCGAGCACCCGGGTGGACGCCTTCAACATCGATCTGGCGAACGAGCTGTCCCGGGGCGGTCGCCGCTCCGGCCTCACGTTCGCGCCCGAGGGGGGTAGCGAGCGGATCCGCAAGGTGATCAACAAGATGGTCACCGAGGACGACCTCGTGCGCACCGTGGCCGCCGCCTACTCGGCCGGCTGGCGTCAGGTGAAGCTCTACTTCATGTGCGGGCTGCCGACCGAGACCGACGAGGACGTGCTGCAGATCGCCGAACTGGCCAAGCGCGTGATCGCCACCGGGCGGCAGGTGACCGGCAGCCGTGACATCCGGTGCACGGTGAGCATCGGCGGGTTCGTTCCCAAGCCGCACACACCGTTTCAGTGGGCAGCCCAGCTGGACCACGAGAGCACTGACGCCCGCCTGGCCGCGCTGCGGGACGCCATCCGATCCGACCGCAGCTACGCCCGCGCGATCGGCTTCCGCTACCACGACGGCAAGCCCGGCATCGTCGAGGGGCTGCTCTCACGGGGAGACCGGCGGCTCTCGGCCGTGATCCGTGCCGTGTGGGCCGGTGGGGGGCGGTTCGACGGGTGGAGCGAGCACTTCAGCTTCGAGGCCTGGATGGCCGCCGCCGAGACCGGGCTGGCCGGCACCGGTGTGGATGTCGCCTGGTACACCACGCGGCAGCGAGAGCAGAGCGAGGTGCTCCCGTGGGATCACCTGGACTCCGGCCTGGACAAGGACTGGCTGTGGGAGGACTGGCAGGACGCGCTGGCCGCCCCGCAGGCGGTCGAGGTCGAGGACTGCCGCTGGACCCCGTGCTTCGACTGTGGCGTCTGCCCTCAGCTGGGAACCGAGATCCAGCTGGCCCGCAAGGTCTGAGCCACCCCGGACGGCGGAACGCGCGCTCGGGCTGGTCGTCAGGACGCCAGCTGCGCCAGCAGGTAGAACACGGGGCGCTCGGAGGAGGCGGGCAGCGTCGCCGTCCAGCCACCCTGCGGTTCACGGTTCGCACACTGCCGCTCCACCAGGCTGGTCGCGGCCGGGCAGTCGATCTGGATCACCTGCCGGTCGAGGGTGTGCATCGTGATCGGCTGGTTGGCGGCCCGGCTGATCGGCGCGGTCAGTGGCAACGCCACCGCCGAGATCCGTCCCGCCTTGGCCGGGGTGGCGCGCACGATCGAACTGGACAGCCGGTACCGCACCACCGCCCGGGTGTACGACGTACCCGAGGCCGGCGTGGCCACGAAGCCGGCCTCGCTGGTACCGGTGACCTTCGCCAGCACGCCGTCCAGTTCGACCTGGAGGGAGCGCACGACCGGCTGGGCCTCGTTGGTCAACGAGGGGACCTGCAGCGCAAGGGGTTCGGTCCGCTCGCCGGGCAGCACCAGGCTCTCGTAGGCGTCCACCGAGTTACCGTCCTCGGCCAGTGCCACCTCGAGGAACGTGCCGCCGACGTCGATGCCGGGGCCGGCGGCCGGGACGCCGGGCGGGCGCACCACCGGTGCGGAACCCGGCCAGGCCTGCGGGGTCGCCCTCGGCCCGGCCACCGCGCCGGTGGCCCCGGCCGCAGCGCCCGTGCCGTCACCGGAGGCAGCCGCCGAGTTGGCGACGCCCGGGGAGGCGGAGGTGGTGGGGGAGGAGGCGTCGGTCGTGCCCGTGCAACTGGAGGCGAGCCAGAGCAGGAGCACGGCGATGATCAGGGCGATCAGCACCACCACCCACCACGGACGTCGCCGGCTCGGCTCGGCCTCGGCGAAGGGGTCGCTGTAGCCCGGGTGGCCGGAGCCTGCGGCGGTCTCGGTCCCGAACATGTCGGTGGTCGCAGCGCCTGCGGCACCAGCGACACCAGGAGCACCGACCCCCACCTTGCGCTCGCTGTCCAGTTCTCGGCGGAGCTGGTCGATGGAGGCCCGCAGATCCTGGGCCTCGGCCTCCTTGGCGTCCAGGGACTCCCGCAGGGCGGCAGTGCTCTCCAGCTTCTGCCGCAGGCCGGACAGCGGCGCCCGAACGGGGCGTACGGCGACCTGGGGAGCGCGTCGGGGGTTGCGGGAGCGCAATCCGGGGGAGCTCGCGACCGGGGTGCCGGTGGGACGGGTGGGGGGAGCTTCCGCCGGTGCCTCCGGCTCGGCGGCGGGCGGCATCGACTGCTCGTCGACGCCTCCCGAAGCGGGATCCCGCTCCGTCATCTGAACCTCCCACCCACCGCAGTGCGCGACTGCCCCGGTGACGGACAGTCCGTGCACACCCGGTGAGATCGCCCCCAGATGGACAAGCCGTACGAGGACACCATGCACAAGGACAGTCGTGTCAGCGGACACAGTATCCGGTACCAGGCGTCGCTATGGTCACACTCGGTGCCAAACGTCCCGGTGACGCTCGGTTCGCCCGAGCTGGTCCCGGGGCGACAGATCAGACTCGTGGTCACAGATCGGTCGAGCCGCCGACGAATCGCGCACCGCCGGTCCTAGAGTGTCCTCACGCAACGCAGCCGTCGGCAACGGCGGAGTGGTCACCTTCCCCGTTCGCTCACCGTCGGCACACAACGCGAGAGATGTCACGATGGCACACGACATGGAGGTCTCGATGGGGGCTCGATGGGCCCGCGGTCTGCTGAGCGCGCTGGTGGTGGCGCTCGCCGCGACAGCGGTCGTCCTGGGCCTGCCGAGCACGGCGGGTGCGGCCACGACGGGTGACGTCTATGTGGTGCACGGTCTGGCGGGCTCGACGGCCGACATCGTGGTGGACGACGACACTGTCGCGGCCGCGGCGGCACCCAAGACCGTGGTGGGCCCGTTGCGACTCGCCCCCGGCAAGCACGTCCTCACCCTGAAGAGCGGCTCCAATTCCCTGGTCAGCGGGGAGTTCACGGTCACCGCCGGGACCAGCTCCGACGTCGTGGCGCACCGATCCTCCGATGCCTCCCGCTCCGCGGTGATCACCGTGTTCCCGAACGACCTGCGCGCCATCGCCCCGGGCAAGGCCCGGCTGGTGGTCGCCCACACCGCGACCGCACCGCCGGCCGACATCCGGGACAAGGGCGAGGTCCTGTTCCGCAACGTGGCCAATGGGGAGTCGCTCACCCTCGAGGTGCCCCCCGGGACCTGCGTGCTGGACATCGTCCCGACGGCGACCAGCGGTCCCACCATCATGGATCCCGTGTCGGTCGTCATTCAGCCCGGCACGCTCACCCGGGTGTACGCGATCGGCGACGCCTCCGCCGGCACCACGGATGCCGTCGTCCACGTGCTGCGGCTGTCCACCTCCGGCGGGACCCGGCCGAGCATCGTGCGCACCGGGGACGGTGGCCAGGCCGCCGATTCCTTCACCGGTGGGCGCTCGCCGATGACCTGGGCCCTGATCGCGGCATTGGCGTGCTTCGCCGGCCTGATCGCGCTCAACCGCCGCTCCTCCTCCGCTCCGGTGATCGGTAGCCGGCACTCACGGTGAGGCGCCGCGGGGCGCTGGTGCTGCTCGCCCTGGCCGGCTACGGGCTGAGCACGGCCGCTGCTGGCATCGTGCTGGCTGTGCAGCCCTTCAGCGACACCGCGACATCGTTGGTGTCGGCCACCGAGGTCGATCTCGGCGGTCCGGGCCTCGCCTCGCCGATGCCGTCCCTGCCACCCGGAGGGGTCGGCGCCCAACGGTCAGCGGCCTCGCCGTCCTCGACCTCGTCCGCGACCCCGACCAGGCGCAAGCGCCCGCAGAGGGCCGCGGACACCTCCGGTCAGCTGGCGACCTTCGTGCCCACCCGGTTGGTCCTGCCCAGCGGGCGGCAGGCTCCGGTGAAGATCTCGGGGGTCTCCGCCGATGGCAGTCTGATCGTGCCCGAGCGGCCCGACGTCGTGGGCTGGTGGGACGGTGGGGCGCATGCGGGTGACCCCGCCGGCAGCCTCGTCATCGCGGGTCACGTCGACTCGCGTACGTACGGGCTGGGGGCCCTCTACGAGCTGAAGTCGGTCCGGATCGGGGCCCTGGTCGAGTTGCAGGCCGGGCGTCAGCGACTGCGTTACCGGGTGCAGCAGACCGTGCAGGTGAACCAGCAGAGTCTGGCCGGGGACGACCAGTTCTTCCGGCAGGACGGGCCCCACCGGCTGGTGCTGATCACCTGTGGCGGACCGTTCGACCTGGCCAAGCGCCGCTACCGGGACAACTACATCGTGGTGGCCACCCCCGTCTGAGGCCGTGGTGAGGCCGGTGTGAGGCCGGAGTGAGGACGTACCCAGGTCGAGCGTGCTCGCCCCGGCAGGGTCGCCGTGACCCGGCCCCGGACGGCCCGCCGTAGGATCGGCGGTCATGGCACGCCAGCCCGAGGGGCCACCGCCGCCACCCGTGGTCCAGCGTGTCCGGGTGCGCTACGCCAAGCGGGGTCGGCTTCGGTTCACCAGTCACCGCGACTTCCAGCGAGCGCTCGAGCGGGCGCTGCGGCGGATCCAGGCCCCGGTCGCGATCTCGGCGGGCTTCAGTCCCCACCCGCGGATCTCCTATGCCAACGCTGCCCCGACCGGGGCAGCCAGCGAGGCGGAGTACCTCGAGATCGCGCTGGCCGAGCCTGTCGAACCCGACCGGCTGCGCGCCACCCTGGACGCCGCTCTGCCGGACGGCCTGGATGTGGTGGAGGTCGTCCAGGTCAGGACACCCAACCTCATCGAGCGGTTGGAGGCCTCACTCTGGCGGATCGAGCTGCCCGGCGTCGCCCCGGACGACGCCCGGGCCGCGGTCGCGGCCTTCCTCGCCGGTGAGCGGGTGGAGGTCAGCCGGATGACCAAGTCCGGGTTGCGCACCTTCGACGTCCGGGGGGCTGTCGTCGAACTCGGCCTCCAGTCGGCGGCGGACCCTGCCGATGACACAGGCGGTTCGGGTGTCGTTCCGGTCGTCGATGGCGGCTGTGCGATACTTCGACTGGTCGTCCGGCACGTCACACCAGCCGTTCGTCCCGACGATGTCCTCGCCGCACTCAGGTCGCAGGCCCTCATCGCCCCGCCGTCTCCAGCCCGGATGACGCGGCTGGCGCAGGGACCGCTCGACATCCAGAGCGGCGCGGTGGCCGATCCTCTGGCCGCCGACCGGGCCTCGTAACCGAGAAGCTTCCGTACCGCCGGCCCCGGCGGGACGAACCAGACAACCGCCCCGCGCGGTGCCGATGGTGTGAGCGGCACCCGGGGTTGAACGGGAGTACCCGTGACGCTCGACACCGAGCCGAATGGAACCGAACAGTCCGTCACCATCGTGCCCACCACCGGGCCGACCGCGCAGGGGGCGGACGCCCCCGCCGGTGACGCGGCACCCACCCGCCCTCGCCGCAGGCGGGCAGCCTCCCGCCCGGCCGGCCCTCCGCAGCCGGTGCCGGCAGAGGCCCTGCAGACCACCGACGGCGGCCGGTCCGCAGCCCAGGCAGGTGAGCCCGCTGTGCTCGACGTGACCGGCACCGACGCCGGACCGGTCGCCGAGTCCACCGCCGAGCGTGCCCCCGACCCCGCACCCGAGCCCACTGCGGGCGAGGCCGCTCCGCCGGCCCCCAAGCGTCGCAGCCGCAAGAAGGTGGCTGCCGAGCCGGCGCCCGAAACCCCCGCGGCGGACGGCGAGGCACCCGCCGCGCCGGCGGCCGAGCGCCCCGCCCCGGCCCGCCGCACGCGCAAGAAGGCTGTCGCCGCACCTCCGGTCGAGCTCCCACCTCGAGCAGAGGCCTCCACGCCGGAGGCGACGTCCGCCGACGTGACCGTCGAACCGGCGGCTGGCCAGGCCACCGAGGAGGAGCCCGCGGAGGCCACGGCGGTGATCGCCATGCCGTTGTTCCAGGCCCCGGCGCCCCTGCCGGCCGAGACGAGCACCCGCCGCCGCCGGGCCGCCAGCCGCCCGGCCGGGCCGCCGTCCGCCGACGAGGCTCGGGCCGAGATCCCCAGCGACCAGGCCTCGGCCGAGGAGGCCGACGAGGCCGCCACCCGATCCGAGGACGACGAGGCGGAGGACGACGAGGCCGCGCCCCGGCGCCGCCGCCGTCGCGGGGGGCGGGGCCGGCGCAGCCGCACCCGTGAGGAGGGTGAGGACGGCACCGACACTGGCTCGGGCGAGGCTGAGAGCCCCCGGACCGGCGAGGGCCAGGCGGCCGAGGACTCCGAGGGGTCGGACGACGCCGAGGACGCAGGCGAGGACGACGAGGACTCCGACGCTCCTGCGGGCAGTCGTCGTCGCCGGCGTCGTCGCCGCCGGGGTTCCGGTGGCGGGGAGTCCACCGATGACGACCCGCCGAACACCGTCGTCCGGGTGCGCGAGGGCCGTCGGGGCTCGAGCGGCTCCGGTGACGTGACCGGCGTCCGGGGGTCGACCAGGCTCGAGGCCAAGAAACAGCGCCGCCGCGAGGGCCGTGAGGCCGGTCGGCGCCGTCCGGTGATCACCGAGGCCGAGTTCCTGGCCCGGCGGGAGGCCGTCGAGCGGGTGATGATCGTCCGCGAGCGCGAGGGCAGAACCCAGATCGGCGTGCTCGAGGACGGCGTCCTGGTCGAGCACTACGTGGCCCGGCGCACCCAGACCTCGATGGTCGGCAACGTCTTCCTCGGCCGGGTGCAGAACGTGCTGCCCAGCATGGAGGCGGCGTTCGTCGACGTCGGCAAGGGGCGCAACGCCGTCCTGTACGCGGGCGAGGTGAACTGGGACGCGGCCGGCCTCGACGGCCAGCCGAAGCGGATCGAGCATGCCCTCAAGTCGGGGGAGTCGGTGCTGGTGCAGGTCACCAAGGACCCGATCGGGCACAAGGGTGCCCGGCTGACCAGCCAGATCTCCCTGCCCGGCCGCTACCTGGTGTACGTCCCCCAGGGATCGATGACCGGGATCAGCCGCAAGCTGCCCGACACCGAGCGGGCGCGGCTGAAGAAGATCCTGCGCGACATCGTCCCCGATGACGCCGGCGTGATCGTGCGCACGGCCGCCGAGGGCGCCTCGGAGGAGGAACTGCAGCGCGACGTCGCCCGGCTCCAGGCCCAGTGGGAGGACATCGCCGCCAAGTCGAAGGCGGTCAACGCCCCCCACCTGCTCTACGGGGAGCCGGATCTGGCGATCCGCGTCGTCCGGGACATCTTCAACGAGGACATCGCCTCGCTGGTGGTCAGCGGCGATGACACCTGGGACACGCTGCATGCCTACATCGGCCACGTGGCGCCCGACCTGGTCGAGCGCATGCAGCGCTGGGACGCCGAGGAGGTGGTCGACGGGTCGCCGCGCGGTGACGTCTTCGCCGCCCACCGGGTGGACGAGCAGCTGGCCAAGGCCCTGGACCGCAAGGTGTGGCTGCCCTCGGGGGGCTCGCTGGTGATCGACCGCACCGAGGCGATGACCGTGGTCGACGTCAACACCGGCAAGTTCACCGGTGCCGGCGGCAACCTGGAGGAGACGGTCACCAAGAACAACATCGAGGCCGCGGAGGAGATCGTCCGCCAGCTGCGGCTGCGCGACATCGGCGGGATCATCGTGGTCGACTTCATCGACATGGTGCTCGAGTCCAACCGAGAGCTGGTGCTGCGCCGGCTGCTGGAGTGCCTGGGCCGAGACCGGACCAAGCACCAGGTGGCCGAGGTGACCTCGCTCGGGCTGGTGCAGATGACCCGCAAGCGGGTCGGTCAGGGGCTGCTCGAGGTGTTCAGCGAGACCTGCGAGCACTGCGGTGGGCGGGGCCTGATCCTGCACGACGAGCCGGTCGAGAAGCGCCAGCAGGACGGCGGCGGCTCGGGCCAGGGCGGCGGCACCGGCGGAGGGCCGGGGCGGGGCCGTTCCCGCAGCCGTCGTGGTGGCGATTCCGGTGGCCAGGCGCCGGTGGAGGCTGCGGCCGGCTGAATCCGCGACGGCCGGGTCGTCGGCCTCCCGAGAGCCGGCCCAGGCCCCTGAGGATTCAGGGGAGCAGTCGCCCAGCTGTGGAGAGCAGCTCGTCGACGGCACCCATCGCGACCGTGCCGCGCAGCTGGCTGATCGACCCGGCCTCGAGGACGCATTCGACGGCCAGCAGTTCTGTGCCCCGGGGCTCGTCGTCGAACGGTTCGAACCCTGCCCACCGTTCGAACACCTCCTGGGGACGGGCACCGTATCGGGCCAACCGGGCAGCCCAGCGTGCGGCGTCGAATGCTGCTGGCCCCGAGAGCGCCGACGCGTCGTAGACGATCACGTCGTCGCCGAGGGCGCCCACATTCGTCCCGGCCAGATCACCGTGCAGTGGACCGGCCGGCAGGGCGGAGTACAGCTGTGCGGCAAGGTCGTCCCAGTGAGAGGGAACGTGGAATCCCCTCGCGCGTAGGCGATCGGCCTCGAGCTGCCACCGGGGGGACATCACTGTCGCCAGGGGCCTCAACAGCGGGTTCAGTTCGGGCGCCGCGGCATGGATTCTGGTGCCGAGCTGGGCCAACCGCTCGCTGGCCCAGGTACGGACCCGAGGGGATTCCAGGGCCAGGCGTTTCATCGGGACGTATCGCATCAGCAGCCAACTGCATCCGTCTCGCACGCCGTGGACGAGACCGGGCACGGGCACCTTGTTCCGCGCCCAGGCTTCCAGAAGCGGACCCTCGCCACGTGGTTGGTCTCCGTAGACCTTCAGGACGACCTGGGGGCCGGGTTCGGCCGCGCACCGGTGAAATCTCCACAGGATTCGCGGCTTGGCATCGCAGAGCACGGCTCCGCCGAAATCGTCCAGGCCCAGCTGATCGATCAGTGCCGGAATCGCCGCCGCCGCTCGCTCGAATTGCGTCCGCTGCTCAGGGGCGTCCGTCCGGATTCGGGCGCGGTGCTCTCGCAGAGCGTCCGTGATCGAGCCGGTGACCATGTACGGCGACCCTTTCGCCGCGGAACCTTTCGTGCAACTTTGATCGTCATCTGGTGGTCGGCTCATCACTGCGGGGGGAGGGATGACGCATGGTTGACCAGCCGGATGCCGGGGAGACGTCCGAGGTTGACTCGCGCCGCCGAAAGCTCGACACGGAGCGGGGACCGATGTCCCGGCGCGGACGAATCGCCGGACTGGTCATCGTGGGGATCCTGGTGTGTGTCGGCCCGCCATTGCTGCTGGCTGCTCTCGCGATCACGCGTGAGCCTGAGGAGTGGCACTGGAACGACTGGGTAGCCCAGATCACCCAGGTGGTCACCGGACTCATCTTCTTCGGGTTCGCCTGGTTCCTGGGGCGCAGCAGCGAGCAGCGTGCCGAGGCTCTGGCCAACGCCGAGCTGATCACTTCGATGGGAGCCTTGGCAATGAGCAGCGCTCGCAGCCATGCAGGTCAGGACTCGCAGGCGCTGCGCATCGGAGCTGATGCCCGAGCGGCGCTGCAGCACTACCCGAGAGCGGAACGCGACGAGCAGTCCAAGCTGATCGAGAAGATCGTCGACTCCTACAGTGATCTGGTCTTCGGGACGTTCTCCCGGGCGGCGGGGCTGCCACGCTCGATCCGAGACGGGCTTCGGGACAGCGCCGAGGATCTTGTCGACGATGCCGAGCGGCTGGTTTCGGGCTATGCGAGCAAGCGACCGGAGCGCAGGAGCGAGCTGCAGCAGATGGCCCGGCACGTGCAGTTCGCCGTGAACGTCGGTGCTGAGGTACGCCGCTCGGTGGCGGTGCCGGTGGCCGTCAACCACTCGCGCTCCCTGGACGACCTGTGGGCACATGCCGGTGGTCGTGACCATTCGCTGCGTGAGCGCCTGGACACCCTGCGCCTGCTCTATCGACGGGAGCTGACCGTTCTGCATGACTGGTCGGTCCTGCTGAACGCCCGTGAGGGCGTCCTCTGCGACGCAGCGATCCACCATGTCGAGTCCACCGCGGGGTGGCTCGCACCGTGGTATCTGGCCCGGGCAGGCGATGGCTCCCTGATGCCGGTGAGTGTCACGGGCGGCATGCTCGGCGACGAGCCGGCGCGCCTCGATCGCATCCCCCCTTCGTCCGACCTCCCGCTCCATCCCCGGCCGATGGTGCACGGTGCACTTCCCGAGGGGGTTCGGTCGGCCTCGATCGAGGCTCATGTGAAGCTCCTGCGGGCGGCATCGCCGGTCACCGTCTGCGTCCTGACCTATGAGCTGCGCTGCGACGACGGACAGCAGCGGAGGATCGTGCTCGACGGCAATCATCGACTCGCGGCCGCCTGGCGGATAGCCCGGGCAGCTGATGACAAGGTCGAGAAGCTGCCGATCACCGTTCTGGAATTCCGGCTCGGGGAAACCCGTCCCCTGCGTGACCGCGTGCTGCGGGGGCCGCAGGGGGAGTGGGAAGGCTTCACGCCGGACGTCGCCATGATCAGGTCCGCTTGGACACGCGTTCCGGCCACGCGGCTGGTGACCCCACGAGCAGCTCCGGATGCCGATTGACCGGGCTTGCCGAGGAAGCACCGTGAACCCGTTCGGCGGGATTCGGTGTCGCTGGGGCGCACCGAATCCCGCCGTTGTCGTGCGAAGGACCCTGGTTCACCCGCCGAGGGCGATGAAGGCCTCGGCGGTCAGCAGGGCGCGGGCGGCGTCCGGGCGGGTGCTTGCGGCCAGGTCGTGGCGAGCGCCGGCGAGGGCCTGCGGCAGCGGGCTCCCGGCCGCCAGGCGGGCGTGCAGCCCGGTCATCAGGGGCACCGTCAGCGCGTCCGAGACCGGCACCACGCTGGCGACCACTCCCACGCTGCCCCCGGCCACCAGCGCGGTCACCACGCCCAGCAGCTCGTCGGCGCCGGTCGGTGCGCCGACCGCCGAACTACAGGCCGAGAGCACCACGCGCCGGGGCGCCTGGCGGAGCTGCTCGAGGTCGTAGCCGGTCAGCGGCCCGTCGGCGAGTTCGATCGCCGAGAACAGCGGGCTGTCGGCGCGCAGGGTGCCGTGGGCGGCCAGGTGTACCAGGTCGGCGCCGTCCATCGCCTCGCTCACGGCCCGGACGCAGGCCGCCTCACCCGTGAGCACCCGGGCGCCGGGGTGGATCCGCGCCAGGGCGGCGATCTCGTCGGCGGCGCCCTCCAGCCCCGGGCCGGCGACCAGGACGACCCGTCCCGGCTCCGGGGGAGGGGCGGCCGCTCGCGCCCTCATCCACACCGTGGCCGAGGGGGCCACGCTCACCGCCCGATCCCGCAGCGCCGGCACCAGGGCCCAGGGGACGGCGTGCAGGATGCCGGGCGGGGCCATCACCACCTCGTGCGCAGTGATCCGGTCGGCCAGCTCGCCCAGCAGGCTGGCCTGGAGCCTGGCCCCGAGGACGGCGGTGTCCACCGGACGGCGTGCTGTCCCGGCGATCTGGCGCCGCAGCGTGAACAGGGCGTGGTCCAGCTCGCGCCGGGCGTCCTCGGCGGGGCCGACCCGGCTGAGCCGGGCCACGCCATCGCGCACGTGGACGGCGTGGATGACCTCGTCCACCACGGTCAGGTGCACCAGTTCGATCGGGTGCCCCGCCTGGGCCCGGCGCAGGCTCGCCAGGATCGCTCGCCCACCGGCCGGTGCAGCGGCACCAGCGCCGTCCCGGGCGGCTTGGTCCGGCCCAGCCGGCCCGGCCGGTCCGGCCGGTCCGGCAGGCTCCCGGCCGGGGCTCGCGCGGTGCAGCACCCGCGCCCGCACGGCGTCCTCGAGCCGGCGCCGCTCCCGCCGCAGGACCGGCGTGTCCGACTCGGTCAGGCGCCGGGTGACCAGCCGCAGAGCGGTCAGCTCCGCGGTCAGCGCGGGGTCCGCCGGCGGTCGCAGCGGAGGGGCCGCCAGGACGACGGCCCGCCAGCGCTCGCTCCAGGTGAGCACTGCCTCGGGATCGGCGCGGACCAGGGCCTCACGGAGGGCGAGCGTGGCCAGGGCCGCGCCCTGCGCTGTGGCGGCACTGCGCAGCTCGGTGGCCCCCAGGGTGGCCAGCTGGGTGTCCAGCACCCGCAGGCCTGCACGGCAGGCCCGCTGCACTCCGACCGGGTCGCCCAACAGGGCCCGGTGATGGGCGCTGGCGAGCCAGCCGGTGACCCGGGCCCCGGTCGTGGCCCCCCGGCCCGCAGCCGCCTGCCCGAAGTGCCGGCCGGCCACCTGCGCTCGCCCCAGGTCGAGAGCGAGCCGGCCGGCCAACAGGTGCGCGGTGGCTGCCTGTTCGCCGTCCCTGCCCTCCAGCCGGCGTGCCAGCCCTGCGGCCTGGCGCAGCAGTGCGGTCGGTCGCTCGGGAGTCGGGCTCTGGGCCAGCCGCGCCTGGATCAGCACCAGCCGGGCCTGGTCGGCGGCCCGGGAGTGTCGTTGGCGCCGGTAGTGGCTCAGGGCCTGGTCGGCGTGGGCGGCCGCGGCGTCCGGGTCGCCGTCGGCCAGCGCTGCCCGAGCGGCCATCTGGTGCAGGGCCGAACGGCCGGCGGCCGACCCTCGTCGTTCGGCCAGCCCTGCCAGGGACTTCTCCGCGGTTCCCAGCGCGTCGCGGGTCAGCCCGGCGGCCAGCAGCACCGCGCTGCGATTGACCGCCAGGTCGGGCTCGATGACCCCGAGGCGGTCGAACAGGTCGGCGGCCTGGTCGAACAGGCGCAGGGCCCGGGGCAGGTCACCGTGCGCCTGGGCCGCGAGACCGCGTTCCATCCGGGTGTAGGCGAACTCGGCGCTCTGCCCGCTGCGCAGGAAGAGCTGCTCGGCCCGGGCGTAGTCGCGGTCGGCGCGCCCGACGTCCCCCAGGGACAGGCGGAGCATCGCCCGATGGTTGTAAGCCCTTGCCCGCCAATGGCTCTCGTCCTCGCGCAACAACCGGACCGCGTGCCGGGAGTCCTCCAGGCCGGCGGCATACCGTCCGGTCATCCAGTGCACGTGGGCGCGGCGGATGAGGATCCGCCCCCGCACCCGTCCGGTGGTCGCGGCCACGGCGCCGTCCAGCACCCGCACCGCGGACGCCGACCGCCCGGCCATCGCCAGGGCCACGCCCAGGCTGGAGGCGATGTCGGCCTGACGGGCGCCATCGCCCAACCGGACGGCGAGCCGGTGCGCGGCGCGCAGCTCTCTCACCGACTCCTCGATCGCGCCGAAATGTCGCAGGACCACGCCGATCGCCTGATGGGCGGCGCAGGCCAGCAGGGCCTCGGGCCGGCCCGCCAGGACCGCCCGGGCCTGCCGCAGTGCCCGGGGCGGGTCGGCCAGGGCAAGGGCGATCAGCTGCTCGGGATCGGCCACGGCCTGCGCCACGCAGGAATCGTAGGTGGCCTGGGCGGCTGGCCTGGACCGACTTGCCCGCTCTTGCGGTGTTCGGGCGCTCGCGGTGGGATGTTCGATCACACCGACGCCGCAGCCGCGGCCGAGGGAATCGACCATGGAGGCCCACCGTGGCGGATGACCGCGAGCGCGACCAGATCGCCCTGATCCTGGACACCTTCCGGGAGCGATACGGCGAGGAGGTCGTCGTCCCCTACCCGCCGCAGTGGCAGGAGACCACGGTCAGGCACCTCTACCGGCGGGACACGATCCTCACCCGGGCCTCCGATGCCCCGCTGGTGGAGCGGGCGCTGGCCGAACGCCAGATCGAGAACACGCGCGACGACGTCGATCCGCCGGGCGATCGTGACCCCGCCCAGCAGGTTCTCGGGCTGCGGGTGCAGACCCCGCCCCGGTACTCCGAGGGAGAGGGCCTGATCGACCTGGTGCGCGAGCTGAACGCGGACGTCGGCCGCCGCGTCGTCCGCCCCGAGCATGTGCTCTACGTGTGCGGCTATCCGTGCCCGGCCACCGAGCCCGAGGTGCCCGTGGGGGCCACCCTGCCCACCCACCGCTTCCCCCGCCCACCCCGGCCCTGCGGCTGCCGGGGCGGTGGGAGCCACGGTTGCGGAGCTCACGGCGGCCCGGCCGCCGACGGGTGGGGACGCTCGGTGCTGATCGTGGACACCGGGGTCGACCGGCCCACGACGCAGGCGCACTCGTGGACCCTGGACGTGCACGGGGACCCGGATCCGGCGATCGCCAACGGGCGCATCGGTGCCTACGGCGGCCACGGCACCTTCGCCGCGGGCTGTGCGCGCGTCACCGCCCCCCGGGCCGAGGTGACGGTCAGCAGTGCCCTGGTGCCGGTGGCCGGGGCGGGGTTCGAGCGGGAGATCGCGGCGAACGTCGAGGCCTGGCTGACCAAGGTGGCCCCGGACGTGCTGGTGTTCACCTTTGCCACCGCGACCTTCGAGGACGCCGGGTTGTTGGCCTTCGACGCGCTGTACGAGCACCGCCTGCGGCACGACCGCGAGCTGGCGGTGCTGGCCCCGGCCGGCAACGATTCCTGGTCGACCCCGATGTACCCCGCCGCCTACCCGTGGGTGACCGCGGTCGGTGCCCTGGACGCCGACTGCGACCTGCGGGCCGACTACTCCAACCACGGCCCCTGGGTGGACCTGTACGCCCCCGGCACCGACCTGGTGAACACCTTCGCCACCGGGGACTTCACCTGCAGCGAGAGCCCGGATGCCGGGCAGGTCCGCTCGTTCACCGGGCTGGCCCGGTGGAGCGGGACGTCCTTCGCCACCCCCTTGGTCGCCGGGATGGTCGCGGGCCGGGCCTCGGCGGAATCGATCAGCGCCGCCCGGGCGTTGCGTCACCTGCGGGTGGAGGCCCGCCTGGGCGCCGTCCCGGGCGTGGGGCCGGTGCTCGTCCCCTGAAGTTCCGGGGGATCCGTCCCCCGATCAGGGGAGGGTGGCCAGATGATCATCGGTTTGACCCTGCCGGTGCCCGATCCGTACGCTGTCCGACGGTGTGTGCGAGGTGTCTCGCCGCTCAGCCCGGCCTTCGTCGGTCGGAGCCCCCGCACCGAATTGAGTTCACGCGAGTTCAGACGAGTTCACGCGAGAGAGTGAGTCCAGGTGTACGCGATCGTTCGCGCCGGTGGCCGGCAGGAGAAGGTGGCCGTCGGTGACGTGCTCAACGTCGACCGGCTGGACGGCGAGCCCGGCTCGACCGTGAAGCTCACCCCGGTGCTGCTCGTCGACGGGTCGACCGTCACCAGCGATGCCGACGCCCTGGCCAAGGTGAGCGTGACCGCCGAGATCGTCGAGGCCACCAAGGGCCCGAAGATCACGATCATGAAGTTCAAGAACAAGACCGGTTACCGCAAGCGCCAGGGTCACCGCGCGCAGCTCACGCGGATCAAGGTCACCGGCATCTCCTGACGTAGAAAAGGGCTGAACGATGGCACACAAGAAGGGCGCCAGTTCCTCGCGGAACGGGCGCGACTCCAACGCCCAGCGCCTGGGGGTCAAGCGGTTCGGCGGCCAGGTCGTCGGCGCCGGCGAGATCCTGGTCCGTCAGCGGGGCACCCACTTCCACCCGGGCGAGAACGTGGGCCGGGGCGGCGACGACACCCTGTTCGCGACCGCGGCCGGTGCCGTGGAGTTCGGCACCAAGCGCGGGCGCCGGGTGGTCAACGTGGTGCCGGCGGAGTAACGCCGGTTCCCAGCATCGTGAAGGGCGGGCCGGTCAGCCGGTCTGCCCTTCACGCATGTCCGGCCCTGGCGGGCCGGACCCGAGGCAGTTCGGTGGAGAGAAGAGCACTTCGATGACGACGTTCGTGGACCGGGTGGTGGTCCACGTGGCCGCCGGGGACGGCGGCAACGGCTGCGCCTCGATCCACCGGGAGAAGTTCAAGCCCCTGGGCGGCCCGGACGGCGGCAACGGTGGGGACGGCGGGGACGTCGTCCTCGAGGTCGACCCGTCGGTGACCACGCTGCTGGACTACCACCACTCCCCGCACCGCAGCGCGCCCTCGGGCAAGGCCGGTCAGGGCAGCAACCGCAACGGGGCCAGCGGCGTCGACCTGGTGCTGCGCGTGCCCGACGGCACGGTGGTGAAATCCCCGGACGGCGAGGTGATCGCCGATCTGCTCGGGGCGGGCACCCGCCACGTGGTCGCGGCCGGCGGCCGGGGCGGGCTGGGCAACGCCGCCCTGGCCTCACCGCGGCGCAAGGCCCCAGGGTTCGCCCTGTTGGGCGAGCCCGGTGCGCGCGGCCAGGTGGTGCTCGAACTGAAGACGGTGGCCGACGTCGCGCTGGTCGGCTTCCCGAGCGCGGGCAAGTCCTCCCTGGTGGCCGCGCTGTCCGCGGCCCGGCCGAAGATCGCCGACTACCCGTTCACCACCCTGGTACCCAACCTCGGGGTGGTCGACGCCGGCGGCACCCGGTTCACCGTCGCCGACGTCCCCGGGTTGATCGAGGGGGCGAGTACCGGTCGCGGCCTGGGCCTGGAGTTCCTGCGCCATGTCGAACGCTGCTCCGTGCTGGTGCACGTGCTGGACTGTGCCACCCTCGAGCCGGGCCGTGACCCGCTCAGTGACCTGGCGGTGATCGAGGCCGAACTGGACGCCTACCCGGTCGAACCGGGCGCCGTGCCGTTGACCCGGCGGTCGCGGATCGTCGTCCTGCACAAGATCGACGTCCCCGAGGCGCGCGAGCTGGCCGAACTGGTGCTGCCCGACCTGCTCGAGCGCGGTGAGCAGGTCCACCTGGTCAGCTCGGCCAGTCACGAGGGGCTGCGCGAGCTCTCCTACGCGATGGCCCGCGAGGTCGCCCGAGCCCGCGAGCAGGCGCCGGCAGCGGCGCCCACCCGGATCGTGATCCGCCCGCGGCCGGTGGACGACTCCGGGTTCACCGTCACCCCCGAACGGACGCCGGACGGCGTGCGCTACCGGGTGCGGGGCGCCAAACCGGAACGCTGGGTGCGCCAGACCGACTTCGCCAACGACGAGGCGGTGGGCTTCCTGGCCGACCGGTTGGCCCGGCTGGGGGTCGAGGACGCGCTCTACGAGTCCGGGGCGCTGGCGGGGGATGAGGTGGTGATCGGTGACGACGTCACCGGGGTGATCTTCGACTGGGAGCCGACCCTGACCTCGGCGGCCGGGGTGATCGCCTCCCGGCGGGGTGAGGACACCCGGCTGTCCGCCGGGAGCCGGGCGACCCGGGAGGAGAAGCGCGAGCGCTACGCGGCGCGCCGCGAGGCGCGCACCGAGGCCCGGGCCGAGCTGGCCGCCGAGCGGCAGGCAGGGATCTGGACCGACCCGGCCGAGCAGGATGGTGGCGACGAGTGACCCGCCACAGGCTCGCCACCGCCCGCCGGATCGTGGTCAAGGTCGGCTCGTCGTCCCTGACCACCCGCGAGGGGGGACTGGATCCCGACCGGCTGGACGCCCTGGTCAGCGTGCTCGCCGAGCGCCGGCTGGCGCCGTCCGAGGTGGTCCTGGTGTCCTCCGGGGCGATCGCGGCCGGACTGGCCCCGCTCGGGCTCACCCGCCGGCCACGGGATCTCGCGACCCAGCAGGCCGCCGCCAGCGTCGGCCAGGTGCTGCTGGCCGCCGCGTACGTCAGCTCCTTCGCCCGGCACGGCCTCCAGGCCGGCCAGGTGCTGCTGACCGCGGACGACGTCGTGCGGCGCAGCCACTACACCAACGCCCGGCGCACCCTGGACAAGCTGCTGTCCATGGGTGTCGTCCCGGTGGTCAACGAGAACGACACCGTGGCCACGCACGAGATCAAGTTCGGCGACAACGACCGGCTCGCCGCCCTGGTCGCCCACCTGGTGCAGGCCGATGCCCTGGTGCTGCTGTCGGATGTCGATGCGCTCTACGACGGGCCGCCCTCGCTGAACGGCACCTCCCGGGTTCCGCTGGTCCGCGGACGGGCCGACCTGGACGGGCTGGTGATCGGCAAGACCGGTGCCGCCGGGGTCGGGCTGGGCGGCATGGTGACCAAGGTCGAGGCGGCTCAGATCGCCACCAGCGCGGGCATCCCGACCCTGCTGACCTCCGCCGATCGGGCCGGGGACGGCCTGGCCGGCCAGGACATCGGCACCTGGTTCACCGCCCAGGCGCCGCGCCGCCCGGCCAGCCGGTTGCTCTGGCTGGCGCACGCGGCCCGCGCCGAGGGCCGGCTGGTGCTGGACGACGGCGCTGTGGCCGCCGTGGTCGACCGCCGGATGTCCCTGCTGCCCGCCGGGGTGACGGCAGTCGAGGGGGCCTTCACCGCCGGTGACCCGGTCGACCTGACCGACCCGCGGGGAAGGGTGGTCGCCCGGGGGTTGGTGAACTTCGACGCCACCGAACTGCCCGCGCTGCTCGGGCGCTCGACCCGTGAACTGGCCCGCGAGCTCGGTTCGGGTTACGAACGAGAGGTCGTGCACCGTGACGACCTCGTCCTGGTGGCGGCTTCTGCGGCAAAGAGGTGACGGGGAGCGATGACACCTGCTGGACTGAGAGCGTGACCACCGGGAAGGGCGACGACCAGCCGCTCGCCACTCTGACCCCGTTGCGGGGCATTCCTCTGGGGACCTCCCGCCGGGGACGGCGCGCAGCCCACCGCCGCGAGGAACCTGCACTGTGGTTCATCACGATCACCGTCAGTGGAGCCAGGATGCGGGCCGAGGAGGTCCGCGCGGGGCTGGAGCGACTGAGCGAGGAACAGCCGTTCCTGGTCTCGGCCGCCTACGCCAGCAGCCGCGCCGAACTGCGCTACTGGGACGAGTCGGTCGACATCGAGGGCGCGGTCGCCCAGGCGCTGCGGATGTGGCGCGAGCACCAGGAATCGGCCAAATTGCCCGCCTGGACCGTGGTGGGGCTCGAGGTGGTCGACCGGGACACCGCCCGCCGCCGCCGGGACGAGCCGGTGCGGACGCAGGTCGGGGAGCTGGGCGAGATCCGTCCGCTGGAGGGCGGCGACAGCTGACGGCGTGCGGGGGTTGCGCCGGGAAGGCCGGGGTCGGCGCGGGCGCGCCGTAGGCTGGTGCCATGTCTGTTGCCGACACGCAGCTGATGCCCCGTGACCCGAGCGCCCAGGGGCACTCGACGGCCGCACCCTCGGACGCCGGCGGGGTGGCCGACCCCCTCCGCCGGGCCGTGCTGGACATCTGTTCTCGCGCCCGCGAGGCCTCCCGTGCCCTGGCCCGGGCCTCCCGGGCCCGCAAGGACGAGGCGCTGGAGGCCATCGCGGCCTCGCTCGAGGCCGGGGTCGACGAGATCGTCGCGGCCAATGCCATCGATCTCGAGCGGGGGCGCTCCGAGGGCCTGAGCCAGGGGTTGCTCGACCGGCTCCGGCTGGACGAGGCGCGGATCGCGGCCATCGCGGCCGCCGTCCGGCACGTGATCTCGCTGCCCGACCCGGTGGGTGAGGTGGTCCGCGGCTCGACCCTGCCGAACGGCCTGCAACTGCGCCAGCTGCGGGTGCCGATGGGCGTGGTGGGCATGATCTACGAGGCCCGGCCGAACGTCACCGTGGACGCCGCGGTGCTCGCCCTCAAGAGCGGCAACGCGGCCGTGCTGCGTGGTGGGTCGGCGGCGATGGCCACCAACACGCTTCTCGTGCAACGGATCCAGGATGCGCTGGCCTCGGTCGGCCTGCCCGCCGATGCGGTCGCCTCGATCGACGGGTACGGCCGGGACGGCGCCCGGGAGCTGATGCGCGCGCGCGGCCTGGTCGACCTGCTGGTGCCGCGCGGCGGTGCCGGGCTGATCCGGTCGGTGGTCGAGAACGCCACCGTGCCGGTGATCGAGACCGGCACCGGCAACTGCCACGTGTACGTCGACGCCGCGGCCGACCTCGACCAGGCGTTGGCGATCACCGTGAACGCCAAGACCCGGCGCACCAGCGTGTGCAACGCCGCCGAGACCCTGCTGGTGCACGCCGAGGTGGCCCGCTGGTTCCTGCCGCAGGTGCTGCCCGCGCTGGTCGACAAGGGGGTCCGGCTGCACCTGGACGGGCGTAGCGCGGTGCTGGCCGACGAGGCGGGCGTGCCGTCCGAGATGGTCTACCCGGCCACGGATGAGGACTGGGCCACCGAGTACCTGGACAGCGACCTGGCCGTGGCCGTGGTGCCCTCGCTGGACGCCGCGATCGACCACGTGCGGCGCTGGTCCTCCGGGCACACCGAGGCGATCGTGACCACCGACCTGCGGGCCGCCGACCGGTTCGTCGCCGAGGTCGACTCGGCCGTGGTGGCGGTCAACGCCTCGACCGCCTTCACCGACGGGGGAGAGTTCGGTCTCGGGGCGGAGATCGGGATCTCGACCCAGAAACTGCACGCGCGTGGTCCGATGGGGCTGGCCGAACTGACCTCGACCAAGTGGGTGGTGGTCGGGGACGGCCACATCCGGCCGTGAGCCGGACCTGCCCGTGAGCCGGACCTGCCCGTGAGGTGGATCCGTCCGTGATCCGCACCCCACAGTCGCCCGAGGAGAGACGTCGCGTGGAGTCGCACGAGGTTCGCCTGTTGACCCAGGTCGAGGACCGGCACTGGTGGTATGCGGAACGGCGCGAGTTGCTGCGCCGGGCGATCGCCGGCCTGGCCCCGGGGGACGCCCTGGACATCGGTGCGGCGGGCGGCGGCAACACGCGCGTGCTGCTGCAGCACGGGTGGCGGGCGGCGGCGCTGGAGTACGGCGCAGAGGGGGCCCGGGTCTGTGCCGAGCGGGCGATCAGTGTGGTGCGGGCGGACGCCACCGCCCTGCCGCTGGCCCCGGCCAGCCTCGACCTGGTGGTCGCCTTCGACGTGCTCGAGCACATCCCGGACGACAAGTCCGCCGTGGTGAGCGTCTTCGAGGCCCTGCGCCCGGGCGGGACGTTCCTGGTCGCCGTCCCGGTCGACATGCGGTTGTGGTCGGCGCACGACGAGGCGGTCGGCCACGTGCGGCGGTACTCGCGCAGCGAGCTGACCGACCTGTTGACCGGGGCCGGCTTCGTGCTCGAGGACGTGCGCAGCTGGATGGTGCTGCTGCGTCCGGCGGTGGCGCTGCGGCGGTGGCTGGGTGATCGCCTCGGCAGCGGGTCGGGATCCGACCTGGACGACCCGCCATCCTGGCTGAACCGGGTGCTGGGCGGGGTGGTGGCCGCCGAGCGTCACCTGCCGGTCGGCTCGCTGCCGGGGGTGTCGGTGCTGGTGCGGGCCCGCAAGTTCGCCTGATCCCCACCCTGGTACTGATCACTCGCCGAGGTCGTCGTCCAGGGAGTCGTGGGCCACGAAGTAGGAGGGCCGGCCCTGCATCTGGGTGTACAGGCGCCCGACGTACTCGCCGAGGATGCCCACGCACAGCAACTGGACCGCGCCCACCCCGGCGACCGCGACGAAGGTCGAGGTCCAGCCCGGGACGACGCGCCCGCTCAGGTAGGCGAGCAGGGCGTAGCCGAACAGCAGCCCGGTGAGGACCGCGCCACCGAGGCCTGCCCACGTGGCCACGCGCAGCGGGGCGATCGTGAACCCGGTCAGGCTGTCGACCGTCAGCCGGATCATGCGCGAGATCGGGTAGTGGGTCTGGCCCGCGGCCCGGGCCTCACGGCGGTAGCCGACCTCGCCCGAGGGGAAGCCGAGCGCCGGGATGACCAGGCGCAGCACCCGGTTGTGCTCGGGCAGGCTGTTCACCGCGTCCACGGTGGCCCGGCTGATCAGCCGGAAGTCACCGGCGTCGGAGGTCACGTGGTTGCCGACGGTGGCCCGCATCAGGCGGTAGTAGGCGCGCGCCGTCCGGCGTTTGAAGTGCGAGTCGGTGCTGCGGTCGGTGCGGATGCCGTAGACGACGTCCACGCCGTCCCGGGTCGCGCACTCCAGCATGTCGCGCAGGACCTCGGGCGGGTCCTGCAGGTCGGCGTCCAGGGAGGCCACCCAGTCGCCGCGGCACCGGGCGAGCCCGGCGGACAGCGCCGCCTGGTGACCGGCGTTGGCCCGCAGCCGCACGACGCGCAGGTTGGCCCAGGTGCGGCGCTCCTTGACCAGCAGGACGGGGGTGGAGTCCCGGCTGCCGTCGTCCACGGCCAGGACCTCGTAGGTGGCGATCAGGCCGTCGGCGACCAGGCCGTCCAGTACGGGGCGCAGCCGGGCCGCGAACAGCGGCAGGACCGCCTCCTCGTCGAACATGGGCACGATCACGCTGAGGTCGACCGTGGCGTGCGCCGATCGCTGCTCGGCCAGGCGCGCGGCGTCCATCGTGGTGTGGTCCTTCCCATGGTGCGGCCGGGTGCATCGCACACGACGGCCTCGGCGTGACAGACTGTCTGCGCCTGCCGGAAGCCTAGCCCGCGCGGGTTCCGGGTACGAGAAGGGATCGGAGCGCCATGCTGCTCAACGAAGAGGTTGTCAACGAGCTGCCGCTGTCGGCGGAGTGGTTCGGGATCATCAGCCTGGTCGTGTTCGCCCTGCTGCTCGCGATCGCCTTCGCCTTCCGCTCGGCTGCCCACCGTCACGACCCGAGCGCCTTCGTCTCGCACGGCTCGAGCGGCACCCAGGGGACGGCCGGCCACTGACCTGTGAGCGCGCCCACCCGACTCGGGGTGATGGGTGGCACGTTCGACCCGATCCACCACGGTCACCTGGTCGCGGCCAGTGAGGTGGCGGCCGAGTTCGGCCTCGACGAGGTCGTGTTCGTGCCGACCGGCCAGCCCTGGCAGAAGAGCGAGCGCGAGGTCAGCCCGGCCGAGCACCGGTACCTGATGACGGTGATCGCGACCGCGTCCAACCCGCGGTTCACGGTCGACCGGGTGGACATCGAGCGGGCCGGGCCGACTTACACCATCGACACCCTGCGCGAGTTGCAGGAGCACCGGCCGGGCGCCGAGCTGTTCTTCATCACGGGTGCCGATGCCCTGGCCCAGATCCTGACCTGGAAGGACAGCGCCGAGCTGTTCGAACTGGCGCATTTCGTGGGGGTGACCCGGCCCGGTCACGTCCTGGACGCCGCCGGGTTGCCGTCCGGCCGGGTCTCGCTGATGGAGGTGCCCGCGATGGCGATCTCCTCCACGGACTGCCGGGGGCGGGTCGCCCGGGGGGAGCCGGTCTGGTACCTGGTGCCGGACGGCGTGGTGCAGTACATCGCCAAGTACGGGTTGTACTCGGCCAGTGATGCGGGCGGACCCCCGGCGGTCCGGCTCCGGGAAGGATCCGTCGGGTGAGTGCCTCCGAACGTGCTCGGGAGCTGACGGCGGCTGCCGCGCTCGCGGCGTCCGACAAG
>JAEUJN010000037.1 GCA_016794595.1 Kineosporiaceae bacterium
GTGTGAAAGTGCTTGCTGCTGAAGATGTTCGGCGCTACCCGGCGATCCGGCGGTGGGCCTCGGCGAGGCGACCGGCGACGGTGCCGTCCAGCACCTCACCGGCGACCTGCACCCGGATGCCCCCGACCACCGTGGGGTCGACGTCGACGTTGAGCCGTACTGCGCGCCCGTAGAGCTGCTGCAGTGCGGCAGCCAGCCGGTCGCGCTGCGCCTCGCTCAGCGGGATGGCCGCCACCACCTCGGCGACCAGCTGGCGGCGACGCTCGGCCGCGGCCTCGACGAACGAGGCCAGCATCCGCTCGGTGCGCAACCCTCGCGGCGCGGACGCCGCCTGCACGGCCAGCCGGACGGTCTCGGGGGACGCCTTGCCGGCCAGCAGGCTCTGCACCAGCTCGCCCTTGCGCGCGTCCCCCTCGGTGCGTGCCGAGAAGGCATCCCGCAGCCCCTGGTCGGCGGCCACGGTCCGGGCGAACCGGAACAGCTCGTCCTCGACGGCCTCCAGCCGTCCGGCCCGCTCGGCACCCGCCAGCACTGCGGAGACGGCCAGCGACTCCACGGTGTCGGTCAGGTCACCCGAGGCCGACCAGCGGCCCCGGACCAGCCCGGAGATCAGGTCCACGGCAACGCCGGAGACCTTGTCCCCGAACAGCCGGGTGACCAGCGAGGCCTTGGCCTCGCCGTCCCGCGAGGGGTCGGTCAGCGCCCGGCGCAGGCCTGCGCTGGCGGCCAGCGCCCCGGTGATCCCGAACAGGTCCTCGGCCAACGCCGCCGGCTCCACGCTGCCGGCCCGGAGCAGGGCCTCGACCTGCTCCTGCCCGGCTGCCTGGGAGACCCTGCTGACGCCGCGCATGTCAGACCTGCCCGCGAGCGCCCGCGCCGTTGGCGGACGACTCCAGCTCGGCCAGGAAGCGATCGATCACGCCGCTGGCACGCGCGTGATCCTCGAGCGACTCCCCGACGATCTTCGACGCCAGCGTGGTGGCCATCGTGCCCACCTCACCGCGCAGCTGGACGACGGCCTGCTGGCGTTCGGCCTGGATCTGCTGCTGGGCAGCGGTGGTGATGCGCGACGCCTCGGCCTCGGCCTGCTGGCGCATCTCGGCCATGATCTGCGCGCCCTCCGCCCGGGCCTGCTCACGAATGCGCTGGGCCTCGCCGCGGGCATCGGCCAGCTGCGCCTTGTACTCCGCCAGCGCCTCGGCGGCCTCCGCCTGGGCCTTCTCGGCCCGGGCGATGCCACCCTCGATCGCTGCGGTGCGTTCGGCGTAAACCTTCTCCAGACGCGGCACGACCTTGGTCGCGACCACGAAGTAGAGGATCGCGAAGACGACGAGCCCGAAGATCAGCTCGCCCAGGTGCGGCAGGATCGGGGGGGTCTCCCCGTCCACCGCGAGAGCCGAGGCCAGTTGTTGCACGCTCACTCCTCAGGTCTGGATTGGATCGGCCGTGGAGCGCCGTACTAGTCGGCGAAGACGAAGGCCAGGGCGATACCGAAGATGGCCAGCGCCTCGGCCAGGGCGAAGCCCAGGATCGCGATCGGCTGCAACAGGTTGCGCGCCTCGGGCTGACGAGCCACACCGCTGACGTAGGCAGCGAAGATCAGGCCGACACCGATGCCGGGGCCGATGGCCGACAGGCCGTACCCGACGATGGCGAGGGAACCTCTCATGATCTCTCTCTCTTCTCCGTTGTGGCACCGGGGGTCCGGTGCCCTGGTGGGGTCGGTGCGCGGCGCCGTCCGGCACCGGCCCGGGGGTGGGGCGGGTGGATCAGTGGTCTTGCGCCAGCGAGCCGGCGATGTACAGCGCCGACAGCAGGGTGAACACGTAGGCCTGCAGGAACTC
>JAEUJN010000122.1 GCA_016794595.1 Kineosporiaceae bacterium
TCGAAGGAGCCGTCACCCAGGGCTGGAACGCCGCCCTCGGCGAACTCGCCCTGGTCTACCCCGACCGAATCAACCCCTACCTGTAACAGCAAGATCAAATAGAGGCAGAGTGACTCTTACACAAGAAAGTTGACAAGCTCCGGCCACCGCCCCCCGCGTGGCCATCGGGGTCAAGCCACCATGGCCGGTCCGGGTGGTCAGGCACCGTGACTCGATCACCGACAGGACGTCCTGGACGGCACGATGATGGGCCGCCTCGACCGCGGCCTGCACCTGGGGAGAGCCCAACGCCCACAGGATGCTCACCGACTTCGGAACAGTGAAGGTCAGATCGAACCCGGCCACCGCCCGCGCCGACATCCCGCGGCCCAGCAGCTGCCCGGTCACCGGGTCGACGCCGTTGAACACCGCGGTCAACGCAGCCTCGGTCACCTCCTGACCGACAACGATCCCGTCCTGGCCACCCGCACCGGCCAGACCGGCCAGGCCGACGCCGAGCCAACGCCCGGGCGGATTGCCCGACGCGGCGTAATACGTGCTCAGCCCATCGGGTGGGGACGGCGCATCACCCGAAGCGGTATGCCGCACCAGGTAACGGATACCGGCGCCGGCCGAGAGTCGATGCAGGGTCATCACACCCAAAAGGTGCGCAGAACCAGTGGCCAAGACGACGCGGCAGCAACCAGGTGCAAGATGAGTGCGCAGTCTTGCCGGGAATGATCTGGGCCGGGCGCCAGTCGCATCTCGCGGTCGGTCGCGGTAGGTGGGGCTTCTAGGTAGAGCGCTGAACGTCCGCAGAGTTTGTCGACAAGGGAGCACGCCGAGTTGGAAACCGGGGGAAGCTCCGTTCCGATTCCGCTGGCATGAGGGCGTTCCATTTCCTGTGTGCGCCGCTGAAGACTCCCTGATCGGTCTATGGGTCGACACGGCGCGAGTCCTGGACCCGAGAAGCTCGGCAAGTTCACCGACGACGAGGAGTCTTGCTGGCCATCGGTGCCGTCCACCCAGCCGGTGAGGTCACCAACGCGGGCCAGCTCCCCCCGCAGGGTCTACCCGCAGCAGTACTCCCACGCTTCGTCATGACCCTGGCTGAGCAGGCCGCTGGAGCGAAGGGCGGGGGAGCACGCCCTCCCATCTGCCCTACTCCTAGGGGCACTGGACTGAGCGCGCCGGTGTTGCGCCGTGCGGTCGTCGCCGATCCCTTCGGGCGCGGCTGTTGAGACAGACACAAATCGGGCCCGCGACCTGCGGAGATGCAAGCAAGAGCTGATCTTGGTGTGTTCGGCTGTCCGTGGCTCTGAGCGGGCTTCGTCGGCTAGCCGACCGAAATACGCCCCAACGGCAACACGCTGACGATGCCTGCGGTCAGCTGTGCTCCACCCGCTTGTCGGACCTGTGCGGCAGGCTGTGGTCAAAGCGCCTTGCCAGGGCGCCCCCACAGTCGGAGAGTGCTAATGCGGGCAGAGTGCGTACGCTGATGGGTCGCGACTACTTCGAGGAGCTCGACGAACTCAACGGCACATGGTCAACCGCGATTGCATGGAGGCCTGGACTGCTCGAGTCGATGGCCGCACTGCAGCGGCGGCTGACGGACCTGAACGTCTATTTTGTCGGCAGTGGCGGAGCGCTCGCCCTGGCTGAGTTGGCCGCCCTGGAGCATGTCGAGCGAACTGGCTTGATGGCAACGGCAATTACGCCCCTGCAACTCGATGCTGCTGGCTCAAGCAACAGCCTGCGTCGCACCGCCGTGGTGTTGTTCAGTGCGCGAGCCAGGCACCCAGACGTTCGAGTCGTCGGCCTTCTGGGGAGGAGTAGGTCCGCCGAGCTCACCGTTTTGGTGACTCAAGTGCCTGAAGAGGAGTTGTCACCGCAGATCGCGCGTGCCTTCGATGAGATCCATAGTGTTCCTCGAACGCCGAAGGATGGATTCTTGGCGACGAACAGTCTCGTGGCTATCGCCGTCGCCTGGCTAAGGGCTGCGGCAGTCGAGTTGCCGGCGGCTCCTCACGGCCTCAACGTGGCCACGCCGGGTTACCGCGAACCGCCAAGGCGGCTGCTCGTCGCCTTCGGCCCGGAGCAACGCCCAGGGGCGATCGACCTCGAGGCCCGACTGTCCGAGTCCGGGCTCGCGGATGTTCAGTTGTCGGATCTACGCAACCTTGCGCACGGGCGCCATGTGGGCCTTGCGCGTCGGGCCTCGGACACGGAAGTAGTTGTGCTTGCCGGCCCAACGTCAGCAGACCTAGCTACAAGAACATTTGGCGCTCTCGCGGAGATCGCCGACCCGGTGCGGTTCGATAGCCCGCACTCGGGAGCTTCTGGCGCGCTAGACGGGCTGCTGTACACCATGCGGTACTTCGGCGCTCTAGCATGCAACGATCGCGTCAACCCGGGCCGGCCATCCGTGTTGCCTGCGGGGAGACGCTTGTATCACCTTCGAACACGACCAACGCTCAACTCTTCGGACAGCGTGAGGCACATTCTCGAGCGCAAGATGAGAGCCGCTGGCGATCTCTTCACGGACTCTGCAGCTCGGACCCGCTGGGTTGATGCTCTATCCGAATGGCATGACACGGCGGCTCACCGAGAGATTCGTGGCGTCGTCCTCGACTATGACGGAACGTGCTGCGAATCGAGTGCCCGCTTCGATCCTCCGGCCGATCAACTGAAGGAGCAGGTGGAACGTCTGCTGGAGGCAGGACTGCGCATAGCTTTCGCAAGTGGCCGAGGACCTTCCTTGCTGCAGTCCTTGCGCCAGTGGATCCCCTCCCGACACTGGCCCCAGGTGATCGTTGGCATGTACAACGGGGCTGCGATTCACCCACTCAGTGATGACGTGCACAGGCAGACCGACCCCGAGGGCGACTTGAAGGGCGCGGTCGAGATCCTGAGTGACTTACGTGACGACTCCTGGGTTGTTGACGTTCGTAGACACCAAATCACCGTAACGGCGAGCGACGCAGCGCCAGGACGACTCCTTGCGCTGTTCCAATGCGCCCTTGCCCGCGAGCCTGCACTGCAGGTCAGGGTCGTTGCCAGTGGGCACAGTGTCGACATTCTCCTGCGCGACGTCTCGAAGCAACGTGTGGCAGAGGCCTTAGGCTGCGGTCGCGGGAACACCTTAACGATCGGCGATCGGGGAGATCTCGGAGGCAATGACCTGGAACTACTTGCGTACGGGCCGCTGTCCGTCTCAGTCGATAAGGTAAGCCCGGATCCGATGCGTTGCTGGAACCTCGGAGCCCCCGGGCAGGATCCGAGTGACCTGACTCGTCACTACCTTGCGGCAGTGAAAGTAAGACGGAGCGGCGCCAGATTCGCATGGGCGCTACCGTCTAGTCGACGAGTATCAGAAGGGGTCCAGCGTGGAAACGAGGCTGGCTAACCGTCTACTGCGAGAGCTGCTGGAATGGGACGAGCAGCAGGAGGGCAGCTACGCAAACATCCTTCAGACACTCGCGGAGTGGAAGTGGGACACATATGAGGGGTTTCGTGCCGGGAGCCGCTTCATGGAGAGTCTCGCACGCTGGTTGGCACAATTCCCGGATCCAGCCGCCAGGATGCGTTGGATCGAATTTGTTGCGGAGCGCCTAGTCTTTGTAAGCCGAGCGGAACTAGATCACGCCATCGCTAGTGTCTACTACGACGTGGTTCGCCGCGATGTCATCGACCGGGTGGCCGCCCGCATGGACGCTCCACGATTCGCGAATCGCACGATAGTCGAGTCTTCAGGTTTTCGCGCTGAACAGCGGAGAATCCTTGTTCTGGCACTGTCTGACGGCGCAAGGCTTGACATTTTGAGGAGGTCAAGCTCAGGACTATCGCACGAGCAGTTCTTCCCAAGTGTGGAGATCGCCGATGATAAGGCCGACGACCTGAGAGACAAGCTTAGCCAGGCTCTATCACATTTCGGCTCAGATGCACTGGCGCAATTCAACCATGTGCTACTTGTCGACGATTTCTACGGCAGTGGAACGAGCCTGATCGACACTGACGACACGGGGCAGATGAAAGGGAAGGCACGTAAGTTCCAGAACACCGCGGCCAAATTAGTGGAAAGGGGCGCTCTAGCGGCAGACTACAAAGTGACCCTGGTGCTCTACATCGCCAGTGCCGCAGCTCGAACACATATTGAGAGTCAGATCGACTCGCTGGGACTCCGTGAGCGCTGGAGTCTGCGTGTTGTTCAAACTCTACCGTCCACGGCTCGCGTCGAAAGAGCCGAACTGCTGGATGACTGCGACTGGTTCTGGGACCCAGTCTTGGAGGATGGGCATAAGAAAAGTGCGGCGCGTGGCTACAAGGACAGCGCCTTACCGCTGGTGCTCTTCCACAACACGCCCAATAACTCCGTTTCACCCCTTTGGGCAGACAGCGCTGGCCGTACCTTGGCCGGCGCCACGAGCCTGAATAGGCGAGCGCTCTTCCCGCGCTACGAGCGCCATCACTCAGATAGGCCTTGAGGTGCTACCGAACCCCTTCAGAACACGCCACAGCGAGCGCGCGTCTCGCGATCTCGAGGTTTTTGGCGACACCTTTGGCGCCGAGATGCTCAATGTCTTCCCACCCTCCCCCTTTGAGCATTTCTATCTCATTCGCAGTGCGCCCGGCGCTGGGAAGACAAGTCTTATGACGGTCTTCACCGCCGCCGCGCTCGCACACGTGGACCGCAACCCTCAGAGACTCTCCACGCTCTACTCACACCTCGTGAACGTGGGGGCGTTGACATCGGAAGGCCCAGCCGTTGTAGGCGCTTTGCTCAACTTGCAGGATAGCTTTCTTGAGGTGGAAGATCTCCGCTGCGACACGGATACGAAGATCCGACTCTTCTTTCGCCTCCTGGATGCCCGAATCATGCTCGCAGTAACGACGGCAGTCCTTGAGAGCGTTGGGGCCGGTGCGGCAGACAATAGCTCGAGCCGCGTCGTGTTTCGCCCCCGAGAGCCTCGGTCCATCCACGCTCTTGAAAGACTCGGTCGGACTAGTGCCGAAGTGATGGATAAGAGCTTGGAGGCCGAGGGTGAGATCCTTGAACTATTTGATCAACTCGTCGGAACGGGGCAGCGACTCCCGGCTGGCCACGCGCGCTTGTACTCTCTGCAATTGCTGTCCTCATGCGATTGCTTGGTGGACGGCGAGAAACTAACTGCTATGCCGCTGTTGATGCTTGACGACGGGCATGCGCTCTCGCGAGTCCAGCGGAGCGCCCTGATGAAGGAATTGGCTGACAGAAGCTTGACCATCGGGCGTTGGTTGGCTCTTCGCTCTGAGGCGCTATCTGATGATGAGCTGCTGGGGGCAGCGCAGACTGGTCGTGACTTTGACATCATCGAACTTGAGGCCGTCACGCGCGAGCGCTCGTCTGCAGGCAAGGATCAGCGTCGGCTCGTCGGCCAAACGCTGAATCACCGCCGCTACCAGAAGATGCTCCTCGACATCGCAGACCGTCGTGCACAACATGTGTTATCGCAGATCTTCGTCTCACCGCGTTCTCTGTCCGCGATGCTCGAGGTCGAGCCAGAGGAGGGAATTGAGGCACGGATCGAGTCTGCATTGTCGGAAGTTGTTCGTCGGACCACAAGTAGGATGGCGAATCAGGTTCGCTACCTCGAATGGTGTGAATTGCTTTCTTCTCTAGAGGGTCGTAGCGGGCTGGCGCGGGCGGCCGAGATCGAAGTGCTGGTGGAGCGCGATAAGAAGCGCCAGCAGGGCGATCTCTTCGAAGAAATCTTTCCGCTGACGCCCGATGACGTTACACAGCGCGGGAGTAGTGGTCTCCGCGAGGCGGGACTGCTTCGCGTGTCGCAGGAGTTCAATCTTCCGTACTATTATGGAACTGAGGTCTTTCCGCGACTGGGGAGCGCCAACATTGAGCAGTGGCTGGAACTGTGTGGCAACTCAATGTCCGAGGTTCTGCGCATGGACTCTCTCGGAAGGGACATCTCGCTTCCTCCCACCATTCAAGATCGTATCGCGCGAGAATCGAGCGAGGCCTATTACCGTGACCTGGTCCAATTCCCGGATGGTTACTTGATCCAAAGATTCGTTGACCGAGTGGCGGAGATCAGCGCTCTCGAGGCAAAGAAGCCGACGGTGCCATATCCCCCTGGCGTGACTGGCACAGCGCTTAGCATGCACGAGCGTGAGATACTCCGAACCAAAGACAGCGATCGGAGATTCCCTGGTTCTTCTGGACTGCGGCGAGCGCTTGCGTCAGCGGTCGCGAACAACGTCATTTGGCTCGAGCTTGATTATAGCAATAAGAACAATAGATGGATGGTGATGTACCTCAACCGCCTGCTCTGCCCGCGGTTCGGCATGCCGCTCACCTTGGGAGGATTCCGCGAGAAGAGGTTGTCGGAGATGAGTGGGTGGTTTGCTGCCGCCCAGAGGCCAACGCAGGACTCGCTGATGGGAGGCCTCTTTTGAGTTCCGCAGGAACAGGGTCTCGTGCGCTTGCTTGGGAAGACCCGGTGATGGCGTCTGACCGGGACTCGGCGCGTGACGTCGACGCCATCCTGTCCGAGGCGGCACGCCCGATTGAAAAGACCCTTTTCGTGATGGGCGCGGGCTTCGACCCAAGGTGCCTGGCGGGGATTCGACGGGTTTTGGCGGTGGTCGGAAAGCCGAATCTCGCTGCCATAGAGCCCGAGGCGAGCCGTGGTTCGCGAGGAGCAATTGCGAAGCATCGCGAGAGCCATTTCGCCTGGCTCAAGAGCCAGTTCGGAGACCGACTGACGCCAGTGGACTTCCCGCACGTCGAGAGGGACTCTAGCGCTGGGCGTCTGATAGCCCAGATGGTAACGTCGCCCGAAACGCTGGGAGAGGCCACAACGGCCGTCCTGGATATGAGCGCATTGCCTTCGAGCATTTCGTTCCCGTGCGCGAGTGCGCTCATGCAGGTGTGTGACGACGTCGCTGCTCCCCTCCGCGAGCTGGTTGTAGTTGTGACGGAGAACCCTGGCATTGACCACGCAATCAGAAAGGGAAGCGTGGGTGACGCGTCGGTTCTTCCTGGCTTCGGCCGCGAAGTCAGGGTGAAGACGGCTGCGCGTCCGGTAAGAGTCTGGGCTCCGGTGCTCGGACCTGGAGCGGACGCGGCCATGCGACGAATCGCAGAAAAGGTTGACCCGCAGGAAGTCTGCCCGATTCTGCCTTTCCCAGCTACGGATATGCGCTTGGCCGACAGGCTCATCTTGGAGCATCGCCAACTCTTCTTGGACGAGCGGCGGATTCAGCCGGGCAACGTTATTTATGCGGCCGAGCATAATCCGTTCGATCTCTATCGGACGCTAGTTGCGTTTGAGCAGGACTATCGAGAGACCCTTGCGCCGCTCGGTGGAGCCCGAGTTCACCTCAGTTCTCACGGAAGCAAATTGCTCTCCGTCGGCGTGCTGCTGGCTGCGTATGAATGTGGGATGCCGGTCTACGCCGTCCGCACTGGTAGATACACGCTCGCTGAGGAGAACTATCAGATCGAGTCTCGACAGCAGGACCGGCTAACCTGCATGTGGCTTAAGGGAAGACCGTATCTATCGGCTTAGCATAAGTTCTCTACCAACTACACGTGTTGGCTCATGAGGGTCACCAGTCGGTGTGAGGCACGTGGGGCAGCGCGAAGACGTGCTTCCAAGCGAGATCGATGCGGGAGGGCGATAGCCCCGGGGAATTGGAATGGCCGAATGCACGCGAGAAGAGACAAGCTCGGCCACGTCGGCTGGCTTGGCGTTGGTCGCCATCCCTCTTGCCCCAAGGAAGGTGCAGGAGTGTGAAGCTAGGGACTGGCCAACCCGAAGGGCGGTGGCGACTGCGTCGCGTTCCTTGATCTGGTCCATCGACAGACTCGAGAGCAAGCCGGCCGTCACCCAGTCGCCGGCGCCTCCAGCGTCGATGACCGACGTGGGGAATGGGGCCAACGAGTTCCATCGCTGCCCGGCAAGTCTGAAGCGGAGGCCTCGGGCACCCATCGTGACGATTTCCAGTTGTGGCTTGTACTTGGGCGGCTTTGCGGGGGCGAGGGCATCTCGGCGGTCTTCGCTGATCTTCACAACCTGCGCCAAGCTCATGGCTCTGCGTGTCAGCGACTCCCGGCCCAGACCGTTGGGTTCGAAGACGACGAGGCCGCCGCGTTCTCGGACCATCTCCGCGAGGGCCACGGTTGTGGCACCTGCTCTATCGAAGAAGAAGGTTCGCACGGTCTTTGGCAGCCCGATCATGTCCGGCGGCCTGTAGCTCTGGAACCGGCGACCACAATCACTGCAGCTGAAAGAGTACGAGTGGCCCCTGATGCCCACGCGGTGCACCAGACAGGGAGTTTCGACGTCAGGATCACGCTGAAGCCAGCCCGGGTCTACGCCATTGGCCGCGAGGTCGGCAACGACAGCGTCACCCGCCGGGTCTGTCCCGATTCGGGAGAGGAGCGCGGACGTGTGACCTAGCCAGGAGAGGTTGGCGGCGACGTTGCCCGCGGTCCCGCCAGCTGTTCGAGCGAGGACCTTGCCATGACTAACGATGTCGAGTACCAGGTAGCCCGAGCAGAGCACGCTGCCGCTTGCCGCCATGCACCATCGTTCCTTCCATCTGTCCGCCCCGCCCAGCCTAGGGGGAGGTGTGGTAGTTGGTTGGACTCCTTACGTCGTGGCGGGCGCGTATCGCTGTGGCTGACCCTAGAGGGAGCGTCCGACAACCGGCGCTCATTGCAGAAGTGTTCCGCGGGTGACGCAGTGATGTTCGAGCCGGTGAGAGACCGGGGTCGGGGGTCACTTGCTTGTGGCTTAGGTGGCCCAGCGGTGGCCGATGGGGCCTTCCCTCCGCTCGGCGGTGGGTGGGGTGACGCCGAGTAGGTCGGAGATGGTGACGGCGGAGGGGGTGTCCGAGTCAGTCGTTGAGTCTTCCGTAGGCCTCGCCTGTGTCGGTGCGGTGAAAGTAGATCAGGAAGTCGGCGGTGCGCCCGCCAGCCGAGTCGAGGCTGATGATCTCTAGCCGTGTAGGAGCAAACCGGACGGACAGATTCGATCAAGCTCGAGGCGTCGCCGGTCGTCCTGGATCGCGGTCAGATTCGCGGGCGGCGGCGATCCTGTGCCGGTCGAGTCCTCGCTGGCCCTGACTGCAACGTGACTCTGTTCGCTGCTGAGAACCGCGGTGAGAACTATGACCGCTACATCCGAGGTAACTCACGGTCATCAAGGAAGTCAAGGGTGCGGCGCCACCCTGGCATACCTGTGGCCCAGGGGCTGTTCTCGGGCACTTTCGGCGACTGTTGAATGGCTATGGTTACTTTCCGTAGCAGAGCTACGGATCAAGGAGCGATGGTTGGTGCGCAGCAGCACTGCTCAAGCGCGGATCGGTCGGCAACTGGCCGCCCACTGGCAAGGATCAAGGCCACGGATCACCCAGCCAGGTGATGTCGACCCGGGCAGCTGCGGAGATTCCATGATCGTCGTGGTCTAAACGTGGTCTAAACGGCGGCGATCAAGGGAGTGTGGCGGCCATCAGAAGGCCTCGGGGTGATCTTGAACGGGCAACTCAGGAGTGCGTAGCTGCAGGTCAGGGGCTGTTTCTCGATGGAGCGGGTGACGGGAATCGAACCCGCACTGTCAGCTTGGGAAGCTGATGTTCTACCATTGAACTACACCCGCGTAGGTCGCCCGAAGGGACCGCGGGCATCGTAGCAACTTCCACAGGATCGTGGGTCAGCGCGACCCGGCGATGGTCCTTTTCGCCGGTGCACCGGACGCAGCCATACCGACTGCCCGCCGGACTGGGCAGCCGTGAGAGCGACGTCACCCCCCGCGCCGGCCCGCACGTGGCCCCGGAAGGTGTTCTCTCAGTAGGAGGCCTTCGATGACGACGGCAGGCGTGCGCGCGATCCGGGCGGCGATCGCCGCCCTGGTGCTCAGCGCCCTGCTGCTGTCGAGCGGTCCGCTCGCCGCAGCGGCGACGAGGGCAGCCGACCCGGGCGCACACCCCGGGGCGTCGGTCACCGACGACGCCGCGGCACTGCTGGCGGCGGTGCGCCACCTGCAGACCACATCCCGCTCTGCCCGCCTCGGATCGGCAGGTGAGGACGCGCCGTGCGGCGTGACGTCCATGCAGGTCGTCACCTCGATCTCGGGCACCGGCCTGGACACCAGGATCTCCCTGACCGGCAGCCCCCGGACCTTTACCCTGTCGTCGATCCCGGCGACCTGGTGGGCGAACCCACCCGAGACCTCACCGGTCTGGCGCCTGTACTTCCAGGGACTCATGTGGGCGAGCCCCGTGGTGTATGCCCAGGACGACCCGGTGGTCACCTCCCGGGTGATCGACCTCGCCGCGCAGTTCGTCAGCGCCAACCGCGACCCCGGCACCAGCACCCGCGGGTGGGACGAGGGGACCAACCTGCGGCGCGAGCAGCAGCTCAACTGCCTGTACTCGATGACCCAGGACCCGCGCCTGGTCCCTGCGATCACCATGTCGGTGGCGGCGAACCTGGACCCGAAGCGCTATTACGGCCTGCCCAACAGCCTCCCTCACAACCACGGCCTGATGGCGAACCTGGCCCTGCTGGAGTCGGGCAGGCTGCTGGGCAAACCGGCCTGGCGCCAGACCGCGATCACCCGGCTGATGCGCGACTCGGCCGGGGCGTTCACGCCGTCCGGGGTCTCGATCGAACAGGCCTCGGACTACTGGTGGGCGAACTCGATCGCCTGGGCCGCCGTCGCGGACCTGCTGGACGAGCAGGGGACCCGTGAGGCGACGTCCACCGCCGCGTCGATTCGCACCCGCCTGATCACCGTGCGGTCGGCCCTGGCCTACGCCACCACCCCGACCGGTGCCCTGGTGCCGTACGGGGACTCCAACACCGCGCAGCACGAGCCGACCCCCCAGCGGCGCGGGGTGTTCCGCGATGACGCGGCCGGCCTGATCACCGGCCGCTGGACCTGGTCGGACCCAACCACCTCGTTCTACCTGATCCGCTACGGGGGCCGCCGCTGGGCCCACGGCCACGAGGACCGGGGCAGCATCGTGTGGCAGACCCGGGGCGTCCCGGTCCTGATCGACCCGGGCAAGTTCAGTTACGACCCCGGGCCGTACGCCACGTTCGCGAAGGCGCCCCTGGCGCACGCCACCCTCATCCCGCGCGGCAAGGCCACCTTCGTGCCGTCGGCCGCCGTGACCGTGTCGACCACGCGCTTCTCCGGACCGGCACACACCGTCGTCCTGCGTGACAAGCAGTACGGAGCACCCCACACCCGGGCGCTGGTGATCGACAACGCCGCCCGGAGCCTGACCGTCTCGGACTCCACGACCTTCGCCCGGACCACCCAGACCTTCCAGCTCGACGGCGGCTGGGCGGTGCGGGCTCGCAGCGCGGACCGCAAGACCGCCCGGTTCACCCACGCCGCCACCGGCAGGACGTTGACCGTCCGGTCCACCTACCCGCTGGCCCTGTACCGAGGGTCCACCTCGCCGGTCCTCGGCTGGAACTTCCTCACCTACGGTCACCGGTACCCGACGTATCAGGTGTTGGTGTACGGGGGCACCGCGGTCAGGACGGTCTTCGCCGTCAGCTGACCGACGATCATGGACGGGGCCTGGGAAAGTGCATGATCACGGGGGGAGGGGGCTACCGTGGGCGGGTGCTGCTGTCCGATCGTGACATCCGTGCCGAACTCGACTCCGGACGCGTCGTCCTCGACCCCTACGACGCCGCGATGGTGCAGCCGTCGAGTGTCGACGTCCGCATGGACCGCTTCTTCCGGTTGTTCGACAACCACAAGTACCCGGTCATCGACCCGGCCGAGGAGCAGCCCGACCTGACCCGCCTGGTCGAGGTCAAGCCGGACGAGCCGTTCATCCTGCACCCCGGCGAGTTCGTGCTCGCCTCGACGTTCGAGGTCGTGACCCTGCCGGACGACATCGCCGCCAGGCTCGAGGGCAAGTCGAGCCTGGGCCGCCTGGGCCTGCTCACCCACTCGACCGCGGGCTTCATCGACCCCGGCTTCTCCGGCCACGTCACCCTCGAGCTGAGTAACGTCGCCACCCTGCCGATCAAGCTCTGGCCGGGCATGAAGATCGGCCAGCTCTGCTTCTTCCGGCTGTCCAGCCCCGCCGAGCACCCGTACGGCAGCGCCTCCTACGGCTCGCGCTACCAGGGCCAGCGCGGCCCGACCGCGAGCCTGTCCTACCGGTCCTTCCACCGCACCACCGTCTGACGGCGCGGGTTCGGGAGGGATTGCCATGGCTCGCAGGCGCAGCGCACCCCTGACCGGTGTGATCGTCACCTACCCGGACGGCGGTCCGGCCGGGTTGCGCAGCCGGCACCTGTTGATGTTGCCCTCCACGGTGAGCCCCCGGGACGTCGGTGAGCTGTTGCGATCGCGGGTGCCGGACGCCCGGCTCGAGACCCAGGGCATCGCCCGGCTGGGCCGGCACTGCCGCGTGTACGGCCCGTTCGAGCTGAGCATGGAGGACGCGGTCGACGCCGGCGTCCCGATGCCGTGGACCCTGGTCTACGCACTCGACGCCCCCGTCGAACGCGACCTGCCGCCGCACTCGGGGGAGGACGACCGCGACGGCTTCGCGCACGCCTTCCCGCAGGGCCTTCCCTGGCGGGAGGAGGGCCGGGCGCTGCAACTCCTGGTCGGCCTGGCGCGCCGTCTGCAGGGGGCAGTCCGGGTGCACGGCACCGGGGTGGTGATCCAGCCCGATCCGATGCGGGGCGTGGACCTGCTGCTGCACTCCCCGACCTGGCTCGAGCCGCACGTCGTCCAGGGGATCGTGGCCCGGGTCGTCCCCGGCGCGGAACTGGCCGTCGACGGTCAGGAATGGCACGGCCCGGACGCTCACGCCTACGCGGGCGCCTACACCGCGCACGCCACCGCCGACGACCCGCTCACCCCGGCCGAGCTCCAGGCACTCCATGCCATGGCCGACCAGGTCGACCTGGCCGCCCTGCGCGCCGCGGACACGATCGACGCCTTTGCCGTGGTGGCCGAGTTTCCCGGTCCGGCCTGGATCCCGGGAGGAGTCCTGCCCGACCACCGGGACGGCGCGATCGAGGTGCTGGTGCACGTCAGTGACCCGGGGGAGCCCTCCGTCGCCGGCCAGGACTGGGGGGCGCACCCCTTCGTGACCTACGAGGTCCGCTGGGCCTGCGCGCAGCCGGAGGAGCGCGAGCGCCGGCTGCCGTCGTCCTCGTACCTGGCGAGCCGGGAACGGGTGCAGCCCCTGGTGGCCGCCGTCGCCCGGGCCCTGGTGGAGGCCGCCGGCGGGGTGGTCACCGACGAGGAGGGCTTCCTGGTGGACCGCTACCACCTCTGAATCGCCGCGCTGAGGTGATCCGGCGTGGAATCCCGGTGGAGGCCTCACACTGGGAGGGTGTCGACTCGCCCACCTGCCCGCGGCAGGGTCCTGCCCACCAGCCCCTTCGTCCGCAAGGAGGTCATTCCTCCCAGCACTGCGGAGTTCAGTGTCGGGGATCGGGTCAACGTGGACAGCATCGGCATGGGCCGGGTGCTGCAGGTGACGGAGACCGACATCCTGGTGGACTTCGGGGCTGATGGGCAGCGGCGCATCCCGGCCGGGACGCGGGGCCTGACTCGCCTGTAGCCGTTCGCCGAGCACAGATCGGCCCGGCGAGCACATCAGCCCGGCGAGCACAGATCAGCCACCACCCCGCGCGCCGCTGTGCGCCGAGAAGGGTTCCCATGACCGAGGCAGGCGTCACTCGGGTCGCCGTCTACATCGACTTCGACAACATCGTGATCTCGCGCTACGACCAGCTCCACGGTCGCAGCCAGTTCCAGCGCGATCGCGCCCGCGGTGTCGAGCGATCGGACAAACCCGCCCGAGCCGCCGATCGCGAGATCGTCCAGCGGCTGGAACAGGCCACCGTCGACATCGGGGCGGTCATCGACTACGCCTCCTCCTTCGGGACCCTGGTGCTCACCCGGGCCTATGCGGACTGGTCGGTCCCGGTGAACGCGCAGTACCGCGGGCAGCTTGTCAGCCGGGCCGTGGACCTGGTCCAGCTGTTCCCGGCCGCGGGCCACGCCAAGAACGGCGCCGACATCCGGCTCGCCGTCGATGCCGTCGAGGACATGTTCCGACTGCCCGATCTGACCCACGTGGTGATCGTCGGTGGGGACTCCGACTACATCGCCCTCGCGCAGCGCTGCCGCCGCCTCGGGCGATACGTGGTGGGGGTGGGCGTCGCCGGGTCCACCAGCCGGTCGCTCACCGCGGCCTGCGACGAGTTCGTCACCTACGACGCGTTGCCGGGAATCGCCACCGACCACCCGGCGCCGGTCGACACCCCGATCGTGGCCGCCCCGACCGAGGACGCCGGCGCGGCGCCGTCCGGTGCCCGCCGCCGGAAGAAGGCGGCGCGAGCCGAGGCCGAGCTGCCGGAGGTCGAGATGGTGCCGGACGACCCGCAGGGGGTTGCGACCGGACTGCTCGAGCGGGCCCTGCGGCTGGGGCACGAGAAGGACGACGCCGAGTGGCTGCACAGTTCGGCGGTCAAGAGCCAGATGAAGCGGATGGACCCCTCCTTCAGCGAGCGAGCCCTGGGCTTTCGCTCGTTCTCCGACTTCCTGCGATCACGGGAGTCCATCGCCGAACTGGACGAGACGACCACCGCCAGGCTGGTCCGGCTGAGCCCCGCGATGATCTCTGCCTGATCGGATCGGCCGGTGAGACCAACTCACCAGCCGGCGGCGGGCCGTCGTCAACTCCCCACCGGCCGGGCTCAAGGTGTGCCGCCATGCGCCGATGCAAACCTCGTCCCGTTTGGCGAGGAGGCACCCTGTGGAAGCGATCGACGAGATCGTTGCCGAGTTCCTGGTCGAGAGTCACGAGAATCTCGACCAACTCGACCGTGACCTACTGGCTCTGGAACAGAACCCCAATTCGAGGGATCTGCTGGCGAGCGTCTTCCGGACCATTCACACGATCAAGGGCACGAGTGGCTTCCTGGCCTTCCATCGCCTGGAGAAGCTCACCCACGTCGGTGAGAATCTGCTCAGCCGGCTCCGGGACGGCCGGATCAACCTGACCGAGGAGCGCTCCACGGCGCTGCTGGCCATGGTCGACGCCGTCCGCAACCTGCTGGGTGACATCGAGCAGACCGGCGTCGAGGGCGAGACCGATCACTCGCAGCTGATCGAGACGCTCTCCTCCCTGCTCGAGGACGGCGCCCCCGCGGCCGCTGCGCCCGCCGCGCCGGCCCCCGCCGTGCCCGCCCAGGCCACCGCCCCGGCCGCTGAGTCCGCAGCGGCCGAGTCCGCCGCCGTGCCGCCGCCGGCCGAGCCCGCCGCCGAGTCGGAGCCGGCCGAGCCGGAGGCCGCCACGGCCACGGCGACCAAGACCGCCACCGCCACCAAGCGCGCCCCCGCCAAACGGGCTGCGAAGAAGGCCACACCGCCCGCCACGGGAGGGCAGCCCGCCGGCTCCGACCAGGGATCGCCGCCGATCGGGGAGGTGCTGGTCGAGGCCGGCGCGGCCACTCAGGATGCGGTGCAGATCGCCCGGATGGAACAGACCCTCGGCGATCAGCGTCCGCTCGGGAAGATCATGGTCGATCACGGCAGCACCACCCCGGCGGCCGTCGAGGGTGCGCTCGAGACCCAGAGTGCCCACCGCAGCGTTGTCGACAGCTCGGTGCGGGTGGACGTCGAGTTGCTCGACTCCCTGATGCGCCTGGTCGGTGAGCTGGTGCTCGCCCGCAACCAGCTCGTGTCCCGCCTGGACGACGAGCGTGACACCGCCAAGGACTCCGCGCTGGCCCGCTCCGCTCAGCGGCTCTCACTGGTCACCAGCGAGCTGCAGGAGCAGGTCATGAAGACCCGCATGCAGCCGGTGGACGCCGTGTGGTCCAAGATGCCGCGCGTCGTCCGCGACCTGGCCAAGCAGTGCGGCCGCAAGGTGCGCCTCGAGATGGAGGGCCGGGAGACCGAGCTCGACCGCAGTGTGCTGGAGGCGATCAAGGACCCGCTGACCCACTTGGTGCGCAACGCGGTGGACCACGGGATCGAGACCCCCGAGACCCGCAAGGCCACCGGCAAGCCGGAGGAGGGCGTGCTCAGGCTGCGCGCCTACCACGAGGCGGGCCAGGTGCACCTGGAGATCATCGACGACGGCGCGGGGATCGACCATGACCGGATCGCCGCCAAGGCCATCGAGCGCGGCCTGATCACCCAGGGTCAGCTGTCCACGATGACCAAACGGGAGATCCTGCACCTGATCTTCCTGCCCGGGTTCTCGTTGGCCGCCAAGGTCACCAACGTCTCCGGCCGCGGGGTCGGGATGGACGTGGTCAAGACCCGGATCGAGGCCATCGGTGGAGCGGTCGACGTCACCAGCAAGCTCGGTCAGGGGTCGACGTTCCGACTGACCATCCCGCTCACCCTGGCGATCATCCCGGCGCTCACCATCGGCTGCGCCGAGCGGCGCTACGCCGTCCCACAGGTCAGCGTGCTGGAACTGGTGCGGCTGTCGGGCGAGCACGCCCGCGGCGGGATCGAGCTGATCAGTGGCGCCCCGGTCTACCGGTTGCGCGACATGCTGCTCCCGCTGGTCCGGCTGGACGAGCAACTCGGTCTGGTTCCGATGGGGCAGGCCGACACCTCACCCGACGACCGCCCGATCGACCGCGAGCGAGGCGGTTTCATCGTCGTCCTGCACGCCGAGCAGCAGCGGTTCGGCCTCGTGGTCGACGATGTGCTCGACACCCAGGAGATCGTGGTCAAGCCACTCGGCCGCCACCTCAAGGGGATCCCGGTCTACGCCGGCGCGACCATCCTGGGTGACGGCTCCGTCGTCCTGATCCTGGACGCCGCGACCCTGGCCCGGCGCTCGAACGTTCTGGCCAACAACCTGGGCGTCACTGCCGAGGACCACGGGCTCGAGGTCGAGCCGATCGACCCCGTCCTGGTGGTCGAGGTGGCCGGCGATCGGCGGGCCGCGATCCCGTTGGAGATGGTCACCCGCCTGGAGGAGATCCCCGCGACCTCGATCGAACGGGTCGGCGGTCGGGAGGTCGTGCAGTACCGCGGCCACATCATGCCGCTGGTCCGGTTGTCCACCCTGCTCGGCGCCTACGGGGACGCCACCGACCCGGACGCCGGGGTGCAACTGGTGGTGTACACCCGCGGCGAGCGCAGTGTCGGCTTCGTGGTCGAGCGCATCCTCGACATCGCCACGGAGCGCTCCGGGACGCGCAGCGACATCGACGACCATGCCCTCGTCGGCTCGGTCGTGGTCGGCGACAAGGTGGTCGAGCTGGTCGACATGCAGAGTGCCGTCCTGGCAGCCGACCCCCACTTCTACAGCTCCGCCGGCGGGCTCTCCACCGGTGAGATCACCAGCAAGTTCGAGGAGGCGCTGGTATGAGCCAGCTGTCCACGTTCCACGTCGGCAAGTACCTCTTCGGAGTGGACGTCGCACTGGTCCAGGAAGTCGTTCGCCTGCACCAGATCACGCCGGTTCCCCTGGCCCGGCCGGAGATCGCCGGACTGATCAACCTGCGGGGCGCGGTGCTGACCGCCATCGACCTGCGGACCCGGCTCGGGCTGCCGCCGGCCGAGACCACCAAGGAGCGGGTGAACGTCGTGGTCCGGGTGGACGACGAGCCGGTCAGCCTGCTGGTGGACGAGATCGGGGGGGTGCTCGAGGTCTCGCAGGTTCCCTTCGAGGCAACCCCCAGCACGGTGGACGAGAGGGTGCGTGACCTGTTGATCGGCGCCTACACCCTGCCCGACCGGCTCCTGCTCGCCCTGAACGCCGAGCGGGTGCTCGACGTGCCGGTCGAGGCGCGGGCCTGAAATGCCCTGAGCACCAAGGAATCACCATCCGTCCATCGGCTGCCGGCCGCCGGCATGTCACACGAGGAGCACCATGTTGGCACTGGTTGTCGACGACTCTCGGGCCATGCGCTCGATCCTGACCCGCCTGATGACCAATCTCGGCTTCGACGTCGCGCAGGCCGGGGACGGAGCCCAGGCGATGGCTGTGCTCGATGCCGGCGCTCGCCCGGACGTCATCCTGGTCGACTGGAACATGCCGGTGATGGACGGCCTGACCTTCATCAAGCAGGTGCGCGCTCGCGAGGAGTTCCGCGAGATCGCGCTGATGATGGTCACCACCGAGAGCGAGCAGGGCAACATCGTGCGGGCCCTGGCCGCCGGGGCACACGAGTACGTGGTGAAGCCGTTCACCGACGAGGTCATCGCCGACAAGCTGAACCTGCTGGGTCTGGTCCCGGCATGACCACGCCGTCCCGGCGGATCCGGGTCCTGATCGTCGACGACTCCGCGGTCATCCGCAAACTGGTCGCCGATGCGCTGGCTGCCGATCCCCAGATCGAGGTGATCGGTTCGGCGCAGAACGGCCAGCTCGCGGTCGAGCGGGTCGCCAGGCTCAAGCCGGACGCCGTCACGATGGACATCGAGATGCCCGTGATGAACGGGATCGACGCGGTCCGGGTCATCCGCCGCACCAATCCCCGGCTCCCGATCGTCATGTTCTCCACCCTGACCGAGCGGGGGGCGTCGGCCACCCTGGATGCCCTGCAGGCCGGGGCGAGTGACTACGTCACCAAGCCCTCCAATGTCTCGGGGTTCGCCCAGAGTCAGGCCAACGTCCGTGAGCAGCTGATCCCGAAACTCAAGGCGCTCACGGGGATCGGGCTGCGCCCACAGATCGTCGCCGCCGCTCGGATGGCGCCTCCGCGCCCTGCCGGGCCCCGTCCGGCGCGCACCGGGGGGGCTCAGGCGATCATCCTGGGCTGTTCCACCGGTGGGCCGGACGCCCTGTCCAGGGTGCTGCCGGCGTTGCCTGCCCAGCTCTCGATTCCGGTGCTGATCGTTCAGCACATGCCGCCGGTGTTCACCCGGCTCCTGGCCCAGCGACTGGACCTCATCTGTCCCTTGCGGGTCACCGAGGCGGTGGAAGGGGACGAGGTCGTGCCGGGACGGGTGCTGATCGCCCCGGGGGGAAGCCACCTCGAGGTGCGCCGCCGCGGCAATGGAGTGGTCGCTCACCTGAGTGATGCGCCACCGGAGAACTTCTGCCGACCCGCCGTCGACGTCCTGTTCCGCTCGGCTGTGTCGACCTATGCCGACCGGCTGCTCGCCGTGATCCTCACCGGGATGGGCCGGGACGGCGAGAAGGGTGCCCGGCTGGTGCGGGACGCCGGTGGCGAGGTGATCGCCCAGGACGAGCCGACGAGTGTCGTCTGGGGAATGCCCGGCGCCGTGGTGACCTCCGGGCTGGCCGACAAGGTTGTGCCGCTGGACCGGGTGGGCGCCGAGGTCGCCGCCTCCCTGACCCGCGGCCCTGCACCCGTGGGGGTGGGCTGATGCCTATCACGAGCAGTGATTTCACCTACGTGACGCAGATCGTGCGGCAGCGGAGCTCGATCGACCTGCAACCCGGCAAGGAGTACCTGGTCGAGAGCCGGCTCGCCCCGCTCGCGCGGGCCATGGGCGGTGACCTGGGCGCCCTGGTCTCCAGGCTGCGTCAGGGTGACGAGCGACTGAGCGAGAGCGTGGTCGACGCCCTGACCACCAACGAGACCTCGTTCTTCCGGGACGCCAGGCCGTTCGACACCTTCGTCGACCACCTGCTGCCGGATGTGATGAAGACGTCCACGACCCGCCAGATCACGATCTGGTCGGCGGCCTGCTCCAGCGGTCAGGAGGCCTACTCGCTGGCCATGTTGCTGCAGGACTGGATGACCAAGAACCCCGGCTGGACGGCGCGCATCCACGGCACCGACATCTCGCCGAAGATGGTCGAACGGGCCCGTGCGGGCAAGTTCTCCCAGATCGAGGTCAACCGCGGCATGCGGGCACCCTTCCTGGTCAGGTACTTCGAGCAGGTCGGCCGCGACTGGGTGATCAGCAAGCAGCTTCGTGACATGTGCCGGTTCGAGCGGGGAAACCTGGCCCAGCCACCGATCGGCGTCCCTCAGAGCGACATCGTCTTCCTGCGGAACGTCTTGATCTACTTCGATATCGAGACCAAGCGCGCAGTGCTCTCCAACGTCCGAAAAGTCCTGCGCCCCGGGGGATTCCTCATCCTCGGTGGCGCCGAGTCCACCCTCAACCTGGACGGCGCCTTCCAGCGGACCGAGCTGGGCAAGGCCGTCGTCTTCCGCCACACCGGAGGTGCCGCGTGACCGTGATCGACGAGTTCGAGGAGCATCGCCAGGATCTCGAGGATCTCCTGGTCGAGGTCCTCGGCTCACTCCTGGGTGCCGACGAGGTCGCCCCGGGGTGGGACGAGCCGTTGGAGGACACCCCGGTGCTGGCCAGCCAGCTGGCGATCTTCGATCGCGAGGACGGCTCGTACACGATGGTCGAGATCCAGTCCCCGCTGCTGGTGGGCCGGCTGATCGGGTCTCAGCTGCTCGGGGTGGCCAACCCCTCGCCCGAGGACCTGCTCGATGTGATCGCCGAGCTGGGGAACATCCTGGCCGGCAACGTGAAGTCGCTGGTGCGGCACTCGTGCCGGCTGTCCCTGCCGACGGCCGACGCCCATGAGCGTCCGCGACCCAGCGCCGGTCGCGGCGTCCGGGTCACCGCCAGTGTCCTCGGCAGCACCATCGAGCTCACCGTCCGCTCGGCGGGCGCCGACGAACCCGGGCCGGATGTCTGCTGGCCCGGCTCCGAGAACTACGACGAGGTCATGGAGACTCAGCCGTGAAGATCCTGATTGCAGACGACAGCAAGGCGATGCGGATGATCGTGGTCCGCACCCTGCGCCAGGCCGGGATGGCCGGGCACGAGATCCTGGAGGCCGAGGACGGCGCCCAGGCGCTCACGATGGCCGGGAGCGAGTCGCCGGACATCATCCTGTCCGACTGGAACATGCCCAACATGACCGGCATCGAGCTGCTGAAGGCCCTGCGCGCCCAGGGTTCGCAGATCCCGTTCTGCTTCGTGACCTCCGAGGGATCCGAGGAGATGCGCACGATCGCGACCTCTGCCGGTGCCCTGGGCCTGATCGCCAAGCCGTTCACGGCCGAGCAGTTCGAGGAGATCCTCGGAGCGGTGGTGTCCTGATGACCGAGACGATGACGTCCCCCCTGCCGAGCCGGCACGCCGTGCGCTCGCTGCTCGAAGGCCTGATCGGGCGGGACATCGAGATCAAGGACGGCAACCCCGTTCCGCCACAGGCGTCCAACGTGCTGGCGGTCTACGTCACCGACAAGCTTGCGGTCTCCGCCCTGGCCGTGGTCGACCTGGCGGGGGGCGCTCGGCTCGGTGGGGCGCTGGCGATGATGCCCAAGGGGGGCGTTGACGACGCGATCGCCGCCAAGGAGATGTACCCGGCGCTGCGGGACAACTGCTACGAGGTGCTGAACGTCCTCGCCGCGGTGTTCAACGTGCCCAACGCACCGCACGTGCGCCTGTACGAGATGCTGGGCCCGAACGGTGCCGTCCCGGGTGACATCGCCGCCCTGAGCGCCACCGTGGGCAATCGGATGGACGTCCAGATCACCGTCGCCGGGTACGGACCGGGTCTGCTCTCCCTGATCTGTCGCTGACACAACGGGTCCGGCGGGACGGCCGGTGAAGGAGCCTCATGTCCGCAACAACGGGGCAGGCCGCGCGCTCGGATCTGGTGCGGCGCACCAGGGTCGGGCGGCAGGCGATCTACGACGCCCAGCGTGCCGTGGCCGCCTACCAGCTGCTGTTCCGGTGCGGGGCAGGCGGCGACGAGGCCGCCGGTGACCTGGCGACGTCGCAACTGATCGCCGGCACGTTCGGCACCTTCGGGCTGGATCAGATCTCCAACGGCCGCCCGGTGTTCGTGAACTTCACCCGGGCCTTCGTCACCGGGATGATCCCGATCCCGCTCGAACCCGACAGTGTGGTGGTCGAGATCCTCGACTCGATGGCGCTCGACCGCGAGCTGCTGCTCGGCCTGCGAGCACTGAAGGACAACGGGTTCCGGATCGCGATCGGTGGCTACCACGGCGATGTCGCCCACGGGGCGATCCTCGAGCTGGTCGACTTCGTGGCCATCGAGGTCGGGCAGCTGACCGACAACGCCCTGCCCGAGGTGGTGGGCCGGGCCCGATCGGCCGGGGCCACGTTGCTGGCCACCGGGATCGAGGACGCTGCCACCCTGCAGCTGTGTCTGGCCCAGGGCTTCGAGCTGTTCGAGGGCGGTCACCTCCAGCGCCCCAGCGTGATCGAGGGCAGGACCCTCTCGCCGATGCAGCTGGTCTGCGTCCGGTTGCTGAACGTCCTCAGCGATCCCGAGCTGCCCATGGACCAGGTCGAGCACATGATCGGCACCGATCCCGGGCTGGTGATGCGGCTCCTGCGCACGGCCAATGCGGCCTCCAGTGGGCTGCGCAGCGAGGTCACCTCGCTGCGTCAGGCGATCGTCCTGCTGGGCCCCCGACGATTGCGGGCCTGGGTGGTGCTCACCCTGATCGAGGGCGGGGCGACCCGCAGCAAGCCCGACGAGCTGTGGGCCGTGCTGGCCCGGGCGTTCGCCTGCCAGAAGCTGGCCACCCGCGAGCGTGACCTGGCCTACACGATCGGCCTGTTGTCGGGCTGCGCCGACCTGCTCGGCGGCGATGTGGCCGAGGTGGCGACCACCTCGGGTATCGGATCTCAGGCCCGGGCGGCGCTGATGTTCGGTGTGGGCGAGGCGGGCAGTGCCCTGGCCGCGGTGCGCGCACACGAGCGTGACGAGGTGGACGCGATCACGGCCACCGGCTTCGCCCCGTTCGATGTCTCGCGGGCCTACCTGGAATCCCTGAGCGAGTCACTGTCGATCGTGCACAGCCTGACCCCGAACTGAACCAGCCACCCGGGGGCGCGTTCGATGCACTCCGGGTCCGTTGAACGGTGAGCCCGAGCTCAGACCGGTCCGGCGGCCACCGTCACCGAGTCCAGCGGGATCGTGGTGTACAGCGGGGGCTCCTGCTCGGGCGTGAGGGCGGTGGGGCCGTAGATCCACTCGGTGAAGGCGTGGTCGTACGTGTCCCGAGCGCGCAGGATGGCGTTGCGCTGCAGCCGTTGGACGCCGTCCAGGTGCCACAGCTCGCCCCAGGCCCGGCCGGTGGTGAGCACCCGGCGGCAGTGCTCGGGACGCACGGCGTTGTAGGCCGCCAGTGCCGTGTCCCAGTCGACGCCGGAGGAGGTCTCGCTGCGGACGGCCTGCTGGGCGCCGACGTGCTCGGCCAGCACCCAGCCGTCCTCGATGGCCATGATCGCGCCCTGGGCCATGTACTGCAGCGGCGGGTGAGCCGCATCGCCGAGCAACGCCACCCGGCCGAACACCCAGTTCATGATGGGGTTGCGGTCGAACATGCGCCACCAGCGATCGCGCCACATCAGCGGCAGGCCCTTCTGCACCTGCTCGCACATGCCGACGAACGCCTGGTCGAGTTCGTCCGGGGTGCCCCAGTCGTCCTGGCCGGCAACGGCTCTGGGCGACTGGAAGACGGCGACCTGGTTGAGCATCTCCCCGCCCCGCAGCGGGTACTGCACGAAGTGGCAGCGCGGGCCGACGTAGAGCACGACGTCCTTCTCGTGCACCTGGTTCTCGCGGACCGCCTCGAACGGGATCGCTGCGCGGTAGGCGACGTAGCTGGAGTTCACCGGCTCGTCGGCCACCAGCTTCACCCGGGCCACCGAGTGCAGGCCGTCGGCGGCGATCACGAGTTCGGCGGAATCGGTGCTGCCGTCGGCGAACGTGACGCGGGCACCCCGCCCGAGGCCCTCGCCGTCCCCGTCGATCTGGGTGTAGTCGACGCACTGCCGGTCGGTGACGAGCTCGATCCCCAGGCGCTGGCAGGCCCTCAGGAACAGCCCGTGCAGGTCGCTGCGGTGGATCACCATGTAGGGGAAGCCGTAGGTGCGCTCCAGGTCGAGCAGATCGAGCCGGGTGAGCTCTGACCCGTCGATGGCATCCTTCATGATCATGGCCTCGGGCAGGACGCCGAGCGAGATCGCCTCCTCCAGCAACCCGTACTCGTTCAGGATGCGGGTGCAGTTGGGGCCGATCTGCAGGCCGGCACCAACTTCACCGAAGGCCGAGGAGCGTTCGTACAGTCGGACTCGAATTCCCTTGCGCGACAAGGCGGCAGCGGCCGAGAGGCCACCGATTCCGCCGCCGATGACGATGACATCGGGGCGTTGCGACATGGCAGGTCCTTTCGCGTGCGGGGAATCGGGGTCACAGTCAGGGTCAGAGCCAAGGGGACAGCGGCGGCGCCGGGGCGCCGTCCGGGGTGGTGACGCCCGCGCTGCCTCGGCCGGCCAGGTGGGCGGTGACGTCGGCGAGCGAGCCGATCAGAGGGTCGAGCTGTTCACCGGCGGCGGTGCGCTTGGCGCGGATCTCGGCCTGCAGTGCCGTCAGGAATGCCTCGGGCAGGTCGGCGAAGCTCAGCCCGGTACCGAGGTCGACGGCGTGCACGAGCACCTCGCGGCTGCGCATCCACCCCACCTCACGCGCGGGGACGGTGCGGCCCTGCGCGGTGACCACCTCGGCCGACCAGGCGGCGTCCGGCAGGGTGGTCGCAGCGGTGTCGAGAGCCGCTGCCGATTCCGAGAACCACTGGGCCAGGTGGGATCCCGGGCGCAGCGCACCGGCCTGGATGTCGGCGTTGCGCTGCTCGGGTGAGGCGTACATCGGGGTCCGCTCGCCGGTTCTGGCCCAGTGCAGCAGCCGGACCAGCGCCTCGGCATTGGCCGCCAGGTGGGCCACCAGGTGCTTGCGGGTCCAGCCGGGCAACGCGGTCTCGGCGCCGAACGCGCTCTCGTCCAGCCGGCCGATGGCCTCGGCGCACAGCGCGGTGCCGGTCGCGACGAAGCCGAGGGTCTCGGTGAGCTGCCGAGCAGGGGGGCGAGCCGGGTCGGGTGCCATTCAGCTCACCCCCTCGACGGATTCGGCCACCACCCGGTTCTCAAGTCGGCCGATGCCCTCGATCTCGGTGACCAGCAACTCGCCGCCGGTCAGGTAGACCGGGGGCTTGCGGGCGTGCCCGACGCCGCCGGGGGTGCCGGTGGCGATGATGTCGCCGGGGTTGAGCCGCACCATGGTCGAGACGTAGCGCACCAGGTCGACCGGGTCGAAGAGCAGGTCGCCGGTGGTGTCGGACTGCATGAGTTCACCGTTGACCGAGCAGGTCACCTTCAGTGCCGGCCGGACGCCACCCACCTCGTCCTGGGTGACCAGCCACGGCCCGACCGGGGTGGTGGAATCCCAGTTCTTGCCCTGCAGCCATTCCCGGGTGCGGAACTGCCAGTCGCGGCAGGTGACGTCGTTGAGCACGGTGAAGCCGGCGATCGCCGCGGCGGCCTGCTCGTCGTCCGCCCGGCGGACGCTGCGCGCATCGGGGGTGCCGACCACCACGGCCAGCTCGACCTCCCAGTCGAACTCGGCCGTCTCGGGGGGCCGCACCACGTCGTCCGTCGCCCCCACCAGGCAGTCGGCGAACTTGCAGAACAGCGTCGGGTAGGCCGGCAGGTCGCGGCCCATCTCCTGGATGTGGGTGCGGTAGTTCAGCCCGACGCAGACCACCTTGCTCGGGCGCGGCACGACCGGGGCAAGCCTCACGCCGGCGGCCGGGTGCCGCGGGCCGTCGAGCGCCGCGGCGCGCTGCCAGTCCGGCGTGGCCAGCAGCGCGCCGACGTCGGCGACGCCCAGCTCGATCAGGGCCTCGCCCTCGACCCGGACGGCGGCCGTCCGGATCCGGGACGGGTCGGTTGGGTCGATCAGCCGAGCGGTGGCGAGTTTCACGAGGTGCCCTCCAGGACGGACCGGAACAGGTTGAGCTTGGTCAGGATGGGCGCGTCGCTGAACTGGAACAGGTCCAGCGCGCCGGAATCCGAGTCGGATGCCGAGGCCTGCGAGAGCACCGAGAACGGTTGCCACGACGGGACGACGAACAGGTCGCCGCGGGTCAGGCTCCAGCAGTGGTCGCCGACGGTGACCCGGCCTGAGCCGTCGAACACCTGGTAGACCGACGAACCGGTCTCGCGGCGGGGCGCGGTCTCGATGCCTGCGGCAATCCGGTGGAACTGGGTGCGAATCGTCGGCAGGACGTCGCCCCCGGTGGTCGGGTTGGTGAACCGGATCAGGGCGTGGCCGGGTTCGATGGTGCCGGGGAAGCCCTCGCGTTCCAGCTCGAGCTGATCGGTCAGGGCGGCGTCGGTGTCGGTCCAGCGGTAGGCGAGCAGTGGGGTGCCCTCGGTCGAGCCGAGCCGCGAGGCGGGTGCGATCCCGGGGTGGCCCCAGAGCCGTTCTGCCCGTGAACGATCCGGTGTGGTGCGTTCGGCATCGGTGAGCTCATCCCGGCCGAAGTCGAAGAACTGAGCCTCGATCTCGTACTGGAACGGGATGTCCAGGCCGTCGATCCAGGCCATCGGGGTCCGTGCGGCGTTGTGGTGGGCGTGCCAGTTGGTGCCCCCCTGCGGCAGGAAGTCACCGCGGCGCATCGGGATCGGGTCGCGCTCGACGACGGTCCAGACGCCCTCGCCCTCGACCACGAACCGGAACGCGTTCTGGGTGTGCCGGTGTTCGGGGGCGTCCTCGCCGGGCATGAGGTACTGGATCGCCGCCCACAGCGTCGGCGTCGCGTAGGGCCGGCCGCCCAGGCTCGGGTTCGCCAACGCGATGGCGCGGCGTTCCCCACCCCGCCCGACCGGTACCAGCTCGCCGGATCGGGTGGCCAGGTCGAGCAGGGTCGACCATTCCCAGCGATGAGGCGTCGCCTTCGACTGGGGATGGGCGGGCATGAGGCTGCCGATCTCGGTCCACAACGGGATCAGCAGCGCCTTCTCGAACCCGCGGTACAGGTCGTGCAGCTCTGCGGTGTCGGGGGGCTGATCAGGCCCGTCCTTGGCGACGACAGCGAACGGCGGCGTGTCGGTCATGCGGCGATCGTCACCCGGCGACGACGCTGCGGAACATACGATTCTGGTCAGCAGAACAAGGAGAAGCCCGTGGCCCGTGCGTCCGCTCCCATGAAGACCCCGCCGGCGTACGCCGTGACGAGCGTCGACCACGCGCTGCGGCTCGCCGTCGTCCTGCAGGTCGAGGGCCCGCTCACCGTCTCCGCCGCTGCGGAACGGCTCGGCGTCGCCCGCTCGACGGCGCACCGGCTGCTCCAGACCCTGGTGTACCGCGACTTCGCGGTGCAGGGCGAGGACCGGGTGTACCGGGCCGGACCGGTGCTCGAGCTGTCGGGCCGCTCACCGTCGGACGCCGCGCGGCTGCGGGCGGTGGCGCTCGAGCCGCTGCGGGCGCTCGTCGACACCCTGGGCGAGACGGGCAACCTCGCGGTCCGGATCGGCACGACGGTGCGTTTCGTCGCCTCCGTCGAGTGCGACCAGGCGCTGCGCGTCGGTAGCCGTGAGGGCATGGTGTTCCCCGCCCACACCGTCACCGGCGGCCTCGTCATGCTCGCGGCGCTCAGCCCCGAACGGGTCGACGCCCTCTACGCCCCCGAACGGTTCGCCGACCGCCCCGACGAGCGGCCCGACCTGCGCCGCCTCCACGCCGACCTGCGCGCGGTACGCCGCCTGGGGATCGCCGTCAACCTCGAGCGCTCTGAGCGCGGACTCGCCGCGGTCGGACGCGCCGTCCTCGACGCCGACGGTGACCCGGTCGCGGCGGTGTCGGTGTCGATGCCGACGGTGCGCTACCGCAAGGAGCGGGTGCCCGAGATCGCCGCCGCGCTCGGCGTCGCCGCGGACGCCGTGACCCAGAGCCTGTGATGTGCCGACCTCACCCGTGGCTCGTTCCTCCGGCAAGTTGTCTGACGAGGTAGTCCCAGGCGAGGTGGAGGGCCTCGTCGGTGTAGATCCGGTCCCGCTTGGCGACCGATTCCTCGCGTCCGGTCCAGGTGGGGCGTCCGCCGGCGGCGGTCGTGAGCAGCTGCTGCTCGCAGGCCCGTTCGAGCAGGACCGCGGTGACGACGGCGGTGGGCAGGTCCGGCCCTACGCAGACGACGCCGTGGTTGACGAGGAAGAGCGCGTTGCGGTCGCCGAGCCCGTCGGCGACCGCCCGGCCGAGGCCCGCGGAGACGATGAGGTCCGTCGTCCGGGTGAACCGTGGCAACGGGTCCGGGCCGAACAGGTTCGCCTCGTGACTGACCGGCAGCAGGTCCTGCCCGGTGGCCGCCAGCGCGATCGCGTGCCGGGGGTGCACGTGGACCACCGCGCCGACGTCCGGCCGCGCGGCGAGCACCTCGGTGTGGATCGGGTACTCCGCGTGCCGCTGCCCGCCGCCCTCGGTGACCTCGCCCGTCCGGCTGACGAGGTGGACCCGGTCGGGGGTGATCTCCTCCAGGCCCCAGCCGGCCGCCTTGAGCCAGGCGCCGCGGCCGTCGGGGTCGCGGACGGACGCGTGCCCCCAGATGAGGTCGCTCTCGCCGTGCGCGGCCAGCACCCGGCAGCCGGTCGCGACGAGCCGCCGAAGTCGCCGGACGGCGTCCTGGTCGTTCTCGTCAGGGGTCGGGCCGCCGGCGCCGCCGAGCCGGCGGACGCCGTCCATGAGGTCTGCGGGCTCAGACACGGACACCCGCCCCGATCCGGGGCAGGACGGTCTCGCCGAGCAGCCGGACGTCGTCCTGCAGGGACTGTGTGAACAGCACCGCGCTGACGTGCCGGACGCCCGCCTCCTGCCACCGCTCGAGCTGGGCCACCCAGTCATCCCCGGTGCCGACGATGCAGGACTGCTCGACGGCGGCGAGCGGGGCGCCGATCATGCCCTGCAACGAGAGGTCCGCGATCTGGCGGGCGACCTCGCGGTCCTGCGAGATCGCGCCGAACACGTAGACCGCAGGGGTGATCGCGTCGGGGTCGCGCCCGGCGTCCTGCGCGGTGCCACGGACGACGTCGAACCCTGCGGTGTACGCGTCGGGGGTGACGAAGGTGGGGATCCACGCGTCGCCGAGCCGGCCCGCGCGGCGCTGCGCCGCCTCGGACCCGCCCGCGACCCACACCGGGATGTGCCGGTTCGGCCTGGGGTGCAACGTGATGTCGTCGCACCGGTAGTGCACCCCGTCGTGGGTCACCTCCTCCTCGCCCCAGAGCCGGCGCCACAGGTGCAGGTACTCGTCGGTGACGGCTCCGCGGACCGCGGTGTCGATGCCGGCGATGGCGAACTCCTTCGGCTCGATGCCGCTGACGCCGACGCCGACGGTGAGCCGCCCGCCGCTGAGGTACTCGACGGACGCCAGTGCGTGCGCGGTGTTCACCGGGTTGCGCCGGGACGCGATGAGGGAGACCGGCCCGATCGTCACGTGCTGCGTGAGCACGGCCAGCGCGCCCAGCACGGTGAGGGCGTCGAGGAAGGGCGGCTGGGCGGACAGCGTGCGGTCCGGTGCCCAGATGTGTGAGAAGCCCGCGGCGTCGGCGTAGGCCAGCGTCGGTGCGAGGGTCTGCGCGTCGGGGGTCGGAGGCAGGGCGAGGCCGAGCTCGAGCGGTTCGGACATGGTGCTGCTCCTCGGGGGTGGAGTGGGGAGGCGGTGCGGTGCTGCCAGGGTGTGCCGGCCGCCCGTCGGCGCGTGCCGACGGACGGCCGGGTCAGAGAGCGGCGCCGATCGCGACGGCGGTGGCGCGGGCGGCCTCCGCGAGGTCGGCGACGACGCGTCCGGTGAGCCGGGTCGTGGGTGCTGCGATGGAGATCGCCGCCCGGGACCGGCCGTCCCGGTCGCGGACGACGACGCCGACGGAGCCGACGTCGTGCTCGCTCTCCTGGTCGCTGCGGGCGTAGCCCCGGTGTCGGACTGCCGACAGGTCCTCGAGCAGGTCGGTGACGGTCCGGCAGGTCGACGGCCCGACCAGCTCGAGGCGCCCCTTCGGGTACAGGGCGCGTACCTCGAGGTCGGTGAGGGTGGCGAGCAGGGCCTTGCCCACCGATGTGGCGTGCGCGGGCATCGTGCGCCCGACCCGGGACGCCACCCGCAGCGGGCGACTGCTCTCGAACGACTCCAGGAAGAGGATCTCGGTTCCGGTCCGGACGGCGAGGTGCACCGTCTCGTCGGTCTCGGCCTGGAGCGCCTGCAGGTGCGGCACGGCGACGGTCCGCAGCTCGTCGCCGACGCCCGCGCTGAGCCGCAGCAGCCCGCCGCCGGGGCGGTAGCGCCCGTCCGCGGAGCGCTGCACGAGGGTGCGGCGCTCGAGCGTGCCGAGCAGCCGGTAGGCGACCGTGCGGTGGATGCCGAGCGCCGCGGCGATCTCCGACACGGTCAGCCCGCCCCCGACCGTGGCGAGCAGCTCGAGGACTGCCAGGCCTCGATCGAGGGTCTGCGCGATCTGGCTGTCCCCGGACGCCACCCGTACGGGCCGGGTCACGGTGCTCCCGGCCCCGCAGCGCCGTCCTGCGTGCCGAACTGCCCCGTCTCCATCGGCTCGGCCGCTGCGAGGCCGGCCGGGGCGAGACGCAGGGTGCCGCGGGACTCCAGCAGCCACGCGAGGTAGCCCTCGGGGACGTCCTCGAGTGGTCCCCAGTGCGCGACCCCCTTGGGGATCCACGCGAGCGTCGCCGGGTCCTTCACCGCGCCGTACGCGCCGGGTCCACGCACGTAGAAGATCAGCTCGTCGTAGTCCGCGTTGTGGTGCTGCGGAGGCCGGGCCGCCGGCGGACGCGCGCTCAGCGTGTAGATCATGAGGTCGGTGCTCGGCGTCTGGGCGAACTGCCCGGGCGGCCCGCCCCTGGTGTAGGTGAGCGGTGCGATGGCGGCGAGGTTGAGCTGCCAGACCGGCGGCTGCCCGTCGACCACGGCGTTGCACAGCAGGGGGTTGTGCGGTGCGACGAAGACCGTGACGCCGTCGAAGGACTTGACGTGGATCTCGGTCTCGCCGTCCTCGCCGCCAGGGGTGACGACGGGGCGCTTCTGGTCGCGGCCGACGTTCACCATTCCGAACGGCGCCGGTGGGTTGAGGTTCAGCTGCTCCGGCGTCTCGACGACGAACCGCAGGCTCTCGGCGTTGTCCGGCGACGGGTTGACCCGGTAGGTGATGGTCCTGCCGATCGCGACGAAGTCGCCCGGGCCTGCCTGCAGCGTGCCGAAGTCCGTGACGTACTCGAACGAGCCCTCCTGGACGAAGTGCAGCTCGTCGTTCTCGGTGTTGCGGAAGACGTACGGCATCGGGGTGCTGCGTCGGGAGACGCTGAGCACGACGCCGTTGCGCGTCGTGGCGAAGACCGTGGGCAGCGCCCGCGGGTCCGTGGCGTCCGCGCACTCCACCCGGTCCAGCGCGACGCGACTGGGTGCGTGCGGACCCGTGACGGAGGTGTACTCGAAGACGGTGTGTGGGCGGATGGCGAAGGCCATCTGCCCGACGAACCCGTCGCGGGTGTACAGGTGCAGCCCGGGCGGCGGACCGTGGTGTCCTGCCTCAGCCATGAGATCTCCTCGTCGAGTCCTGACCGGATCTGTGCCGGACCGGCACCGGACCGGTACCGGGTCGTTCTTCTCGTTGCGCGCCAGGTGGTTCAGCGGGCCGGGAGCCCGATCATCTCCCTGTACTGGGCGGGTGTGGCCACCGTCCGCCCCAGCGCCTCGGCCGTGCGGACGGCGCGTGCGACCATCTCGCCGTTGCCCTCGACCAGCTCGTCCTTGTGCGGGTAGCGGTACACGGTGTCCTCGGTGCCGACCCGGACGTGCAGCCCGAGCAGCAGCCCGGCGGTCGCGAGGTAGTGGCCGGCCCGGCCGGCCGCGCACACCGTGATGAAGCCGTCCGGGTCGACCTCCTTGATCCGCTCGACGACCTGCATGAGCTCGGTGAGCATCGCCCGCGGGTGGGCCAGATAGGTCGCCAGCCGGTCGGTCGCGTCGTCGTACTGGTAGCCGATGAGGATCAGCCAGCACGCCGGCTGCGGCACCAGACCCGCGCTGAGGATGTACCGGTTGGCCAGGTCCACCTCCGCTGTGGAGTGGATGGAGAAGAACAGCCGAGCGCCGCGCTCGGTGACGACCTTGGCGACCGCCTCCATCCACGGCAGGGGGAAGTTCGGTGCCATCGGGACCGTCTCGGCCAGGCCGGCGGTGAGCGGGTGGACGTTCTCGGCGAAGTTCTCGCCCCGCAGCACGTTCGCGTCGAACACGCAGTCGAGGTCCGTGGCTGCGCGGATCGCGGGGATGAGCCGGTCGTAGGCCTCGGGGACGCTCAGCCCGGACTGCTGGATGGCGGGGATGCCGCCGAAGTCGATGTGGACGCCGCAGGCGCCTTCCCGCAGCACCTCCACCGCGGCTGCCTGGAAGCCGTCGAAGTCCAGTGGGAAGCTCGCCGGCGCGCCGGTGGACGCTTCCCGGGCGACGCGTCCGGAGACCGCGGTGGTGATCGCGACGAGATCGGGGATGTCCCAGGGGGGCTGGACGTCCGGGGACGGCGGCAGGTCCAGCTCGCGGGCACCTCGCGCCGCGAGCAGCGTCGCCCGGGAAGGGAGGGTGTCCCACGGCTGGGACAGGTCCAGGGACGGCAGGTCCTGGGTCACGTGGTCTCCTTCGCACATTCCGGCTGCCGGGTCCGTGCGAGGCGGACCGGGCGGTGGACGCGAGGGAACCTACGAACGGCCTGCAGGCGGGTCAATAGCGCCCTGACCGTGCGATAACCGCACCAACGTTGTATCGCTGCACGTCAGCCGATCGAGGGCAGCGGCACAGGCGTGCGTCGTGTTGGCTGAAGGTTCTGCTCTCCAGAACTTGTGTTGCAGCGCCCCTTCGACGGCCGTCTCCTTGCGCCGTTCACCCGACGACACACGACAAGGGAGTCCTGATGAGTGACTGGGTGCGCGCCGTCTACGACGACGCCGACGGCCTCGACGCGGCGGCGTTCGCCGCCCGTTTCGCGCCGGACGCGACCTTCACCATGGGCAACAACCCGCCGCTCACCGGCCCGGCCGAGATCGAGGCCGGGCTCGAGGGCTTCTTCGCGCTGATCACGGGCATGCGCCACGACTTCACGCACCGATGGACGGCGGGCTCCGTCGAGGTCATGGAGGCGGCCGTCACCTACACCCGGACGGACGGCTCGACCGTCACCGTGCCCGGCGCGTCCGTGACCGAGCGGTACGGCGACCGGATCGCCGCGATGCGCGCCTACATCGACGTCGCGCCGCTGTTCGCCGGCGGTGCGCTGTGAGCCTCGACGCCCACGACTGGCTGAGCCGCTTCACGAAGGCCATCGACACCCGCGACCTCGACCAGCTGCTCCGGTTCTTCACCCCCGATGCCGAGTTCACCTACGGGAACAACCCGCCGATGGTCGGGCACGACGGGATCCGCGCCGGGATCGGCGCGTTCTTCGCCGGGATCAGCGCGATCAGCCACGAGGTCGTCGGCGGGTACTCCCCGCAGGAGTCGGTGATCGTCGCCGAGTTCCGGACGACGTACACCCGGCTCGACGGGGTCCCCGTCACGCTGCCCGGGGCCGGCGTCCTGGAGCTGGACGGTGAGCGGGCGCGGTTGTACCGGGTCTACGCCGACGTCGCGCCGGTCTTCGCGCCCTGACCGGCCCGCTGAGGCTCATGCGAGCCCTTGCCCGCTACCTCACCGGCGTCCAGCTGCCGGTGGACGCCGGGTACGCCCTGAAGTAGCCGAGCCCGCCAGGTCGCTCTCGATGCGCCGGCAGCAGGCCCGCAGGTCGGGCAGCAGGGTGAGGATCTGCGAGCGACGCAGGCGTACGGTCGGCGCGCTCACCGCGACCGCGGCGCGGGGGAGCGCGTCGTCCGCCGTCAGCGCGACGCTGATCGCCGTCAACCCGGTCTCCGTCGCCTCGTAGTTGAGCCCGTACCCGGCCTTGCGGGTGGTGGCGAGCTGGGACAGCAGGCGGACGGCGTCCTCGGAGCCCGGGCGCAGCGAAGGATGCAGACGCTCGACCTCGCGCGGGGGCAGCGTGGCGAGGATGGCCAGGCCGCCAGGCGTCAGTCGCGCCGGCAGCCGGATGCCTTCGCGGCTGCCGACCCGCAGCGCCTGGCTGCTCTCGACGCTGCGGACGAAACGCACCTCGGCGCCGTCGAGCACCATGAGGTGAACCGTCTCGTTCACGCTGCCGCACAACGCCTGCAGATGGGGCAGGGCGACGTCGACGAGGCGGACGGCGACGTCCCGCGCCGGCGCCAGGCCTGACAGAGCCGGTCCCGGGACGTAGGACCGGTCCGGCGCCTGGACGACGAAACCCCGGTGCGCCAGCTGGGCGAGCAGCCGGTGAGCCGTGGATTTGGCGACCCCCAGCTCGCGGGCGGCGGCGGCCACCCGCACGACGCCCTCGTGCATCACGGTCTGCAGCAGGACGAGCGCGTTGTCCACCGACGCGATCGCGTAGCGTGGACTGTTCTGCACGGCAGAACGCTAGCCATGGGGCGGTGCGGCGGGAAGAGCAGGCCCTCGGCCCTCAGGGCGCCAACTGGGCTGGTGATGCGGCTCCTGCGCACGGCCAACGCGGCCTCCAGCGGGCTGCGCAGCGAGGTCACCTCGCTGCGCCAGGCAATCGCCCTGCTGGGGCCCCGGCCGGTTGCGGGCCTGAGTGAGTCACTGTCGATCGCGCGCAGCCTGACTCTGTCCTGACCGAGTCCTGACCGGGCGCTCACGGGCAGAAGGAACCTGTGCCGTAGTAGCTGTTGAACGGCACGGGCTCGTAGTGGCGCCCGGCTGCCGACCAGACCTCGACCTGGGATTGCGCATAGACCGTGTCGCATCCGACCTGGATCTTGGGGCCGTAGCAGGCACGCGTCTGGTTGTTGCCGAGGGCGGACTTGTAGCACTCCCCGAAAGAGTTGCCGTACGCATCGCCGGTCGGGTACTTGTCCAGATGAGTGAACGCTCCCTGGAGAGTCACCGTGCCGCCGGTCTTGTTCGTGACGACCAGCACCGCGGTGCCGTAGAAGCGGTCCATCAGAGCGCAGGATTGGACGTACATACCCGGAAGGGAACCGCGACCCCACCGGTCCGTGAGGGTGATGGCCGGCGCACACTCCCAGTTCGCGGTCTTGGTGTAGGTGCGCCAATATCCCGGCGTGCTGGCGGCCTGGACCGGTGAGGACCCCGCGCCGAGAAGCCCGACCGCGGCCACGGTGATCAACAGGGCCTTCCGTCCGCGTCGCCGGGTGGTCGGTCTGACTGTCATGGTGTTCTCCTGCTCACGAGATGGGTGTGCGGATCCGCATCCGGAGCCGCGCGATACCGAAAAGGGCTCTCGTCACCAACCGGCGTAGGTGACGTTCTGCCACGCCGCGGTGTAGTGCCAGTAGTTGCCGGTCCACGAGGCGATGTACTGCGGCACCTTGAACTGGACATCGAAGCGGGGTGTCGACCCGCCGTTGGGGATCTTCTGCGCGTAGGCGCTTTCGAGTCCGACCACCTTCCCCACTCGGGCGGTACTCCACGCTGCCCCGCGCACGGTCTCGGAGATCTGATTGACCGAGTAGCCACTGCAGATCTGCGGCGAGACGCCGACAGCGAACATGCCGACGGTGAACTGGATCTGGAGCGGGGTGGAGCAGCTCTGGTTGGAGGTGAATGTCGGGGTGGCGTTGTAGACGTCCTCGCGCGCTGCCCAGTTCGAGTACACCGACTGGTTCATCAGTGCGGTGTACGTGGTCGTTCCACTCGTCGTGGTCCAGAACGACTGGATCGCGATGGTGTAGTAGTCGAACGACGGGTCCGCGTCGGCGATCCGGTACTTGTACATGCAGAAGTAGACCGAGCCGCGCGGGGCGTTGTTGGGGTGCACGACCGAGTCCTGCACGGTCATGCCCCACCAATAGGTGGGGTTCGAGCGGGTGCAATAGCTCTTGATCAACTGCAGGCTGGTGCCGTTCAGTCCCGAGGCGGCCTGCGCCGACGGTGCGCTGCCCATCAGGGCGACCCCGAGAGCCGTCAGCAGGGAGCAGGACCCGGCAAGCACCCGCCGGCGCAGTCCGCGTCGCCTCCGGGGACCCGTGTCCGTCGAGGTCGCGCGACCGGTGGTCCGAACCCGGCCACGCCTGATCTGTCCTCGCATCTCGCGCTCCTTACCCTCTCGGATGTCGGCACGAGGACATGATCTGACCGAGGTGTTGTGGAAGTGTTGTGAGTCGGTCGTGGGGTCACGTGCCCCGCTCGGCAGCCCCGCCACCCGCCGAATCGGGTACGCCGTGGGCGATCACCCCAGAGCGGCACCGGGCGTCAGGCGCGCCCGCGCTCCACAGCGGCGATCAACTCCGGGCGCAGCCGGGAGGCCGGGATGATGGCGTCCACCGAGCCGACCTCGACCGCGCGCTCGATCGAGTGCACGGCATCGAACTCGGCGGCCACCTCGCGCAGCTTCTCCGCGCGCACCGCTGCCCTCAGCTCGGCCAGCTCGCGTCGCTGCAGTGCCGCCTCGGCCTCGCCGGCGCTGGCCAGATACCGCTCGAGGGCGCGCACCCGCGGGTCGGCCGACGTCCGGGCGTCGACCTCGCCGGCGAACACCACCCCCGCCGCGGGGGCCCCGCCGATCACCGAGGCGTAGGAGCCCTCGACCGCCAGCACCTGCATGCGGTCGTTGAGCGCCTTGGAGAACACCACGAACGCCCCGCCGTGATAGCGCGAGATCACGCAGAACACGATCGCGCCGTCGAAATTGGTGACCGCCCGGCCGATCTCGGCGCCGTACTCGAGTTGCAGCCTGCGCATCGACTCCGGCGATCCGTCGAACCCGGACAGATTCGCCAGCATCACCACGGGCCGGCTGCCGCTGGCGGCGTTGATCGCGCGGGCGGCCTTGGTGGACGAGCGCGGGAACAGTGTGCCGGCCGTCCAGGCGTCCGGGCCGTCGGTGGGCGGGAACCCTCGCCGTCCGATGGCCCGGGACTCGATCCCCAGCAGGCACACCGGGTACCCGCCGAGGTGGGCGTCCATCACCACGCAGGTCTCGGCGTCCGCCATGTCCGCCCAGCGCTCGAGCGGGCGGTGATCGGCATCGGCCACCGCGTGCATCACCGTGCGGATGTCGAACGGCTTCTTGCGCTCGGGGTTGGCCGCCGCGGAGAAGATGTCGCCGACGGTCCGGAAGTCGGGCGCCGCGCCGTCCACCGCCGGATGCGGGTAGTCGCACACGTCGCGCTCGCGCGGGTCGGTGGTCGCCACCGCGCGAGCCGCCCGCTCCCCCGGTGCGACGTAGCTGTGGTCGTAGTGGGCGTTCAGGATCTCGATCGCCCCGGCGAGGTCCACCGCCCAGTACTGCGCCTGCCCGTTCGGCCCCATCACCCGGTCGTAGCCGCCGATCCCGAAGTTGTCCTCGGCGCTGACGCCACCCGAGTAGTCCAGGGACGCCTTGCCGGTCAGCACCATGGCGCTGTCGGGGGTCATCACCAGGATCCCCTTGGTGTGCATCAGCATCGTCGCCTCGGCGTTCCAATACGGTTGTGCGCCAACGGTGATGCCGGTGACCACGATGTTGATCTCGCCGCCGCCCTGGGTGAACTCGATGATGCGGCGCAGGGCGCGGGCCACCCAGTCCATGTTCTCGGTTCCCGAGGTCATCGAGATCCGGGCACCGGCCGACAGCGCGAACCACTCCACCGGGATGCGTTCCCGCTCGGCCCGGTCCAGGGCGGCGATGATCCGCCGGCACTCCGCCTCGGCCACCGACCCCAGGGAGCGGGTGGGATCGCCGATCAGGACGACGCGGCGCACTCCCTCGGGGTGGCGCGCCGTCGGGGTGGTCACCACGCCGACCACGACGCCGGCCGTGTTGGTGCCGGGATCCCTGCGCACCGCCACGAGTTCGCCGCCGAGCAGGTCGTGCTCGACGAACGAGCCGCCGTCCTCGATGAGCAACTGGATCAATTCGTAGGGGTAGATCGCTCCCCGCCGCCGGGAGCGCAACACCTTCTGCGCGTAGTCGTCCAGCGGCTCCACCCGGGTCCGCGGGGGCGGCCCGACGCTGGCCTCGACCCCCGTCCCGGGCTGGTAAGAGAACCGGGCGGCGATCGCCGTCGGCTCGCCGGCGCCCAGGCCGACGTGGCCCCAGGCGACCACCTCCTCCACGCCGGCCCCCACGGTCAGGGGCGCGATCGAGCGGCGCAGGGCCGTCAACTGCTCCAGCTCGGCGTCGATCACCGGCCAGATGTAGAGCCAGATGTGGTTCATGTCGAGCGTGATCCGCCGGCCCAGCCGCTCCTGCTCGGCGGCCCGGGCACGCCGGACGGCGTCCATGCAGGTGGCCAGGGCGCGCTCGGCCTGCGGCAGGGAGTGCACGGTGCCCTCGCTGTCTCGCACGATGGACAGTTCGCGCACCTGCGCGATGGCCACCAGCCGCACGTCGGCCTCGTTGCCGGGCGCCACCGCGCGGTAGAGCAGGACGTCGCTCGGTGAGTCCAGCCGGGTGAGGGCGAAGTCCCTCAGCCGCCACAGGTTCAGCCGCCGGCCGACCATGGGATGGACGCCGCGGACCAGGGTGTCCTCGACCATCTCCTCCCCCGGCGAGTCCTCCACCCCGGCGTCGGCGTGGAAGTGGCCGCCGGCATCGGCGTGGAACCGCTGAGGGCGGAACGTGATGTGCCGGACGGCATCGGCCGCCGAGCAGCTCACCACCGTGAGCCGGCGCACGCGGCGGACGACCGGCAGGCGGTTCACCAGGTCGCCCAACCGCTCCACGGCCGCCTCGCCGTCCGGCTGGTCCGGCCAGAACAGGTAGAGGTCGATGACCGTCTCGTGGCCCACGGGAGCTGCCTCGACCTCTGCGGTGAGCAGGTCGATCAGAGCCGATCCCCGCTCCAGCTCGCCCAGATCGGCGACGGTGGCCACCAGGTGCGAGGGCCGCTGGTCGATCACGTAGTCAGCGGTCACCAGGGCGCGGTCGCCCGGTGCCCGCACGTCGAGGCGGTGCAGCGTGTGATCGCGATAGTGCCTGCGCACCAGCACTTCCAGCATGGGCTCGACCGGTGCCCCCGAACTGCCCAGCCGATCGGCGAGGAAGCGCACCAACGGTTCGGGACTGGCCACCAGGGCGTCCACCCGCTGGTCGTGGTCCCGGGCGCCGGGGTGCGCGGCGAGGTAGGCCAGGTGGGCCTGCACCTCGTCGTAGGCGGCGGTGCGAGCGGCCTCGGTCAGCGGGGCCTCGAACCAGCGGTGTCGCGCGCTGCGTGCCAGGTCACCGACGGTCGGGTAGCGCAGCTGGGTGGCGTGCACCAGCCGGTCGAGCACGTCGGTGGCGTGGGTTGCCTGTCCCCTGGCCGGCACCGGGCTCGCGAGCCAGCGTTCGAGCAACTCGGCGATCGCCGTCACCAGGGACGGGGTCAGCTGCTGGGCCAGGAACACCCGGTGGACCGCTTCCTCGAGCCGCGGCGTCCGCTCGAGCGAGGTGATCCCGTAATGGCCCAGCATGCGGATCAGCTTGGCGCGGAAGGCCTCCGGGAGTCCGGCACGGTCGGCGTCCAGGGAGTGCAGGTAGGTGTGGAAGTACTCCCGGGGGCTGTGCACCCGTTCGCCGCGCCCGTCCTCGTCGTCCTCGCCCGCCAGCCCTGCGTGCGGCCGGTTGCGCCCCAGCTCGCACAGGTCGGCGAACACCGTCAGCACATCCAGCTCGGCGTCCAGCAGCCGGGCCGCGGTCGGCTCGTCGGCCGAGTGCGTGCCACCCCACCCCGATTCCTCGCACAGGGAGCGGTACTCGCCCACCAGGAGCCGGCCCTGTTCCGGCGCGATGTCGAAGCCGAGCAGCAGGTGCCGAAGGTCGGCCAGCGCGCCCAGGGCATGTTCGGCCGGAGTGGGTTCGACAGCGGCCACGGGCAGGTCCACGACCGTCTCGGCTGCCGCGCCCGATCCGGGGTTCTCGCCGCCCTCCTCCTCGACCGGCTCCAGGGCGAGCAGCGGATCGCCGGCCCCCACCTGGTCGCCCTCACCCACCAGCAGCTCGCGCACCCGGGCCGGGTAGGGGGCCGGGATCACGGTCTCCATCTTCATGCTCTCGAGCACGATCACCGGCGCCCCGGCAGCCACCAGGTCCCCCGCCGCGACCGGCAACGCCACCACGAGAGCCGGTGCGGGAGAAGGCAGGACGCCACCGGAGTCCTTGGTGATCCGGTGAACCGCAGCGTCGACCTCGACCTGGTGCGCGGCCGCGTGGGTGGCCATCACCACCTTGTGCGCCTCGCCCTCGACCACCAACCGGCCGCTGAACGGACCGAGCCGCTCGAGCTCTGCCTCGACCACCGCACCGTCCACGCTGACCCGGTAGCGGTCCAGCCCCACCTGCGCCACGGCGAGCTCGTGGGTGCTCCCCCGCAGGCCGAGGGAGAACTCCCGGCCCGGTTCGTGGCGGGCCTGCGGGCGGCCGCCCCAGGCGCTGGCCAGGAACCGGTTGCGCTCGGCCCGCTGGACCTCGTCATAGGCGTCGATTCCCGCCGCCACCAGGGCGATCCCGGCGTGGCGGTGATTGGTCAGGCCGCCACCGGCGCGCTCGCGGTCGATCCATCCGGTGTCGGCTCGGCCCTCGCGCACCTCCGGCCTGGAGAGCAGGTCCAGGATGAACGACTTGTTGGTCGTCCCACCCTCGATCACCACCGTGGTGTCCTCGAGCGCGCGGCGCAGCCGGGCCAGCGCCTGCTCGCGGTTGGCCCCGTAGGCGATCACCTTGGCGATCATCGAGTCGAAGTCCGCCGGGATGACGTCGCCCTCGCCCACCCCGGTGTCGATCCGCAGCCCGGGACCGGTCGGCAGGCGCAGCAACGCGATGCGGCCCGGGGCAGGGGCGAAGTCCCGGTCCGGGTCCTCGGCGTTGAGCCTGGCCTCGACCGCGTGGCCGCTCTCGGCGGGCTGCTCACCGACCAGGTCGGACAACCGGGCACCGGCGGCCACCCCGAGCTGCAGGGCGACCAGGTCCAGGCCGGTGGTCATCTCGGTGACCGGGTGCTCGACCTGCAGGCGGGTGTTCACCTCCAGGAAGGCGAAGCTGTGCTCGGCCGGCTGGTAGAGGAACTCGGCCGTCCCCGCGCCGCGGTAGCCGACGGACAGGGCGAGCCGGGCCGCGGACTCCTTCAGCAGGCGCACCTGCTCGGCGTCCAGCACCACCGAGGACGATTCCTCGATCACCTTCTGGTTGCGCCGCTGCACCGAGCAGTCGCGCACCCCCAGCGCCCACGCCGTGCCCTGACCGTCGGCGATCAGCTGGACCTCGACGTGCCGGGCCCCGGTCATCAGGCGCTCCAGGAACACCACGTCGCTGCCGAAGGCGCGCAGGGCCTCCTCGCGCGTGCGGTCGAACACCGCGCGCAGGTCCTCGTCGCTGCGCACCACGCGGATGCCGCGGCCCCCACCGCCGGCCGCGGCCTTGAGCATCATCGGGTAACCGATCCGGGCGGCGTGCTCGACGGCCGCGTCGACGTCCGGCACCGGGCCGTCGCTCCAGGTGGCCACCGGCACCCCGGCCTTCTCGGCGATCAGCTTGGAGGCGATCTTGTCCCCGAGGTCGCGCATCGCCTCGGGCCCCGGCCCGACGAAGGTGACCCCGATCCGCTCGCACAGCTCGGCGAACGCCGGGTCCTCGGCGACGAACCCCCAGCCCACCCACGCGGCGTCCGCCCCGCTCTCGCGCAGCGCCCGTTCGAGCACGGCGTGGTCGAGGTAGGGCCGGGCCGCCGCCGGCCCGAGGGAGTAGGCGTGGTCGGCCTCCCGGACGAACATCGCCGTCCGCTCGCCGTCGGTGTGCAGCGCAATGGTCTCGATCGGCTCACCCGTGCGGGCGGACAGTTCGCGGACGGCGTGGATCAGCCGCATGGCGGCCTCGCCCCGGTTGACGATGGCCACGCGCCGCAGTTGTCTCATGCCCCACTCTCCGACCGAGGTCCCCGTGCCTCGTCAGGGTAGGTGCGACCGGTGGGTAACGACACCGTGCGGAACGGGTCACTGCCCCCCGGCGCCGGGCACCCTCCCCGGTTTGTCGGGCTTGGCCGACTTCCCGGCGGGGCCGCCGCCCTCGGCGTTGCCCTGGGACAACAGCTTGGTGACCTGCTCGGCCAGCAGGGCGTCCCGCTGGGCCTCCACCCGTGCCCGGCGATGGTCGCGGGCGTAGCCGTCGGCGATGGTCGAGATCCAGCGGGCGCCCACCGCGCAGGCCACCGCAACCAGCCCACCCCGCTCCAGGGCACCGGTCAGGTCGAGCTCGCCGCGCTGCACCATGGCATACAGCGGCGGCCCGGCGACCAGGGCCGCCAGGCCGACGCCTGCCGTGATCGGGTTCATCGGGCGGGGTGTGCCGCCTCGAGCTGCGCGCAGAGCAGCGCCGTCCAGGTCAGCCGATCGATCGGGATCCCGTCCAGCCGGGTGATCGGCACGCCGAGCTGCATCAGTCGTGCGGGGGCCGCACTGGTGCTCACGCCGTCCAGCGCGATGGCGTCGACCTCGCCCAGCTCGAACAGCCAGCGCCGGGCCTCCGTCGGCTCCAGGTCGGCATCCAGGACGACGATCAGCGCACCGGGTGCGATCCGGCCGAGCGGTTCGAGGACCTGCGAGCAGTCCCCGCTGCCGTCGGTCTCGATCGCGATCACGCAGTGCGGGTACCGGCCCACCTGCGCCGGCAGGTCCAGCGGGCGCCCGGCCGCGACGTGGACGACGGGCCGCGGCTGCTCGCCGACGGCCAGGTCGACGGCGACCCGGTGAGCCTCGAGCAGGACCACCTCGGGGGCTCCGACCACCGCCACCAGGGCGAGGTCGGGGTCGATGTCCGGTGCGGGCAGCTGCTCGAGCGCCTGCCAGACGTCGGCGTAGCGGTCCCCGCCCCGCAGCCGGCCGATGATCTCCTCGGGCACCCCGAGGGCGCGCAGGCGGGCCTGGTCGAGCCTCAGCCGTCCGCTCTCACCGGACCGCGCCTGCATCGGCACAGACCCAGACACGGACACAGACTCGTGCACCGGCACCGGCACTGGCACGGGCACGGGCACGGGCGCGAACATCGGGTCGTACTCGGGGATCACCTCGGTGACCAGCTCGACCGGGGTGTCGGTGGCGGGCACGATCAGGTGGGTGAGGTCGAGGGTCGGCTGCTCGCCGAGATCGGTGCCGATCGGGTCGGTGTCGATGGGATCGGTGCCGACCGCGTCACTGGCCCGCTCGATCAACGACTCCCAGTCCGCCGCCGGGGCGGGTGATGCCTCCTGGGCGGCGTTCTCGCGGGCGCGATCGCTGATCAGGCGCAGGGACTCCCGACGGGGCATCGGGATGGTGGCCGTGGCGCGATTCGTGCGCATGGCCTCCTCGTACATGCCGGCGGCGGTGTAGACCTCGTCGATGGCGGCCTGAGCCTGCCGCCGGATGCTCTCGACCATGTCGTGATCGATCGCCGGGGCGCTCGGCTCGGTCGGCGTCTCGTGGGCATCGGGTGCGGTCCGCTGGGCGTCCTCGTCCTCGTCCTCGGCCGACTCCTCGCCGTGTCCCTCGACCACGGTCCAGGCGACCTCGGCGGCGATCGGCTCGGGGATCAGTGCCTCGAGCGGAGCCCCCGCGCCGTCGACCGGGGCGCTGTGGCGTCCGTCGGCGGCCGGATCGGTCTCACCTGCGAAGCGCAACTGGTCGAGCAGCGCGGTGAACTCCGGGCGCGAGGCGCGGTCGGGGTCACCAGGGCCGGCGGGGTTCTCGATCACCATGCCAGCAGATGTCGGCAGGTGCGCCCAGTGACCTGACGCGGTGGACGTCCCCCATTCGGACGAATGTGCCGCCTGGTGGCGCCAGGCCGGCGAGGCCGGCGGCGGCAAGGCAGGCACGCTGACGTGCCGCGCCGTCCAGGGGCGCGGTTCCACCAGGGCGAAGGTCGCCGCTCGCGAGGCCGGGATCGGTGACAGCGGGTCGCCGAAGTGCTCGCGGAAGGCATCCCCGGACTCGTTGATCCGTGGCGACCCGGCTGCCGCCTGGGCGCGGGCCCGGGACACCTGGGCCGCAGCCAGCCCGTCCTCGTGCACGGTGGCGTAGACCGCGGCGTAGGCGGCGGTGTGCGCGGCGAGTGCCAGTTCGCGTTCCCAGTCGACGTCCCGCTGGGGTGCCTGCGCCCGTTCGTAGCCCCGCGTGGGCACGTGGAAGACCAGGTCCTGCGGCTCGGACAGGGGCTGTCCGGCGACACTGCGCACCGCTGTGCGCTCGGCAGCCAGCACCGGGTCGAGCATGTCGCTCAGTGCCGGACTGCCGTCATCGGCGGCCCGCCGGCGTGCCCGGGCCGCCGCCGGTGGCGAGGCCTGCGGCATGGGGTGAGCGGTGACCGCGGCGCCCCAGGGCACGGAGAGGATCTCCCCGGACGGCGCGGGCTCGGCCAGCGCGCTGCCGATCACCGCGTTGGGCGCCACCGGGGAGGCCGGGGTGGCCAGGGAGGCCGACGCCCGGATGTCCAGCGGGCTGATCAGGGTCTCGGCGAACCGGGTGGGCAGGCCCTCGGGACGGTCCAGGACGTCGACCTCGTCCCCGGGGACGCCGGCGACGGGCTCGATGCCGGTGACGGCGGCGATGTCCGGGTCGCTGTCGATGGCGGGGTCGACGTGGATGTCGAGGGCGATCGCTGGGTCGGGGTCGGGGCCGACCGGGTGGCCGGTGGCGCCGTCCTCGGGCGCGTCCTGGCTGGTCGCCTGGCGGGCCTGGGCCTGCTGCACCACCGATCCGAACTTCTGCAGGGCGGCATCGAAGGTCTGCCCGAACGGGGCGAACCGGGGTCGAGGCCCGGGTTCCCGGGCGCCGGGTTCCGCGGTGTCAGCCTCCGCGGTGCCAGCCTCAGCGGTGCCCGCCTCCGCGAGGCCGGGTTCCTCCAGGCCGGGCCCCTCGAGGACCTGCTCCTCGACCTCGGGCCGCCCGGTGCCCTTCTGCGGCACCAGGTCCCGGCCGGCTGGAGCGTCGGCGGGGGTGCCGGCAGGAGGGCCGCCGGGGATGCCGGAGGGGGTGCCGGTCCCCCGGATCGACAGGTGCTGGGCGAGGTCGTCCAGGGCGTCGAGCGTGGCCGCGTGGTCTCGATCCGTCGAAACTGCATGATCACGAGGGGGTGGGGGCATCGTCACCTCGGAGACGTCGACCAGCCGATCCTGCAGGCGGTCCAGCAACGCCTCGACCGGCGATCGCTCCGGCCCCGCTCCATCCGGTGCGGCAGGAGAACTCCCACCGGGTTCGGGGCTCCCGCCGTCGTCCGGGATCTCCAGCGCGACCTCGAAGCTCTCCCGGGCGAAGAAGCCCATCACCCCACCGTGGCGCACCTTCTCGGCCCGCACGATGCGCGCGCGCGGACCACCTTCCCGCTGCGCCCGGATCAGCAACTGCTCCAGGTCGTCACCCTCGAGCAACAAACTCGCCACGGCTCACCTGCCCGACGGTCTCGATGGAACCGATACCCGCGGTCTCGCCGAAGGCGATCACGGGGAGTTGGGGGAGCGCGCCGCGGACCAGTCGGCGCACGGGCAGCCGCAGCGGACCGGCCGTCAGCAGCACGGGGGTCAGCCCGGCGTTCTCGGCCCCGGTGACCAGGGTGTTCAGGTCGGTCACGAGCCGGTTGGCCGTCAACGGGTCGAGGGCGATCACGACCCCCTGCTCGCCGGCACGCATGCCCTCGGCCAACTCGGCCTCCATCTGGGGATCGAAGGTGATCGCGTGGAGCACGCCGCCGGTCAGGTACTGCGAGGTCAGCGCCGGCCCCAGGGCCAGCCGGGCCGACTCCAGCAGGGCGTCGGCGTCGGTCGTGGTCCGCGCCCGCTGGCCCACGCCCTCGAGCACGCGTCCGAGGTCGCGGATCGAGACCTGTTCGTCCAGCAGGGCCTGGAGCACCTTCTGGATCGAACTCAGGGGGAGAAGTGCGGGCACGAGTTCCTCGACGGCAGCCGGACGCTCGGCCTTGAGCACGTCGAGCAACTCGCGGGTGTCGTCCAGCGAGAGCAACCGTGAGGCGTGCCGGCGCACCATCTCGGCCAGGTGAGTGGTGACCACCGCGGCCCGCTCGACCAGGGTGGCCCCGGTCATCTCCGCGGTGGCCCGGTACTCCGAGGGGACCCAGACGGCGGGCAGGCCGAAGACCGGCTCGACGGTGCGCCGTCCCGGGACGGCATCGCCCACGTCCCCGATCGCCAGCAGGTGCCCGGAGGGCGCCTCGCCGGTGGAGACGGCCACTCCGCCGATCCGGATCTCGTAGGTACCGGGAGGCAACTGGCCGCCGTCGCGGGTGCGCACGGGCGGCAGGACCAGCCCCAGGTCGAGGGCCGTCTTGCGGCGCAACGCGCGGACCCGGTCGAGCAGGTCGCCGCCGCGGGCCGGGTCGACCAGATCGACCAGATCGGGGGCGAGCATCAACTCGAGCGGGTCCACCTTCAACGACTCGCTGATCGGGTCGGGGGCTGCCTGGGCGCCGTCGGCCGGCAACCCGCCCGCGGCCGGCATCGGCACGGCACCGGACGGCGCCGGCGCCGGTTCGGTGGTCACCCGGGTCGAGCCCACCAGCAGCATGCCGCCGGCCACGATGAACGGCAGCTTGGGCATCCCGGGCACCAGGCAGAGGGCGATCAGGGCGACGCCGCCGATCCGCAGTGCCTCGCTGTGCCGGGCGAGCTGGCCGATGAGGTCGTTGCCGACGTCCCCCTCGCTGGTCGATCGGGTGACGATGACGCCGGTGGCCACCGACATCAGCAGGGCCGGGATCTGGGACACCAGGCCGTCCCCGACCGACAGCAGGCTGTACTTGTGGATCGACTCCGACGGTGAGAGCCCCTGGCTGATCATGCCGACGGCGAAGCCACCGATCAGGTTCACCAGGGTGATGATCACCGCGGCCACGGCGTCACCCTTGACGAACTTGGTGCCACCGTCCATCGCGCCGTAGAAGTCGGCCTCGGCGGCGACCTCCTTGCGACGCCTGCGGGCCTCGTCCTCGTCGATCAGCCCCGAGTTGAGGTCGGCATCGATGGCCATCTGCTTGCCGGGCATGGCGTCCAGGGTGAACCGGGCGCCCACCTCGGCCACCCGGGCGGCGCCGTTGGTCACCACCGTCAGCTGGATGATCACCAGGATGGCGAACACCACCAGGCCGATGACCAGGGACCCGCCGATCACGATGTTGCCGAAGGCCTCGATCACCTTGCCGGCGTAGCCGTCCCGCAGCACCAGCCGGGTGGAGGAGACGTTGAGCGCCAGCCGGAAGATCGTGCCGACGAGCACCAGGGTGGGGAAGACGGCGAAGTCGAGGGGCTTGCGGACCTGCATCGCGACCAGCAGCACGAGCAGGGACATCGCGATGTTGAACGCGATCAGGACGTCGAGCAAGGCCGCCGGGAGCGGCACCACCATCATCACCACGACGATGACGACGACGATCGGTACAGCCAGGCGAGCCATCCGGCTGGACGCCATACGCCGAACCTCCACGGTGCCGGGGCGCACTTCCTGATCCGTGCGCCGTGCCGCCGTCCGTGGCTGGGTTCTCCATCGGCCGAGGGGGCCGTGAACTTGAGCGGGCCGAGTGGGGCGGGGCGGCCCCGCCACCCGGCTGGCCCCTCATGGGTCGCACCCGGCCGCCGACGGGACCGGCGAGGACGGGGGGTGGCATGCGGATCGTGACGATCGCTGGGGCAGCGGTGCGCTTCCTCGCCGTGGTCCATCTCAGCGTCCTGACCAGCCTGCTGCTCTGGTCGCACGCCCCCGCCCTGGTCGGCTGGCAGCCGCGGGTGGTCCTGAGCGGGTCGATGGCACCGGGCATCCGTGCGGGGGATGTCTCGGTGATCGCCCCGGTCTCGGTCGGCCCGAGCACCCTGCCTCCCGGCAGCGTCGTCCTGGTGCGCGACGCGACCAAGTCCAGTGGGTACTACCTGCACCGCCTGGTGCGCTACGAGGAGAACGGCAACCTGATCACCCGCGGGGATGCCAATCGCAACGAGGACTCCGATCCCGTTGACCCGCAGGCGATCAAGGGGCAGTTGCGACTCGTGGTGCCCTTGGTGGGCAGGCCGGTGCTCTGGATGGCCGGGCACGACTACCTCGCCCTGCTGGCCCTCGCGGCGGCGACCTGGGGGAGCCTGGCGGTGGTGCTCGCCCGGCGCCGCGGCGTCCCGGCCCCTCCCGCCGGGTGAGGTGCAGGCTCAGACGGCGGCCCGATCGGCGCGGTCCTGGCGTGCCCGGCGGGCGCGCAGCTGGCCGCGCGAGGGCAACTCGGGCAGCGGCTGGCTGTGCGTCGGACGGCGCGCTCCCGCGGTGCGGCTGGGCTTGCCGGCCGCCATGACGAAGGCCAGGATCCGGGCGACCGCCAGGTAGAGCTCGGCCGGGATCTCGTCGCCCAGATCGCAGACCCGGTACAGCAACCGGGTCAGCGGCTTGTCCTCGACCACCGGAACCCTTGACTCCCGGGCGATCTCGCGAATCTTCAGTGCCAGGGAACCCGCCCCGCGGGCCACCACTCTGGGCGCCCCGCGATGGGGCTGGTAGGACAGCGCGATGGCGTAGTGGGTCGGGTTGACCAGGACCACGTCGGCCTCGGTCACCGCACTCAGCATGCGGTTGCGGCTCATCGCCATCTGGCGGGAACGGATCTGGCTCTTGATCAGGGGGTCGCCCTCGCTCTGCTTCATCTCCTGCTTGATCTCGTGCGGGCTCATCCGCAGCTGCTTCATCACGGTGTGCCGCATGTAGCCGTAGTCGAACAGGGCGAGGATCAACCCGGTGACCACGGTCGCCCACAGCAAGGTGATCATTCCCGACGTGGTGCGCTGCACGACCACCGACAGCGGCAGGGCGCCGGCCACCAGCAGCTCGGGCAGCAGGGTGCGGGCGAGGGAGTAGACCACCCCGGCGATGACCGCGACCTTGGCGACCGCCTTGCCTGCCTCCCACAACGCCTTGGTGCCGAACATCCGCTTCAGGCCCTGCTTGGGGCTCATGCGGTTGAACTTGGGCTTGAGCACCTGGCCCGAGGGGTGGACGCCCTGGACCGCGGCGCCGAGGATCGCCCCGGCCGCCGCGGCCAGGCACAGCGGGGTGGCGGCCATCAGGACGGCGAGCGGCAGGTCGGCCACGGCGTCCAGGGCCTGTTCGGGGGTCGGTTCGGCGGCCGTGCGGGCCAGGTGGCCGATCAGCAGCCGGAACTGCTCGGTCAGGGCCGAGACGGTGTAGGGCAGCAGGGCGGCGCCACCGGCGATCCCCAGCCAGGTCGGGGCATCGGCCGTCCGCGGGAACTGGCCCTGTTTGCGGGCGTCCTTGAGCTTCTTGGCAGTGGGTTTCTCGGTCTTGCCCTCGTCATCGGCCACGGCTCACCCCCCGCCGGCGGCGCGGATCAGCTCCACCATCGACACCACGGCGTGCTGGACGGCGCCGTCCAGGTAGGCGGGCACCCGGGTGATGATCATCCCGACCATCAGCAGGGTGAACATGATCTTGATCGGGAAGGACAGCGCGAACGGGTTGAGCGCCGGTGCCGCTCGGGTCAGCAACCCCAGGGCGACATCGGCGATCAACACCGCGGCGATCACCGGGGCGGCGATCTGGATGGCCGAGACGAACAGGGTCGACACATCCTGGGTGACTCGTTCGGCCATCGCCGCGGCATCGGGAATCGGTGTGCCCGAAGGGGTCAGGGTGCGGGAGAGCCCGTGCAGGATCATCAGGTGCCCGTCGGAGACAAAGAGCACCGTCACGGCCGTCAGCTGGTGCAGTCGGCCCATGACCGAGCTCTGGGCCATCAGCAGGGGATCCAGGGCCACCGTCATCGAGAACCCGCCGATGATGTCCAGCAACTCCCCGACGGTCTGCACGGTGGCCACGGCCAGCAGGACGAAGAACCCGAGGCTCAGCCCGGTGAACGCCTCGGCCAGGATTCGCAGTACGAGGCTCACCGAGTCCAGCGCCGGGACGCCGACCTCGCGGGCCGACAGCGGCAGGGCGAGCGCCACCGCCAGGCCGGCGCGGGCCCGGGTGGGAATGGACCGGGTGTTGAACGGAGGGGTGACCAGCACGAACCCGGCCGTCTTGGCCAGTGCCAGCAGGTAGGCGGCCAGGGCCGCCTGCCCCACCGCGAGGGTCGCGCCGTCCACCTGCCTGCCCGGCCCTAGAGGACGAGCGAGGAATGCGTGGGCACGGTCATCGCGAAGGCGCCGACCACGGCCTGGCCCGGCTTGCGCTGGTTCAGGCTGGCCTCCACCCCGACCAGGCCCACGATCCGTCCGGAGTCGTCCAGGGCCTGCAGGAGGGCGTCGGTGTGCCCGCCACCGCCGGCGCTGATACAGGCAGATCCCGGCTGCTCGAGCTGCTGGACGGTCCCGGTCTGGTTGTTCCAGAACACCTTTCGCCCGTCACGCGCCGGGTTGGCCGCCCAGTAGGAGCTGAACCAGGTGCGCTTGTTCGCCGCCGTCACGTAGCGCCCTTGCAGGCACAGGCCGTTGCTGCACGGCCGGTAGTCCTGGTAGGCGAACCCGATCCGGGTCAGGGTGGTCGGTGAGCCGTACTTGTTCATGGCCATCGGGCCGTAGAACCGCTGGGCGTCGTAGATGCCGCGAATCCCGACCGCCCGGGTGAGGGCGGCGTTGGACCCCAGCGCCCAGCCGCGCACCTGCGGGTGCGAACTGACCAGCCTGGCCCCGGCAACGCCCGCGATCCCGGTGTCCAGCGTCCAGCGCTCAGGGGTCCCCAGCGGTCCCCAGCGGATGGTCAGCCGGTTGCCCACCGCGCTCCACCGTCCGGTGATCACGGTGCCCCGGCGCCCGGACTGGAAGCCGGCCGGGGTGCGGATGGGGCAGTTGTGCAGGCAACCCGTGGTGCGATACCCGCTGGCGGGCTTGGCCCAGCCGGCGTTGCCCTTGCCGCTGATCCGGTCCTGGCGCCAGGCCCAGTACTCCTGCACCACCCGGCCGTCGGGGCGGAAGGCGTAGGTGGCCAGCCGGACGCCGGTCGCGTTCACCTGGCCGCCGATCACGCTCACCACGTAGTTGGCCTTGCCGCCGGGCAGCGACCGGCCGGACGCCGTGGTGGAGGCCGGTGCCGGACCCGCGCTTGCGGGCGTCGCGAGCGCCGGGCCGGCGGTTCCGGGGGACAGGATGGCGACCAGGGCCAGCGCGAGGGCGGCCGATCGTCTCAGGGCAGGGGGGACTGGACGAACCGAGGCCGACATGAGCACGGCGTCGGCAACCCCCGGTGCGGTGTTGAGCCGTCACCGGGTGATTCACCCCGAAGGGTGCAGCCGGCCGCGAGTCAGGGGGAGCGCAGTGCGGCCGGGAGCTGGGCGAGGGCGTACGGGGCCAGCAGCCGGGCATAGTCGATCGAGACGTGATTGGCGTCGCGGTAGACCGCCAGCGAACCGATCCGCGCGTAGCACCAGGTCCGGTCGCAGAGCTGGTCGGTCAGGTCGATCACGGACGCCGGTGGGGGGCTGCCGTCGGCGGTGCCGTTGCCCTGGGCGCGTCGGAGGAGGGCCTGGGCGGCCTGCTGCTGGTCGTCGGTGGACAACGCCTCGGCCCGGCGCACCGAACAGGCGGTGACGTCGTTCGGGTTGCGCAGCAGGCAGGTCGGCACGTTGCGTCCGATCGTGCGCGGGGTGCCGGCGATCAGGTGCAGCCGGCGGCCGCCGTCCGACAGCTGCCGCCAGGCCTCGCCGAAGCCGTCCACCGCCGGGTCGCGCAGCGGGCGGCCGGGCATCGAATCCCATTCGTAGGCACCGGGTTTGGCGGCGAGGAAGACATCGGTGATCTCCGGGCGGCCGGCGAGGTCGGCCAGGGCCGCCGCGGTGAACCGTTCGCAGGCGAGCTGGCGGGCGTCGCCGGTCTCGCCCGGGAGCACCCGGCGGGCAAGGCTCATCGGGCAGGACCCCTTGACGTGCACGATCACCCGCCAGCCCAGTTGCTTGCCGAGCTCGTCGAGCAAGGGGGTCCACTGGGCGGCGTGGGAGTCGCCGAGCAGGGCCACCGTGCGCCGCGGGGTGCCACCGGTCCCGAGGACGCAGGTCTTGAGCGCCTCCGAGGCCAGCGACTGCTGGCAGGAGACCAGGATCGAGCTGTGCCCCTGGTCGGCGACCTCGGCCACCGGCACCACCAGGGGGCCGGTGCCCTCGACCGGGTCGCAGGTCAGGGTGGGGTCGATCGAGAGCGGTCCCAGGCAGGCGGCCATCCGGGCGGCGTTGAGGTCGGCGGCCCGCTGGGCGGCGGCCTGTCGCCGGTCGAGCAGGGCGTTCACCCCGGCGGCCAGCGCGACAAAGGCGAGCATGCCGGCCAGGGCGAAGGCGAAGGCGCGCCGGGGGGCAGCGGCCAGCAGCGGCCGGGTCCGCAGGGGGTCCTCGACGAGGGTCTTGCTCAGCCAGGCCAACACCACGGTCAGGGCGAGGACCACCAGCTTGTCCGGCCAGCGCAGGGTGCGGCCGGTCAGGTGGGGTGCCAGCACGATCAGTGGCCAGTGCCACAGGTACACCGAGTACGAGATGTCCCCGATGAACCGCGCCGGACGCCGCGCGAGCCACCAGCCCGCGGTGAACGGGCCACCGGCCCCGGCGACGATCAACGCCACCGTGCCCAGCACGGGCACCACCGCGATCCACCCGGGGAACGGGCTGCGCTCGGTGTAGACCACCCCGGCGGCGACGACCGCCCCCAGGCCGAGCCAACCGAGCGCCGTCCGCAGCCGCGCCCCCGGGCGCAGGACGAGCAGGGCCACCAGGGCGCCGGCGGCGAATTCCCAGGCCCGGGTGAAGGTGCTGAAGTACGCCACCGGTGCATCCCGGGCGGTCATCACCACCGAGGCGGTGAAGGAGGCCAGGGCCACCAGCGCCAGGGTCGCGGCGATCGCCGTCCGGCGCCGCCCGATCTCGGCCGGGCTCACCGGCTCGCCCCGGTCCTCACCGTCGCCCCCGCCTCCGGAGGAGCGGCGCCGCGCCATCCACAACGCGAGGATCACCAGGAGCGGCCAGACGGCGTAGAACTGCTCCTCGACCGACAGTGACCAGTAGTGCTGGGCCGGGCTCGGATCGGCGTCCAGGGCCATGTAGTCGACGGCGTCCGCCTGAAGCACCCAGTTCTGCAGGTAGAGCGCGCTCGCTGCGAGCTGGCGCACGGTGGCGGCCCACAGGGTCTGCGGTGCCAGCAGCAGCGTGCCGAGCGCGCTGGCCGCGAGCACCAGGAAGGCCGCGGGCAGCAACCGGCGGATGCGCCGGGCCCAGAACCGGATCACCCTCACCGTTCCGGTGGTCGCCACCTCGCGGAACAGGTGGGCGGTGATCAGGTAGCCGGAGATCACGAAGAAGACATCGACCCCGATGTAGCCACCCCCGAGCCGCCGGGGCCAGAGATGGAAGATCACGACCAGTCCCACGGCGAGCGCCCGCAGACCTTGGATCTCGGGGCGGAAGCCGTCGGCATCGGGGACGGCGGGGGGTCGCGAGGGACTGGCAGTCGTCAGGACGCCCGAGCTGCTCATCGGCCGTCCACACTACCCACAGCCTGCCTGACGCGGCCACCGGCGCCCCACCCCCCCGGGGTGAATGACAATCGGACAATACTCAGAGGAAGTTACACCGGGGGGGGGGGGGGGGCACCCCACGGGCGAAAGGAGGGGCCC
>JAEUJN010000075.1 GCA_016794595.1 Kineosporiaceae bacterium
AGGCCAGCAGCCACCGCCAGCCGATCCTGTGTTCTCACAAACCATGATCTTTTGGGGGTGGCTGCCCCTGTGTCACGTACCGACACACCACAAATCAGCAGGTCACAGCATGATCAACAGTCAACTGGCGCTGTCGTACTAGGGTCCCATCGTGGTCACATCTGACTGGATGATCGGGGTCTGGCGATGAGCTTGCGACTGAAGACCATCGGTGTGCTGTGCGCTCTGCTCTCGCTGTCAGCGGCGGCGCTCGCCGGCCCGCCGAGCGCCTCGGCAGCGACGCCGAAGCCCGAGGCACACGACATCGACATGCACAGGGGCGGCCCTTCGTGGGATGTCCGCGCTCCGGGTGCCAGTGCCAGGACACATGGTCACAGTGTGGTCCGTGGAGCAGGTGCCACGTTCGAGTTCACCTACGTCGAGCCCGTACGGCCCGAGCTGAAGCGCGTGGTCGAAGAGGCGGGAAGACGTTGGGGCGCAGTGCTTCGCTCGGCACGGCCGATCGTGGTCCTCGTCCGTGACGTGCCCGACCTGTCCTTCACCGATGCCTACGCAGTCAATGTGATCAGGAACTCGTCGTCGCTCCCGGAGCATCCTTCGCTGATCCCGGGCGTCATGTATCCCATGGCTCTGCTCAATGCGATCACGGGGCAGGACATCAGTCCTGCCGGAACACCGATCACGAATATTCGGCCCGAATGCGTCGCCATCGGTTGCGACCTGGTGGCCTCGTTCGGTGGCCCGGACTGGTACTTCGGATTGGACGGCAAGCCGGGAGCGGGACAATACGATGCGGTGTCGGTGGCCGAACACGAGATCGGTCACGGTCTCGGCTTCGACACCGATGCCCTGGTCACCGGCGCACTGGGGTCGTTCAGTCCTGCGCCCACGGTCTACGACCGTTTCCTCGTCGCTGGGGATGGTGTCCGGCTGACCTCGATCGCTCCTGACTCGACCGAGTTGGCCGCGCGGATCCAATCGAACGACCTGTTCTTCGACGGACCCTCCGCGCAGCTCGCCTTCGGCTCGCCGGTGCCGCTGTTCGCGCCGGATCCCTACGTAGATGGAACGTCCCTCTCCCATGTCAGCGCTGCGTCCCTCCCCGGGTCGATGATGGTGAGCGCAGCTCAGTCGCCGCTGGTCGGCAAGACACGCACTCTCGACACGGTCACGCTGGGAATCCTCGCCGATCTCGGATGGCCGATGCGGAACCGACTCTCGGTCGAGGGCGCCAAGGCACCAGAGCGTGACGGCGCCCAGTTGCGCTTCACCCTGCGCCTGGCTCAACCGGCAGTCGTCGGCGTCAAGGTCCGATATGCCAGTGAGGACGCGAGTGCCACAGCCGGTCGCGACTACACCGCGGTGACGGGCGTTGCGGAGATCCCGGCGGGCCGCTCGTCCACGGTCGTGTCGGTTCCGGTCCTCCCCGACCGAATCAAGGAACCGCGCGAGACGATGGTGCTACGGCTGACACTGAGTGCCGGAGCCACGCTCGGCACGACGCAGGCGAGGGGCACGATCGTCGACGAGCGTTGAGTCAGGTTCGCGGCAACTGCGGACACTCGCGAGCAATTGACAGCATTGTCATGCCCTCGACCTGACCGCACTCGGCGCGACCTGACCGCACTCGGCTCGAACTGACCGCACCCAGCAGCGGCGCACCCTCAGCCAGCACCCTCAGTCAGCACCCCTGCAGCAGCCGGGAAGGATCACCCGCTGTGCCGGATGATCGCCGTCACCCGCGTGCCGTCCGGGCGCAGTTCGATGGTGGTGTTCTGCGCCAGCTCGCTGACGATGGCCAGCCCCCGCCCCCGTTCGGAGGCGCCGTCGCTCGCCTCCCGCCAGCGCCCGTGGTCGGTCACCTGAACCCGCACCCGATCGACGTCCACCTGATCGACGGTCAGCTCGGCCCGCGGATCGGAGGCGAACCTCGGGTGCTCGAGCGCATTGGTGGCCATCTCGGTCGCCACCTGGATCACCGCGTCGACCGTGGCCGGCTCGAGGTTCAGCTGCTCACCCCACCGGCGCAGGCGCCGGCGCACGCCCGCCAGGTCGCGGACGGCGTCCAGGCCGGCGCGCACCACCGACCCCTCGCTGTCCACCGTTCGACCCAGGACGGCGCAGGTGACCACCAGGTCGTCGGCCCGGGAATCCGCCGAGGTCAGCAGGTCGCGCAGCCGCTCGGCCACCTCCCCGGGGGCGAGCCGTTCGAACGCGGGGTCCCGGGCGATGCCGGCGGCCGCGCCCAGCAGTTGGTCCAGTCCGTGCTGCAGTGAGCGACCCCGGCGCTCGATCAGGCCGTCGGAGTACCAGATGAGCATCGCGCCGTCCGGCACCGTGAGCTCGTGATCGCGCCGTGGCTCCATCGCCACGCCCAGCGGTGGCCCGGGCGGGACGTCGAGGAACTGCGCCCGCCCGGGCGTCAGCAACAGCGCGGGCGGGTGACCGGCGCTGGCGATCCGCAGCACCCCCATCGCCGGGCTGTAGTCGGCGTACCCCACCGTGCTGCACAGCGCGCCGGGCATCCACTCGCACGCGCCGTCCAGGGTCTCGAGCAGTTGCGCCGGGCTGCCCCCCGACTGCGCGTGCGAGCGCAGCAGCGGCTGCACCTTCATCATCACCGTGGTCGCCGCCAGATCGTGGCCGACGATGTCCCCCACGCACAGCCCGATCCGGTTGCCGGGGATCTCGAACACGTCGTACCAGTCGCCGCCGATCTCACGCCCGGTGGTCGCCGGCACGTAACACCCGCCGGCCCGCACCCCGGGCAGGTCACCCGGCAGATCCGGCAGCAGGGCCGCCTGGAGTTGGTGGGCCGCGCGGTACTCCGCCTCGTACTGCTCGGCTCGTTCCAGGGCCGGCCCGGCGAGCGAGGCCAGGGTCTGGGCCAGCACCCTGTGGTCCAGACTGACCGGTCCGGGCCGCTCGAAGCCGAAGCCCAGGGCACCGATGGAGCGCTCTCCGATCAGGATCGGCACGCACAGGGTGCTCCGGCTGCCGGTCGAGGCGTAGTACCGGGCCGCCTGCGGGTGCCGGCCCGCCATCTCCTCCAGGCTCTCGAACACCAGCATCCGTCCCACCCGGGCCGCCGTGGTGATCGGGGTGAGGTCGGACTGGTCCACCGGGATGACGGCCAACCCCTCGGCGATCGCCGGGGGCAGGTTCTGTGAGGAGAATCTGCGCCAGACCCGGGCCTCCCGGTCGAGCACGGCGACCACGCCGAAGGTGGCGACCATGCGCACCCCCCGCTCGACCAGGACCCCGGCGATCTCCTCGATGGTGGCGGCGGTGGCGAGCCCGGCGGTGACCTCCTGCAGGGTGCGCATCCGGGCCACCGCCGACTCGGCGGCCTGCAGCGACAGGGCGCGGTCGAGCGCGATCGCGGTGTGCGCGGCCACGCTCGACAGGAAGCTGGTCTCCTCGGCGTCGAACCAGCGCGGATCGTCCCAGCCGAACGCCACGATGCCCACCAGACGATCACCGACCACCAGTGGCAGGTTCGCCCACGCCTCCTGGACGCCCTCATCGGCCACCAGATCGGGATAGCGCAGTCGCCGATCAGCGGCCGAGGTCACCAGCACCGGACGGCGGTCGCGCACCATCTGGCGGACGGCGGACAGCTGCGCGTAGGCCTCGGCACCGGGCAGGTCCTCGGGGTCGGAGCCGCCGAACAGGATGTCCTCCACCCCGGGGATCCCGGTCGCGGCCAACAGCCGCGGCCGCCGCAGGCCGTCGTAGATCGTGATCGTGGCCGCCGAGGCCGAGAGCATCGGCAGGCACACCTCGATCAGGGTGGTCGCGACCTCGGTCGCCGAGGTCGCGGCCGCGAGCCGGGTGGTCAGGGCGTACAGGTCCGCCAGCCGCTGCGCCGTCCGCTGGGCATCGAGCCGGGCCTCGCTCTCGCGGTGGTGGGCCTGGGCCCGTTCCATCGCCGCTCCGCAGATCGTGGCCAGTTGCCGGATCCCTTGCACCTGGTCGGGGTCGAAGGTTTGCTCCCGCACCCATCCCAGGGACAGGACGCCGAGCGGCCGGTCACGCGGACCCAGCGGCGCGACCGCCAACGAGGTCTGATCGAGGGGTGTCCCGGCCACCTCGGGGAAGCGGCGGTCCAGGTCGTCGGGGGTGCGCAGCAGGACCACCTCGCCGCTGGCCAGCGCCTCCGTCGACGGCCGGAGGATCCGCAGGTCGTAGGTGGCGAGCTGCGAGGCCACCTCGGCCCGCATGCCGCGGGCCTCGACCAGCCGCATCGTGTGCCCATCGGGGTCGAGCAGGGCGATGTTGACCAGCTGCGCCCCGGCCAGCGGGCCGATCATCTCGCCCAGAACGGCCAGGACATCCTGCTCGGTCACCGCCCCGGCCAGTTCGGCGGCGAAGTCGGCCCACTCGCTCACGGCTCAAACATCAACTCGACCGTGCAGGACGGCAAGTGGCGAAGTCCCTCGAGTGGGAGTGCCCGGCAGGGTCAGGTGGTGACGGTGACCCCGCGCCAGAAGGCGACGTGCCCGGTGATCTGCTCGGCCGCCGGCTTGGGGGTCGGGTAGAACCACGCGGCGTCCGGGTTCACCTGGCCGTCGACCTCGAGGGAGTAATAGGACGCCGTGCCCTTCCACGGGCAGACCGAGGTGGTCGACGAGGGGCGCAGTACCGCCGGGTCGACCGAGTCGAGCGGGAAGTAGTGGTTACCCTCGACCACGACCGTCCGGTCGCTGTCGGCGATGACGTGTCCGTTCCACATGGCGCGCATGGGCCTTCCAACGCCACCGGTGGGCCGATGCTTCCCGGGTCGCTTCCCCGGCTGTCGGGCCTGGACGGCGTCCGCGATCCGGCGCGCGGCGTCCTCGGGGTCCTCGTGCTCCCACACCCGGACGGCGAGCCAGCCGGCAGCGGCCAACGCCCGATCGGTCGCGCGATCGCGGGCGACGTTGCCGGCGAGCTTGTCCCGCCACCAGTCGGCGTTGGCCGCGGGGGAGGTGGCGTGCTGGGGGCACGAGTGCCAGAAGCACCCGTCGACGAACACCGCCACCTTCGCCGGTCCGAACACCAGGTCCGCGCGGCGACGCAGCCCGGGGACGATTGGACGATCCACCCGATAGCGAAACCCCATGCGGTGCAACGCCTTGCGCACCGCGATCTCGGCTCCGGTATCGCGGCGACGCTGGGATTGCATGCGCCGTTGCACTCCAGGCGAGGACGCCGGTGGCCGGGCCATCGCCCCAGTCTGCCGCGATCGGGCTGGTCAGGGGGCCTCAGGACCGATCGCGAACTGGCCGACACTTCTCACGAACCGGCGGTTCGGACCGGTACGGTACGGCCACCGCAGTCGTGACGAGCCCGGCGATACCGCATCGGCGCAGCCGCTCCCGGATCGATCGGGTTCGGGAAACGTCCCAGTGATCGAGGAGTCAGCAATGGCAAAGGGCAAGAAGGACAAGGCCAAGGACACCAAGGCCGCCAAGAAGGCCAAGGACGAGCTGAAGAAGCAGACCAAGGCCGCGGAGAAGGCGGCCAAGGCTGCGAAGGCCGCGGAGAAGGCCGCCGAGAAGGCCGCGGCCAAGGCGGCCGCCAAGGCCGAGAAGGCGGGCGCGAAGGCCGCCGCCAAGGTGGTCGAGAAGGCGAGGACGACCAAGGCAGCCAAGGCAGCCAAGGAGCCCCAGGCTGCCGCGCCGGTCGAAGCGGCACCCGTTGCCAAGGCTCCGGTTGCCAAGGCTCCGGTTGCCAAGGCGCCGGTCGTCGAGGAGGCTCCGGTCGTCGAGGCGCCGGTTGTCGAGGAGGCGCCGGTTGTCGAGGAGGCTCCCGTCGTCGAGGCCGTTCCGGCCGAGCAGAACGGGCACGCCGATCTGGGCTCCATGACCCGGGTGCAGCTGCTCGCCGAGGCGCGCCGGCTCGAGATCCCGGGCCGTTCGGCGATGTCGAAGGACCAGTTGCTGGCCGCCCTGCGCGATCGCCAGAGCTGAGCCGAACCACCGCTGCACCGCACCACCGCTGCACCGAACCAGTTCCACCGAACCACCGGCACCGCCGTCCGCCAGACTCCTCCGGCAGGCGCCGGCGTCACGATCGTCGACTGCGTCGTGACGCCGGTGCCTGGTCCACTCCGGGGCCTGGCAGGACCCCAGAGGTACGGATCCTGTCGACTCCCCGCCGATCCCTGCCGACCCTGGCGAGATCCTGGCGAATCGCGCGACTCAGACGTAGGCGAACGTGGTGTCGTACTCGTTGGCCATCCGCACGATCATCGACTCGTAGTTGAACGAGTCCCCCGGCGCCGGTGCGGGGCGATCGGTCACCAGCTCGACCGGTCCGCCGTCGTTGCGCAGGCTGAGCACGGTCACCCCGATGCCGTCGAAACCGACCGCGGACGACGCCGATCGTCGGGGGATCTCCGCCACCTTGGCCAGCACCCGGAGCGCGTCCGCCGGCTGCTTGTGCCGGGTCACCTCGAAGTGGCCGTCCCGTGGCCCGCGGTTGTTCACCACCGGCGAGATGAACTCCGGGGCGGCATTGACCTGGACGTACCCGATCGCCAACGCCTGTCGAGAGGCGCCGTGGACGCACAGGTGCGAGGAGTTCAGCTCGTCGTAGAGCCGGGGCAGCGACTTCACGTGCGCGGTCATGCAGGCCTTCGCCTCGAGTGCCACCAGGACGGCGCCGACCACCGAGGCCACCGGTACGGGTGGCAACGATCCGAGCAGTGCCCGGTCGGCCTCCTCCAGCGGTGCCCCGTAGGCGTCGGCCAATCCCGCGAACGTGCCGACCAGCCGGCCGCCGTCCGCAGGCCGGGCGATCACCAGGTCGAGGTCCTTGTGCCGTCCGGTGGCGAAGTCCACCATCCGCTGGTTGACCCCGACGACCACCTTGCCCTCGGCGGCATGCCGGCGCAGCAGCGAGGAGGTGGCCAGCAGGTCCAGGGCCACCCCCCAACTGCCGACCTTGCTGTGCCGATCCGAGCGTGAGTGGTATTGCCAGGCGACGCCGTACCGGTCGGGCTTGCCCGGCTGCGCCAGGAAGCGCACCAGCAGAGACGGTCCGATCACCGGTGCTCTCCCCTCCCCCTCGGGCCCGTTCGCTCGCTCGACAGCCGACTCAACCGGCCAGCGAGGTGGACGTCGCACCCTCGACCGGTGCGGTGAGCTCGCGGTGGGCGATCACGTCCTCGCGGAACCCGGGGTGACGGCCGAGGTTGCCCTGACTGAGCCGGCCCAGGAATCCCGCGGTGCCGCGATGGCTCAGGGTCGGGGCCTGATCGGCGTCCAGGACGTCGAGCAGGTGACGGTACGGCTGGAGTCGCGGGTACTCGGACGCCGCCACCCGCCAGACCTTCCCCCGCTCGCCCCAGGCCGCGGTCGGCCACGAGCGCGGTCCCGACCAGGGCTCGGCGTCCAGGATCATCTCCCCCGGCTCGGCGATCCGCCCCGCCAACCAGGCGGCCACCCCGACCGTGACGGCGTTACCCACCAGCTTCCACCGCGGGCCGTTGCGCCGGGGCACGGTCTCGGCCGGCGCCGTCCAGCCGCGCGGGAAGCCCTGCAACGCCTCGGCGTCGCCGATCTGCGGGGTGATCAGGCGGCGTCCGGGGCTCGCACCCGGCACCCACACGGCCGGCGGGGAGGGAATGCCGATCGTCGAGCCGCCCTTCAGGGTCGGGACGGCGTCGCGCGCCCAGCCCAACCCTCCCCGGCCCTCGGTCCAGTAGAAGCCGTAGGCGTCCTCGGCCAGGTCGCTCTCGGGGCGCTCGCCGGCCTCGTCCGCGAACAGCACCTGGCGGGGATCGTGCGTGCGCGAGGCGACCAGCAGCACCCTCCGCCGTCGCTGGGGCACCCCGGTGAACCGGGAGTCGACGACGCGGTAGGCCCAGCGGTAGCCGAGCGCCTCGAGCTCGCCGACCAGGTAGTGCATCGCCTCCCCCCGGTCGAGGGAGAGCATGTTCGGCACGTTCTCGATCACCAGCCAGGGCAACCGGCGTCGGCGCCTGCGGGTCAGCCGCAGGGCCTCGAAGACGTGCGAGACCAGGCTCGACTGACCGCCGGTGATCCCCGCCGTCCGGCCGGCTTGCGACAGATCGGTACACGGGAAGCCGGCCGCGACGACGTCGGTGCCACGGGGCAGGTCGCGCAGTTGCCGGACGTCGGGGTGCAGCGGGACGTCGCCGAACCGGGCCTCGAGCACTCGCTGGGCGGGCTCCCACCACTCACAGAGCAGCTCGGTGCGGGCCTGCTCACCGAGGGCGGCCCGGAAGCCGCTCTCGATGCCGCCGATCCCGGCGAACAGCCCGACGATCCTCATCTGGGTCTCTCTCCCTGTCCTCCAGGCCGGCACCACAGGACCGGTCCGCACGGGTCGCGGGGGTGAGTGGCGTGCCCTGGCCCGAACGCTAGCCGGATCGGTGCCCGAACTCGAGCCGCCACCCGGTTCGCCCTGAAGTAGACACCCGGCCACCGACAGGGCGCTGTCCTGATATCGTCTCGCCCCGATTGAGCGATTTACGGATGATCACACCTCGTGGGTGCGATGTCACCGCTCGTCAGATCTGTTCGAAGTGAACCCGCGCCGGGACTGGCCGACCTCAGCCCCGTTTCGATGCCAGAGGTGGACGTGCGAGTGATCCAGCCGGATCCGGGTCCGCATCCCCTGCTGAGCCGTAGGGAGCTGCGCGAGTCCCGGCGGCGTGGCACCCGCTCCGCACCGTCCCCCGCCGAGGTCGACCAGCCGATCCTGCTCACCGCTGACCTCACCCTCCCGCCCACGAGACCGGCGGCGGAGCCTGCGGCCACCCGGCGGTCCGAGGGAGCCCGGCGGTCCGAGGGAGCCCGGCGGTCCGAGGGAGCCAGGAGGCCGGCTCACCCCGGGCGGCAGGCCGAGCGGCCGGGTCCCGTCGGACGGCGGGCCGAGCGCTCACAACGCTCCGCCACCCGGCGCACCCGCCGGCTGCGCGCGGTCGCGGCGTCCACCGTTGCCGTCGTGATCGCCTGCGGTGCGATGGCCGTGATCCTGAGCCGGCGCGACTCCGACCGTGACCTGACCACCTCGCTCGCCCAGCAGCCCCAGGTCAGCGTGACGGCGTCCGCGAGCGACCCGGCGCTCACCCTGTTGGGCGAGGCGACCCCGGGTGCCACGGTGTCGGTGGCCGGGTCCCCCTCGCCCGGTGCGTCGGCCTCCGCCGCAGCCAAGACCGGCGCCGGGGCCAAGACCTCGGCCAGATCGACGAGCGCGAAGTCACCTGCCACGACCACCACGAGAACCTCGACCGGCACCCGGCCCGGCGTCGTCCTCGACGGCCGCCGGATGGGTGGCTGGTACGCCGGTGCCGGGGGCTCCGGGGTCGCCGACGGCAGCTTCGCGAGCTGGCTCGGCCAGCCCCTGGGGATCGTCAGCACCTGGGCCGACACCGGTGACGAGGAGCAGCGCACCGTCTCGGGGCTGACCGCCACCTACGCCAACTGGAAAGGTGCGATCGACATCGCGGTCGGCGGCATGGTGATCGGCAGCGGGGAGTCCTACGCCGCCGCCGCCAACGGCGCCTACGACGCGAGGTGGCGCCAGGCCGCCGGGGTGATCGCCTCGGTGCGCAAGGGGGCCTCCGGCCCGACGTTCGTCCGCCCGTTCCACGAGTACAACGGAACCTGGATGGGCGAGTGGTCGATCAACTCCGGCAACGTGGCCGACTTCAAGCGGGCGTTCACCCGATACGCGCAGATCCTGCGTGCCGCGATGCCCGAGGTCTACATCGTCTGGTGCCCGAACTCGGGTGACCACTCCGGCGTCCCGGTCGAGACGCAGTACCCCGGGGACGACGTGGTCGACGTGGTGGCGCCCGACTACTACCACGACGGGTCCAGCGAGGATCCGACCTCGACCACGTGGCGCGGGGGCAGCCCGCTCGGCATGGACGCCTGGCGCCGGTTCGCTGCCTCGCACGGCAAGCCGATCGGGATGCCCGAGTGGGGGCTGAAGTCCGAGGGCGGCGGCGACTCCCCCGAGTGGATCCGCGCGGTCAACGCCTGGGCCACCCAGAACGCCAACACCGCGACCTGGCAGATCGGCGAGCGGATTCCCGCTGCCGCCGCGGGCAAGGTGCTCTACATCAGCTACTTCAACGTGGTGCACGGCGGTCAGACCGCCTTCACCATTCACGGGTACGGGGCGAACCCGGCCTCCGAGGCGGCCTACAAGAGCCTGCGCTGGGGCAACAACACCTGATCAGCCCCACTCGCCGGCGAGGACGGACAGGGCACGAAGGGTGACCCACTTCGACGCTCGGCCCTGCGGTTCGATGTCGACCTCGGTCTTGCCGGTGTAGGCGTAGCGATTGGTCCACCGGCCGCTGGCGTCACGCTGGTCGAGCAGCCAGGACCGCGCATGGTCGAGTCGCTCGTCGCCGCCGTGACCGAGCTCGGTCAGCACCTCGAGCACCTGCAGCACGTCGGTGACGTAGCCCGAGGGGAACCCGAGCCGGAACCACGACCGGCTCGGTGTGGTGTTGCCCCAGCCCATCGGGTAGTCGGCGACCGCCGGGTCGCGCGAGAGCAGGAAGGCCACTGCCTGCTCGATCGCGCGCTCGACGGACGCGGAGCGGTGCTCCGGGGGGATCCGTGCCAGCCCGCGCAGTTCCTTGACCGCACCCCAGGCGCAGGGCTGCTTGTCGTTCGCGCCGCAGGAGAACAGCGGCCCACTCGTGCCGGTGGCGTGGAACCGCGCCCGACCGTCCCCGAGGATCGTCGAGGCTGCCCACTCCGCGGCCGCCCGGACGCGACCGTCCTCGCCCAGGCCGAAGCCGAGGAACGCGCGCAGGAGGTTGCCGTTGAGGCAGTGGGCGATCGAACTGGGAGGCGGGGCCTTCTGCCGGGCAGCCCCCGAGATGCCGAACCCTCCGGCGGAGGTCGCGGTGTGGTCGAGCAGGTACGCGCAGGCACGGCGGACGCGCTCGTCGGCCGGATCGGCGCCGAGTTGGTCGAGGAAGATCACCTGCCAGACGGTGCCGCGGTACTTCGGGCTGTAGCCCGGGCCGGGTTTCGTCCACCAACCGTCAGGCTGCTGGGCGGCCAGGATCGCTGCGATCGGGTCGGTGCGCATCGCCGCGGCACGCGCCTGCACCACCTCGGGGTCCTGGGGCGGGCGGCCGAGCAGCCGCTGCAACGCAGCGGCGCGGACGGCGGGCTGGTCGGGCTCGAGCAGCCACGTCACGAGGTCATCGACCTTCTGGACGGCAGCCATGGGCATCGCCTCGAGTGAACCCTGGCACGATCGTCGGGCAGGCGCCTCGCCCCTTGGTCCTCGGCCGGTTCGGGCCTGTTCGGGCAGGTCGCCCTCGATGAGGGTTCACTCATCGTGTTCTCACGATCCGCCTCGGCCCGGTCGAGGAGAATGGCGTGGTGCGTGGATGGCTGGTGGGCGTTGCGGGCGCCACTGCCCTCGCCGGCGGCCTCGTCCTGATGCCGGTGGCCTGGGCCGCCGTCCTGACCCCTCAGCCCGACGACCGGGTGATCGGTCCCGCTCTGGTGATCGGTCCGGAGGGGTTGACGGTCACGGCCGACACCACGCCTGACTCTCCCCCGCCGACGGAGGCGGCCTCGGCGTCCGGGTCGTCTGGCGCGCCGACCGTGCCCACGCCGTCCGTCACCGTCGGGCCACGCGTCGCAGGCTCGGACCCCTCCGGCCTCCAGGGCGCGACGACGGGCGACCCGACCGCTGCCACCACCGTCGACTCGGCGGCCACCACCCGGCCGACCTCGGCCCCGACCACGAGAGCCGCGGCGTCCGCGAGCGCGCCGGAGACCGTCCAGCCGTCTCGGGTACGGTCGGTCGAGCCCGCCGAGGACGAGCACGCGGAGGACGAGCACGACGAGGACGAGCACGCATCCTCGACCTCCTCGACCACCAACCGGTCGACCGAGCCGGACGACGACCACTGACCCGGAGTCTGCCCACCCGAGGGATCACCCACGGCCATGACCGGTGAACGCCACCTGACCATCGGCGTCCGTGCCCGCATCATGTCCACGGTGCTGCTGCTGGCGGCGTTCGGCATGGCTCTGGCCGGTTCGGCGTCCACCGTCTTCGAACGGCGCCAACTGATCGACCATCTGGACGGCGTCCTGCTGGCCGATGTCACCCAGTTCCGGGTCGACGTGGCGGCCGATCCGAGCCGGCCGGTCAGCCAGATCCTGCGCGACACCCTGCAACGGCACGTCCCCACCGACGGGGAGGTTCTGGCCGGCCTGCTCGACGGCCATCCGGCCTTCGTCACCGCCGATCCCCGGCCGTTCGCGATCGAACGCGAGGGCGCACTGCTGGCCGACGTGGCCTCGATCGGCAGGGACGAGCCGTCGCGCATCCGGCAGGTCGAGACCTCCGTGGGTCCGGTGCGCCACGTGGTGGTCCAGGTCCGTTCCACCTCCGAGGCGGGGGCCGGTTCGCTGGTGATCGCCGTGAGTCTGCAACCGGTCCTCGATCAACTGGCCGACAGCGCTCGCCGGTACGCCGTCCTGGCCGGGGTCGCACTGGTCCTGATCGCGGTCGGAGGATGGTTGGTGGCCGGCCGCCTGCTGCGCCCGTTGCGGTTACTGCGCGAGGCAACCCAGGCGATCTCCCCCGACGATCTGACCACCCGCATCCCGGTCACCGGGCGCGATGACGTCACCCAACTGACCCGCACGGTCAACGCCATGCTCGACCGGCTCGCCGACGCCTTCGACACCCAGCAGCAGTTCCTGGACGACGCGGGGCACGAGCTACGGACGCCGATCACGATCGTCCAGGGTCACCTCGAACTGTGTGACCCGACGGACCCCGACGAGGTGGCCTCGACCCACGCCCTGGTGCTCGACGAGCTCGACCGGATGGGACGGCTGGTGAACGACCTGATCGTGCTCGCCCAGGCGGGGCGGCCGGACTTCGTGCGGTTCGAGGTCGTCGACCTCGACCGTCTGCTGCGCGAGGTCTTCGACAAGGCCCAGGGACTGGCGGAGCGTCACTGGGTGCTCGACTCGACGGTGACGGCCCACGTACTCGCCGACGCCCACCGGCTGACCCAGGCCCTGCTGCAGCTGACCGACAATGCCGTGCGGCACACCGGCCCGCAGGACGTGGTGGCCGTCGGCGGGGTGCTCTCGCGGGGGCAGGTGCAGTTGTGGGTTCGCGACAGCGGACCGGGGGTGTCCCCGCACGATGCGGAGCGGATCTTCGCCCGCTTCGGCCGGTCGGGCATGTCGCGTGGTGACTCGCACAACTCCGGACTGGGGCTGTCGATCGTGGCCGGGATCGCGGCCGCGCACGGGGGACGGGTCGAGCTGAGCCGTCCCACCGACCCCCTGTCGGCCGGGTTCTCCCCCGAGCGGCCCGGGGCGCGGTTCACCTTGATCATGCCGTTGCGGGTCGTCGCCCACCCCCAACTCGCCTTCGGCGGCCAGGGGAGGTCGGTGTGAGCAGGATCCTGGTGGCCGAGGACGAGGCCCGGATCGCCTCCTTCATCGACAAGGGGGCTGCGGGCCAGCGGGTACGCCGTCACGGTGGTCGGTGACGGCCCGGCCGCCTACGACGAGGCGATCAGCGGCACCCACGACCTGCTCGTGCTCGACATCGGGCTCCCGCTGCTGGACGGGTTCGCCGTCCTGAACAAGCTGCGCCGGGCGGGCAGTGCGCTGCCGGTGATCATCCTGACCGCCCGCACCGGCGTCCACGACACCGTGGCCGGACTGGAGAGCGGCGCGGACGACTACATGCCCAAGCCGTTCCGGTTCGAGGAGTTGCTCGCCCGGATCCGGTTGCGGTTGCGCTCGGAGGCGCGGGCACCCGAGCCGGCCGTGGTGCGCTACGGCGACCTGGTGCTGGATCCCGCGACCCGACGGGTGGTGGCCGGGGGGCGCCAGGTCGATCTGTCCGCCAGGGAGTACTCGCTGCTCGAGACCCTGATCCGGCACCCGGGCCAGGTGCTCAGCAGGGAACAGCTGTTGAGCCGGGTCTGGGGCTACGACTTCGATCCGGGGTCGAACGTGGTCGACGTGTACATCCGGTACCTGCGTCGCAAGGTCGGCGCCGAACGGATCGAGACCGTCCGCGGAGCGGGGTACCGGCTGCGGGACGTCACGCCGTGCGACGGCCAGTGCTGATCGAGCAGTAGACCACCTGGGCGATCACCGGGCGGCGACGCCCGGTGAGGAACCACAGGCCATCGAGCAGCCAGCGACGGCGAGCGGCCTGCGGCAGAACCGCGGCCTCGGCCACGATGGCCGAGGACCACTCCCGGTCGGCGGCCTCGCCGGTGGAGCCGACCCAGTCGATCAAGGCGTCGAGTGGTCGGCGTCGTGCCGGTCGGTGCGGGTCCACGGTGTCCTCCGTTCCGGGCCAGCTTGGCTGGGTTTTGTCTATCTAGATAGAGATACTGCTCCGGAGATGAGAGCTCTCTCATTCCTGTCTCCCCAGGTTCCTCATGTGCGGAACCGACCCTGAGTACATGTCCATCACGCATGCGCACCGTGTCGGTGCGACCGCCGCTGCCGCCGCCGTCCTGCTGGGAGGTGCCGGCGCCGCCCTGCTGGCCACCACCGGGACGGCCACCGCCGCCCCCGCGACCACCGCGGACAGCGCTCAGAACGCACTGGCCCTGACGGCGGGCGCCACCACCGCCGCTGGCTCCCAGGAGCTCGAGGCGGCCCTCGGGCAACTGAGCGCCGAGAGCGAGCGGCTGACGGTCGAGGCGGACTCCCTGCGGGCGGAGATCGCCCGCCGGCAGGCGAGTGCCGCGGCGGCTCGGGTCGCGGCCGCCCAGGCGTCGGCTGCCGAGGCCGCGGCTGCCGAGGCCGCTGCTCAGGCACAGGCCCACGCACCGGGCGAGGCCCCAGAGCACTACCGGGCCGCCGCGAGCCAACCGGCCGCCGCTCCCGCCCCGGGCGGCGGCGCCGCCGAGGCGACCGCTGCGGCACCGACCTCCCATGCCACCACCGGCGCCAGCGGCTCGACCGGCTCCGAGCACGAGGACCACGACGAGGACGACAAGGGCGAGGACCACGACGAGGACGGCGACGATGACTGATCGCCTCTCGACGGCCGAGCGGCTGCCCGGTGCCCCCGGGCCGTCCCGCCAGTCCCGGTGGTCGGTGGCTGCCCTGGTGGCTCCCGCCTCGGCGGCGGTCTTTGCCGGCAGCATGGGCTGGGCCGTGGCTCACCCGCCGGTGACCGCGTCGGTGGACACCGTCGCGCAGGCCGCGGCACCGGCGGCATCCTCGGGTGCTGTCGCCGCCTCGCCGGAGCCCGCCGCGGTGGACCCTGCCCTGGGGCAGCAGGTCGAGGAGCAGCTCGCCCAGGTGACCGCACTGCGCAGCCAGGTCGAGGAGTTGCGCTCCCAGGTGGCCGCCCTGGACGACGCCGCGACCACGGCCGGCGCAGCCACCGGGACGTCCCCACGGACCTCCACCGCGAGGTCCGCTGCGAAGTCGGCGGCCAAGTCCGCTGCACCAGCCCAGCAGGCTCCGGCCCAGCCGGTCGCCAAGCCTGCCCAGCCGGCCCCCGCTCAGCCGGCCCAGCAGCCCGCCCCCAAGCCTGCCCAGCCGGCGCCGCCCCCCGCTCCGGCCACCAACGGCAGCACGGGTGGATCGTGACCTCGCTGGCCGCCGTCGAGAGTTCTCCCTCCCCCACCGGTTCGTCAGCCGACCCACGGACGGGCCCCCCGTCGCCGATGGCGTGCCGGTTCCGGGCCATGAACACCGACATCACGATCCAGGTGACGGGTCCGGGGGCACAGGCCGAGCACCTGATCGACCAGGCCCGGCGCCTGTTCGCGCGGGTGGAGCTCGCGTGCACGCGGTTCGACCCCGACAGCGCGCTGATGCAGGCCAACCGGGCCGGTGAGTCGTGGGTCGAGGTCCCCTCCGAGTGCTACCTGGCCATCGCCGAGGCCGAGGGCGCCCACGTCGAGACCCAGGGCCTGTTCGACCCCCGGGTGCTCGAGACCCTCGTCGGGCTGGGCTACGACCGCACGCTGGCCTTCGGTGACGGGCCGGTGCGGCTGTCCAGCGGCACCCGTCCCGAGGGCATCCCACTGATACTTCCCTCGCCCGCCGCCGCGGCGGCCTCCTCGCGCCGGCCGCCGTGGACGCCGGGGCTGGATCGCGCGCGGCGCGCGGTCCGGATCGGGCCGCTGCCCATCGACCTCGGCGGCATCGGCAAGGGCCTGGCGGTTCGCTGGGCCTCCCACCTGCTGGTCGAGGCGGGCGCCGGCCACCTGGTGGAGGCCGGTGGGGACTGTGCCCTGGCCGGCCCCAGCCCGGACGGTGGCCCGTGGCGGATCGGGGTGGAGGACCCGTTCGGCGGCGACCAGCCGGTCGCCGTCCTGGCACTGCACGACACTGCCGTGGCCACCTCCTCGTTGCGCAAGCGCACCTGGCAGCTGGACGGCCGGCAGGTCCACCACCTGATCGACCCGCGGTCCGGGGCCTGCGTGGACGGCGGGCTGCGCTCGGTGACCGTGCTCGACACCGACGCGGCGCGCGCCGAGGTCTGGAGCAAGGCCCTGCTCGTCGCCGGACGGCGGCACATCGCCGAGCTGGCCACCGAGAAGGCCCTGCCCGCGCTGTGGGTGGACGACAGCGGCCGGTTGGCCGCCACCCCCGAACTGCACGAGACGATCATCTGGAGCTGTCGCGATGTCCACTGACCGCAGGCCGGACGACACGGCGCCCCTGACGCTGTTCCCCTCGGCTGCCTCCATGTCCTCCGGGGGCTCGGTGTCCTCGGTGTCCTCGGTGGCAGCGCGCGGATTGCCTCACCGCCCGGCGGCGCTGGGCACGATCGCCCTGATCGCGGCGTCCACCGGCCTGACCGGTCGGCTGGTCGGCTGGGCCGCGTGGTCGGTCGCCGACGACAAGAACGCCCCGTGGATCCTCGGCCGGGCCTCTGGCGTGTGCGCCTACCTGTTGCTGGTCGCCCTGGTGGTGATGGGCCTGCTGCTCTCGCACCCGTGGCGCACCCGGTGGCGTCGACCGTCGCCGGTGGTCCGGATCCGGCTGCACGTCAGCCTGGCCATGTTCACCCTGGCCTTCCTCGTGCTGCACATCGTGGTCCTGGCCACGGACGAGTACGCGAAGGTGGGCTGGTGGGGTGCCCTGCTGCCCATGGCCTCGCAGTACCGGCCGGTGCCGGTGACCCTCGGGGTGATCGCGACCTACGGCGGGATCCTGGCCGGCGTGACCGCGTTGGCCGCCGGGCGATGGGCGTGGCGGCTCTGGTGGCCGGTGCACAAGGTGGCCGTGCTCAGCCTCATCCTGGCCTGGCTGCACGGGGTGTTCACCGGCGTGGACACCCCTGCCCTGGGCTGGCTGTACGGCCTGACCGCTGCCCTGGTGCTCGCTCTCGCGGCGTCCCGGTACGTCACCCGGACGCCGGCGGACCTGGCGGCCGACCACGCCGAGGTCCACCCCGTGGACGGCGCCGAGTGGCGGAGCGTGGCATGACCCACCCCGCTGCCCGGCGCAGGTCGATCGCCGGGGCGCGACCCTTGCGCCTCGCCCCCGACGTGACCCGGGCCCTGCCGCTCGGTGTCCCGGACGGCGACCAGCCGGCCACCCAGGGGCCGGACCGGCACCTGTTGGGGGCCGAGGTCTACTACCGGGCCGCCCAGCGCGATGTGCTGCACGGTCCGACGACCGAGGGACTCGGCGTTCACCTGGCCCGGGTCGGCCCGATGCCATCGGCCCTCGGGGGCGCCGGCGGCCAGTTGCTGCAGATCGTCGACGAGGTGGGTCTGACCGGCCGGGGTGGGGCGCACTTCCCGGTGGCGGCCAAGTGGCGCTCGACCATCACCGCCGTGCAGGAGCGGCACGTCCGCCGACGGATCCGCGGCGGTCGAGGTGAGAGCGCCCCCGGCGAGGTACTCGTGGTGGCCAATGGCGCCGAGGGGGAGCCCGCCAGCGCCAAGGACGCCGCGCTGCTCCAGCACCGTCCGCACCTCGTCCTCGACGGCCTGGTCGCCGTCGCCGAGGTGGTCGGGGCCGACGCCGGCGTCGTGTGGCTGCACGAGTCCGCCGACCAGACCCGGCAGGCCGTCGCCCGGGCGCTGGCCGAGCGGCGCGCGGCCCGGCACGATTCGGTGCCGATCAGCCTGGCCACCGGACCGGATCGCTACCTGACCGGTGAGGCCAATGCCGTGGTGCAGGCGCTGGACGGCGGCCCCGCAGTGCCGTGGTTCCGCACCGTGCCGGCGGCTCAGGGGGGCGGCGTCGACGGCCAGCCGACCCTGGTGCACAACGTCGAGACCCTCGCCCGCACGGCCCTGCTGGCCCGTACCGGGGTGCCGACCGAGGCCTCGGGTCCGGCGGGAGGCGTGCTGACCAGCGTCCTGGGACGGCTGACCTCGGGGCAGGCGGTGATCACCGTGCGGGAACTGCCGCCGCAGTGCACCGTGGCGGACGCCGTCCTGGACCGGTACGGCCACGAGGTCGCGCCGCGCGCCGTCCTGATCGGGGGTTACGGAGGCACCTGGTTGAGCTGGGAGGAGGCCGCCGACCTCACCCTCGGGCGGCTCGACCGGCGCCGGGCCCCGGGTGCCGGGCTCCTGCCCGGCGAGGTGACCCTGGGTGCCGGCGTGCTGGCAGCCCTGCCGGCCGACGCGTGCGGGGTGGCCGAGACAGCCTCTGTCGCAACGTATCTGGCCGACTCGAGTGCCCGGCAGTGCGGCCCGTGCCTGTTCGGCACGCGTGCACTCGCCGAGCTCTGGACCCGGATCGCCCAGGGTCGGGCCCGGCGTGGGGACGAGCAGGAGCTCGCGCGGATCTCGGCCCAACTGGTCAGACGAGGGGCCTGTGCCCTGCCGGACGCCGCGGTGAACCTCACCCTGTCGGCCGCCCGGGTCTTCGCGGACGACGTGCGTGGTCACCTGGCCGGCGCCGGCTGCGTCCGGGGCTGCCGGGCGGGGTCGGCTGCCGGCCCGGCGGAGGCCTGGTCCACCGTGCTGCCGGTCCCGAGGTCGGCGTGATGGCGAGCCCGGATGCCCGGTCGTCCCGGCGTCCCGACCGCGGCGGGCAGGATCGTGGCGGGCAGGATCGTGGGCGGGACACCCACCGGGTCAGGGTCAACCCGATCGCGTGCGAGGGCATCGGCATGTGTGCCCACCTGGCCCCGGACGTGATCGTGGTGGACGACTGGGGTTACCCGATGCCGGCGACGCGTGACCTGGACCGGCGCGAGGTTCGCGCCGTCCGGTCGGCGATCGCGGCCTGCCCCCGGCGTGCCCTCTTCCTCACGTGACGCCGCACCCAGCCCCCCTCGAACCCGCCGTGTGCATGCACTTTCGACCAGTCGAAAGTGCATGATCACGGCGGGTTCGAGGGCGCCGGGTGGGGCGGTGGCGGGGGTCGGGAGTCAGTTGGTGACGGCCTGGAAGGCCACTCCCACCCGGGCGAGGCCGGCCTTGGCCCGCTCGGTGTAGGTGACATCGTTCCAGGTCGGCCAGGTGTACGTGGTGCGGTAGGGCACCGACCCTCCGACCGAGAAGCTCAGGGTCAGGTCCTCGATCCGGTGGGTGGTCATCGGCGTGCCCTCGCCCCGCGCCGTCCGGCTCGACGGGTCGGCCAGCCCGAGCATCGCCCAAGGGATCCGCATCCGGACCGTGTCCCCGCTCGCCCGCCAGGTGGCCAGCGAGGAGTACCCGGGTTCGGCGGGGTCCCAGGACCCGCGCACGAGCGTGCCGACGTCCTGGTACTCCATGGTCGAGTCCTCCACCCCGGCGTAGGACCGGTTGGTGATCAACCGGTACAGCTGCCAGGGCTCGCCGGCCTGCGGCAGCGGCTCCCAGGTGTCCAGCCGGGCCGGCGCGAGGGCGGCCCGCACCAGTGCCCGGCCGTTGCCCGCCCGGGGATCGATCTCGATCCGGTGGTCCGAGCCCCCGTCGCCGGCGCGCCCGGTGCCCCCCGGGACGACCTCGGCGCTGATGATCAGCGGTTCGCGGGCGGTGATGCCCCCGCCCGCCGTCCCGCCGGGGGCAGCAGCCCCCGCCCGGCCCGCGCGGTAGGTGACATCGATGAACACGTAGGACGGGTCGGCGTCCAGGACGATCTTGGCGATCTTGCCCGAGTTCGGCACCCGCTCGGTGCGGGCACCGCTGATCCGCACCGGGTCGTGGGCCAGCAGGCCGAAGTACTGCTCGTTGGTCAGTGGGTCGTGCCAGAGCTGGCGCCGGTCCCGCGGGGCCTGGTGCTCGAGGGTGTTCCAGGTGAACTTGAACCACTCGTCGGTCCAGGAGAACAGGAATGCCCCCGACAACCCTTGGGCCTTGACCGTGCGCAGCAGCGAGGCGTTGATCGCCATCGCCTCGTCCTCGCTGTGGCCGCCCTGGTCGCGCCCGTTGGTGCCGACGTGCGCCGAGCCGAGCGACGACGGCACGCCCAGCTCGGTGATCATCACCGGCATGGACGGGTGGTGCTTCCGCAGCGCGCCCAGGTAGGCCGCGTAGGCGTCGACGGTGCCGGCGAGCGGGCCGCGGCTGTGCGGCTGGAGCAACCCGGGCTCGAAGCGCAGGAAGTCGGGGTAGTAGGGGTAGGCGTGGTAACTGGCGAAGGTGCCGCCGGGCCAGGCCAGGGTGGGCAGGACGTGATTGGCGTCCACCCCGACAAGGTCCTCTTCCTTCGTGGGTTCGGCCGGGTGTCGCAGGGGGTCGGTGGTCGGCCAGTTGACGAACGCGATCGGCATCGAGCGCCCGTGGGACGCCTCGAGCTGGGCCAGCGAGTTCAGGTGCTTGGCGATCCAGCGCTCGGTGGGCGTGGCATCGGGGGTCGAGCGGAAGTACCGCCCGTTCACCCGCGGGGCCTGGGCGTGGCGGGCATCGGTGCGCGCGGTGGCCTGCGGGTCCCACTCGACGCCCACGATCCACGACATCACCCAGGGGGAGACGTCGGCGGTCCACCGGCCCCAGGCCCGTCCGGGCAGGCGCCCGCGGTCGAGGGTGCCGTGCACGGCGCGGACGGCGTCCGCGATCTCGGCGGCGAACCCGTTGTCGGTGACCGGGTCGTACAGCGTGCCCTGGGCGAGGTAGGTCTCGTCCGGCAGGTAGACGCCCTGCACCAGGTAGATCGGGTCCTTCGGGTGAGACTCGTTGTAGCGCAACAGTTCCTGGTAGAACTCGGGCCGGTGGATGGTGTAGATCCGCACGGCCCGGATGCCGAGGCGGCCCATCTGCTCGAACCAGCGGCGATAGGTGGGTCCGTCGATCGCCAGTTCGCCGGGCTGGTGTCCGGGGGTGGTCGCGCCCACGTCGACGCCGGCGATGAACGAGCGGGCGCCGTCCGTGGTGAGCAGGCGCAGTCCCCGCCCGTCCGCGGTGGCCACTGTGCGCAGCCTCGAGAAGGTGGCCGGGGACGGGGACCAGTCGGGGCCCAGACGCGGCGTCCGAGCGGCGTTCACGGTGCCGGCCGGGAGGGCGGTGGTGGCGCCCTGGTCGCCGGGGCTGGCGTCGGTGGTCATCGAGGCCAACCCGCCGAACAGGACGAACGGAACGCACGAGGCCACCGCGAGCCGGGTCGTCCAGCGGCGCCGTCCGGTGGTGGGGCCTGCCAGCGGACGCGGCGGGCTGACCGGCGGGCGTGAGGCGGATCGGGATCCGTCGGCTCGGCTCATGAACGAGTCGTCGGCGCACCGGGCCCGGCCCTTGACCCGTTCGGCCCAACGGGGCGCAGCGTGGGTCAGCCCGGGCTGGCCCGGTGGCAGGTTCTGCCCACCCGGCGCCTGCGCGATACGGTCGGGGCGTCGGTGGGGACCCGCCCGCCGCTCACCGAGGTACGGGAGCTGACGTGAAGAAGATCCTCGCCGTGGCGGTCGCTGCCGTCGCCGGGTTCGCCGTGTGGCGCAAGGTCGAGGCCGGCCGGGCCGAGCAGGAACTGTGGGCCGAGGTCACCGACCCGGTCAAGTGAGGCGCTGACCCCGGTCGCGGGTCGCCGGACGCCGTCCGGACGCCGTACCCTGGGGCTGCCCAGGGGCGTTGGCGCAGTTGGTAGCGCGGCTGCTTTGCAAGCAGCAGGTCACCGGTTCGAGCCCGGTACGCTCCACGCTGGATCGTCTGCGGTTCGCCGGTCCCCCTCCTCCAGGGCGTCGCCCGGTGCTCAGGCCTCGACCCGGACGCCATCGGACAGATCGCGTGCCAGCCACCCGAGCACCCCGGCCCGGGAGCCGGTGACGGTGACCCGGCCGTCGTCACCGGTCCCCAGGACCCACTCGGCTCCCGCGCCGCCGTCGCCGCCGTCCAGGGTGCGCACGGTCAGCCGGGGCGGGGGGTCGTCGGATCGCCGGGAGCGCAGCTCGACGGTGAGGAAGCGGTCGAGCAGGCCCTCGTCGAGTGCGCTGTCCAGCCGGTCGAAGGTCAGCCCCGCCTGCAGATCGATGTGGTGGTAGACCACCTCGCGCAGCCGCATCGCGGGCAGGTTGCCGATCCGCACCAGCATGCCGCCGGGAGTGCGTTCGTGGCGCTGGTCCTCCTGGTCGGGGCCGAGCCGGCGCAGGGTCGCTTCCAGGGCGGCGGCGGTCTCGGTCAGGTCGCGCACCTGCTCGGCCACCGGACGGCGCGCCCCCGCCTCGATGTCGGCCTCGCGCGCCTCGGTGCTGGCGTACATGGTCTCGCCGGTGCCCTCCAGCGCGGCCCGGGCCAGCCGGGTGAGCCCCTCGGCGTTGCGCGCCAGGTGGGACAGCACGTGTCCCCGGGTCCACCCGGCGCACAGTGAGCCGGCCGCCAGGTCGTCGTCCGTGAAGGTGGCGGCGGTGGCCAGCAGCGCGGCTGTGTGCCGGTCGAGGACGGCGAGCAGCTCGGTCATGGGGGCAGGGTACGTCCGAGGTCCGACAGCGCGGTCGACGGCGGGCTACCGGCACGTAACATCGCGCCCATGGCAGCGACGGTCCGTCACGGCGGCGATCGGGTGGCGCAGGTGCTGGCGCGCTGGGGCGTGGGGCAGGTGTTCACCCTGTGCGGCGGTCACATCTCGCCCATCCTGGTGGGCGCCGAGAGCGCCGGGCTGTCGGTGATCGACTGCCGGGACGAGAAGAGCGCGGTGTTCGCGGCCGACGCGGCCGCCCGGCTGACCGGGCTGCCCGGGGTGGTGGCCGTGACCGCCGGCCCAGGGGTGACCAACACGATCACCGCGGTGCAGAACGCCCAGCTCGCGCAGTCCCCGGTGCTGGTGATCGGGGGGGCCACCGCCACCGTCCTGAAGGGTCGCGGTGCGCTGCAGGACATCGACCAGCTGGCCCTGATCCGTCCGGCGGTGAAGTGGGCCGGGCGGTGCACGACGGTGGCCGCGATCGTCCCGACCCTCGAGCGTGCCCTGACCGAGGCGACCACGGGGGTGCCCGGGCCGGTGTTCGTCGAGCTCCCGGTGGACGTGCTCTACCCCGAGGACGTGGTGCGCCAGTGGTACCGCGCCGAGTCCGGGTCCCTGCGGACGGCGTCCTGGCGCCGGCGCGCGGAGGCCCTCTACCTCGAGGCGCACCTGGCCCGGCAGTTCCGGGCCCCGCACGTGGACGTCGCCGGCCTGCTGACGCGTCGGACCGGCCAGGCCGACCCACTGAGCGATGCCCTGCAGGCCCGGCTCGACCAGGCGGCGGCAGCCCTGCGGTCCGCGCAGCGGCCCGCCCTGGTGCTGGGTTCTCAGTGCATGGCCGGGCTGAGTGACCCCGAGCCGCTGGCCCGCGCGGTGCGTGCCCTCGGGGTCCCGGTGTGGCTGGGGGGCAGTGCCCGGGGGTTGCTGGGCCCAGGTGACCGGCTGCAGTTCCGGCACGCCCGGGGGGCGGCCCTGAAGCGGGCGGACGTCGTCCTGGTCGGTGGCTTCCCGTTCGACTTCCGGCTGAGGTACGGCCGCGGCCTGGCCCGGGAGGCGATGGTGATCGCGGCGAACCTGTCCGATCGGGAGCTGCGCCTGAACCGCACCCCGGGCCTGGCGTTCGAGGCGCACGCGGCCGACGTCCTGATCGCCCTGGCCGATCGGATGTCCGGGCGGTTGGCGGCCGAGGACGGCGCGGGGGGTTCCTGGACGCCGTGGCTCGAGGAGTGCCGCGGCCGGGAGGTCGAGCGGGACGAGCAGATCGCGGCCTCGGCGCGTCCGGACGGCGAGCTGGTCGACCCGGTGCACTTCTTCTCGCGGCTCGAGCAGGTGCTCGCCGACGACTCGGTGCTGGTGATGGACGGCGGGGACTTCGTGGCCACCGCCTCCTACATCCTGCGGCCACGGCGCCCGCTGTCCTGGTTGGACCCCGGGGTGTTCGGAACCCTCGGTGTCGGCGGCGGTTTCGCGGTGGGTGCGGGCGCCGTCCGGCCGGGGTCGCAGGTGTGGATCATCTACGGCGACGGGTCGTCGGCCTACAGCCTCAGTGAGTTCGACACCTTCGTCCGGCACGGCATGGCGCCGATCGCGGTGGTCGGCACGGACGCCTCCTGGCAGCAGATCGCCCGTGACCAGCAGAGCCTGCTCGGCAGCAGCGTGGCAACCACGTTGCGCCGCACCGACTATCACCGGGTGGCCGAGGGATACGGCGGGGTGGGACTGCTGCTCGACGAGCCCTCGGCGGTGGACGCCGTGCTGGCCCGAGCCGTCGAGGTGTCCCGGCAGGGCAGGCCGGTGTGCGTCAATGTCCACCTGGCACCGACCACCTTCCGCGAGGGGTCGATCTCGATCTGACCGCGAGGGTCGATCCCGACCTCCCCCGTGATCATGCACTTTCGACGTCAATAGTGCATGATCACGCAAGGGTGGGTGCGGTGGGTCAAGGTCGGTGGGTGAAGTGCCGAGGCCACGGGGACAGGTCGGGTGTGCCCGCCGTGGGCCCACCACCTGCTCGGGACGAGGGAGTCACCGTGAAGAAGTTCGCCGTTGCCGGAGCCGCTGCCGCCGCTGCTGCCGGGATCGCCGTCTGGCGCCGGTCGCGGGCGCACCGGATGGCCCAGGAGATCGCCGCCGCCTGACCCTTCCCCCACCCTCTCGTGATCATGCACTTTCGATCATTCGATGGTGCGTGGTCACGAGGGGTGGGCAGGTGGGCGGGAATCAGCGCAGTCGGGTCTTGACCACCTTGCCCATGGCGTTGCGCGGCAAGGACGTCACCAGCCGGACCACCCTCGGGCGCTTGTGGACCGACAGTCGGTGCGCGACGAACTCGACCAGCGCCCCCTCCTCGACGCCGTCGGCGACCACGAACGCGGTCACCTGCTCGCCGAGGTCGGGGTGCGGCGTGCCGATCACGGCGGCCTCCCGGACGCCGGGGTGGGCGAGCAGGGCGTCCTCGACCTCCCCCGCGCCGATCCGGTAGCCACCGGAGGAGATCAGATCGGTGCTCGCCCGCCCGACGATCCGGTGCCACCCGTCCGGTCCGGTCACGGCGATGTCACCGGTGTGCATCCACCCGTCGGCGTCGAGCACCTCGGCGGTCGCCGCCGGCCGAGCGTGGTAGCCGTCGAACAGCGTCGGCCCGCGCACCCAGAGCTCGCCGGGGGTCTGGCCGTCCGGGGCGACGTCCCGCCCCTCGTGCACCAGCCTGGTCTGCACGCTCCGCACCGGCAGTCCCACCCACCCCGGACGGCGCTCACCGTCGGCGCGGGTGGCCAGGGTGATCATCGTCTCGGTCATCCCGTACCGCTCGACCGCGCGGTGGCCGGTGAGCGCCGCGAGCCGCTCGAACACCGGCACGGGCAGGGCGGCGCTGCCCGAGACCAGGAGCCGCGCCGTCCGGAGCTGCCCGGCCGCAGCCGGTTCGGCGGTGATCCGAGCCCACACGGTGGGGACGCCGAAGTACAGCGTGCCGCCGGCAGCGGCGTAGGCCTCGGGCGTCGGGCGCCCGGTGTGCACCAGCGGCGACCCGGCGCGCAGGGCACCCAGGACGCCGAGCACCAGGCCGTGCACGTGGAACAGCGGTAGCCCGTGGACCAGGGTGTCCTGCGCCGTCCAGCCCCAGGCGTCGAACAGTGCGTCCAGGCCCGCGGCCACCGCCCGCCGGCTCAGCACCGCTCCCTTGGGCGCGCCGGTGGTCCCGCTGGTGTAGACGATCAGCGCGGTGGTGGCCGGATCGGCGTGCGCCGGCGACCAGGCGCCGTCCGGGCGGTGGGGCAGGTCGGCCAGGCCGATCACCGGTACCGCACCGGCCGCGATGTCCTGCGGCGCCTGCGCCGCATCGTCCACCAGCACCAGTTCGGCGCCGGAGTCGCGCAGCAGGTGCGTGCGCTCGGCCGGGCCGGAATCGGGCGGCAGCGGAACGACCGGGACGCCGGCCAGCAGCGCCCCGGTCACCGCCACCACGGTCTCGAGCGTGGCAGTGGCGTGGACGGCGACCGAACCGGCCCCGGTGAGGCGCTGCGCCAGTGCGCCCGCCCGGTCGACGAGCTCCGCGCGCGTGAGGGTGCGGCCGGCGACCGTGACGGCGTGGCCGGAGTCGGTGGCGTCCGGACCGGTCAGGGGGGCCAGCAGTTCGGAGGACGGCACGTGTTCACCCTCGCACAGCACGGTGCTGTCCATCGGGACTGTCGATGAGCCGATCAGGTGGACGCGCCGGCATCACTTGACACAAGAATGCAATTACCTGAATCATCTTTCCTTAATCGAGCAAGGCTCGAGGACGAAGGGGAGTATCCGAGACGTCCCGGTCGTCAGGACGGCATCGCGGCACAGCTGTCGAGATGCCCGGCCGCGACGGGCGCCATCCTGGCGCCGGAGAGACCTTCGGTCGTGTGCGTCGACCGGAGGTTGGACCGTGGACGTTCCCCTGTGGCTCTGGATGGCCTTGCTGGCGGTCATCGTCGCCATGCTCGCTGTCGACCTGTTCGCCCACCGCACGGCTCACGTGGTGCCGGTGCGTGAGGCAGCTGCCTGGAGCGCGGTGTGGGTGGCGCTCGGGTTGGGCTTCGGCGCCGTGGTGTGGCTGATGTTCGGGGCGCAGGCGGCGGGTGAGTACTACGCGGGGTACCTGATCGAGAAGAGCCTCGCAGTTGACAACGTCTTCGTCTTCGCCATGATCTTCACCGCCTTCGCCGTGCCGCGCGAGTACCAGCACCGCGTGCTGTTCTACGGGGTGCTGGGTGCGCTGGTGATGCGGGCCGGGTTCATTGCCGCCGGGGCCGCACTGATCGACGCCTTCGCCTGGATCCTCTACTTGTTCGGTGCCCTGCTGGTGGTCACCGGGGTGCAGATGTACCGCCACCGCCACGATCACGGTGTTCCGGCCCAGCACCCCGTCCTGCGCCTGACCAGGCGGGTGATCCCGAGTACCCAGACCTGGTACGGCACCAAGTTCTGGGTGAAGGAGAAGGGCCGGTGGGTGGCCACGCCGCTGTTCACCGTGCTCATCCTGATCGAGACCACCGACCTGATCTTCGCGGTGGACTCCATCCCGGCGATCTTCGCGGTGACCCGGGAGCCGTTCCTGGTCTTCACCAGCAATGCCTTCGCGATCCTCGGATTGCGCGCGATGTACTTCCTCCTCGCCGACCTGATGCACCGGTTCGTCCACCTCCGGCTCGGACTCGCGGTGGTCCTGATCTTCGTGGGCGTGAAGATGCTGCTGCTCGAGGTCTACAAGGTGCCCATCGTGCTCTCGCTGTCCGTGATCGCCACGGTGATCACGGTGTCGGTGATCGCCAGCCTGGTCCAAACCCGCACGGCGACAGTCGGATCCGGCGGCCCCTCGAGCCCCGGCCCGACGGTGCCGGGCGCGGCGACGCCGACGACTCGCTCGACCCCGTCAACCGACTCCACCCCGTCAACCACAGGAGGCCCTTCATGATCGGCACCGACACCGACCTCGCTTCGGTGGCCACGATCGATGATCCGCTCTCGCGCACCGCGATCACGCCCAGCCTGATCACCGCCCTGCAGTCGGTCACCGGTCACCCCTGTGTGTCGCTGCTGCTCAGCACGACGCCGGCGCAGACCATGCAGCGCGAGGACGCCGCCCGCCTCCTGGGGCTCTACCGCGAGGCAGAGGCCCGGTTGGTGGAGTCCGCGGCGCTGCCGGGTGTCGGGTCGAGCGTGCTGGGGCCGCTGCGCGCCCTCGTGGAGGAGGTCGGCCGGGGCCCGGCCAGTGAGGCGGTGGCGGTCTTCGCCTCGGCCGCGATGCAGACCGCCGTCCGGCTCAGCCTGCCGGTCGTCGACCGGGTCGTCGTCGACCCCAGTTTCGCCACTCGGGACCTGGTGCGGGCCCTGCACCGGACGCCGCGCCATGTCGTCCTGGCCCTGAGCGCCCACGAGGCCCGGCTGTTCGACGGGGTCGGATCCCAGTTGTGCCCGGCACAGAGCGGGGCGTTTCCCCAGACCATCGACGGGCAGGGGCCGGACAGCCGTGGCCGGGGGCCAGGGGGGCGCCGATCCGCGCGCCGTCCCACGGACGCCGAGGACCGCAGGGCATTCCTGCGTGAGGTCGACCGGGCGCTGGGCAGCTACCTGCGGGTCCGGCCGGCGCCCCTGGTGCTGGTGGGTACCGAACGGGTGGTCGCCGAGTTCCGTCGCGTGTCGTCCAACCTGGGGCGGCTCGCCGGATGGGTGCCCGGAAGCCTGGTCACCTCGCCGACCACCGACCTGGTGCCCAGGATCCGGGTGGTGCTCGAGGAGTACCTGGTCTCCCGTCAGCGGGAGGCCGTCGAACTGCTCGAGCGGCGGCAGGGCGAGGGACGTGTCGCCGCTGGGATCGCCGCCGCGTGGCAGGCCGCGTACGCGGAGCGACCCGAGATGCTGGTCGTCGAGGAGAGTTACTTCCACCCGGCGCGCATCGGCCGGGACGGTGAGGTCCTCGATCCCGACCCGGCCGATCTCGAGGCGCCCGACGTGATCGACGATCTGGTCGACGAACTCATCGAGGCGGTGCTCCGCCGCGGCGGCTGGGTGGCCTTCGCCGGGGACGACGCGCTCGCAGCGTACGGCGGGGTCGCGCTCACCGTGCGACCGCGGGGCCGGTCCGCGTGACGGCGGGGTGAACCGGCCAGCAGCGACGGCCGGCGGGAGTGGAGGCGGCCGACACTGCGGACGCCGGTCGTCCGGAATGCCTCCTAGAGTGGCGCCATGGCGATCGCACGGTTCCCGGTGGTGGTGCTCGACTGCCCCGACCCGAAGGTTCTGGCGGAGTTCTACGGCGCCCTGCTCGACTGGACGCTCGAACCGGGGGACGACTTCTGGTTCGTGCGGGCCGAGTACGGCGATGCGCTGGGCTTCCAGAAGGTCGAGCACTACGCCCCGCCGAGGTGGCCCGGCCAGGAGGTGCCGCAGCAGATGCACCTGGACGTCGTGGTCGACGACCTCGATGCCGCCGAGGCTGCAGTGGTCGACCTCGGCGCCACGAAGCACGAGCACCAGCCGGGGACGACGTTCCGGGTCTTCCTGGACCCGGCCGGCCATCCGTTCTGTCTCTGCCAGAACTGAGTCGTGACCGCCACTATCGAGGTCCGCTGCCACTGAACGAACAGTTCCTGCCCGATTTCGGGCAGAACTTTGGCATCGATCGGATCTGTGGTGCACAGTTGATCGGGTGTTGACCCCCGAGATCGTCGATCGGATCGCCGGCACCACCGGGCTGACCCCCGGCGAGGCGGCCCGCGTGATCGATGATGTCCTGGCCTATTACCGCGAGGACGTCGATGCCTATGTCCGGCGGCGGCACGCCCACCTCCAGGCGCACGGCGTCCGCAACGAGCAGGCCTTCTCGCTGATCGCGGAGGAACTCGGACGGCGCCTGGTCGCCCCTCCGGAGCTGTCACTGCGCCAGCTGCGCCGCATCGTCTACGGCTGAATCGTCTACGGCTGAGGAGCCACTCCCCCATGTGCGGAATCGTCGGGTACATCGGAACCCAGAACTCCACGCCCCTGCTGATCGAGGGGTTGATGCGGCTGGAGTACCGCGGCTACGACTCGGCCGGAGTGGCCGTGATGACCGCGGGCAAGGGTTCGGGCCAGGGATCGGGCAAGGGTTCGGGCCGGGGTTCGGGCCAGGGATCAGACAAGGTCTCGGAGCCGGCGGAGATCACCACGGTGCGCCGGGTGGGCCGGGTGCGCGACCTGGCCGCTGCTGTCCCGAAGCGGTTGAACGGGACGGCCGGTATCGGGCACACCCGCTGGGCCACGCACGGGCCGGCGACCGAGCCGAATGCGCACCCGCACGCCAGCGCGGACGGCCGGATCAGCGTGGTGCACAACGGGATCATCGACAACGCGACGGTGTTGCGCGCCCGGCTCGAGCAGGACGGCGTGCCGCTGGCCTCCGACACCGACACCGAGGTGATCGCCCACCTGATCGGCCGGTCGAGCGCGGACACGCTCGAGGCGGCCGTGCTCGAGGCGTTGACGAAGATCGAGGGCACGTACGCGATCGCCGTCCTGGACACCGCCCACCCCGACCGGATCGTGGTGGCGCGCAATGGGTCCCCGCTGATCCTGGGCGTGGGCGCGAAGGAGATGTTCATCGCCAGCGACGTCTCGGCGCTGGTGCGTCACACCACCTCGGTGATCCACCTGCACGACGGCGAGCTGGCCTCGGTGACCGCCACCGGCTACCGCACCTTCACCCGGGACAGCGACGACACCGGCCGGGTCCCGGTCGAGATCGACGTCGAGGCCGGCGATCTGGAGCTGGCCGGGTACGCGCACTACATGGCCAAGGAGATCCACGAGCAACCCGACGCGGCCGCCGCCGTGATGCGCGGCCGGATCGACGAGCGGTTCGGCACCGCGCGCCTGGACGGGCTCAACCTCGGCCCGCGCGAGCTGCGGGCGTTCCGCCGGGTAAAGATCCTCGGCTGCGGGTCGGCCTACTACGTCGGTCAGATGGGCGCGGCGATGATCGAGGAGCTGGCCCGCATCCCCGCGGACGCCGAGCCCGCCTCGGAGTTCCGCTACCGCAACCCGATCATCGAGCCGGACACGCTGTACGTCGTGGTGTCGCAGTCGGGTGAGACCGCCGACACCGCGTTCGCCGTGGCCGAGGTCAAGCGCAAGGGCGGCACCGTGCTCGGCGTGGTGAACGTGGTCGGCTCGACCATCGCCCGCGAGGTGGACGGCGGCATCTACCTGCACGCCGGGCCGGAGGTCGCGGTGGCCTCGACCAAGGCCCTGACCACGATGGCGATCGCGTTCGCGCTGCTGGCGCTGCTGCTCGGGCGGGTGCGTGACCTGTCGGTGGCCGACGGACAGCGGATCATCGCCGGGCTGCGCCGGATCCCGGAGCAGATCCGCGAGATCCTGGCCGGCGAGGCGGCGCTGGCCGATGTGGCCAAGAGCCTGGCCGAGGCCCAGAGCTGCTTCTTCATCGGGCGGGTGCGGGGCTACCCGGTGGCACGCGAGGGGGCGCAGAAGCTCAAGGAGGTCAGTTACATCCACGCCGAGGCCTATCAGACCAGCGAGCTGAAGCACGGCCCGCTGGCGCTGATCAGCCCCGAGATGCCGACCATCGCGCTGATCCCGGACGACGAGCTCACCGACCGCAATCTGGCTGCGGCCGAGCAGGTCCTGGCCCGACGCGGCCCGCTGGTGGTGATCACCAACCCCGGCGTGGACGTCGCGGGCCTGGGCGCTCAGGGCGGCGTGGAGCATGTGGTGCCCACGGTCGTCGTCCCCAAGAACGAGCCCGAACTCGACCCGATCCTGCTGACCATCCCGCTGCAGGTGATCGCCTACCACGCCGCGTTGAACCGAGGCCTAGACATCGACAAGCCGAGAAACCTGGCCAAGTCCGTCACCGTGGAATAGACCCTGCCAAACCTGCTCATGCTCCGTGGGTGACGACTCATGCTCCGCAGCTGACGCGTGTGGCCGGCGTCTTGGGGCGCCAACTCGTCACCAGCGGAGCATGAGCGGGTTGGGGCGGAGGTGCTACACCCGGGTGACGGCCGTGTGCACTGGGCACTCGGTAGTGTCAAACCTGGGCAGAAAGTAGTGTAAGAGATGGGCAGGCAGTAGTTGGGCGGTCCATGCCGACCGGGTCATTCGGGTGGATGATCCGGACATCCTGCGGCTCCTTCACGCAGATGCTCACGCGGTTCTGGCAGGCACCGGCCGTGTCGTCCTGGACGAGTGGCAGCGATTTCCCGCGTTGTGGGACGTGGTCCGGCGTGCTGTGGACGACGGCGCGCCGCCCGGCCGGTTCCTGCTCACCGGCAGTGCGGCGCCGATCACTGCTCCCACGCATACCGGGGCCGGGCGCATCGTCCGGGCGCGAATGCGTCCGATGTCGCTGGTGGAACGGCAACTGTCGACCCCGACGGTCGGCGTGCGAGCCCTGTTCGCCGGGTCGGCCGAGGTCGGCGGTGAGTGCACCGTCGACCTGCCGAACTACGTCGAAGAGATCCTGCGCTCCGGTTTCCCCGGAATCAGGACCTTGGCCGCCGCCGGTCGTGCTGCTCAACTCGACGGATACCTGGACTACGCCGTGACGCACGACCTGACCTACCAGGGAACGACCGTTCGACGGCCCGACGCTCTGCGGCGGTGGTTGGCCGCCTATGCCGCGGCGACCGCCACCACAGCCAGCTACAACTCGATCCTCGATGCTGCCACCGCTGGTGAGGCGAACAAGCCTGCTCGATCCACCGTCGAGGGGTACCGCGAGGCCCTGACCCACCTCTGGCTACTCGATCCGGTGCCCGGCTGGATCCCGGGCGACAACCGCCTGGAGCGGCTCACGGCGAGTCCCAAACACCACCTCGCCGATCCGGCCCTGGTGGCGCGCCTGCTGGGTCTGGACGCCTCCGCCCTGATCGGCCATCGGCTGTCGGAACCGATCGCCGTGGCCCGCCGATCAGGGTCTGCGCTGGTCGGCCCGCTGTTCGAGAGTCTGGTGACGCAGTCCGTTCAGGTCTACGCGCAGGCCGCGCAGGCTCGGGTCTTTCATCTGCGGACCCGCGAGGGTCGCCACGAGATCGATCTGGTGCTCGAGCGTCCGGACGGCGCCGTGGTGGCCATCGAGATCAAGCTCGCTGCGACGGCGAGCGACAGCGATGTGACCCACCTGCTCTGGTTGCGAGAACGTCTGGGGGATCGCCTGGCGGCAATGGTGGTGCTGACCACGGGACGCTATGCCTACCGGCGTCCGGACGGCGTTGCCGTCGTCCCCGCCGCCCTGCTGGGTCCATGAGACCACGGCGGACGAGGGCCGCTTCGCCGGCGAGGACGAAGGAGACGAGATGACGCCTCGCTTCCGTTGATCACGGCACTCGCGACGCGGCCCGCTCGGGGACGCGGGTTGTCGCCTCGGTACTGAGCCTGGTCGAGGTGCTGGCCGGCATACGGCCCGCCTGGCCAACCGCTACCTGCGCTCGCATCGAGGCGTCGACCCCGTCGACTACGTCATTGCCGCGACCGCGCAGCACCTGGACGCCGAGTTGTGGACCAGGAACGTCGAGCATTTCCCGATGTTCCCCGACCTGGCGTCCCCGTACTGAGCCTTCCCGGTGATCACATCCATGATCACGTTGAAGATCACGTTGAGGGAATCCGTCAGCCTCGAGCACACACATCCCTCAACGTGATCTTGCTGGCGTCCCGATTCCCTCAACGTGATCTTCAACGTGGTCTCTGGACGCCTCACCGCGACCTCAACACCGACTCGCCGCGCGTGGCCCCGCGGCCGGCGTCGAAACATCGTCGCCCGTGACCAGGGCATCCTCTCGGGCCCTACGCCGGAATACCCCAGTGGGTACTCTTGCTGAGATGTCCGCGGCCTTCGTCCTGCGTGGTTGGCCGGCTCGACGGTGGCTGGTGGCTCTGGCGACCGCCGTGGCCACCGTGGTGGTGGTCGGCGTCCCGACCGTGCTCGTGCCCAATCCTGTGTTCAGCCGCGAGATCGCGGTGACCGCTTGGGCATGGCCGGTGCTGCTGGTGACGGCCGTGCTGTCCGGGTTGCTCGCCGCCACCTACATCCGCGCCGGCGCCGTCGATCCTCCGGCCGAGGTCCCGGCGGATGCCCACACCAGTCGCTGGGGCGCGGCCGGCGGGCTGCTCGCCTACTTCGCCGTGGGGTGCCCGGTCTGCAACAAGATCGCGTTGCTCGCCCTGGGCTACACCGGTGCCCTGCGCTGGTTCGCCCCGGTGCAGCCGTACCTGGCAGTGCTCGGGGTGGCCCTGCTCGGCTACGCCCTCCATCGCCGTCTGCAGGGCGAGCTCGCGTGCCCGGTCCGGCCCGTCTGAGCCCCGCGACGGCTACTCGGCCGGCTCGCATCGGACCGTCAACGGTGCGGCTAGCCTGTCTGCCGCGGCTTGACATAGGAGAAACGCATGGTGCTCCAGCAGGTGGAGCTCGTCGTGTCCGGCGGGCAGGAGGCGGCGTTCGAGGCAGCGCTGTGTGAGGTGCGGCAACGCGTGTTCGCCTCACCGGGCTTCCGGGGGTTCACCGTCGTCGAGCGCCTGCATGATCACCCTGTCAGTTACCTGGTGCAGGTGCGGTGGGAGACCGCGGACGAGCTGACCGCGCACCTCGACACCCGGTTCGAACGCTGCTGGAGCCCCGTCGAACCGTTCCTCGCCGGGACTCCGCGGGTGGGCCACTTCCGCGAGCGACCGGGGTTCGACCTGAACGGCCCAGGTGTCATCACGGACCTTTCCTGGCTCACCTCGTGACGCCCGACCTGCCCCGGCCGGACGACGTGGCGACGCCCTACCTCAAGCGCATCCTCACCTCGCGGGTCTACGACGTGGTCACCGAGACCCCGTTGGACGCCGCGCCCGCCCTGTCGGCGCGCCTCGGCCACACCGTGCTGCTCAAGCGCGAGGACCTGCAGCCGGTGTTCTCGTTCAAGATCCGTGGCGCCTACAACATGATGGCGAATCTGCCTCCGGACGCCTTGGCCAAGGGTGTCATCGCCGCCAGCGCCGGCAACCATGCCCAGGGCGTGGCGATGGCCGCCCGCCGCCTCGGCTGCAGCGCGGTGATCGTGATGCCGACCACCACCCCCGAGGTCAAGATCGATGCGGTCCGGACGGCGGGCGCCGAGGTCGTGCTGCACGGGGTCTCCTACAGCGAGGCGCACGCGCACGCCGTCCGGCTCGGGGCCGAGCGGGGGCTCACTTTCGTGCACCCCTTCGACGACCCCGACGTGATCGCCGGCCAGGGCACCATCGGCATGGAGATCCTGCGCCAGCACCCCGGCGGGCTCGACGCGGTGTTCGTCGCGGTCGGCGGCGGCGGCCTGATCAGCGGGATCGCGGCCTACATCAAGGCGTTACGGCCCGACGTCCGCATCATCGGGGTGCAGACCGACGACTCCGACGCGATGACCCGATCCCTGGCGGCCGGTGAGCGCGTCGAACTCGACCAGGTCGGCCTGTTCAGTGACGGCACCGCCGTCCGATTGGTGGGGGCCGAGACGTTCCGGCTGGCCAGCGTGCTGGTCGACGAGATGATCCGGGTCGACACCGACGAGGTGTGCGCCGCGATCAAGGACGTGTTCACCGATACCCGCGCCATTCTCGAACCGGCCGGTGCACTGGCCGTCGCCGGGCTGAAGGCCTACGCCGCCGCCCGCGCGGCCCGGCGCGAACCCGTCGAGGCTGGAGACCCCGGCGTCGCAAGCGAGCCCGGTGAGCCCGGCGAGCCCGGTGACCCAGGCGAGCCCGGCGAGCGGCAGACCTACATCGCCGTGGCCTGCGGGGCGAACATGAACTTCAGCCGGTTGGGCTTCGTCGCCGAGCGCGCCGAGATCGGTGAGCAGCGCGAGGCGGTGTTCGCCGTGACCATTCCCGAGCAGCGGGGCAGCTTCCGGGCGTTCCTGGCCACCATCGGTGAGCACCGGGCGATCACCGAGTTCAACTACCGCATCGCCGACACCGACGACGCGCACGTCTTCGTCGGGGTTCAGGTGCACGATCGGGCCGAAACCCGATTGATCGCGAAGGGTTTCGCCGAGGCCGGGCTGCCGGCGCTGGACCTGACCGACGACGAGCTGGCCAAGCTGCACCTGCGCCACCTGGTCGGCGGCCGGACACCGTTGGCGGCCGACGAGCGGCTCTACCGGTTCGAGTTCCCCGAGCGCCCGGGCGCCCTGGTCCGGTTCCTGGCGGCGATGTCGCCGGCCTGGAACATCTCGCTGTTCCACTACCGCAATCACGGCAGCGACGTCGGCCGGGTGCTGGTCGGCATGCAGGTGCCGGACGCCGACCGCGCGGCGTTCGCGCTCTTCCTCGCCCAGGTGGGCTACTCGTGGGTGGAGGAGACCGACCATCCGGCCTACCACCTGTTCCTGCGCTGACCCCAAACCCGCTCATGCTCCCCAGCTGACGGTCGATGCTCCGCAGCTGGCCGGCTGACCGTCTCGCTGCGGAGCATGAGCAGTCGGCCACGGAGCATGAGCAGGTTGGGTGGGGGTGTCGGCGCGAAACGCCGGGAATGTCATGATCGCGCCCACCGGGCGCTACCGTGTGCCATCACCCTCGCCGCGGGTGCATCCGCACCGTCGCTGGGCTTCCGCGGTGAAAGTCGTTGCAGGAGAACGCTGTGGACAAGACTCGGTTGGACGACGGCAGCGTGCTGGTCGCGTTCGGGTTACCCGGTGCCGTGCAGGCCAGCTCGGTGGTCCTGGTCGGCGACTTCAACGGCTGGTCGAGGGAGGCGAACCCGCTCGCTGTGCAGGACGACGGCAGCTTCCGCACCGAGCTGCGACTGCCGGCCGGGCAGCGGTCCAGGTTCCGCTACCTCCTGGACGGGCACCGCTGGGAGAACGACTGGGCAGCCGACGACTACGTACCCAACGGGCTCGGAGCCGACGACTCGGTGGTCGACCTGACCGGTCTCGAGGCGAACCAGCCGTCGTCGCCGGAGAGTGCGCTCGCCACCCCGGACGTCGCCGAGCCGGTGGTCCGGCGTGGACGCCGTCCGTGGTGGTTGCTCTGGTGGCCCTGGCGCTAGGCCTGCCCGGCTCGCCACGGCCGGAGAGAGCACGGTGACGATCACGCGCACCCGGACCGACGTCCTGGTGTACTGGCAGTCCACCCCGGTGCTGCCCTGGATGCTGCCGTCGCGATCGGCCGAGGGTGGATCGAGGGGAGCCGACGATGAGGGTCGCACTGTTCGTCACCTGCCTGAACGACACGATGTTCCCGCAATCGGGTCGGGCGACGGTGAGCGTGCTCGAACGGGTGGGCGCCTCGGTGGCCTTCCCGATGGCCCAGACCTGCTGCGGCCAGATGCACGTCAACACCGGCTACCGCAGGCAGGCCACCGACATGGTGCGCGCCTTCCTGGACGCCTTCGAGAGCCACGAGACGATCGTGGCGCCGTCCTCGTCCTGCACCGCCACCATTCGCCACCACTACTCGGCGGTGGCCGCCGAGAGCGGCGATCCGCTACTGGTGCAGCGGGTTGAGCAGATCGTTCCCCGGGTGTTCGACCTGTCCGAGTTCCTCATCGACGTGGTGCAGACCGCGGACGTCGGGGCCTACTTCCCGCACACCGTCACCTATCACGCGACGTGCCACTCCCAGCGCGCGGTGCACCTGGGGGATCGGCCCTACCAGCTGCTGCGCGCGGTCAGGGGGTTGCGGCTGCTCGAGTTGGCCAACTCCGAGGAGTGCTGCGGGTTCGGCGGCACCTTCTCGGTGAAGAACCCGGATGTCTCGGTGGCGATGGGCTCGGACAAGGCACGGCACGTCCGTGAGACCGGGGCGGAGGTGCTGGTTGCCGCCGACCGCTCGTGCCTGATGCACATCGGGGGTCTGCTGTCGCGCCAGCGCAGCGGGATCCGCGTGATGCACCTGGCCGAGGTGCTCGCATCCACCGACCAACCGTCGTCCGGGACCGCCGTCACGGCCTGAGCGAGAGGAGGTGTCGCCATGAGCAAGGCGTTCGTGGGGATGCCGAAGTTCCAGACCGGGGCGAAGCAGGCGCTCGGCGATTCCCAGCTGCGCACCAACCTCGGTCACGCCACGACGACCATCCGTGCCAAGCGGGAGAAGGCGGTCGGCGAGTTGCCCGACTGGGAGGACCTGCGGCTGGCCGGGGCAGCGATCAAGGACGAGGTCGGCGCCCATCTGGATCACTACCTTGAGCTGTTCGAGCGCCAGTTCACCGCGGCCGGGGGGCACGTGCACTGGGCCCGGGACGCCGCGGAGGCGAACCGCATCGTCACCGACCTGGTGCGAGCCACGGGTGAGAGCGAGGTGGTCAAGGTCAAGTCGATGGTCACGGTCGAGATCGCGCTCAACGAGGCGCTGGCCGAGGCCGGGATCACCGCCCACGAGACCGACCTCGCCGAGCTGATCGTGCAACTGGCCGATGACCTGCCCAGCCACATCCTGGTCCCGGCGATCCACCGCAGCCGGGGCGAGATCCGCGAGATCTTCCTCGAGCACATGCCCGGCGTGACACCGGAGCTGAGCGATGAGCCGGCCGATCTGGCCGGGCAGGCCCGCACCTACCTGCGGGAGAAGTTCATGCAGGCAAAGGTCGCCATCTCGGGAGCCAACTTCATGGTGGCCGAGACCGGCACCCTGGTGGTGGTCGAGTCCGAGGGCAACGGCCGGATGTGCCTGACCCTGCCCGAGACGCTGATCAGCGTGGTCGGCATCGAGAAGGTGCTGCCGACCTGGCGCGACCTGGAGGTCTTCCTGCAGTTGCTGCCGCGCTCCTCGACGGCCGAGCGGATGAACCCCTACACCACGATGTGGACCGGCGCCCACGGGTGGGGCCAGGGCAGCGACGGCCAAGGGAGCGACGACCAGGGCAGCGACGGACCGAGGACCGTGCACGTGGTGCTGCTGGACAACGGGCGCACCCGGGTGCTCGCGGACCCGGTCGGGCGGCAGGCGTTGCGCTGCATCCGGTGTTCGGCCTGCCTGAACTCCTGCCCGGTCTACGAACGGGTCGGGGGGCGAGCGTACGGGTCGGTGTACCCCGGCCCGATCGGGGCGATCCTCAACCCGTTGCTCAACGGGGTCGAGGCGGGCCCGGTGGAGAGGTCGCTCCCCTACGCCTCCTCGTTGTGCGGGCGCTGCTTCGAGGTGTGCCCGGTGCGGATCGACATCCCGGACGTGCTGGTGCACCTGCGCGGTCAAGTGGTGGCGTCCCACCAGAACGGGCGCGGTGAGGCGCTGGCCCTGGGCGCGGTCGGATGGGTGTTCGGTTCGGCGCGCCGGTTGAGGATGGCCGAACGCGGCCTCTCACTGGCCCATCGCCTGCTCGGCCAGCGGACGGCGATCGGTCCGATCCCGTTGCCGTTCTGGGCCACGGCGTGGTCACAGGCCCGCGACGTGCCGATGCCGCCGGCGGAGTCGTTCCGGCAGTGGTGGCACAGCACCCGGGGGGACGAGGAGCCGAAGGGATGGCAGCGATGAGCGCCAAGCAGGAGATCCTCCGCCGGATCCGTTCGGCCAGAGGCGATCTCGCCGATCAGTCGCCGGGAACGACACCGATCCCGCGTGGCTACCAGGTGCGTCGCGACGTGCCCGAGGGGTTGATCGAGCGGTTTCGCGAGCGGGTGGTCGACTACCGGGCCGAGGTGGACGTCGTGCCGGCCGACGGGGTCGGCGCTGGGGTGGCCGGTGCCCTGGCCCGGCTCGGCGCGAGCCGGGTGGGGGTGCCGGCCGGCCTGCCGTCGTCCTGGCTGCCGGACGGGGTGCAGGTGCACCGGGACGCGCCGTCCGACCCTCTGGGGCTCGACGCCTTGCAGGCGCTGCACGCCGTGGTCACCGGGTGCGCGGTCGGCATCGCCGAGACCGGCACGGTGGTGCTCGACGGCAGACCCACGTGCGGACGCCGGGCGTTGCACCTGGTGCCGGACGCGCACGTCTGCGTCGTGGCGGCGTCCGACATCGTGGACGACGTGCCCGCCGCGATCGCCCGGCTCGCCCCCGCTCCCGGCGAGCGGGCGGGGCCGCTGACCTGGATCTCCGGCCCCTCGGCCACCTCGGACATCGAACTCAACCGGGTCGAGGGGGTGCACGGCCCGCGCGCGCTGCACGTGATCGTCGTCCGGGACTGAGGTCTGGGGTCGGGCGGTTCAGGGTTGTGCCGACTGGGGCGACTCGAGCACGATCGCCCGATTCCCCTGCGGAGGGCGAGCACAGCGTGGTTGATTGAGCCGCGTCACGCGTCCTGAGGGGGTCTCCGGTGGTAGTGCGGCTCACGACACGAACCAAGAGCATCGCGGCGATCGTGCTGGGAGCCATGGTGGCCGTGGGGCTTTGGGTCGTGCCCGCGGCGCGGGCGGCCACCAACCTGATCGCGAATCCGTCGGTGGAGTCGGTGGCGGGTAGTGGTCCGGCGAGTTGGTCGACGAATGTGTGGGGGACGAACACGGCCTCGTTCTCGCATGCGAGTACGGGTCGGACTGGTTCGCGCAGTGTGCTGGTGTCGATGTCGTCGCGGACCTCGGGTGATGCGAAGTGGTTGGCCGATCCGGTGCCGGTGACGGCGGGGACGGCGTACTCGTACAGCGATTACTACATCTCGGGTGTGACCACGCAGGTGTACGTGATGTACATCGATGCGGCGGGTGCCTATGACGTGCGGTATCTGGCGGATGCCCCGGCGAGTGCGACGTGGCGGCAGTTCACGACCACGTTCACCCCGCCGTCCACGGCTCGTCGGGTGGTGATCTCGCACGTGCTGCCGGCGGTGGGCAGCCTGCAACTGGACGACGTCTCGATCACCTCCGGGTCGACCCCGACGCCAACTCCCACTCCGACGCCGACCGTCACCCCGACGCCCACTGTCACCCCGACCCCCACACCGACCCCGACGACCCCGGTGAACAACGGCTACGTCAGCCTGACCTTCGACGATGGGCGCAGTGGCCAGTACGACACCGCGCTGCCGGCCCTTCAGGCGCGCGGGCTGAAGGGGACCTTCTACATCATCGGTGAGGCCCTCGGCTGGGGCAGCGGCTACATGAACGCGAGCCAGGTCGGCGCCCTGCACGCCGCGGGCAACGAACTGGGCAACCACAGCTGGAGCCACCCCTACCTGACCTCCCTGTCGGCGACCCAGATCGCCCAGGAGTTCAACCAGACCCAGACCACGCTGCAGGGCATCACCGGTGTGACCCCGACCGCATGTGCGTACACCTATGGCGCCTACAACGCGACCGTGCAGCAGGTGGCCAGCGGCATCTTCCGGACGTGCCGGAGCACGGACGGCGGGGTGAACACCGCCGCGGACACCCCGCAGTACGCCCTGCGCACCTACTACGTGACCACCTCGACGACGGCCAGCCAGATCAGGGCCGCGGCAGACCAGGCCAGGGCCAACAAGTCGTGGGTGATCTTCATCTATCACGGCGTGGGCACGGTGATCAGCACGGACGACGTCACCTCGAGCACGTTCAACGCCCACCTGGACCAGATCGTCGCCTCGGGCGTCACGGTGCTGCCGGTCAGCTCGGCGTATCACGCACTGACCGGGCGCTGACCGCCTGCCCCACCGAACGTCCCCCACCCGATGCCGTGATCATGCACTTTCGACTGTTCGAGAGTGCATGATCACGGCGGGGTGTCGACTGGGGACGGCGGTACGTCGGGTCAGCGAGCCTTGATGGTCACCACGTTCGACGCCGAGCCGTAGACGGCGTTCAGCGCTGTGACCAGGTAACGGTAGGTCGTGCCCGACCGAACGGTGGTGTCACTCCACCGGGTGGCGGACGGGGCCAGAGTCGCCACCGGGGAGAAGATCGTGCACCGGGATCCCGTGCACCGGCTGACCACCAGTGAGGTGGCGGTGGTGGTGGCCGGGTTGGTCCACCGCAGGTCGACGCGGCGGCGCACGGTCGAGGAGGCGGTGAGGTTCGTCGGAGCGCCCGGGGGCTGGGTGGACACGGTGATCGTGGTCTGGCTGAGGTCGGCCAGGCCGCGGGCGGTGGCCACGGTCAGCGTCGCCCGGTAGGTGCCCGGCGTGGTGTAGACGTGGGTCGCCGTCGGACCGCTGGCGGTGGCCCCGTCACCGAAGGACCACGACCAGGTGGCGATCTGCTCGAAATCGAGCCCGGTGGAGGCTGACCCGTCGAAGCTGACCGTCAACGGCGCCAGGCCACTGGTGGGGGTAGCCGTCATCACCGAGGAGGGGTAACCGCCACCGGCAGTGATCCCGCTCGGCAGGGCGGCCTCCGCCGACCAGGCCGAGGCACCGGCGGCGTTGACCGCACGCACCCGGTAGCGGTAAGCGCTGATAGGGGTGTTGTCCAGGTAGAGGTACTGGTTCGCCAGGGTGGTGGCCAGCGGGGCGAACGCGCACCCGGTGGCGGTGGAGGTGCACCGCTCGATCTCGAAGCCGGTCTCGTCCGCGGAGTTGTCGGCCCAGACCAGGGAGGTGGCCGCGCCACCGTTGGCCGGCCGGGCGGCCAGACCGGACGGGGCGATCGGGATGGTCACGGCCGCCGCGGGGCTCAGTGGGGCGATGACCAGGCCCCCGGCCAGGGCGAGGCCGGCGCCGAGAGCAGCGGCTCGGCGGGAGCGGCCTCGCGCGGGTCGCCTCGACCACGGGTTTTGATGACGTGTCAGCAGGTCCATTGGCCCACTGTAAGCGGCCCCGGCCCGGTGATCACTGACTTGACCGGGCGTTGACCGACAAGCACCAGTGCGTGGAGAGAGACCGCCAGGGTCCGACAGTTTCGATGAGGTGTCGCCAGTGACCTTTGTCCGGCCGTGACGGGCCTTGCCGTCCGGGCCCGGCGCTGCCGGCGGGCCCCGGTAGCCTGGGACCCGCCGTCCCAACCCCACGTCGGGAGCACGACCTCTGATGCAGCAGGTGCTGACCAGCTTCGAGGGCGGCACCGCCCTCTCCCCGTTCCGGGCCGCGGCCCTGCTCGACCGGCTTCAGGACGTCGCGCCGTCCGTGATCGGGGTGTCGGCCCGGTTCGTGCACTGGGTCTCGACCGACACGACCCCGGACGACGCCGCGCTCGGCCGGCTGGCGCGGTTGCTCGACTACGGCGATCCGTTCGAGGCCGATCCCGCAGCGGGAGAGGCCGGCACGGTGATCGTGGTCGGCCCCCGGCTGGGCACCATCTCGCCCTGGGCCTCCAAGGCGACCGACATCGCGCACAACTGCGGCTTCGCCGTCCACCGGCTCGAGCGGGTCACCGAGTACCACCTGCACCATCCGGACGCCGCGCCGCTCACCGAGGCGCAGTGGACTTCGTGCGCCGCCGTCCTGCACGACCGGATGACCGAGACCGCGCTCGCCGCGCGCGGGGACGCCGCCGCGCTGTTCGCCGAGCGGGCCGCCGAGCCGATGGCTCACGTCGACGTGCTCGGTGCCGGTCGCGCCGCGCTCGAGAAGGCCAACGTGGACTTCGGGTTGGCGCTGTCACCGGACGAGATCGACTATCTGGTCGAGGCGTTCACTCAGTTGCGGCGCAACCCCACCGACGTCGAGCTGATGATGTTCGCCCAGGCCAACTCCGAGCACTGCCGGCACAAGATCTTCAATGCCGACTTCGTCGTGGACGGCGTGCCACAGCCGCGCTCGCTGTTCGCCATGATCCGGCACACCGAGCAGGTCGCCGGGCAGGGCACGATCGTGGCGTACCGGGACAACGCCTCGATCATGACCGGAAACCGGGTGCAGCGCTGGCTGCCCGAAACCCCTGATGCCCCGAGCCGTTACGCGGCCCGTGACGCCCAGGCCCACGTGCTGATGAAGGTCGAGACCCACAATCACCCGACCGCGATCTCGCCGTTCCCGGGGGCGGCGACCGGGGCCGGAGGCGAGATCCGCGACGAGGGGGCCACCGGGCGCGGCTCGGCGCCCAAGGCCGGCCTGACCGGGTTCGCGGTCTCGAACCTGAACCTGCCCGGCACCGATGAGCCCTGGGAGCGTGAGGATTGCGGCGCCCCGGTGCACCTCGCCTCACCGCTGCAGATCATGCTCGAGGCCCCGATCGGCGCCGCCGCGTTCAACAACGAGTTCGGCCGCCCCGGGCTGGGCGGCTTCTTCCGGGTGTACGAGCAGAGCGTGGACGGTGTCCGGCGCGGTTACCACAAGCCGATCATGAGCGCGGGCGGCCTGGGCACCATCGATGCCGACCAGACCGACAAGATCGCTTTTCCCTCAGGCACTCTGCTGATCCAGCTGGGCGGGCCGGGTATGCGGATCGGCATGGGCGGCGGCGCCGCGTCGTCCATGGCTGCGGGCGTGAACGCCGCCGACCTCGACTTCGATTCGGTGCAGCGCGGCAACCCCGAGATCCAGCGCCGGGCGCAGGAGGTGATCACCCACTGCTGGAGCCTGGGCGCGGACAACCCGATCCTGTCGGTGCACGACGTCGGCGCCGGCGGGCTGTCGAACGCGTTCCCCGAGCTGGTGGACGGCGCCGGGCTGGGTGCGCGGTTCGACCTGGACGCGGTGCCGGTCGAGGAATCGGGCCTGGCGCCCAAGGAGATCTGGTGCAACGAGAGCCAGGAACGCTACGTGGTGGCGATCGACCCGGCCTCGCTGGACCTGTTCGCGCGGCTCTGTGAGCGGGAGCGCTGCCCGTACGCGGTGGTCGGCGTGGCCACCGAACAGCCGCAGCTGGTGGTGGCCCCAGACGCTCTGCTGGCCGACGCGACGCCGGACGCGCCCAGCGGCGTCGGGGCGGCAGGGGATATCCCGATCGACCTGCCGATGGAGGTGCTGCTCGGCAAGCCGCCCAAGATGACCCGCGACGTGGCCCGGATCGCCCGGGACGCAGGCGATTTCGATCCTGAGGGCCTGGACCTGCGCGAGGCCGCGTACGCCGTCCTGCGGCACCCGAGCGTGGCGAGCAAGCGGTTCCTGATCACCATCGGCGACCGCACCGTGGGCGGGCTGTCGCACCGCGATCAGCTGGTCGGCCCGTGGCAGGTGCCGGTCGCCGACGTCGCGGTGACCCTGGCCGACTACGTGGGCTTCGCCGGCGAGGCAATGGCCACCGGTGAGCGGATGCCGATCGCCGCGGTCGATGCGCCCGCCTCGGGCCGGATGGCGGTCGGCGAGGCGATCACGAACCTGCTCGCGGCACCGATCGAGCTGAGCCGGGTCAAGCTGTCCTGCAACTGGATGGCCGCCTGTGGCGAACCCGGTGAGGACGCCGCGCTGTACGACACGGTGCGGGCGGTCGCGATGGAACTCTGTCCCGCGCTGGGGATCTCGGTGCCGGTGGGCAAGGACTCGCTGTCCATGCGCACCCGGTGGCGCGACCCGATGAGCGGCGAGGCCAAGCAGGTGACCTCGCCGGTCTCATTGGTGGTCAGTGCCTTTGCTGCCCTGGACGACGTGCGGGGCACCTCGACGCCGCAGTTGCAGGGAACCGAGGGCGATCCGTCCGAACTGCTGCTGATCGATCTCGGCGGCGACGCGAACCGGCTCGGCGGTTCGATCCTGGCGCAGACCCAGGGCGTCTTCGGTGGGGCGGTGCCCGATCTGGAGGTGCCCTCGGTGTTGGCCGGACTGGTCAACGCAGTGACCGCACTGCGCCAGGCCGGGCTGCTGCGCGGGTACCACGACCGATCCGACGGCGGTTTGTGGGTGACCTTGTGCGAGATGGCGTTCGCCTCGGGTCAGGGGATGTACGTCTGGGCCAGCTCACCCGAGCAACTGTTCGCCGAGGAGCTCGGTGTCGTGCTCGAGGTCCCCTCCAGTGCGCGCGAGGCGGTGTTCGACGTCATCTGGGACCACGGCCTGATCGAGTTCACCAGCCACGTCGCCGTCCCCACCTCGACGCGGCGGATCGTGGTGCACCACGCGGACACCGACGAGGTCCTGCTGGACGAGTCGGTGCACGATCTGGCCCAGGCCTGGGACGAGGTGTCCTGGCGGATCGCCCGGCTGCGGGACAACCCTGAGTGTGCGGACGCCGAGCATGCCGCCGTCGGCGCGGACGACGAGCCCGGGCTGGTCGTCGCGCCGTCCTTCGACCCGAACGAGGACGTCGCGGCACGATGCGGCGCGAACCTCGCGCGCGGCGTCCGGCCGAAGGTGGCGATCCTGCGCGAGCAGGGCGTGAACTCCCACGTGGAGACGGCCTTTGCGTTCGACGTCGCCGGGTTCGACACCTACGACGTGCACATGACCGATCTGCAGTCCGGCCGGTTCGACCTAGCCGACGTCGTGGGACTCGTTGCCTGTGGTGGGTTCTCCTACGGCGACACGCTCGGCGCCGGGGAGGGCTGGGCCCGGTCGGTGCTGTTCAACCCGGCGCTGACCGAGATGTTCTCGACGTTCTTCCACCGCGACGACACGTTCGGGCTCGGCATCTGCAACGGCTGTCAGATGTTCGCCGCGCTGGCCGACCTGATCCCGGGGGCGCAGGCCTGGCCGCGGTTCACCCGCAACGTCTCCGAGCAGTACGAGGCGCGGCTGACCCTGGTGGAGATCCTCGACTCGCCGTCCCTGTTCACCGCGGGCATGGCCGGCTCGCTGATCCCGATCGCGGTGGCGCACGGCGAGGGCTTCGCCAACTTCGCCGCCCGCGGGGACGCCGGCGCCGTCCAGAAGGTTGCCCGGTTCGCCGACCACCGCGGCGGGCCGGCCACGCGGTACCCGTTCAACCCCAACGGTTCCCCCGAGGGCCTGACCGCGGTCACCACGGACGACGGGCGCTTCACCGCGATGATGCCTCACCCGGAACGCGTCGCGAGAAACGTCCAGTTCTCCTGGACCGACAAACCCCTGGACGCCGACAGCCCCTGGCTCCGCATGTTCCGCAACGCCCGAGCCCACGTCGGGTGACCCCACCCAACCCGCTCATGCTCCGCGGGTGACGGCTCATGCTCCGCAGGCACCGCGAATCGCGTCGGCAGCGGAGCAGGAGGCGTCCCCTGGGGAGCATGAGCAGGTTTGTCGGGGGGTTCACTCGGCCCTGTCCGGCCGCCTGGGCGTCTCCGGGGTCAGCCGCGCAGGAGTTGCTCCAAGGCGACCACAAACGCGTTCGGATCCGGCTCGGGCCCCACTCCCCAGTCCCGGTGTGCCTCGCCGTCCCATTCCCCGATCATGGTCTGCACCTGCCCGTCCTCGGTGCCGGCGAACTCCAGGGTGAGGTAACGCGGCGGGGCGCCGTCCGCACCGGGCAGTACCGCGGCGAGCAGCGCCTCGGGGAGGCGCTGCACCGGCGGGAAGCGCACGAGCAACGCGCGCCCGCCGGCGAGATCGACCGCCCACACCGACAGGCCCTGCGCGTCCACCCGCTCCTGGGGTGGCAAGGCGTCGCCGAGTGCCTCCCAGGCACCCAGCAGCGCCGGCTCCAGGACGTCGTGCTCGGCCATCTCCACCAGGTCGAACCGCCCCGACCTCACCAGCTCCGGCAGGGTCCGATGAGCGAACTCGTAGTGATGACGGCGCGCGGTCACAGAGGAGGTCACCGGATCATCATCACCGGCTGTGCAGGAGCAGTCGACCTGCCGGGACGATCCGGCCTCCGGCTGCACGATCGCCCGGCAGCGCGCCCGGCGTCCCGGCCCTCAGAATCGACGAGCCGCCAGACCCGGACGGCGAGCCGCCGCCACCGCCTGCCGGTGCAGCAACCACGCGGCCAGCACGCCGCCGACCGCCCCGAACAGGTGCCCCTGCCAGGAGATCCCCTCCTGGGGGACCACCCCGCTGACCAGCGCGCCGCCCCAGAGCACCAGCACCACGGCGCTGACGGCGACCTCCATCGGCAGGCGGGCGAACACCCCACGGGCGATCAGGTAGGCGGCGAAGCCGAACACCACGCCGCTCGCCCCGATGTGCACCGTGGACGGCGCGCCGGTCAGCCAGGTGCCCAGCCCGCCGACCACGACGACGATCGCGCCGACGGCGACCAGCCGGGCGAGCCCGGCCAGGGCGATGGTCACGCCCAGCACGACGAAGGGCACCGTGTTGGCCATCAGATGGCCGAAGCCGCCGTGCAGGAAGGGGGCGTAGGCGATGCCGTCCAGGCCCGAGAGGTCTCGGGGGACGATGCCGTACTGGTCGAGTGCGCCCCCGAGCACGGTGTCGATCGCCTCGCTCACCCACATCGCCAGGGTGAGCGCCACGATCGCCACCAGGCCGGAGCGCCGGGATGCGGAGGTGACGGCCATGCATCGAGCATCGCTGACGGCCGGGCGAGCGGCACGCCGAAGACCGCGTGGCGGCGCTGAGTGCCTGGGTGCTTGGCTGTGGTTTCGCCGAACACGGTGAGGTCGGGCGGTCGCGGGTCAGGCGGCGCCGATATGCCCCGGCTCGGACGGGCCAGGTTGGGACGGCGTGGTGTCGGACGCAGCGTGCAGCAGCACCTGGGCCTCCTCGAGAAGACGCTGAATCGCCAGGCTGATGCCCCCCGACTCGGTTTCGATTCTGGCGGCGTTGCGCTGGATGGTGCCGGCCAGCTTCTTGACGTCGTCCAGCTTCTGCAACTGGGCGACGGCGGCCGCGATCTTCTCATCCACCGTGCCGAGGTCCGCCGCGGTCGAGCGGGTGCTGACGGCCAGCGCCGTGGTGGCCAGCAGCTGGACGGCGGAGCGCAGCAGGGTGGGGTCGTCGACGTCCGGGTCGAAGGCCATCACGAGGCGGCGCGGGCCCTGAACGCGGATGCCCTGTCCGCCATTCTGTTCCATCGAGCGGACCAGGCCGAGGGAGGCCGCCGCGGCGCGGTTGCGCTCCGCCTCGTCCAGGTAGGAACCCCACGTCGTCCGGCTCGAATCGGTCACCTCGAGCACGATCCGCGCGGCACCGTTCTCGAGGGTGAGCACTCCGTCGCCCTTCTTGCTACGCGGCAGCTGCCCGGTGGTCGACGTGGTGTCGGCGTACTCGGCGCCCAGGCCGGCAGCGATGTCGAGCATGAGCGAGTGCACCTGCTGCTCGAACGAACCACCCTTGATCGGCGTCACGCTGGCAAGGCTCTTGGTGGCTCCCTGAACCGTGATGGCCGTAGTCAGGGCCTCGACCTTCGCCGTGATCTCTGCGGTGGTCCTGTCGAAGTGTTCGGTGAGCTGCTTCTGCTGCTGGTTCAGCGCGTGCGCGTGCTTGGCCATCGGCGAGGTGGGGTCCGACGGGTCGAACTGCTTCGCCGCCTTGTCCAGCACCTCGCTCGCCGTTGCGACCAGCTTGCGGTCCAGATCGGCGGTGAACCGGTCGAGCAGGGGCTGCAGACGGTCGAGCAGCTCCGGCTTGTCCCCTCCCACAAGCCGCCGCAGCTCGGACGCCAGCTGCTGCTTGGCCCCGTCGACGGCGGCGACGAACTCCTTGCGGCTGGTCTGGTCAGCCTCGGTGATCGCCTTCTTGGCGTCGTTCGCCACGGTGGTCACCGTCTCGGCCGCCTGGCGGGCGGCCCGCTCGGTCAGCTCGGAGGCACGGACGGCGGCCTCCGAGGTCTGCCGCCCGACCTCCTTGACCATCTGCTCCAACCCGCGGGCGTCGGACACCTCACCCACCACGGCCAGCGTCCGGGAGCCCAGCACCATCGCCTCGAGCACGAACGGGGACAGGTCGGCCTGCTTGAGGTCGCCGGCGTCGTCCACGGCCGGACCCCGCGACCCGGTGGTCCACCGACGTGCCTCACGCAGCACATCGGGATGGGTGATCGTCAGGTGGTCGATTCGCAGCACTGAGGTCGTGCTGTCCAGCTGCACCCGCGTCGGTTCGGAGGTCGGGTCGGACATGTCGTGCTCCCCTCGTCGGTGATCGAGCCGATGCGGCCGATCGAAGTGATCACCACCGTCCCCGCTGGATCAGTACTGGCCAAGGCGAACACTGATAAGCCGGTTTATCAGCGAGTCGAACCGAGTGACGGGAAATTCCTCTCTATGCTGATCCGGATATCGAGGGGAGGCGGTCGCCATGACGGTCCCCGTCACTCTGACCCTGCAGGAGATCGCCGCTGTGGCCCGGGTGCAGCGACCGGTCGTCTCCATGTGGCGCCGCCGCCCCCGCGTGCACGGGCAGACCATTCCGTTCCCGAAGCCGGTGAACTCCGACGCCGGCCTGGAGCGCTTCGACCGCGCTGAGGTTCTCGCCTACCTGGACGCCACCGGTCGGGGTAACAATCCCGAGGCCCACCTGGACGCACCCACGCACACCGCGCCCATCGTCGACCTCGAGGAAGCCGTCACCACGCTCTGCCTGCGCAGGCTCAGCGAGCGAGAACTCACCGGTCTGGACGCCGATGCGCTCGCGTCGCTGGCCGAGCAGACCGACCCGTCGGACCGCCTCCTGTTGCGCGAGATCCGCGCCATGCCCCACTCGGAGCAGGTCTGTGCCTATGTCGAGGACGTCCTCGAGGCGTCCCTGGGCCATGCGGATGCCCTGACCAGGCTGCTCAGCGGACCACTGGGGCGTCACGCCGGCGGTCGCGGGCTGACCACGGACTGCCTCGCCGCCGTCCGCGCTCTCGCCCTCGCCTGCCGTGACCACCTGCCGACAGACGCCGTGGCTCTCAGCGCAGCAGGCGATCATGAACTGCTTCGCGTCGTGGCTCCGCAGTTCGCGGGTTTGGTTGTACCGGACAACGATCCCGCCTCCCGCCAGCAGCGCCGCCGCGCCATCCTGGACGACATCCCGGTGCTCGACCAGGCGCCGATGAGCGTGCACCTGCGTTCGCTGGTGGGGGTTCCGGACGGCACCGCGCTCGACGACCTGGACGAGCTGGTGCTCTCGCTCGGCCCCGCCGACGTGGCGCTGGTGATCGGATCGGTGAGCCTGCTGGCCGAGGCGCTGTCCGGCGAGCTGGACCAGCGGCGATCGACGATGCTGCGCTCGGGCACGTTGGCCATGGCGGTGCGCCTGCCGCGCGGGTGGTGGAAGGGCGCGCATCGCCAGGCGCTGGCGGCCTGGGTGCTCAGCGGTCGCGCCGGCATCGAGCACCCCCGCCTGGCCGACGTGAGCGCGATGGACCTCGAGGGACCGGTGGCGTTGGAGGATCTCGCCCACGATGCGGCCGCCGCCCTGGCCCGATCCGACCACCGGGCCTTCCGCTATGCCCGAGCCGGGTCGCTGAAGGGCCTGCTCGCCCGCGGGCCGATCGTTCCCGCGGGGGTGCGGGTGGTGCGGTTCGTCGATCCGGCGGCGGCCTCGCCGCTGGAGCGCATCCACGAGGCCACACTGCGCAGCGCTCGCCCCCTTCCCGGGTGGGATCTCGACGTCCTGCCGGCGCCCGCTCGCATCCAGCTGCGGTGGACATCGCTGGCGCAGCTGCACCAGGCGGGCTTGCTGCGCATGCGCCGGGGGCAGCGGATCGACCCCGTCCACGGCGACCCCGACGGCACCGTCCCGGTGGTCACCGCCGACGGGGCCACCCCCGTGCGGCTCGACCCCTTCGACGCGGTGCGGCTCTACCCCCGGGCCACGCGGACCGAGCCCGGGGACGTGGTGTTCGCAGAGCGTCCCTGCCCGGCGGCCTGGGTGGACGCTCACGGCGGTGGCCTGGTGTGCGCGCCGAGCCGCGTGCTGCGGCTCGCCGCCGCCGCACCGGTCGGCCCGCACACGCTCGCGGCGATCATCAATCAGCGCTCACCCATCGGAAGCAGCTGGCAGACCTGGGCCGTGCCCGACCTGCCGGACGACGAGGCAATGGCTCTGGACGACGCCCTGGCCTCGGCCGCGGCCCACCTGCACGACCTGCAGCGACGCCGCGAGACGATGCAGGGGCTGGTCACCACCTTGATCGATGCCGTGGCCGCGGGAGTGGTCACGGTCGTCGTCCCCGACCACCACGTACCGCGTCCCGGTGCACCTCACCGTCCCACCGAGCAGAAGGCTGGTTGAGCATGCCCCCCCGTACCAGGAAGGCGGCACCCGAGGGGCCGTCCACCATGAAGGAATTGAAGGACACGCTGTGGGCGGCGGCGAACAAGCTGCGCGGGTCGTTGTCGGCCAATCAGTACAAGGACGTTGTCCTCGGCCTGGTGTTCCTCAAGTACGTCTCGGACGCCTATGACGAACGCCGCGAACAGATCCGCATCGATCTGGCCGCGGAGGGCTACGACGAGGACCAGATCGCCACCCTGATCGATGACCCCGAGGAGTACCAGGGCTACGGGGTGTTCGTGGTGCCGCCGGAGGCGCGCTGGGCCTACCTCGCCGAGAACGCGAAGGGCAAGCCGGCGACCGGCGCGGAGCCAGCCCGAACCATCGGCTCGCTGATCGACGAGGCGATTCAGGCCCTGATGGCGCACAACGACAGCCTGCGCGGCGTGCTGCAGCCGCGGTACAACCGCGACAACATCGACCAGCGCAGGCTCGGTGAGCTGATCGAGTTGTTCACCAGCGCGCGGTTCAGCCGCCAGGGCGAGCACCGCGCGCGTGACCTGATGGGTGAGGTGTACGAGTACTTCTTGGGTAAGTTCGCGGCCGCCGAAGGACGACGGGGCGGGGAGTACTTCACCCCGCCGTCGGTGGTGAGGGTGATCGTCGAGGTGCTCGAGCCCACAGCGGGTCGGGTGTACGACCCGTGCTGCGGGTCGGGCGGCATGTTCGTACAGACCGAGAAATTCATCGACGAGCACCACGGCGACCCCACGAACGTCTCGATCTACGGCCAGGAGGCGATCGAGGAGACCTGGCGGATGGCCAAGTTGAACCTGGCCATTCACGGCATCGACAACAACGGGCTGGGTGCGAGCTGGGGCGACACCTTCGCCCGCGATCAGCATGCCGAGCTGCGGATGGACTACGTGATGGCCAACCCGCCGTTCAACATCAAGGACTGGACCCGGCGCACCGACGATCCTCGGTGGATCTACGGGGTGCCCCCGGCGAACAACGCCAACTACGCCTGGATTCAGCACATCCTGTCCAAGCTGGGTTCGGGCGGTAAGGCCGGCGTGGTGATGGCCAACGGGTCGATGTCATCGCAGTCCAACGGCGAGGGCGACATCAGGGCGCGAATCGTCGAGGCCGACCTGGTCTCGTGCATGGTGGCGCTGCCGACCCAGCTGTTCCGCAGCACCGGTATTCCGGTGTGCGTCTGGTTCTTCGCCAAGGACAAGTCCGCCGGGGAGCAGGGCGCGATCGACCGGTCGGGCCAGGTGCTTTTCATCGACGCCCGCGATCTGGGCTACATGGTCGACCGGGCTGAACGGGCGTTGTCGACCGAGGACGTCGTGCGGATCGGTGACACCTATCGCGCCTGGCGGGGGACCCGATCGGGGTCGGCCAAGAAGCTCGTCTACGAAGACGTCCCCGGGTTCTGTAAATCGGTGGATCTGGCCGAGATCAAGGCGGCGGACTACGCGCTGACGCCCGGTCGCTATGTCGGCTCCGCGGCGGTCGCGGACGACGAGGAGCCGGTCGAGGAGAAGATCGCGCGGCTGACCAAGGAGCTCTTAGCCGCCTTCGACGAGTCGGGTCGGCTGGAGAAGATCGTGCGGACTCAACTGGAGCGCTTGAAGTGAAGACTCGTCTCGTTCGCGAACTCGTCGGAGAGGGTGTCCTTCGAGTGGAGGATGGCAATCATGGAAATGATCGACCGCGCCCCGATGAGTTCGTCCAAGATGGAGTGGCGTATGTAAGGGCCGCGGATATGACCCAAGGTTGGGTGGATTTCGGATCTACCGGAAAGATCAATTCTCATGCACGCCAGCGCATACGGAAGGGGGTCGGCGCTCCGGGTGACGTACTGCTCTCTCACAAAGGGACTGTCGGACGAGTGGCAGTGGCGCCCCTCGATTCCCCCGAATTTGTCTGCTCACCGCAGACAACCTTTTGGCGCAGTCAGGATCCGTCGGTTCTTGACCAGCGCTTCTTGGGCTACCTACTCCTCTCGCCGGAATTTCAAGAGAAGCTAAGACGCCTGGCCGGCCAGACAGACATGGCTCCTTACGTTAGTCTCACCGATCAGCGATCTATGGAGCTCGCACTGCCCGAGATCACCCAACAGAAGGCTATTGCTGAGGTGCTGGGGGCGCTCGACGACAAGATCGTGAATATTGGTCTTGCCGTGACGACGAGTGAGTCGCTCATGTGCTCCTTGGCCAGCGCCAGCGATAGCAGAATCCCTGTTTCTGATCTTGTGACTCGAACCCAAAGGGTCGTCATCGACCCTTCGAGCATTGAGTCGACGGTCTCTCACTACAGCCTGCCAGCTTTCGACAATTCATGCACACCCGAACTGGTCAAAGGCGGGTCGATCAAGAGCAGCAAGTACCTACTCACGGGGGCCGCTGTCCTTGTGTCGAAGCTGAATCCGAGGATTCCGAGAGTCTGGAACATCCCCTACTTGCCGGAGCATCCAGCGGTAACGTCGACTGAGTTCGTCATCTTGGAGCCATCGCACGTGGCCGTTTCCGTGCTCTGGGCGTGCATCTGCCAACCGGATGTTATGGAACAACTTCAGTCCAAGGTGGCTGGGACATCGGGCAGTCATCAGCGAGCCAAGCCCGGTGGCGTGATGTCTCTCCTGGTGCGAGACCCGAGGTTGCTGCCTCCCCAGGTTCTTGATGCTCTTGAGGCGCTGGGCGCCCACGCCAACGCCCTCAGAAGGCAGCGAGTGCTTCTGGGCCTGTGCCGAGACGAGCTCCTACCACTCCTCATGTCCGGCAAGATCACCGTTCGGGACGCCGAGCGCACCGTTAGCGACGTGGTCTGACGTGGCGCATCAGTGCCACGCCTCGCCACATTACAACAGATTGGCACAGTCAGTGGCAAAGTGAGTGGCACAGTGAAGGGGGAGGGATGGACACCACTGATCTGGTCGCCCAGCTGCGCCGAACGGGAGTCGAGCCGACGAACGTCGAGGTCAAGGCTGCCGTCCGGGCACTGCCCAGCTCTGTCCCCGAGACCATCACCGCTTTCGCGAACGGCACCGGCGGCACCCTGCTGCTCGGCCTCGACGAGGGCGCCGGCTTCACGGTCGCCCCTGACTTTCGCGCCGAGGCAATTCGGGACTCCCTGGTCGACGCCTGCACCAACAAGATCGAACCGATCTGTCGGGCGCCGGTCGAGATTGAGCCGTTCGAAGGCGCGCTGGTGGTACGCCTCGACGTCCCCGAACTCGACCCGGTCGACAAACCCTGCTTCGTCACCACGCGTGGCACCTACGGCGGGTCATTCATCCGGGGCGGCGATGGTGATCGGCTGCTCAGCCACTACGAGGTCACCCAGCTGCTGAGCAACCGAACCCAGCCGACCGTCGACCGTGACCCGGTGCCCGGCGCAACCCTCACCGACCTCGACTCCGACCTGCTCGACCGGTACCTGACTCGGGTTCGCCGACGCTCCCTGCGACTCGCCGCACCGAGCGATGAGCAACTGCTGCGTATTCTCGGCGTTCTCACCACGGACTCTGAGGGGCAACCACGCCCCACCCTGGCTGGCTTGCTCGCCTTCGGCATCTACCCGCAACAGTTCTACCCGCAGCTGTTCGTGTCATTCGTGGTGTTGCCCCGACTGCGGATGGGCGAGACCGGCCCGGACGGACGCCGGTTTCTCGACAACGTCACGGTCACCGGGCCCATCCCCGAGATCGTGGCCAGCGTGATCGCCACTGCAGTCCGCAACATGCGCGCAGGGGCGATCATCACCGGTATCGGGCGCGAAGACCGGTACGACTACCCGATCGAGGTCATCCGCGAGCTGACCGTGAACGCTGTGCTGCACCGCGATTACAGCGCCGATGCCCGCGGCGCCCAGGTACAGATCGAGCTGTACCCGGATCGGCTCGAGATCCGTAGCCCCGGTGGGTTGTACGGGCCGATCACGATCGCTGACCTGGGGTCGGATGAGCATCGGTCCACTTCACGCAATCAGACCCTTGCTGCGATCCTCGCCGACGTCGAGGCGCCCGGCTCACGCGGCGAGGCGCTGTGCGAGAACCGTGGCTCAGGACTGCATTCTGTCCTGGCCGAACTGCGTCGGGTCGGCATGAGCCCCCCCGAGTTCGACGTGCGTCCGGGGCGGATGACCGTTCGGCTGCCGCAATCAGCCTTGCTCTCACCCGAGACGGCGGCGTGGATCGGTTCACTGGGAGTACCTGACCTCAGTGAATCGCAGCACCTCGCCCTGGCGATGATGCGCAGCACCGGACGGGTCACCAATGCGATGTTGCAGGCCTGGGGAGTCGATCGGCTGCAGGCCGGTGTGGCCCTGAAGGACCTGGTAGACCGGAGCCTCGCGCTACGCACCGGGGGCCGCCGCTACGCGAGTTATCAACTCACCGGCGATGCCAACGCCTCCACGCCGACCATGCCACTGCGCGAGTCACGTAGCCCCCGCGCCGTCGGCGCCCAAGCCGAGCTGGACGCCGTCCTGCAGGCCATCGCCGCCGGTTACACCACGCGGCGCGCGCTGATGGAGCGTCTGGGGCTGCCGCAACGAACGTTGGCTCGACGCCTGACGAGTCTGATCGAACGCGGCGCCATCGAGCCGACCCAACCCACCCGAAGCCACCGTCAGAGCTACCGCCTGGCAGTGGGAAGGAGCACCGACCATGGCCAGTGAGGCCGACTGGGAGATCGTGACGCTGGAGGCGGTCGGCGAGCACGGCTGGAAGCCGTTGGCGGGCAGCGAGATCGCCCCGGGGACGGCGCGGGGCCGCACATCCTGGGGCGACCTGGTACTGCCCGATCGGACGCTGGCCGTCATGCGCGCGCTCAACCCGATGGTCCCCAGGCAGTACCTCGAACAGGCCCTGGGCGAGATCCTCACACCGAGCTCCCAGGACGCCGTCACCGAGAACTTCCGGCTGCACCGGATCCTGGTCGAGGGCTACCGCGGGATCGCCTACCTCGACAGCGACGGTATCGAGCAGAACCCGACGATCCATCTGGTCAGCCACATCGTCGAGAACAACGAGTTCCTCGCCGCCAACCAGGTGACCCTTCGCTCGCGCGAGCATGAACGCCGGCTGGACGTCGTCCTCTACCTGAACGGGTTGCCCGTCGTCATCGTCGAGCTCAAGAAGGCGGGGTCGGCTCGGGCGACCATCGGCTCGGCGCACAGCCAGCTGGCGACCTACCTGGCCGAGTTCCCGATGGCGTTCCGGTGCTGCGTGCTGACGGTGATCAGTGACGGCATCACGGCCCGGTACGGCACCCCGTTCACGCCGCTGAACCACTACGCGCCCTGGAACGTGGACGACGATGGGCACCCCCTCCCGCAGAACGGCGTCGAGACCGACCCGCACGACCCCCGGATCGGTGTCCCGTTGGAGTTCCTGCTCGACGGTGTCGGCAACCCCGAACGCTTCCTGCAGTTGCTGCGCAACTTCGTCGCCTTCGACGCCGGGGCCGAGGGCCTGACCAAGCGCATCGCCAAGCCCCACCAGTATTTCGCGGTCACCAAGGCCGTCGGCCACACCGTCGAGGCGGCCGAGAGCGACGGCAAGGCCGGCGTGGTCTGGCACACCCAGGGCTCCGGCAAGTCGATGGAGATGGAGCTCTACGCCCATGCCGTGACCCAGCAGGCCAAGCTCAAGAACCCCACGCTCGTGCTGGTGACCGACCGCACCGATCTCGACACCCAGCTGTGGGAGGCGTTCGAACGCTCGCAATTGGTGGGGCAGCCGCTCAAGGTCACCTCACGCGACGATCTGCGACGGGAGCTGAACGACCGGATCACCGGCGGCATCTACTTCACGACGCTGCAGAAATTCTCGCTCACCCAGGCCGAGAAGCAGGCCGGGCGGGACCACCCGCTGCTCAGCCAACGCCGCAACATCATCGTGATCGTCGACGAGGCTCATCGCAGCCACTACGACCAGCTCGACGGCTACGCCAAGCACATCCGCAGTGCGCTGCCCCACGCCACGTTCATCGCCTTCACGGGCACCCCGATCTCGTTCGCCGACCGCGACACCGTCGATGTGTTCGGTGACGTGATCGACACCTACGACCTCAGCCGGGCGGTGACCGACGGGGCAACCGTACGCGTGTTCTTCGAGCAGCGGATCATTCAAGTCGCCCGCGCCGGTGAGGTCACCGAGGAGCAGCTCGATGCCGCCGCCGACGAGGCCACGGCGGGCCTGGACGACGTCGAGCGTGACCGCATCGAGACGTCGGTGGCAGTCATCAACGCCATGTACGGCGTGCCCGAGCGGATCGCCGAACTGGCCCGGGACATCCTGGAGCACTGGGATCGCCGTTCCGCCGCGATGCGCCCGTTCATCGAGTGCACGGGCAAGGCGTTCATCGTCGGTGCCACACGAGAGATCTGCGCCCGGATCTACGAACAGATCATCGCCCTACGTCCCGACTGGCACGACGATGCCATCGACCGCGGCAAGATCAAGGTGGTCTACTCCGGCTCGGCCTCGGATCAGCCACCGATCTCGAAACATGTTCGGCGGCAATCACTCAACGAGACGATCCAGAATCGGATCAAGGATCCCGACGACCCGCTCGAGATCGTCATCGTCAAGGACATGTTGCTGACCGGGTTCGACGCCCCGCCGCTGCACACCCTGTATCTCGACCGGCCGCAGCAGGGCGCTCAACTGATGCAGACCCTGGCCCGGGTCAACCGGACCTTCCGTGGCAAGACTGATGGCCTGCTGGTCGCCTACGCGCCCCTGGCTGACAATCTGACCCGAGCGCTGGCCGAGTACACCGCGAACGACCAGGCGCGTCGTCCGGTGGGCCGGGACGTCGCAGAAGCTGCCGCGGCGGCCCGTGAGCACCTCGAGGCGCTGGATGAGCTCTGCAGCGGATTCCCCTGGCGGGACAGGATCGCCGATGCCGGCACGAGGACCTGGCTCAAGACAGTGCTCGGCCTGACGCAGCATCTGCGGGCCCCGGCAACTCCGGGCAACCAGGATGATCCGACCCTCGCCGACCGGTTCCGCCAGCTCGCGGCGCGACTCGCCCGGTTGTGGGCGCTGGCGACGGGCGACGACACGGCGAAGGAGCTGACCCGTGACGTCCGCTTCTATGAAGAGGTCCGGGTGTGGATGGCGAAGTTCGACGCCCAGGAACGTCAGGCGTCGGGCCAGGCCGTGCCGGACGACGTCCGGCGCCTGCTGTCTCAGCTCATCGCCACCTCGACCACCACCGGCGAGATCATCGACATCTACGAGGCGGCGGGAATCCCCAAGCCGAGCCTGACCGATCTCAATCCCGAACTGGTGCAACGACTCCAGAACGCCGAGCGCCCCCATCTGGCGATCGAGGCGTTGCGCGATCTGCTCACCAGCGAGGCGGGTGCCGTGACCCGGCACAACCTGACCCGTCAGCGCGCGTTCTCCCAGCGCCTGCGTGAACTGATGAACCGCTACACCAACCAGCAGCTGACCTCCGCTGAGGTGATCGCCGAGCTGATCGAGCTGGCGCGTGAGGTCGCTCGGGAGTCCCAGCGGGGCAAGGACTTTCAGCCCCCACTGTCACACGACGAGCTGGCCTTCTACGACGCCGTCAGTACGAACGCCTCGGCCGTCGAGGTTCAGGGCGAGGCCGTGCTGGCCCAGATCGCCCGCGAACTGGTCGCCATCATGCAACGCGACGTCAAGACCGACTGGAGGGTCCGTGACGACGTCCGGGCGAAGCTGCGCTCCTCGATCAAGAGACTGCTGGTCAAGTACCGTTATCCACCCGACCGGCAACCCGACGCGATCAGGCTGGTGATCGAGCAGATGGAGGCCATGGCGCCTCGGTATGCAAGTTGACCTCCTGCACACCGGTGACCAGAGGACGACCGGAGGTCAAACTGGCGCGGACCTATCCAGCCACGTTCACCCACCCAGCGTCTATGGCATGAACACATGCCGGGAGACAATTGTCTTACCGGTAGGAAGAGAGCACCGTACCCGTACCCACCCCTGAAGGGGTGTTTCTCGAGCAGCAAGGTCACGTTGAATTCTGTTCATCGGACCAGTACCCGTAGCATCTGTTGAGATCCTGTTCAGGTACCGCGCGCCAGATAGTTCCCTGCGAACCTAGTCGATGGGGTCGTCGACCACCCATCGCCAGCGGCCCTATTGGCCAGTTCACCACAGTATCGCCGTCTCATGGACGGCCTGCTTGGTCCCCTTAACGGAGGGGTCCGAAAGTGGTTCCCGTGCCCGTACGAGCGTCATCACTGTCCCCTCTTCTGCCGGCTTCCGAATCCGATCGAGCCGCCGGCGCACTCCGCCGGAGGAACAGGAGGCCAAAGTGTCTCTCACCGCAGCGGCGTTCTTCGTCGCACTCTTTGGGGTCGCTGTCGAAACCGCGAGCCTGGTAGTCGCGGTCATCCAGTTGCGGCGCCGCTGACCCATCCACCGATCCGGGTCGGGGGACGCTTGCCCCCGAGGGCGAGCGATCCCCGACCCGGATCCGTCTCGTACGAGCGCTGGCCGTCGACAACTGCCTGTGTGCGCGGCCACCCTGCCTGCTACTCGGCGAGCCAGCGTTCGAAGGCCTCGACCGAGTAGGGGCGGCCGAGGAAGTCGGCCACCAGGTCGGCGGCGTCCCGGGAACCCCCGGGCACCAGCACCCGGTCGCGGTAGCGCGCGGCGACGTCCGGGTCGAACAGGTTCGCGCGGTCGAAGGCGCTGAACATGTCCTTGGCGATCACCAGCGACCACATGTAGGTGTAGTAAGCCGAGCTGTAGCCCTCGAGGTGACCGAACGAGCACGCCATGTGGGTGCCCTCGAGATACGGGAACATCGAGTACATCGCCTGCAGCTCGAGGGTTCTGGCGGTCAGGTCCTCCGGCTGCTCCACGTGCAGCTGATAGGACAGCGCGGCGTAGAACATCTGGGTCCGGGTCTGCGCCCCCTTGCCGAAGTCCTCGGCCCGGCGCATCCGCTCGACCAGCTCGGCGGGGATCGGCCGGCCCTGCGCGTCGATCGCGAACCCTGCCAGCACCACCGGGTCCCACGCCCACTCCTCGAGCATCTGGCTCGGCGCCTCGACGAAGTCCCACTCGGTGGCCACGCCGGAGAAGTCGACCCAGTCCCCACGCCCGCCGAGCACGTGGTGCAGCAGGTGCCCGAACTCGTGGAACAGGGTCACCACCTCATCGTGCTCCATCAGCCCGCGGCTGAAGTTGCACACCAGCACCGCCTCCGGCAGGGCCCGCCCCGCCACCCCGGTGACCAGGTCGAACTGGGCGGCATGCTTGTACTTGCCCTCCCGCGGGTGCAGGTCGAGGTAGATCCGTCCGATCGGCTCGGGGCCCGCGCCGTCGGCCAGGACGTCGAACGCCGCGACCTCCTCGTGCCACACCACCGCATCCGAGGCGGGCCGGTAGGTCAGGCCGAACAGCCGCCCGGTGACCTCCAGCAATCCCTGCCGGACCCCGCCGAAGTCGAAGTACCGGCGCACCTCCTGGGCGTCGACGTCGAACTGCTCGCGGCGCACCACCTCGGTGTAGAACAACAGGTCCGCACCGTCGATCGCCTCGGCGTCCGGCCGGTCGCGGCGCAGCCGCTCGACCAGGACGTCGCGATCGCGCTCGGCCGCGCCCTGGGCCGCCGCCGCCACCCGGTCGATGAACTCGGGGATCGCCGCGCCGCGGCCGATCATCTTCACCTCGGCGTCGTAGCTGGGCCAGTCGGGGTAACCGAGCAGCCCGGCCAGCTCGGCCCGCAGGGCCAGCAGCTCCCGCAGTCGGGCGTCGTTGTCCGGCCAGCCCACGTTGAGGCAGGCCGTCGCCAGCTCGCGCCGCGCGGCCGCGTCCCGGCAGAACGTCCGGAAGGGGATCGAGTCGGGGTAGTTGCTGGTCACCGTGACCAGCCCGTCGCCGTCCGGCGGGTGGTCCTCGATCCAGTCGTGCGGCAGGCCGTCCAGGCGGCTCGGCTCCAGGCGAATGCTGCGGACGTCGTCCCGGATCGTCCGGGAGAAGTCCTGACCGACCTCGACGATCCGTTCCCGCACCACCCGGATCCGTTCGCGTGTTGCCTCATCGCGGTCGACGCCGCTGCGCCGGAAGTCACGCAGGGTGTGCTCGAGCAACCGGGCGGCCTCCGGGTCCAACGGCCCGGCGACGTCCGGGCCGCCGGTGGACACCTGCTCCCGGACGCCGACGAACACGGCGTACAGCTCGGCGTCCAGGTCGAGCTCGGTGTAGACCCGCTGCACCTGCTGGGTGGCCAGGTCCGCCCGGGTCCGCACCGCCTCCACCGGGTGCACCTCGCTGAACAGCGAGCCCCAGGAGGCAACCCGACCCAGGGCCGTGTGGGCCTCGTCCCAGTCGCGCAACACCGTCAGCGGGTCCCGCGATCCGGGCTGCCGAACCCGGGCAACCGCCTCCCGCGCACGCGCCAGTTCGGCCCCGACGGCCGCGTCGAGCCAGGCCGGCGCCTCGTCCGGAGTGGGCAGGGTGAGGGGCTTCGGTGATCCGATCACCTGCGAACTCTACGGCGAGGGGACGTTTCGGGCCCGGGTAGATTCCGGCCCATGGCATCGCGGGCATCCCAGGCACCCCGGACACCTCGGGTCGAGATCGTCCACCTGCCGGCGGCGGCGCTGCACGCGCTGGCGGCCGGCGACCTGGCCACGGCGAACGCCGCCTCCCCGGTGCCGTTGACGCCCGCCTTCACCGACCCGGACTGGCACGGCGTGTGGCAGTTGCGCAGCCGCCAGGTCGACCACGACCCGGGCGCCCTGGCCTGGGTGACCGGCGCGGTCCGGGACGTCGACGCGGGCGTGTGCGTGGGCCGGGCCGGGTTCCACGGGCCGCCGGACGAGAACGGCATGGTCGAGGTCGGCTACGCGGTGGACGAGTCCCTGCGGCGCCGGGGCTACGGCCGGGCGATCCTGGCCGCCCTGCTGGCGCGGGCCGCGGTGGAGCCCGAGGTGCGGGTGGTGCGGGCGAGCGTCGGCCCGGACAATCAGGCCTCGCTGGGGTTGATCGAGGAGTTCGGGTTCGTCCGGGTGGGCGAGCAGTGGGACGAGGAGGACGGCCTGGAGTACGTCTTCGAGCTCACCCCACCCCGGACGGCGCGATGACCTGATCGGCGCACACCCGGTTGCGGCCGGTGCTCTTGGCCTCGTAGAGCAGCTCGTCGGCGCGGGCCAGCGCGGTGCGCTTGGTGTCCTCCGGCACGATCACCGTCGCCCCGATCGAGACCGTCACCTGCAGCCCCGCCACGAGTCGATGCCATGGATGGCGCTCGATCGCCTCGCGCAGGGCCTCCAGGCGTCCGAAGGCCCGCCCCGGCGAACTGTCCTCGAGCAGGAGCAGGAACTCCTCGCCGCCGAGCCTGGCAGCCAAGCCCTCGAAGCGACCGGATTCGATCACCCCCGCCTGCTCCCCCGTGGGAACCGGCGGCTGCGTCGGATCCTGATCCGCGGCGTCCACCGGAGGTGTCTCCTGGCGGAGTCGGCCCGCCACGTCGGTGAGCGGGCCGGCCAGCATGCGCAGCACCTCGTCGCCGACATCGTGGGAGTAGGTGTCGTTGACCTGCTTGAAGTGGTCGACGTCCACGATCGCCACCACGCAACAGGTGGTCTCGGTATCGCCGCCCCGGGCACGGCGCTCCAGGATGCGGGGCAGCTGTTCGTCGACCAGGCGCCGGTTGAACAGGCCGGTGAGCGGGTCGGTGCGGGCCAGTTCGCGGAACCTGCGTGCCTCGCGCCGCGCCTCAGCGGTCTCGAACAGGGCCTGGCGCGTGCGGGCGGCGGCCTCGCGCTGGTGGCATCGCAGCCGGTCGGCCTCCTCGACATGCAGCCGATAGGTCCGGTACGCGGACTCGAAGTCCCCCCGAGCAGCATGGGTCTTCGCCTGCACGTCGAGCGCACGGATCCGGATTCCCTCGAGCCCGCGCTCGGCGCAGACGTCCAGGCAGACCTGCACGCGTTCGGCCGCCTGGTCAGGCTGGCCGGTGGCGAGCAACACCTCGGCGTGGGTGAGGGCCAACTCCGCCGGGGTCAGCGGCTGCGAGGCACCGAGGGAGGTCAGCAGGCCCCAGCCCCGGGTGAGCATCGCCACGGCGTCGGGGTACCGGGCCGCCATCAGGTAGGCCCGGGCGATGGTGTCGGCGACATCGGCGTTCAGGTGCTCGGTGCCGGCCAGGCGGCCCAGCCGCTCGGCCGTGCGCACCGCGGCCTCGGTGTCCCCCGCCTCGCACTCCAGCATGGTGAGGTTGTTGACCGCGGTGACGAGCATGTCGTCATCGGCGATGGCCAGGCAGATGTCCTCGACCTCGAGGTAGCGCTCGCGGGCCGGTGTGGTGCTGCCGGTGGTGGCCAGGGCGTCGGCGAGGCGCAACAGGTGGACGGCGCGAGTGCGCGCCGGCGCGGCGTCGTCCAGCAGGTCCACGGCCCGGACGGCGTGATCGAGCGCGCCCGCGGAGTCCCCGATCCCGTCGAACACCGAGGACAACACCAGATGGGATCGCGCCAGCAACCAGCCCTGTCCGGTGCGTTCGGCCCATTCGTGGACCTTGCCCGCGAGCTGGGCTGCCCCGGGGATGTCACCGACCCGGTGCAGCATGTCGGCCACCACCAGGGTCGCCCGCCAGTGGTGCACCCCGGACAGTGGGGTGGCCCGGGCGAGCTCGCGGGCCCGGTCGAGCCGCGCCTCGACCGCGATCGAACGATCGCGCTCGAGTTCGGCCAACTGCGCATCGAGATCCGGTGCGCCCCCCTCACCAGGGGCGAAGGCGGGAGCGTCCTGGCTCACGGCAGGCTCCAACCCATGTCGTCGTGGTCGACACCTCGGCGTCGAGGCTTGAGCAGGTGACCGATCAGGCCAGCAAGGAGGAGACGGCGACCGCAGTCGTGGAGGCGATCTCGCCCACCCCGATGCGGGCCGGGGTGGGTGGGGTGGCCAGCCTGGGGACCCAGCCCGCCCGCAGGGTCAGTGCCACGAACACCGAGACCACCCACCAGGACACCCCCCACGGGTGCGGCCTCCCCTCGAACATCAGCACAGCGCCGGCGGCCAGGACGACGCAGGCCGCGTGGAAGGCCACGCCGGCCCGGGCGAAGGCCTGGTTGCCCCGCTCGCGGATCAAGGACTTCACGTAGAACACCGTGCCCGCGAAGTAGGCGGCCTGGACAGCGGCCAGCACCCCGGCGCGCAGCCAGTCCTGCCCGCCGCCCGCGTCGTAGGCGACAACGGTCATCAGCGCGGACCCGACAGTGGTCGACAGGCCGCTGACCAGGGACCGGTCGGTGCGCCGGGCAGAGGACCACAAACCGATCCCGAGCGGGACGACGAAGACGGGGATCCAGAGCGCGAGGGTGCCGTCCAGAGCGAGCACGGCGGCACCGAGCGCTGCGGCGGTGAGGCCGTGGACACGGACGGGGGGCAGGTAGCGAGCTCGACGAGACGATTTGAGCCACAGCCCCGTGGCGAAGAAGGCGAAGTACCCGACGAACCAGAACGCAGCCAGCGGCAGGTGAATCCAGGCCGGTCCCGAGGCCAGCACGCCGACGAGCAGTGGGCTGGCCAGCATCGCCCAGGCGCCGTGCTGGTTGGGGACCCATCCCGGTCCGCGCCGCGTCGTCGGGGCCCGGCCGGACGAGCTCGAGCTGCGCACCGGCTCACGGTAACGCCGTCCTCGTCGGGATGGTCGACGGTCCCTGGATGTACCAGGCCACATCGGGCGGTCTGGGCAAGGGTTTGGGCAAGACTCTGGGCGGGGGCGCCCCGCCACGGTGGGCAGCGTGAACGTATCGCTGCCGCCCTCGCCCGGGTCTTCTTCCGGATCCTCTTCGGGGTCCTCCTCGCGGCCCTCGCCGTCGGCGGGCCGGTTCGGCGGGGGATCCCGGGAGCACGACCGGGTGGGCCGGCACGGCAGCCGGGTCGAGCGGGCGCTCGCCGAGGAATGGGTCAGGCTCAACCAGGACCCGTCCTGCACGCTCGTGCTGCGGCGCTGGGCCGTCCACCACCGGTGCCTGACGGGGTGCGATCGGGTCGGGGACGTCATCGACGCCCTCGATGCGGCCGAGTCCCAGGCGAGGGACGAGCTGCTCGCGGCCCTGATCGCGCTCTTCCAGCAGGGGCACGCCCTCGCCGGCCGGATCGCGTTGCAGGCCATGCTGCCCAAGGTGGCCTCGCTCGCCGCCCGCCGGCTCGCCCGCCGGCACGGCTCGCTCGAGGACCGCTTCCAGTTGGTGATCGGGGAGTTCTGGCAGGTGCTCGGTGACTATCCGCTGGAGCGGCGACCGGGCAAGGTGGCGGCCAACCTCGCCATGGAGACCCTGCACCGCCTGGTCGTCCTCAGCCGCGCGCGCGAGGTGCCGCTCGACCCGGTGGTCATCGCCGAGCTGGGCCATCCCGAGCAGGTCGCGCCGGCGAGCTCGCCCTCCGGGCGGATCGACCGGGACTGCTCCCTGCCGGAGCTGCTCGACTGGGCAGTGGGCTCGCAGGTGGTCAGCAGTGCGGACGCCGGCCTGCTGCTCGAGGTGTTCGGGTGCCGGACGGCGGGCGCCGACACGTATCGGGACGTGGCCCGGGCTTATCGCGAGATCGCCGCTGCCACCGGGGTCAGCGGCGCTGCTCTGCGCCAACGGGTGCATCGCGCCAAGACCCGGTTGGGCGCGGCCGCCCGGCTGGCCGTCGCCACCTGAGAAGCCGGCCGGGCAGGGAGCGACCCGTCGGGCCGGCCCGGGGGGGTGCGAGTGGGTCGGCCGAGTCAGGCGGGACCGAGTCAGGCGGTGAGTTCGGCAGCCATCTCCTCGAAGGCCGCGATGAAGACGTCGCAGTCGGCGGTGGTGTGCTGCACCGACAGCGTCCACTCCTCCTCGCGTCCCGGGGTCATGAACACCCCTCGGTTCAGGTTGAACAGCCATGCCAGGTCGGCCAGCTCGCCGTCCTGGTTGGCCTTGAAGGTCTCGTAGTCGACGATCTTGGACGGCGAGAAGGTGACGCACCCCTTGGAGGCCACCCCGATGGCGTACCCGGGCAGGTTGTAGCGGTCGATCACTGCCTGGCAGCCCGAGACCAGGTGCTCGTTCAGGGCGTCGAGATGGGCGTAGGCCTGCGGGGTCATCACCTCGAACAGGCTGGCCCGGGCCGCCGCGACGCCCAGCGGGTTGCCGTTGTAGGTGCCCACCTGGAACACCTTGCCGCTCTCGACGACCTCGAAGACCTCCTCGGTACCGCCGATGGCGCCCAACGGCAGCCCGGCGCCGAGTGCCTTGGCCAGGGTGACCATGTCGGGCTTGACCCCGAACCGCTCGGTGGCGCCGCCGGCGGCGATACACAAGCCGGTCTTGACCTCGTCGAAGATCAGGATGATGCCGTGCTTGCGGGTGATCTCGCGCACAGCCTCGAGGTAGCCCGGCTCGGGCAGCACGATGCCGAGGTTCATCATCGCGGCTTCCATGATCACGCAGGCGGGCTTGCGGCCCTCGTCGATCAACCGCTCGATCCGGCGCTCCATGGCGGCGGCGTCGTTGAACGGCACCGGGATGGTCATGTCGGCGACCGACTGCGGGATCCCGGCGCCGTAGGGCAGCGAGGCCAGATTGTCGCGGTCACCGATCGAGCCGTAGGGCACCCCGATCGAGACCATCACGTAGTCGTGGTGGCCGTGGTAGGAACCGAAGATCTTGACGATCGTCTCCCGGCCGGTCACCGCGCGCGCGATCCGGATCGCGTCCATCGTGGCCTCGGACCCCGAGTTGACGTACCGCCACCGGCCCAGACCCCAGCGGCGCTCGAGTTCCTCGGCGACCACCACCGCGTCCTCGGTCGGCGCGGCGAAGTGCGTGCCGTCGTCCAGTCGCTCGCGCACGGCCTTGGAGATGGCCGGGTGCGCATGCCCCTGGACCATCGAGCCGAAGCCGTTGTGAAAGTCGGTCAACCGGTTGCCGTCCACGTCCCACACCGCGGCGCCGACGCCCCGGTCGAGGTAGATCGGCCAGGGATCACGCATCTGGTACGACGAGGCGACCCCGGCCGACAGCGTCCGGCGGGCGCGCTCGTACAGCTTCCCCGAGCCCTGGGTGCGCTCGTCCAGTCGCGCCGACTCACGCGCTGTGAGCTCGGCGATCCTCGCCCGGTCGATGCTGACAGGTGTGCGTTCGGCAGCAGTCATGGTCGTCCCTCGCTTGGTCCCCGCGGCCGCAGGGTACCGCCCGAACCCGGTCGATTTCCCCGTAGCGTGGGGTCCGATGAACACCCCAGAGGACGATGAACAGCTCACTTTCGGCGATCTCGGGCTCGACGAGCGCGTGCTCCAGGCTCTGAGCGAGGTCGGGTACGAGTTTCCCTCCCGCATCCAGGCCGCCACAATTCCCGCCCTGCTGGCCGGGCGACACGTGGTCGGCCTGGCCCAGACCGGGACCGGGAAGACGGCCGCCTTCGCCACCCCGATCCTGTCCCGGTTGGACCCCGGACGCCGGCCGCCACAGGCGCTGGTGCTGGCACCGACCCGCGAACTGGCCCTGCAGGTGTGCGAAGCGTTCGCCCGTTACGCCGCCCACCTGCCCGGCGTCCACGTGGTGCCGGTCTACGGGGGCGCGAGCTTCGGTGCCCAGCTCGCCGGTCTGCGGCGGGGGGCGCACATCGTGGTGGGCACCCCGGGGCGGGTGATCGACCACCTGAACCGCGGCACCCTCGACCTGGGCCAGCTGCGCTTCCTGGTGCTCGACGAGGCCGACGAGATGCTGCAGATGGGGTTCCAGGAGGACGTCGAGACCATCCTGGCCACCACGCCTGACGCCAAGCAGGTCGCGCTGTTCTCGGCCACCATGCCCGCGCAGATCCGGCGCATGGCGGCGCGCTACCTGACCGATGCCCAGGAGATCACGGTGCGCGAGGCCACCGTGACCGCAGCCGCGACCCGGCAGCGGTACCTGCTGGTCGCTCATCAGGAGAAGCTGGACGCGCTGACCCGGGTGATCGAGACCGAGTCGTTCGACGCGATGATCGTGTTCGTCCGGACCAAGTCGGCCACCGAGGACGTCGCCGGCCGCCTGCGCGCCCGAGGGCTGTCGGCCGCCGCGATCAACGGCGACCTCGCCCAGGCCCAGCGTGAACGGGCCATCGGTGAGCTGCGCAGCGGCGCACTGGACATCCTGGTCGCCACCGACGTCGCCGCGCGCGGGCTGGACGTCGAGCGCATCTCGCATGTGGTCAATTACGACATCCCCCAGGACAGCGAGTCCTACGTGCACCGGATCGGGCGTACCGGACGCGCGGGACGGTCGGGGGAGGCACTGCTGTTCGTCACCCCGCGCGAGCGGCACCTGCTGGCCACGATCGAGCGCGCCACCCGGCAGCCGATCGCCGAGATGCCGCTGCCGACGGCCGATGACGTCAACACCACCCGCGTGGCGCGCTTCGCCGACTCCATCACCGAGCACCTGGCCAGGGTCGAGGCCGGCACCGGCCAGGACCGCACCGAGCTGGCCACGTTCCGTCGCCTGATCCGCGACTACGTCACCGAACACGACGTCGACGTCCTGGACGTCGCGGCGGCGCTCGCCGTCATGACCCGCGACGGGTCGCGCTTCCTGTTGCCCCCGGATCCGCCTCGATCACCTCGGCGCGAGCGCAAGCCGGCCACGGCCCGGGTGGCCGGGCCTCGCCGGCCCCGCGACCAGGCCCCGATGGCGGGCTACCGGATCGAGGTGGGCAGGCGGCAGAAGGTGCAGCCCGGCGCCATCGTCGGGGCCCTGGCCAATGAGGGCGGGCTCAGCCGGGCCGATTTCGGGCACATCGACATTCGCGCGGATCACTCGATCGTCGAGCTGCCCGAGGTCCTGCCCGAGGGGACCGTTGAGGCCCTGGCGGCCACGCGGATCTCGGGCAAGCTGATCACCATGAGCAGGCTCGACGGTCCCGTCGAGCCTCGTCCCACCCGTCGCCCCGGCCGACCGGGTCGCCCGTCCGCGCAGGGGCGGTCGGCGTCCCCGGCGTCCTCGGGGCGCAAGCCGCGTCACCGGCGTCCGGGTACCGCCTGACCAGCCGTCCGGGCCTGGCGCCGGCCACACAGGCGACACGGGCGTCCGAGACGATCTCGGACGCCCGTGTCGGGTGAGGAGGGACGAGCCCGGGTGGGCTCGCCTCGCAAGGGCTACTTGGCGGCCTCGGCCTCGGCGACGCGGCCCCCGTGCACCGGCGAGATGTCGTTGTCGAGGACGTCGAGCTCCATGACCTCGGTCTCGATCTCGTGGTGCGTCGTCCGGTTCATCAGTGCCCAGGTGATCGCGGCCATGAGCAGCAGGGCCATGATCGTGTCGACGATGCTGTTGTACGGCTTGGGCAGCTGGGTCAGCTTGAACAGTCCGAACCCGATCAGGGTGGTGGTCGGGATGGTGATGACCCACGCGGCGACCATCTCGCCGATCACGCGCCAGCGGGTGTGCCGGCGAGCGGCCACACCGGCGCCGACCACCGAGGAGGCGGCAGCGTGCGTGGTCGAGATCGGGATGCCCATGGCCGTGGCCCCGAAGATGGCGGTGGTGGCGCCGATGTTGGCCGCGACACCGGTCTTGGCGTTCAGCTTGGTCAGCTTCATGCCCATGGTGTGGATGATCCGCCAGCCGCCCCAGACGGTGCCGAAAGCGATCGCGGCGTAGGCCGACAAGGCGACCCACTCGGGAACCGCAGCGGAGCCGTTGGCGCCGACGGCCAGGTAGCCGGTGCCGGCCAGCAGGGCGGTGATGATGCCCATCGTCTTCTGCGCGTCATTGGCGCCGTGCCCGAGCGAGACGGCTGCGGCCGAGAGCAGCTGGCCGTACTTGAACGGGGCGGCGTGGTCGTCGAGCTTGGTCAGCTTCTGGACGCCGATGACCAGTCCGGTGGCGATCACCGCGATGGTGAAGGCGACAGCGGGCGAGGCGACAATCGCGTACAGGACCTTCTGGACGCTGTGCCAGTTGATGGCGTTCGAGCCGCCGGCGGCCAGGCCGGCGCCGACGAGGCCGCCGATCAGGGCGTGCGAGGAACTCGACGGCATGCCGAAGAACCACACCAGGAAGTTCCAGGCGATTGCCGCGAACAGGGCGGCGAAGATGAGCGGAACCCCGATGTGCTCGACCTTGACGGTCTTGGCGATGGTGTTCGCGACCGGTGTGCCGGCGATGAAGTACGCCGCGAAGTTACAGATGGCCGAGAACCACACTGCCTTGCGCGGTGACATGGCTCGAGTGGCCACGACGGTGGCGATCGAGTTCGCCGCGTCGTTCGACCCGTTCGAGAAGTCGAAGATGAGTGCCATCGCCACCACGGCGATGACGGTGATCAGCAAGAAATCCACGATGGCCTCCCAGGATGGCGGCCATCAGGATCGCAGTGGACGTAACCATCCAGAAAGGGGCCGTTCGTCCTGATGAGTAGCAGTGATCTCGCCTCGTTAACCTGTCCGCCATCGCCAAAAGCCTTGGGAGACAAGGGGTTAGAGTTGCTTAGTGCGTTTGGGGTTCACCAATAATTCATCTTCAGTTCGAAGTTTTGAACATGTTGCACCACCGAGCGCTCATCTTGGACGGAGGGTTTGCCGGGTCGGACGGTCACCCGGTCCCCGACCCACCTGCTCGAGCAGGGCCAGGGTCTCCGGCTCGAGGTCCGAACCCAGCGCATCGGTGGCCGACAACAGGCGTTCCACCGCCTCGGTGAGGGCAACCCGGTTGCCCGTCTCGTGGGCCGCCAGGATGCGCAGCCGCCACAGGGGCTCCCACGCAGGCTCCATCGCCAGGCCCACCGCCAGGGCAGCCTCCGCTGCCAGGGGGCGCCCGGCGATCAGGCGTCGGCGGGCCACCTCATAGGCGACATCGACGATCTGTGTGATCATCTCGCGACGGACCCGATCGGCCCAGGCATAGCGCTTCGGGTGGACGGCATCGAACGGTCGGCTGCGCACCAGGGCCAGAGCCGACTCCAGGTTCTCGGTCGAGGCCGTGAGCAGGTCGTCCCCCACCAGATCGAGCCACAGGTGCCAGTCGGTGCGCACCGTGGACGCCAGCCGGTACCCCTGGCCGGCGGCGTGCTTGGGCAGGTAATCCTGCTGGGCATCGTCGCGCCCCAGCCATGCTCGGGCCTTGCAGGTGAGGGTGTGCCGGGTGTTGAGGTTGTCCTCGGTGTGCCGATCGGGCCAGATCGCCTCGTCGATCTGCCGATGATCGACGCCGGGGTTCAGCGCGAGGTAGGTGATCAGTTCGGTGAGACGCGGACGCCGGGAGGTCTCCACCGGTCCGGTCGCACCCTCGATCCGCACCGGCCCGAGAACGCGGACGATCGGCGGGGTGGAGCCGAGGGCCTGCTCTGCCTGCGCCTCATCGACCGTGGCGGGCGCCGAGGACAGCAGGACTGCGGTCTCGACCGGCGGGCGGAGGCTGACCGGGCGCCGGGCCGCCAACTCCTGCAGGGTCGGCTCGGATGGCAGCCCGGTGAGGTCCTGCTGTGAGTCGGACGCGTGGCGTCCGGGGTCCGCGGGACCATCCGGCCGGAGGCCCCGGCGATCAGCGGCCCGGGTTGCGTCGGGGTCGGCGTCGGCGATCAGGTGCATCACCTGGTGGCGGGTGGCATCGTCCAGCCGCTGGGGGCGCAGCGAGACGCCCGCGGGCTCCAGCACGGCAGCCGGGTCGGACACGCCGAGGCCGCCCTCGGGCAGCGTGAGGGTCCACGTCCCCGGCGACCTGCCGGCCACCACGAGGCCCCGGGCCGTACCGGCCAGCAGCGGCAATACCTCCTCGAGCTGTCGCCGCAGGGCCGGAGTCGCCGGCTCGGCCACCACGACGATCTCGCTGGTCCAGGTGTCCGGCACCTGCCGTCGCGCGCGAGCGGTGCGGACGTCGGCCAGCGCCTCGCCGGCAAGGACCTCACGATCACGGTGGGCACGCTCGGCGAGCTCCTGGATCACCCGGCCCGACGCGGGCTGATAGCGGATGCGCCCCGAACCGAGAACCTCCTCGATCGAGGCAAGATCACCGACCACGGTGACCTGGACGTCCTCGGACCAGGGGGCGGTGGCCAGCTCGACGACCAGAGCGGCCAGCACGGCACGCACCGCGGCCGGGTCGCCGTCAACGCCGAGGGCCCCCAGGTACTCGAGGTCGACCAGGAAGTGCGCGTCGTCTCGGTCGTGGCCCACGGTGACCAGCCCTGGATAGGGACAGGGCAGCTCTCCCAGCGCAGCGGGGTCGAGATCGCCGGCGCTGTCGGACGGACGCAGCCACACCGCACCCGACCCCACTCCGGGCGGCCTGGTCCAGCCGATCGGGGGGTCCTCGGGTTCGGCGAGGAACAGTTCCAGGCCCTCACGGGTCAGGCGTGCTGCCCGGAGCACCGGCAGGTCCCTGCCCAGGTGGTGGCACTGCCGGGCCAGATCCCTCAGCGCGAGGTCGATCATGGTTGCCCCGAGGGGGTCCGCCACGACGCGCAGTTCGTGCTCGGTCGCCAGCACGGCCGGGTCCGCCGGGGGGAGCGCCGTTCGCTGACCCGGGCGGCGACGCAGGCGCTGGACCCGGCGCCTGGCACCCAGAGTGCCGATCAGTCCGGCGGCGAGCAGCGCGCCCACGCCCCCGCCGGTGCGCACCATCCACGGAACGGGGTCCTCAACGTCCTCACCCACCGCCGAGGCGTCCAGGGTGAAGTCCGGGGAGAAGTCGACCGAGGCGGCATCGACCGTGGGTGTCGGGCGCGGGGAGGCCGTGGGATCACCGGCCGTCGACGTCCCCGGTGTCGGGGGCAGGCCCCAACGGGGTTCGACCACGACCGGCGACTCAGTCTCCGTCTCAGTCTCCGACTCAGGCTCAGGCTCCGGCGCCGGCTCTGTGGCGGGTGCCGGGACCGCGTCCGGTGCGGGGATGGTCACCGTCCACCCGGGGCGCAGCAGGTCGGGATCACTCAGCCGATCGCCTCCCGGCTGGGCGGTCGCTGTCGTGGCGCGGAAGACCCGTGGCCACTGGTCGCCGTCGCCGAGCTCTTCCTCGGCGATCTGCCAGAGCGACTCTCCGGGGGCCACGACCCGGGTGGCCGCAGCCCGCCGTCCCGTGGCCTGTGCCGCGGTGGACGGCAGGAGCAGTCGCCAGCCAGGGGTGATCCAGTGCGAGTCGGTCAGCCGGTCACCGTCGGGCTGCTCCCGCCCGTAGTTCAGTCGGGCGATCTCGGCGAACCGGGCACCGTCGCCGAGATGGCGTTCGGCGATCGTCCACAGGGTCTCGCCCGAGGCCACGACATGGACCGGGCCCTGCCGATCTCCGTCCGGAGCATCATGATCGAAGTCCCCGCCCAGGCCGGCACCGAGGGCCGCTCCGAGGGCCGCTCCGGCGTCCGTGCGGGCGGCCGTCGCCGCCCCGCGCTCGGCGGCGGCACCCGGCCGGGACGGCCCGGAGGTGCTCCACCCGGTGCCGGAAGCCCCCTTCGCCACCGGGGCGGCGACAGACGTCAGGCTGACCGAGGCGTGCACGGGGGGTGATGTGCTCAGCGCGCTGGCCGGCTGGGTCGCCAGGAAGGTCGCCGCAGTCGCGGAGACCAGCACACGGGCCAGGCCCTGGGGTAGGGCGAGGGCAGGCAGGTGGGGCGCCGGCAGCCCGCGCACCCGGGAGGTGATCTCGATCAGCAGCGACCCCGCCACCACCGTCCAGGCCGCCCAGGCCAGGAGCCGGGCCAGAGCGAGCAGCAGGGTGCCGTCGTCCGGCGCTGCCAGGGCTGATCGGGCTCGGGCCCACGAGGTGAACACCTCGGGTGGCCCCCCGGCCCCGATCGCGACCAGCACCCAGGGCACCCCGACGATCAGCAGCACGATCGTCAGCGCTGCCGCCGAACCCAGCAGCCGTTGCCTCATTGCTCCACTCCTTGCAGGGCGCGGGTGATCCTGGCGGTCGAGGAGGCGGTCATGGTGCGCGAGCCGATCCCGATCAGGCCGAGGATGACCGGTGAGTAGGACGCCGTCGCCGTGACCGTGACCGTGTCGCCGGTGACCGCCACACCGCCGTCGAGACCTGCCGCGCCGAGGTACGCCCGGCCGGCCTGGGCTGCCCGGGCCGCGTCGACCGCAGCTCCCTCACCCCGGATGGCGGTGGGAGCATCGGCGGCCTGAGCCGCCGCTCGGGCCGCTTGACGAGCGACGTCCTGGGCCCGCTCCAGCGTGTGCACCATGCCGCTGAGATCCACGGCCACCCCGACGAACATCACCAGGATGGTCACGGCGATCACCGCGAACACGCTCACCGAACCCTGCTCGCGTCGGCTGGGAAGGCTCACTCGCGCTCCCGATAGGTGTCGAGTGGGCTGATCACTGTCGAGGTCAACCGGCGGCTGCCCGGCAGCCCGGGCACCACCAGGTCGCTGAGGTCCACGGTGCAGGCCACGGTTGCGGCGACCGTTGCCGGCAGGCCCACCGGGGTGGAGAAGCCCGAGGTGTCGACCGCGGTGTCCATCGCCGTGCACCGCAGCCCCTCGGACTGCAGGGTGGCGGAGGCGGCCGATTGCGCGGTGCCGGCCGCATCACCCGCGGTTCGCGCGATGGACGCCGTGCGCGCGGCGTCCGCGGCAGCGGTCTGAACCGCTTGCTGGGCCATGGCCACGCGCCCTCCGAAGATCGCCAGCGTGAGGAACATCAGCAGTGCCGGAGCCAGGATCACGGCCTCGACGGACGCCGACCCGTGCTCGTGAGGTCGGTGCCCGGCTCTGCACCACCTGCCGGGTCTGGGTCTGGACACGATCAGCTCACCCGCTCCAGCGGCGCAGAGGCCTGCTGGGTGATCGCGAACCCGTCGTATCCGGGAACCAGACTCGGCGACGTCCCGGTGACCGTGACCGTGCTCGACCGGCCGTCGACGCTGACGCTCACCCGTGCCCCGGACAGCAGGTCACCCCCCACGCGGGCGATGAAGCCCTGCGCCGCGGCCTGCCCGTCAGCCGCCGTTCCCGCCTGGACGGCCGCTGCCCGGGCGCCCTCCCGGGCAGCCGACAGCGCCACGCTGCGGGCGTAGAAATGCAGCCCCGCCTGGACCACGATGAAGATCAACGCGAGAAGTGCCGGGAAGAGGACGACCAGTTCCACCGAGGCCGACCCGCGGTCATCGGGGTCGACGCGCTGCACGTCGGCCTCAGATCTTGCCCGCGTACTTCGCCACCCCGGCGGTGAGGGCTGCGATGGCGACCACGGTGACCGTGACCAGGCCGGCGGTGATGATCACCTGTTCGACGCTGACCGACCCGGCGTCCCGCCGGTGGCCGGACCAGCGCTCGCGCAGCAGGGACAACAGGGTCTGGACGACCGCGACGTGGGTCATGGTGATCCCCTCTCGGTGTTGGTTGTGAGCTCACCCCTCGAGGTGATCAGAAGCAGATTCTGTGACATCCCACGCGTGCATTGCACCCAACTCTGCGGATATGTCGGCTGTGGGACGAACGCCGGACGTGTCCGAGGGCCCGCCTCCCGCACGCTCGGGTACCCATCGTGACGAGCACCACGAGCCTCGGAGTGCCTGCTCTGGCACGGCCCTGACCTGCAACATAGAGTTGTCGGCGCTGTCGTCACGGTCGAGCATCCGACCGCAATCGGTTACGTTCCGCAACGACGGGAGTACGTCATGGCAACGCTCTTCGGCCCGTGGCGCACCGCGCCCGGGGTCGCCTCCCTGCGTCTCGCCGAGATCGTCGACCTGCTCACCGAGACGCCCATCACCTTTCGCTTCAGCGCCTATGACGGCAGCCGGACCGGCCCCCCGGACGCCGAGGTGGGGCTGCACGTCAACACCCCCCGTGGGGTCGCCTACCTGGTCACCGCCCCGGGGTCGCTGGGGATGGCACGGGCCTACGTGACCGGCGACATGGATGTGCTCGGGGTTCACCCGGGTGACCCGTACGACCTGCTGGTCGCCCTGGGCGGCGGCCTGCGGTGGCGGCGTCCGGACCCGCGCACCCTGGCCCAGGTGACCCGAGCGCTCGGGTGGGCCCGGCTCGTGCCCCCGCCGCCCCCACCCCAGGAGGCGTTGCCGGACTGGCGGCGCACCCTGCACGGGATGCTGCACTCGCGGACGCGGGACGCCGCGGCGATCCAGCACCACTACGACGTGTCGAACCTGTTCTACGAGCTGGTGCTCGGCCCGTCGATGACGTACACCTGCGCGTGCTACCCGACCGGGGACGCCACACTCGAGCAGGCCCAGGCGTTCAAGTACGAACTGGTCGCGCGCAAGCTCGGACTCGAGCCGGGCATGCGGCTGCTCGACGTCGGTTGTGGTTGGGGCGGCATGGTGCGGCACGCCGCGCGACAGGGGGTCAGCGTGCTCGGGGTGACCCTGTCGCGCGAGCAGGCCCAGTGGGCGCAGCAGGCGATCGAGCAGGAGAGCCTGGGCCATCTGGCCGAGGTGCGGCACTCGGACTATCGCGACGTGGTGGAGACCGGGTTCGACGCGGTGTCCTCGATCGGCCTGACCGAGCACATCGGCGTGGACAACTACCCGGCCTACTTCGCCTTCCTGCGTGAGCGGTTGCGTCCCGGCGGTCGCCTGCTGAATCACTGCATCACCCGGCCGGACACCATTCACGTCCCCCGGGTGAAGCGGGGCTTCATCGACCGGTACATCTTCCCGGACGGCGAGCTCACCGGTGTCGGCAAGATCATCAGTGAGGCGCAGAACGCGGGGCTGGAGGTGCGGCACGCGGAGAACCTGCGCGAGCACTACGCCCTGACCTGCGCCGCCTGGTGCCGCAATCTGGTGCGGAACTGGGATGCCTGTGTGGCCGAGGTGGGCCTGGCCACGGCCAAGGTGTGGGGCCTGTACCTGGCCGGCTCACGCCTCGGCTTCGAGACCCGCGAGGTGGAGCTGCACCAGGTGCTCGCCGTCCGCCCGCACGACACCGGGGCCTCCGACATGCCCCTACGCCCCACCTGGCTCTCCTGACCCACCCCAACCCGCTCATGCTCCGTGGCCGCCCGACGATGCTCCGCCGCTGACGCACTGCGTGGCCTGTAAACCTTTCCAGCTGGTCATCTGCGGAGCATGAGCGGCTTGGTGGGGCACGGGCCGGTGGCCCTGGTGGGGTCGGGTGAGTACCTGCCGGTGATGGACGACGTCGAGCAGGCTCTGCTCGCCGCCGGCGGTTCGGCCGTCGGCACCCCGCCGGGCAGGCCTCCCCGGTTCGTCCAGCTGGCGACCGCGGCGGCGCCGGAAGGGGCGGCGTCCCTGGCCCGGTGGCACGCCCTGGGCGCGGCGGCGGCCGAGCGAGCCGGTGCCGAACAGGTCGTCGTCCCGGTGGTCGATCGGGCCAGCGCGGACGACGCGCGCCTGGCCGAGCTGCTGGACGGCGCCGCGCTGATCTACCTGTCCGGGGGGAACCCGGGCTTCCTCACCGAGACGCTGGCCGGCACCGCGGTCTGGCAGGCGATCGTGGCCGCCTGGCGAGCAGGTGCGGCGCTGGCCGGGTGCAGCGCCGGGGCGATGGCGCTCGGTGCCCGGGTGCCCCGCATCCGTGACCTGCACGCCCCGCCCGTCACCGGCCTGGGTGTGGTGCCGGGAGTCGAGGTGATCCCCCACTTCGACGCCTTCGAACGACGCTTCCCCGGCCTGATCGCCGCCCGCGCCGCCGATCCGGCGCCCGGCGTCCGGCTGCTCGGCATCGACGAGGACACGGCCCTGGTCAGCGGTCTGACCGAGGGTGCGAACGTCCCAGCTGGGCCGCTCGGGTCGTCCTGGACGCCATCGTGGACCGTGATGGGTCGACGCTCGGTCTGGCTGCTGGACCCCACAGATCCTTCCGGTGAGGCGCGCGCGCAGCATCCCGCCGGTGCGACCCTGACCCTGCCCACCCTGCGGTTGCGGGTGCCTGGGGGCTGACGCGGCGGCGCGCCGTGGTGGCCGAGGCACGGGTGAGATCGGGCCGTGTCTTGTTCACCACCGAATTCACCACCGAACTCGGTGGACAACCCGACGAAGCCCAGCCGGTCAGCCCCGCATCAGCCGGCCAGCGACGACGCGAAGCAGGGGGTCAGGGGCAGCAGCGGGATCAGGCAGAGCTGGAGGGCGTGATACGTGTCGGGCCGTCCGTCCCAGGTGACCGCGGACGGGCTGCCGTCGGGGTTGACCTCCATCTGCCAGCCCGGGCGACCGTCCAGGAAGTGCGCCCGGGCGTACTCCCACATCCGCCGGTACCACTCGGCGAAGCGCTCCTCGCCGGTGACCCGGTACAGCAGGGCCGCGGTCGCGATGCCCTCGCAGGTCACCCAGTGGAAGTGCTGCTCGACCACGGGACGCCCGTCCCAGTCGGTGGTGTAGCAGATGCCGCCGTGTTCGCGATCCCAGCCGTCGGCCAGCGCCCGGTCGAACAGGCCGACCGCCGCCTCTCGCAGCCAGCCGTGGCCGGCAGCGTCGAACAGCCCGTCCGCGACCAGGCTCGCCTCCAGGTGCAGCAGCAACCGTGCCCACTCCAACCCGTGCCCCGGCGTCGCGCCGTACGGACGGAACGGGTGCGCCGGAGCGTCCCGGTTGTAGTCGGGCTGCTCGCTCCAGTCGGCGCCGAAGTGCTCCGGCACCCGCCACTCGTGCCCGCGCGCCCCGACGCCGATGACCCGCGTGGCGATCCGCAACGCCCGGTCGCGCCACCGCCGGTCGCCGGTGGCGTCCGAGGCGGCCAGATAGGCCTCGACCGTGTGCATGTTGGCGTTCGCGCCGCGGTAGGGATCGCACTCGGTGAACGTGCGGTCCCACTCCTCGCGGACGGCTCCCGCCTCGTCGTCCCAGAAGAACTCCTCCTGGACGGCGAGCGCCGCGGCCAGCAGCTCGCGGCCCCCCGGCCGGCCGGCGGCCGTGGCGCTGGCCCCGGCCAGGACGACGAACGCGTGGCCGTAGGCGCCCTTGGGGGCGTTCACCTCGGCCGATGACCCGTCGTCCGGGTCGGTGAACCACCCGCCGTGCACGGTGTCGTGGTAGAGCCCGCGCAAGGCGCTCACCCCGTGGTCGACCAGCGCGGCGTCCCCGGCCCGGCCGAGCAGCCGGCCGAGGGCGAAACAGTGGGTCATCCGCGTGGTGATCCACAGCGGCCTCCCGTGCTGCGGCGCCAGCTGCCCCTCGCTGTTCAGCCAGCCGAAGCCGCCGTCGTCCCGCCGGGAGGCCGCGGCGCCGTCCAGCAGCCGGGTCGCCTCGGTGAGCAACCACTCACGCGTCGGCCCGCCGAGCGCGTCGACCCGTTGTTCGGGCAGGTGAGAGGGCACAGTGGCGTCGGACGAGGTGGTCACCGGGTCACTCCTCAGCGAGTTCGGGGGTTGACGGGCGCGCCGAGACGCTTGCGCCCGACGGGTGAATCGTGTCGTGATGGGGGGACGGCCCGGTCGCGGCGGATACGTCCACCCGTGCGACGAACTGAATGAAAACACCGACGACGGCCCCTATGTGCGGCAACGTGTACCGCGATACCGTCTGCGCGGGGTGACGGAAGGTTCTCCGTGAGTGACCAGGCCAGTGGGCCGGGCGGTGTCCCCGAGACACCCGCGCCGACCACCGAGCCCGAGGTCGCCCGGGTCGAGGCATGCACCGATGGTCCCACCGACCCCGTGTCGTCCTGGCACTACCCGCTGGATCTGCTGTCGGCCGTGACCATCGAGCGGGTCGGCAGCGGGTACATCTGCCGGCCCGAGCACACCTTCGCCGCTGCCACCCCCGCCTGGGGTCTCTCGCAGAACGACCTGGCCGCGGCTCGCACCCTGGTCCACGCCCGCTCCGGCGTCCCCCGCCTGCCCGGTCCGACCCCCGCGAGTCCCTCCCAGGAGGTGACCGAGGAAGGGATCGCCGAGGCGTTCGTCAACCTCCTGCGCCACGAGGTGATCCCCAAGGTCGAGGGCTTCCGCGTGGTGCGGCTGGTCCCTCCGCCGGAGGCGCGCGGCGAACGGCCGATCACCGAGGGCCGCTCCTCGGCCGTGGTGGTCGGCGAACGGGTGGTGGTCACCTGGGTGCGCACCGTGGACGACGCCGCGCACGAGGCGCCCACCACGCTGACCCACCTCGACGCGGTGCGTCATTTCGAGGTCCCCGAGACCCACGGCATGCTGCTGTGGACGACGCCCAGCGGGCGCGAGGTGCCCGTCGCCTGGGCCACCAAGTACCTGCCTCGCGCCCGGGACGGTTGGGACTGGTGTATCGACCTGACCCAGCGCGCCCTCGGCGTCGAGACGGACGGCGGGCCGGTGCGGCCGCCGTCCACCAACAGCCCCAGTACCAGCCCGGTCGACATGTGGGTCAACGACTTCCCGGCCCGGCTGGGACGCACTGCCGCCAAGCTGCACCTGGCCCTGGCCACGCCGTCCTCGGTGTTGCCCGAACCCACGGCGACCGCTCCGGCCGACCTGATCCGTGCCTGGCACTCCGCTGCCATGGAGCGGGTCGAGGCGGCGGCCCGGATCGCGCGGGAGGGACTGCTGGAGGGCGTCGCCGACGTGCTGTTGCCGCGGCTTCCCGCGGTCACTGCCCAGGTCGATCGGCTCGCCGAGGTCGCCGACCAGGTTGCGGACGGCACGGGGCCGGGAGTGTCGATCCAGCGGGTGCACGGCGACCTGCACGTGGGACAGGTGCTGCGGTGGCCGGGTGGGCTGGTGGTGGTCGACTTCCACCCGAACCCGGTGGTGGAGGTGGCCGGGCTGAGCGTCGGTCAGGCGATGGCACCGGCCGCCCGGGACCTCGCCCGGTTGCTGCGCAGCCTGGACCACGTGGGCCGGGTGGTCGACAAGGGCACCGGGTTCGCGATCACCCCGGCCGTGGACGCCTGGAGCGCGAAGGCCCGCACCCAGTTGCTGGAGGCCTACCGGGCCCAGCTCGACTCGGCCGGCCGCCCGGAGCTGCTCGACGAACGCCTGATCGCGGCGTTCGAGGCCGAGCAGTTGTGCCATGAGATCGTCTACGCGGGCCAGTACCTGCCGAGTTGGGTGTACGCACCGCTCGGTGGGTTGTGGCAATCCTTCGAGGCGACTCCCACGCAGCTCGAGCGGGGTGCGCTCGCGGCACCCGTCCCGGGACGCCGCGGACGCCGGGCCAAGCCGGCCACGACCTGAGGCCACCGACCTGAGGCCACCGACCTGAGGCCACCGACCCGCAGGCGACGACCCCGCGGTCGAGGACGTCGGCTGCTGGCCGTAAGGCCTGGTCAGGGGCCACACTCAGGTCATGACAGCAGTTGCGGGGGCTCCGGGTCTGCTCTGTCCGTCGTGTCACGAGGGCCGCCTGGAAGCGGTGGCGGCAGCCGTGAGTACCTGTCCCCGCTGCGGCCACACCTCGGCCGCCTCGTGGGTGGCCGAGGCCCTGTGGCTGCGCGGTGAACGTGAGCGGCTGGACGCCCGGCTCACCTGGGTCGAGCAGCAGATCGCGGCCGGGAACCTGATCCCCTCCCCCGTGGTGCCGCCCGCGGGGACGGGGATCGCCCATCCCGCGCAGCCCGCTGCCCCGTCCTCTGCCCAGCGGCCGATCACGGCCCAGGGGTTGTTGCTCGGTGGCGGCGCCCTGCTGCTGGTCGTGGCGGCCATCGTCTTCACGGCCGTGGCGTGGAACCGGATCGGACCCGCCGGACAGGTGCTCACCATGCTCGGGGTGATCGCCGTGCTGGGCGGCACCTCGCACCTGATGCGGCGGCGGTATCGCTCCACGGCCGAGGCCTTGGCGACCGCGTCGGCCGCGGTGACGGCGGTGGCCCTGTTGGCGGCGCCGCAACTCGGCCTCGGTGCCGACTGGATGCGGACCCGCGAGGCCGCCTGGGCGTCGCTGGCGCTGATCGCCACGGCCGCGCTGGCCGCCGTCATGAGCCGTCTCGGCGGCCTGGTGGCCTGGCGGGTGGCCACGGTGATCGCTCTCGGCGGCAGCGCCGTGGCGGCGACCTTCGCCGTGGGCGCACCCGAGGACGGCCCGCAACCGCTGGCGGTGGCCCTGCTGGCGCTGGCGGCGACGGTGCTCCTGGTCTGGTCGGGCCGGACGGCGTCCGCCCCCGCCGAGGCGCTCTATCTGGGCGTGGCGCTCGGGGGCCTGAGCGTGATGTTCTCCCTGCGGGACCTGGACGCCGCCCCGATCTGGATCCTCACCTGGGCGGTGATCGCCGGTGGTGCCGGGGTGGTCGCGATCGCGCCGGCAGTTGCCCAACCGCGGCGGGCCGTGCCCGCCGTGGTGCCGGAGGCGATGTCGGGTCTGGCTGCTCTGGTGGCCGGGTTGGCCGTGGCGCAGGCGGCCACCCGCGCTGTGGTGGCGGGGATCGACTCACCCGAACTGGCCCTGCTGCTGCTGGGCGGACTGGGCGCGGTGGTCTTCGCCGCCGGGGCCCTGGGGTCGCGCCGGCTGGCCGGGGCCCAGCGGCGTGGACTCTGGCTGGCGTGCCTGGCCGGCTCGATCGCCGCGTGGTTGCTGGCCTTCATGGCGGCGGACCGGATCATCTCGGCCGCCGCGCTGGCGGCCGTGAGTGACTACACCCCGCTGGCCGTGGAGGCGGTCGCCGGGTTCTTCGCGATCATCGCGGTCACCCTGGTCGGGGTCGGCCTGCTGCTGCGCCGCACCTGGCCGCTGGCCGCGACCTGGCTGCCCTGGGGAGGCGCCCTGGCGGCGATCGTCGCGGTGTGGGTGCTGCTGGGCGATCGGGACGTCGAGGTGCTGGAGGCCTACACGCTGCCGGCCGCGGGGCTGCTGCTGGTGGCCGGCGGGCTCAGCGTGTGGGCCGGACGCGCCCGGGGGCCGGCCTCGGCTCACGGTGCGCCGGGTCCGGGGCCGGCTGCCGGCGGTGACCTCTCCGGCGCAGCCCACGGACTGTGGGGCGCGCCGAGCCTGTGGTTGATCGGCCCGGCGCTGGCGGTGGCCCTGATCCCGTCCGCGGTCGCCACCTGGCCTGACCTGGACGACCGACACCGACTGCTGCGCACGGTCGTGGTGCTGCTGGTCGCGGCCGGCTGCGCGGTCGTCGGCGGCCTGGGCAGGGTCAAGGCCCCACTGCTGGTGGGACTGGCGGCCCTGCTGATCGTCGCGGTGGGACAGGTGCTGGTCCTGGCCGACATGGTGCCGCGCTGGGTGTCCCTGACCGTGGCCGCCGTCGTCCTGCTGGCCGCGGGGTTCTCGTTGGAGGAGCTGACCCGCCGGGGTCGTCAGGTCCGGCGGGCCGTCCACGAGTTCCGGTGAGCGAGACGCCGCCCCGCCGCCCCTGCGAGTCGCCCAACTGCCGGTCAGGCCCCGGTGTGGCAGACCGCCTCGACGTTGTTGCCCTCCGGATCGCGCACGAAGCCGCCGTAGTAATGGGGGTGGTACTCGGGCCACAGCCGGGGTTCGTGCAAGCTCTCGGCCCCGGTGGCCAGGGCGGCGGCGTGGAAGGCGCGGACGCGCTCGGCGTCCGGCGCGACGAAGGCGATGTGGGTCTCACGATTGGGCCCCACCCCCTCGAAGGTGGACACCCAGAACTGCGGTGACTCGGTGCCGTAGCCGACGGCCACCCCGAAGTCCATCAGGCGCCGATGGCCCAAGGTGGCCAGGACGGCGTCGTAGAAGGCCGTGGTCGCGGCCAGGTCGGCCGCATTGATCCCGAAGTGATCGATCATGCGCCCATCATGCCCTCGACCACCGACAGCCTCGCCCCTCGGCCGGCCGCGAGGGGGAGCCGAGGGGTGAGGCGCTGGGCAGATCCGGACGCCGCCCGTCGGCACTCAGGCGGGGAAGGTGCTCCACCGGACGGCGGCCGCCAGGGCCAGCAGGATCAACAGCACACCCAGCCCCACGAACGCGACACTGATCTCGACGGTGCGCTGCTGGACGTCCACCCGCAGCGGCAGCTCGTTCAGCACCTGCTGCAACTGGTCGGCGTCCTCGGCGGCGAAATACTCGCCCCCGGTCGTGGTGGCCACCCGGCGCAGGGTCGGCTCGTCGGCGATCAGGAAGTTCCGTGGCGGGCCCTGCCCGCCGATCCCGCGCCGCCCGGGGTTCTCCAGCAGGTCGCCGCCCAACTGCTCGCTGGTGCAGACCAGGGCGGTGGGGTTGGTGGTGCCGAAGCCGATCGGGTAGACCCGCACCCCCCGGGCAGCAGCCTCGGCGGCCGCCTCTGCCGGGGTGATGCCGCGGGTGTTGGCGCCGTCGGTGAGCAGCACCACGATCTCGGGGACGTGGTCACCGGACGGCGGGCTGTTCGGGTCGCTCGGGGTGCCCGGGTCGGCTGAGCCTCCCTGGTCGCCGGAGCCACCCGGGACGCCCGGTGCCAGGCCGGTCGCCGGCTCCGACGCCGCGACGTCCGGGTTGATCTGCGCGATGGCGTCGATCGACTTCAGGATCGAGGCGCCGATCGCGGTCCCACGTCCCACGGTGAGACCGTCGATCGCGGTGATCAGGCCATCCCGGTCGGTGCTCGGCGGCACCGCCACCTGCGCCGATCCGGAGAACACCACCAGGCCGATCCGGGTGCGCTCCTCCTGGGCGCGCACGAAGGTCCGCACGGCGTCCTGGGCCGCGGCGAGCCGGTTCGGGTCGACGTCCGTGGCGCACATCGAGCCGGACACGTCCAGCGCGATGACGATCGCCGAGGACGCCGTCGGCACGCTCATCCGCACCTGCGGGCGCGCCCCGGCCAGAACCAGCGCGGCCAGCGCGGCCAGCACCAGGGCGAACGGCAGGTGCCGCTTCCACCCCGCGCGGCGCGGCATCGCGGCCCGCACCAACTCGAGGCTGGAGTACACCACCGCCGGACGTCGCCGCCGCTGCCGGCGCAGGTAGACCGCCAGCAGGACCGGCACGGCCAGCAGCGCCAGCAGGACAGGGGTCCATCCGAAGCGCATCAGATCACCCGCCCGAACCAGCGCCAGGACAGTCCGGCGCCCAGCAGCAGCACCAGGGCGGCCGCCCCGGCGAACAACCCGGTGATCTCCAGTGGCCGGGTCACCACGGTCCAGCGCAGGTCGATCGAGGAGTACACCTGCTGGAGTTGCTGCTCGTCGGCGGCGGCGAAGTAGCGGCCGTCGGTGACCTCCGCCAGCTCCTGCAGGGCTGCCTCGTCCAGCGCGGTGGCCACCTTGAAGCCGCCCACGTCGATCACGGTGCCCGCCGCGCTGCCCAGGCCGATGGGGTAGATCCGCACCCCGGCGGTCGAGGCCAGCTCGGCGAGCGGCCCGGGCTCGGGATCCGAGGTGTTCTCGCCGTCCGAGAGCAGCACCACCGCGGCCGAGCGGGTGTAGCCGAGATCCTCGCCCTGGGCCTCCACCGATCCGGTGGCCTCGTCCTGGGCCACCAGGACCGGGCGCCCCACGATGGCGCTCAGCGCACTCTGCAGGCCGCGCCCGATGGCCGTGCCGCCCCCGGGGGTGAGCTGGTCGATCGCGGCCGTCACCTCGGCGCGGTCCGTGGTCGGCTGCTGGGTGATCACCCCGTTGTCGCCGAAGGAGACGACCCCGATCCGGATCTGCGCGGGCTGGCTCTGGACGAACGTGCGGGCGGCCGCCTTGGCGGCCTCCATGCGGCTGGGGGCCAGATCGGTCGCGGCCATGCTGCCGGAGGTGTCGAACGCCAGGACGACGGTGCCCTCGCGCCGCGGCTCGGCGACACTGGCCTGCGGGCGGGCCAGCCCGATGAGCAAGAGCACCAGCGAGGCCAGGAACAGCACCGGGGCCACGTGCCGCCGCCGTCCGGTTCCCACTGCCGGGCCAGCTGCCGGGCCCACGGCCCGGTCCCCTGCCATGCCCACGGCGGGGCCGGTCACCAGCCCGAGTTCGGCCATGCGCGTGCGGCGCTCCGCCCGGGCCCGCAGCAGCCGGCGATAGGCCGCGACCAGGACGGGCACGGCGAACAGACCGAGCAGCATCCACGGCCAGGCGAGGGTGACGGGGGAGCTCACAGGCGTCGCCGCCGTCGGAGCTCGGCGATCCGGGCGAGCGCCCGGACCAGGTCCTCGTCGGTGCTCACGGAGTACAGGTCGGTGCCGGCCGAGCGGGCGGCCGCCACCAGCTCGGCCTGACGGGCCTGGGCGGCGGCCCGCAACCGGTGGCGGAAGGCGGCGTCCGCGGTGTCGACGTAGATCTGCTCGCCGGTCTCGGCATCCTCGACGTAGATCCCCCCGACATCCGGCAGTTCGAACTCCCGCTGGTCGAGGATCTGCACCGGCACCACGTCGTGCCGGCGGGCGAGCTGGGCGAGCGGGGCGTCCCAGTCGCGGGCGGTCTGGAAGTCCGAGACCACCACGATCAGGCTGCGCCGGCGGGCGATGCCGGCGGTGGCGCGCAGGGCACCGGCCAGGTCGGTGACCGAGCCCGCGGGGCGCCGGGTGGCGCTCGCTGTGGGGGTGGTGAGCGCGTGCAGGATGCGCAGCACCTGGGTGCGTCCGTGGGCCGGCGGGATGGTCTGCTCGACCGTGGTGTCGAACAGCACCGCGCCGATCCGGTTGCCACCCCTGGCGAGCAATTGGGCCAGGGTGGCCGCCACCTCGGTCGCGACCAGGTGCTTGGCCCGCTCCACCGGCCCGAACACCATGGACGGCGAGCGGTCCAGCACCAGCCAGGCGGTCACCTCGCGATCCTCGAAGTACTCCCGCACGTGCGGGATGTCGGTGCGCGCGGTGACGTTCCAGTCGATCTGGCGCAGGTCGTCGCCCGGCTCGTACTCGCGCAACTCCGAGACATCGACGCCGGTGCCGCGGAACAGGCTGCGGTAGTCGCCCTGGAGCCGCCCGTCGAGCCGGCGGATCACCCGCCACTCCAGGCGACGCAGGACGCGTTCGGGCCGCAGGACACCGGGGTTCGTCGCGGCCGGACTCATCGCTCGGTCCTCATCGCACCGGGGGCGACCATGAGTCCACCGTCGGGGCGGCCCGCAACGGGACCTCGGGCGGGGAGACCGCGTGCAGGATGGGCGAGAGCAGTGCGTCCGGGCTGACGCCGTCCGCCAGCGCCTCGTAGGACAGCACGATCCGGTGCCGCAGGACGTCGCGCGCCAGGTCGGCGACATCGGCGGGGAGCACGTAGTCCCGCCCGCGCAGGAAGGCCAGGGCCTTGGCGGCCAGGATCAGGTTGATCGAGGCCCGGGGGCTCGCGCCGAAGGTCAGGTACCGGGCCAGGTCCCCCTGCCCGACGGTCGAGGGATCGCGGGTGGCGGTGGCCAGCCGGACGGCGTACTGGATCACCCCGGGGTCGACGTACACCGCGTCGGCGGCGCGCTGGTAGGTGAGCAGCTGCTCGGTGTCGAGCACCTGCACCGTCTTCTCCACCGCCGTCGTCATCCGCTCGACGACCACGTACTCCTCGGCCGGGGTGGGGTAGCCGACGAGCACCTTGAGCATGAACCGGTCGACCTGGGCCTCGGGCAGCGGGTAGGTGCCCTCGGACTCGATCGGGTTCTGGGTTGCCATGACCAGGAACGGGTTCGGGGCCGGGTGGGTCTCCCGGCCGATGGTGACCTGGCGCTCCTGCATCACCTCGAGCAGGGCACTCTGCACCTTGGCCGGTGCCCGGTTGATCTCGTCGGCCAGCACCAGGTTGGCGAAGACCGGGCCCAGCCAGACCTGGAACTCGCCCTCGCGCTGGTTGTAGATCCGGGTGCCGATCACGTCCGCGGGCACCAGGTCGGGGGTGAACTGGATGCGCTGGAACTGCCCGCCGATGGCGGTGGCCAGGGTCTTGATCGCCATGGTCTTGGCCAGGCCGGGGACGCCCTCGACCAGCAGGTGGCCACGGGCCAGCAGGGCGACGAGCATCCGCTCGAGCAGCTGGTCCTGGCCCACGATGGTCTTCTTGACCTCGTACACCGCTTGCTCGAGAGGGTGTTTGGCGTCCCCGGTGGGCATCGACTCGGTGGTCATCGGCTCCTGCTCTCTCACTTGGGGGGTGCCCCGCCGGCGCCGCCGGCGGACTCGATCGGGACGGCGAAACCGATGCCGATGAAGAAGGCCTGCTCGACCGGGTTGGCCAGGCCGGTGACCACCCCGACCACCTGGCCGGCGCGGTTGAGCAGTGGTCCGCCGCTGTTGCCCGGGTTGACCGCGGCGTCGAACTGGATCAGGTCCTGCAACTGCCGTCCGGTTCGGGTGCCGACGATGCCGTCGTCCACCGTGATGTCCCGGCCGAGCGCCGAGACCACCCCCGCGGAGAGGGAGTAGGTCAGCCCCAAGGGGTTGCCGACCGCGAACACGTCGTCCCCGATGCCGACTCCGCCGCCGAGGACGGCCGGGACGACGAGTTCGGGCAGGCGCTCGACGCTCAGGACGGCGATGTCCTTCTCGGGCTGCTGGTCGGTGATCCGGGCGGGGGTGCGGGTGCCGTCGGCGAAGGTCACCTCGATGCGGCCGCCGCCGTCCACGACGTGCAGGGCGGTGAGGATGGTGCCGTCGGCGTTGACCACGGTGCCGGCCCCGAGGCCGGAAGCGCCCCGGGTGGGCGCCGGCGCCGGGGACGCGCCGCCGGTCAGTTGGGTGGTGATCACCACGAGCGAGGGTTGGATGGTCCGGAACGCCGTGGCGGCGTCCGGAGGCTGCGCACGGGCCTCCTCCTGCGCGCGGGTGATGCCCTCGTCGACGGCCGCCGTGACGTCGCCGCGCGTGATCTGGGGCGGGCCCGGGTCGCGGGCGAGCCACCACCACATCCCGAGCAGGACCACCACCAGCGCGGCGCCGGCGACCGGCCAGGTCCGTGACGGCAGGGCGCGGGCCGGTGGGCCGGGGTCGCCGGGCGGGCTCGGTTGGCTCGCGCCGGGGTCGCTCGGGGCCGGGCGCCGGCGGGCGCCGAACCGGCCGGCGAGCTCGCGTGATCGGTCGAGCAGGCCGGGGCGGGGGGCGGGGTCGGGGCTCGACCCGGGGAGCACCTCGAACGACATCTCGATCGGGGACGGCGACGGCGACGGCGCGGCGTCCCGCGGCGTCCGTGGTGCTCCCTGATCCATCAACGGACGATACGTCGCTGCGAGGGGCGCGGCATACCCACCGGCCCCTCCCTGGACGACATTCACAGCAAAGTCCCAGGCTGCCGACTACTGATGCATCAGATTCACAGGCTCTTCCCAGCCTTCTGGCCATGCGCACCGATCGGGTCGCGTCGATGATTGACCGATGAACAATCCAGCCGAAGAGCGCCCGAACCTCCCAACTCGCCCAACCGGTCGGCGGGTGGCGATCGGCCTGGGCGCCGCCGCCCTGCTGCTGCCGCTGGCCGCCGTGTCCCCCGCCGTGGCCGCCACGAGCTCCCCGAGCGCCCCCACGGTCTCGACCTCGACGGCGGGTGGGTCCACGCGCGCCGCGGCCGAGGTCACCCTTCCCGCCGGGATCCGGCCCGAGGGCATCACCTCGGGTCCGGGCAGCCGGTTCTATGTCGGCTCCCTGGCGGACGGCAGGATCGTGGCCGGTGACCTGCGCACCGGCAGGTCCGGCGTCCTGCTGGCCGGAGCCACCGGCCGGCAGATTCGCGGGCTGTTCTTCGACGGCCGCTCGGGTCTGGTCTGGGCGGCGGGCAATGTCGGCAGCCAGGCCCATGTCTGGGCGGTCGACGGGCGCACCGGGGCGATCGCCGCGGACGTCGTGGTGCCGGGTGCGGTGTTCCTCAACGACCTGGTGGTCACGAGGTCGTCGGTGTGGGTCACCGACTCGCGGGTTGACCGCCTGACCCGGATCGCACTCGGGCGAGGGGGCCGGCCCAGCGGCGCGGCGCCGTCCTTCGTGGCCCTGGGTGGGGCCTGGCCGGCGGGTGACGGGACGGCCGTGAACGCCAACGGCATCCGGGCCCTGCCGGACGGGTCGCTGATCCTGAACAACAGCCGGGCCGGCGGGCTCTGGCAGGTCGACCCGGCCAACGGGTCCGCGCGCGCGATCCCGGTGACCGGCGGTCCCGGGATCACCGGCGGAGACGGTCTCGAGCTCCAGGGCCGCACGCTGTACAACGTGCGGGGCAGCGGCCAGGCCGAGGTCTCGGTGGTGCGGCTTCGGTGCGATCACGGCCGGTGGACGGCGCACTGGGTGCGCGCCCTGACCAGTCCGCGGCTGGACGTCCCCTCGACCGCCACCCTGGTCGGCTCGACCCTGTGGGCGGTGAACGCCAGGTTCGGAGTGGCCGACCCGGGTGCGGCGCCGTACTGGGTGACCCCGCTGCCGGTGCGGTGAGGCTCGGGCCGCCTCGATCACGCGGCCTCGATCACGCGGCCTCGATCACGCGGCCTCGATCACGCCGGCTCGATCACGCCCGGTCGCACGGGATCGCGCCCTACCGTGGTCGGCCATGGAGCCGACGCCGTTCACCCGGGAGGACCTGGTGCGGCTGGTGTCCTGGCACATGCCCTTCGGCAGGTACCAGGGCAGGCTGCTGGCCGATCTGCCCGGCGAGTACCTGGGCTGGTTCGCTCGGGTCGGGTACCCGGACGGCGACCTGGGTCACCTGCTCGCGGTGATGCACGAGATCAGCCACAACGGCCTGCGTGATCTGCTGACTCCCCTGCGTGGCGAGGCGGTGCACGGTCCCGACCGGAACCTCCCCCGCGGCTTCGTGGCCACGGTGCTCGAGGAGGGCGCCTTCCGCTTCGTGACGGTGCCCTTCTCTCCCCGTGAGGTGTGGGGTGCCCGGCCGCGGTTCCCTGTCGTCGGGACGATCGACGGTCACCCCGTTCGGGGGTGCCTCGGAGTCGACGGCTCGCAGTACTTCCTGCGCCTGAGCACGACCTGGTTGCGGGAGGCCGGCATTGCCGTCGGCGACGAGGTGCGCGTCGAGCTGGCAGCCGTGGAGAAGGGGCCGTGACCGGTCTCGGCCGGACGGCGCGGCTGCTGTCGGTACCGGTGAGTGCAGCCGCCCTGGGGGTGGAAGGCCTGGCCCGGCGGCTGGCCGGTCAGGACGCCGAGCAGGTGCGCCGCGACGTCCGGGCTCGACGGATCGCCCGGACCCGGGAGGTGCTGGCCGGCTCCCGCGGGGGCGCGATGAAGGCCGGCCAGCTGCTCTCGGCGATCGAGGCGCTGCTGCCGGCCGACCCCGACCGCAGCTGGCACCAGGCGATGACCTCGCTGCAGGACGAGGCGACCGGAGTTCCCTGGCCGCAGGCCCGCTCGGTGCTCGAGGCCGACCTCGGGCCGAGCTGGCGAGAGCTGTTCGCCGAGTTCGACCCGCAGCCGGCGGCGGCCGCCTCGATCGGGCAGGTGCACCGGGCCCGGTGGCGCGACGGCTCCCCCGCAGGCCGTGAGGTGGCCGTCAAGATCCAGTACCCCGGGGTGCGGGAGTCGATCCTGACCGACCTGCGCCTGCTGGCCGCCGGCGGCCGGGTGGTCGGCCTGGTGGCCCGTGGCCTGGCCCTGCCCGCGATCCTGGCCGAGCTGCGCTCCCGGCTGCTGGAGGAGCTCGACTACACCCGGGAAGCACTGCACCAGAAGGCGTTCCACGCGATCTACGTCACCGACGCGGAGGCCTGCGCGGAGGCCGTGGTGCCGGCCGTCGTGCACGCCACCGGTCGCGTGCTGGTGCAGGACTGGCTGGACGGCGAGCCGCTGGCGCAGGTGGCGACGACCGCGTCCCAGGCCGATCGCGACCGGATCGGCCTTGCCTACCAACGGTTTCTGCTCTCGGGTCCGGCCCGGGTGGGCCTGCTGCACACCGACCCGCACCCGGGCAACTTCCGCCGGATGCCGGACGGGCGACTGGGGGTGCTGGACTTCGGTTCGTGCCTGGCGCTGCCGGGGGGATTGCCGGTCGGGTTCGGCCGGCTGATCGCCGCGCTGAACGCCGGTGAGGACGTGAGCGAGGGCGCCGGTGACGGGACCGCCGCGTCAGACGAGCGCGTGCTGAGCGCCCTGCGCGAGTACGGGTTGCTCCGTCCGGGCGTCGAGCTCGAGGTCTCCACGCTGCGGGACTACCTGTCGCCCTTCGGTGAACCGGCCCGGCGCGAGCGCTTCACCTACTCCACCGCGTGGTTGCGCGAGCAGTTCTCGCAGGTCAACGACCCGCGCAACCCCGAGTTCGCGGTGGGCCTGAAGCTGTCCATCCCGCCGGAGCAGCTGTTCACCTTCCGGGTGTGGCTGGGCATCGTCGGGGTGCTGTCCCAGCTCGGCGCCACCGTGCCCGTGCGCTCGGAACTGCACCGCTGGCTGCCCGGCTTCGAGTGACCCGGTCAGGTCAGGTCAGGTCGGGTCAGGTCGGGTCAGGTCTGCTCAGGTCGGGTCTGCTCAGGTCCCGGTCAGCCCCACCAGGTCGGCGGCCCGGCGCACCTGGTCGGTGAAGAAGGCCTCGCGCAGGTGCGCGTCGTCGTCCACCACGTTGTGGGTGTGACCGAACAGCTCGAACGAGACCGCCCCGACCAGCAGGGTCCAGGCGAGGATGCCGCGGGCCAGCAGTTCGTCGGGGACCTCGAGCGGGACGTCGCCGCGGACCGGGCCGAGCGCGGCGACCACCTCGGTGCCCAGTGCCGGGAGCGCGGCCGGGTCGATCCTGCCCCGCCGAACGCCCTCGACCAGCAGGCCGATCAGCAGGCGCGGCACCCGGGCGGCCGGGACGATCGTGGTCTGCGGGGCGGCGTACCCGGGCACCGGGGACCCGAAGATCAGTGCGTGCTCGTGCGGGTGGGCGAGCGCCCAGCTCCGCACCGCGGTGCAGGTCGCCAGCCATCGGGCGAGCAGATCCTCCCGGGGGACGGCGGCCTCGGCCTCCTCTGCCGCGGCACCGAGCGCGTCGTAGGCCTGGGTGATCAGCAGGGTGAGCAGTTCGTCGCGGCTGGCCACGTAGCGGTAGACCGCCGAGGACACCATGCCGATCTCCCGGGCCACCGCCCGCAGCGAGAGTGCGGCCGCCCCGACCTCGCCGAGCTGTCGTCGGGCCGCGGCGACGATCTCGCGGGTCAGTTCTGCCCGGGCTCGTTCGCGGACCCCGGCGGCGCGCCGCCCCGGGGCGCCCTCGGCGGTGGTGGCCGGCGGGCCGGGCGGGTGGGGCGTGGGATCGGGCACCTGGCCAGGATGCCCCGCCGGAAGAGCATTGGCAACAAACGAGAGCACTGCTCTTGACAGTGCGGGCGGGGAGCGCCATTCTCTTGTTGAGAACACTGCTCTCAGCTCAGATCACCGCTCCGCCGTGGAGGTTGTCATGGCCACTCTGCATGTCGTCGTCGGTGCCGGCTCGGTCGGAACCGCCCTGGCCCGCCTGATCATCGACCGCGGTGACCGGGTGCGGCTGATCACCCGCTCGGGGTCCGGGCCCGACCACCCCGCCATCGAGCGGGTGGCTGCCGACGCGGCGGACGCCGTCCGGCTGCGCGAGCTCACCGAGGGGGCGCTCGCGCTGTACAACTGCGCCAACCCGCCCTATCACCGCTGGTCCACCGACTGGCCGCCGATCGCGGCCGCGCTGCTGGGCGCCGCCGAGGCCACCGGGGCGGTGCTGGCCACCTGCTCCAACCTCTACGGCTACGGACCCTCCGATGCCGCACTGACCACGCCCGGGCTGACCGAACGCCAGCCGCTGGCCGCGACCGGGGTCAAGGGCCGGGTGCGCGCCCGGATGTGGCAGGACGCAGTGGCCGCCCACGCCTCCGGCCGGGCCCGGGTCACCGAGGTCCGCGGCTCGGACTACCTGGGGGCGACCGCGGCGAGCACGCTCGGCGACCAGGTGGTGCCGCGGCTGCTGCGCGGCCGCGCCGTCCGGGTGCTCGCCGATCCCGACGTGCCGCACACGTACACCTTCACCGGGGACGTCGCCCGGCTCCTGCTCACCGTGGCCACCGACGAGCGGGGCTGGGGCCGGGCCTGGCACGTGCCCAGCCACCCCGCCCTGCCGGCTCGCCAGGTGGTCGATGACCTGGCCGACGTGGCCGGGGTACGGCACGTCGCCGTCCGCCCGATGCCGCGAGCCGTGCTGCGGGGACTCGGCCTGGTGGTGCCCTTCCTGCGGGAGCTCCCCGAGGTGATGCACCAGCACACCCGCCCGTGGCACCTGGACAGCTCCGACGCCCGGTCCACCTTCGGCCTCGCCCCGACCCCGTGGGAGCAGATCCTCGCCGCCCACCTCGCGCAGTACCGCACCGACACTCCCGAGCTCGGCCCGCAGGTCGGCCCGCAACTCGGTCGGGCCGAGCGCTCGTGAGGGTCCGCCCGGGCTCACCGGGTCGCGGCAGGGTAGGCGGCCCGGACGCTCTCCCGGATCGCCTCGTCGACGTTGCCGGGCACGAGCCCGAGAGGCGCGCCGTAGGTGTGGGGGTCGAGATAGAGCTGTCGACCCAGGATGTCGCGCGCCACGTGGAGGGGTGCCAGACCCATGGCGCGTCCCCGGAGGCGATGAGCGGCCGCGAGCCCGACGACGCCCGCGGTGGCGATCGGCCGCGGCACCGCCAGGATCGGGGACGGTCGGCCCGACTCGTCAAGCACGATCCGGGCCAGGTGCCGGTAGGTGATGTTGTCCACGGCCAGGGGGTGCCGGCCGGGGGGCACGGAGCCGGTCACCACTGCCAGGACGGCGCTCGCCACGTCGGTGTGCCGGACCGCCGCCGTGCCGCCACCACCGATGGCCAGGCCGACCGGTCCGAACCGGATCCGGTCGAACAGGACCTTGAGTGCAGGCTCGACGCCCGGGCTCGCGCCGAACACGAAGGGGATCTCCAGAACGGTGACCAGGCCCGGGGCCGCCTGCTCGGCACGTCGTGCCTGCTCGACCCGGGCACGGATGTAGGGATGACGCGCGCTCAGGCGCCACTGCGGGTGCAGGCGATCGAACGCCGAGAAGTACGACCCGAGGACCACGAGATGTCGGACCCCCCGGCGTCTCGCGGCCTGCGCCACGCGGACGGTCGTACCGACCAACAGCCGCTCCAGCGTCGCGGCCGCCGGGGCCGGCAGCGGCTCACGGTCGTCGGGCCCGAGACAGTGGACGACGGCGTTCGCCCCCTGGAACAAGTCGTCCAGGACGGCGTCCGTGGCCGTTGCCAGGTCTGCCCGGCGGACCGACCCGTGATCCCCCAGGCGGGGGCTCACCCGCCCCGAACGGCACACCCCCGTGACCTCGTGGCCGGCGTCGAGCAGGGTGTCGCCGATGACGCGACCCAGCATCCCCGACGCGCCCAGGACGAGGACGTGCACGCTGGCCCTCCCGGGTGGTGAGTCGGTGGTCCGGCCCGCATCGAGCGAGCCACCTCGACCCTAGATGAGCTTCCTCAAGCCGACGCCCCGGGTGGACGATGCCCGGATGGTGGGTGCTGTCAGCGAGCGGCTGTCGACGTATCGCCGCCGGCTGCTCCGGGACTGGCACACCGATATCACCGATCCGTCCCAGCTGGCACGGCTGCGTGCCCGTCTGCTCGTGGTGGCGGCCACGATGGGGATGGTGGCAACGGCCGCGTCCGTGCTCCTGAACAAGAATCTCTACCTTGCCCTGCCCCGGTCGGTCCCGGTGGGCATCATCGTCGGACTGGTCGTCGTCGCCGTTCACGCGGCAGCCCGTGGCCGGCGTATGGCGGACGCCGAGTTCGCCGGCGTGATCGCGAGCTCACAGGTCTTCGCGACCGTCGCCGTCGCCGCGGGGCAGGGTGCCGGGCACGTCGCGTCGACGGCCTTGTGCCTGGTCGCGTCGAACGTGATGGCCGCGCTGTTCGTCGAGCGGCGTCTCCTGGCCGCGGCGCAGCCGTTGATCGGAACGCTGTGCCTGATCGCGGTCGCGCGCAGTCCGGCGGCCGGTCCGGGCCCGCTGGTGGACGTCTCCAGTGGCACCTTCGCACTGATCACCATCGTGGCGGTGATCCGGCCATTGCGCGACGTCGCGATCAACAGTCTGCGGATCGCCCGGCGCGGCGAACTCACCGATCCGCTGACCGGACTCGGCAATCGCCGCGGCCTCGAGCGTGCGGCCGGGCAGTACTGGCGGGACAGGGCGACCCAGAACCTGCCGGTCGCCGTGCTGGTGGTCGACATCGACCTGTTCAAACAGGTCAACGACACCCGAGGGCACGCCGCCGGTGACGAGATCCTGCGCCGGCTGGCCGAATTGGTGAAGACCACGATGCGGGCCGAGGACGTCGCCGTCCGGATGGGCGGAGAGGAGTTCCTCGTGCTCTGCCACGTCACGGCGGGCCAGGCGGTGCCGGTGGCCGAACGCCTCCGTCTGGCTGTCGAGCGGGAGCTGGCGCCGGTGACCGTCAGCATCGGGGTGTACGAAGGCGCTCCGACCCTCGAGGACCAGCTGCCGACGTCGCTGTGGGAGGCCGTCGACCACGCCGACCGCGCCCTCTACGCAGCCAAACGGGCCGGCCGTAACCGGGTGGTCAGTAGCGGGGCGCTGAGGGGGTCCGGCTGATCTCGTCGCATCCGGTGCCCCACCGAGGGAACGCTCGGGGGCCGGCCGGCGTCCAAGCGGCGTGATCGACCGTCGACGCCTGCTGACCCTGCTGACCCTGGCTCCCCTGGGGGTGCTCACGATGTCCCCGGCCCTCTCCGGCTGCGCCTCCCCGGCCGCGGCCGACGACCTGGCCCGCTCCGACCTGGCGCGCGAGGCCGCCGACCCGGCGTCCGCGGCCCTCGCCCACGCGGCCGTCACCGACCTGACCGCCGACCTGCACCGCACCCTGGCCGCCACGGTGCGGGGCAACCTGGTCAGCTCACCGTTCTCGGTGGCGATGGCCCTCGGCATGACCGTGCAAGGGGCGCGCGGGGCCACCGCCAGCGAGCTGCTGGCCACCCTGCACGCGCCGTCCGCCGCCGACCTGGCCAGCGGTCTGAACGCCCTGGACGCCGCCCTGGCCACCCGCGCGGGCACGGTGCGGCTGTTCGACGGCAGTGAGGGCGAGGTGGCGCTCAGCTCGGCGAACAGCCTGTGGGGGCAGCGGGACACGGTGTGGGACAAGGGTTTTCTCGACACCCTGGCTCGCCACTTCGGCTCCGGGATGCACCAGGTCGACTACCGCACCGCCCCCGATCAGGCGCGCCGAGAGGTCAATGCCTGGGTCGGCGAGCAGACCCGTGAGCGCATCCCCGAACTCATCGCGGACGGCGTGTTCACGGTCGACACCCGGCTCACCCTGGTCAACGCGGTGTACCTGAAGGCCCCCTGGCAGCTGCCGTTCGACACCGACGCCACCCGGCCCGCACCGTTCACCCGGCTGGACGGCTCCACCGTGCAGGCCGACCTGATGCACGCCCCGGTCACCGGTCGCTTCGGCCGCGGTGAGGGCTGGGTAGCCGCCACCGTGCCGTACGCCGACGGGCGCCTGGCGATGACCGTCGTCCTGCCCGACGTCGGACGGTTCGCCGAGCTCGAGCAGAACCTGGACGGCGCCTGGCTGCGCGCCGTTCAGAGCTCCCTGCGCGACAGCCAGGTTCAGGTGAGCCTGCCGCGCTGGACGACGCGCAGCCAGCTGCCGTTGCGGCCCGTCCTCGAGCAGCTCGGCACCAGGCTGGCTTTCACCGACGACGCCGACTTCTCCGGGATCACCTCCCAGGAGCCACTGTTGATCAGTGCCGTGATCCACGAGGCGTTCATCGCGGTCGACGAGGCCGGCACCGAGGCGGCTGCCGCCACCGCGGTCGTCATGATGGCCACCGGCGCCCCGGCCGATCCGGTGACGCTGATCGCGGACCGCCCGTTCCTCTACGTGATCCACGACAACGCCCAGGGCGCTCTCCCCACGCCGCTGTTCATCGGCCGGGTGCTCGACCCGACGGGGCGGTGATCCGCAGTGAACACGTTCAGCGGTGTTCTCGTGCCGACGGTCACGTCACACTCGGTGGAGCAGGATCCGTGCCCAGGCAGGACGCCGAGGCACCAGCCAGACCCGTGTCCCGACCCTGATGTGATGCCATGGACGGCCAGCAATGCCCCACCCGATCCACCGAATCGCTCGCACCGCCCTCGTGATCCTCGTGGTTCTCGGCACAGCGCTGTCACCGGTCACGACGGCCGACCCCGCGGACGCCGCCCCGGTCGCGTCCCGGTCGGTGTGGGTGTGGGAACACGGCAGCGACCCCGCTGAGCTCTACGACTGGACCGTCGACCACGACGTCGACATCGTCAACCTGGTCGGTCGGACCACGGCGCCCTCCCCCGCCGAACTCACCTACCTGGCCGCGCTCGGCACCGCGCTGCACGCGGCCGGCAAGAGGCTTAACGCGCTGGCCGGCGACACCGGAGACTGGGCGATCGCCTCGAACGGCAAGGCCGTGGCCTGGGCCAGGGCCCACCTGGCGACCGGCGCGTTCGACGGCGTCCAGCTCGATGTCGAACCCTGGGCGAACGAGGCCATCTGGGGTACCTCTGCCCCGGACGGGTCGCCGGCCACCGCCGCGGACGCCGCCCTGCGCCAGGCCACGCTGCGCTCCTACGTGCAGATGATCGCCGACGTGAAAGCGGCTGTGGGGCAGGGCAAACGGGTCGAGGTGAGCACGGGTAGCTGGTTCAACTACTACACCCTCGGGGACGGCAGGAACGTCCTCGAGGCGGTCATGGACGCCGCGGATTCGATCGCCGTCATGTCCTACAACACCGACACCGCCGTCGTCGAACGGATCGTCGCGCAGGAACTCGCCTACGGCAACGTCGTCGGCAAGACCGTCCGCGTGGGGATGGAGACGAACCGGCGACCCGACAGCCCCGAGGAGACCTACTACGGGCGATCGCGAGCCATCCTGGACGCCGATGCCGCCACCCTGGTGTCCCACCTGGGCAGCAACCCGGCCTTCGGCGGCATCATCATCGAGGATCTCTCCGGGTGGATGGCCCTGCCCACCGGCCCGGCGGCGCCGTCGGCCGTCACCGCGACGCCGACCGGCACCGGAACGGTCGCCGTGACCTGGCACGCCCCGAACGGCGGCTCCGCACCGGCCGGGTATCGGCTCTGCTGGACCGGCACGACGGCCGGCTGCGTCCAGCGGGCCGGATCGTCCACCAGCGCGACCGTCACCGGTCTCGACGCGAGCAACTCCGCCTACCGGTTCACCGTCACCGCGATCGGTGCCGACGGCGCCGGACCGCCGTCGGCACTCAGCAACACCGTCGGGACGCCCACGTTCGCCGTCACGAACACCCGCGGTGCACCGACGCACCCCACCCCGGGGTTCGCCAACCTCGACGCGTCCGTCACCGGCGTCCGATCGAACGGTGGCGGTGCGTTGCTCGGCGTCCGATGGGCCGGCAGCTCACCGGCCGGGTGCCGTCCCCCGCGCGGCCCCGTCGCCCTCACCGGCCGCACCCGTATCACCTGCACCGTCGCGCCGCGCGGCTCGCGCTACCGGTTGGGCCTGACGCTGACCAACGTGTTCGGAACCAGCGCGCCGACCTACGCGACCCACGCCGTGGCGGCGGCATCCCGGCCCGGCCGGCCCGTGTTCACGGCCGTGACCGGTCGCGGCAGGGGTCGCACCATCACCGTCATCATCCGCGGCGCCGCAGGGTACGGGTCCGCCGTGACGCAGTACGTCGAGACCAGCAGGTGCTCGCGACACAACCCGACCACGGCCGGGACCTACACCTACACCTGTCCTGCTGGGGGCCGCTGGTACTCCTTCACGGTGACTGCACGCAACGCCCACGGGGCGGGACCGACTGCGTCGGTGCGAACGGTCAGATCACACCGCTGAGCCCCGGCCTCGGTGAGAGGCGACCCTCCCCACCCGGACTCGTGCGCACGAATCGACGCCGCGGGGTGTGCCTGCGGTGCGCGGCCCGTGCTGGATCATCATCCGTTTCGCCACGGTCCCCGAGCCGGTTCGAGTGGTGTTCGAGCGCGGCTCGGGTGCGATGCCCCACGTACAGTGCACGCGTGGCCGAGCAGTGGTGGCACCGGGCCGAACTGGGGCGCTTCCTGGACGCCGCCCTGGTGCGTCCGGTGCCGCGCGATCACACCGAGTCCGACGATGCCTTCCGGCGCCGGCGGTGGGTGGCCGCGGTCACTGCGGCCGCGGGCTCGGTTCTGCTGTGGGCCTCCTTTCGGCTCGAGCCGGGCGACCGGCGCTTCTACCTGACCACCGTGGCCCTGGCCCTGGTCTGGGTGGTGGGATCGCTGGCGTCCGGCCCGCTGCACCTGGGGTGGGCGAACACCCGCCGGGGGCACCGGCTGGCCCGGCCGGTGGTGCAGTCGCTGGCGTTGGGGGTGCTGGCGGTCGGGCTCTTCACCGCCGGGGCGCTGATCGTCGCGCGGCTGCCGATGCTGCGGAACAGCGTGAACGACGTCCTCGACCACGCCCGCTTCGGGTCGCTGCCGGTGGTGGCGGCGATCACCCTGATCAACGGCCTGGCCGAGGAGTTGTTCTTCCGGGGGGCGCTGTTCGCCGCGATCGGGCGCCGCCATCCGGTGGCGATCTCCACGGCCCTGTACACCCTGACCACGGTGTTCAGCCTGAACCTGATGCTCGTGGTCGCCGCAGCGGTGCTCGGGGTGGTGGTGGGGCTCCAACGGCGGGTGACCGGCGGCGTCCTCGGACCCATGATCACGCACGTGACCTGGTCGCTGAGCATGCTGCTGATCCTGCCGCCGCTGATCACGGCGCTCACCTGACGCTGCGTGCCAGCATGGGGCTATGACCTCCTCCGTGGTTCCCGGTCCCGGTTCCGGCGCAGGCCGTCTCGCGCTGGTCACCGGTGCCTCCGGGTACATCGGTTCCCGGTTGGTGCCGGAACTGCTCGCGCGCGGGTGGCAGGTGCGCGTCCTGGTGCGCCGGGTGGCCTCGGTGCGCGAGCGCGCCTGGGCCGACCGGGTGCAGGTGGTCGAGGGGGACGCCGGAGCCGTGGACTCGCTGGCCCGGGCCCTGGACGGCGCCGAGGTCGCCTATTACCTGCTGCACTCGATGGACGGCCAGGGTGACTTCGAGGCCCGCGACCGCAGGCTGGCCCGGACCGTCGGGCAGGCCGCCCGGCGGGCCGGCACGCCGCGGATCGTGTACCTGAGCGGGCTGCACCCCGAGGGTGAGCTGTCCGCCCACCTGGCCTCGCGGGTCGAGGTCGGCGAGATCCTGATGTCCAGCGACGTGCCCACCGCGGTGCTGCAGGCCGCGGTGATCCTGGGGGCCGGGTCGGCGTCCTTCGAGATGTTGCGCCACCTGACCCAACGGCTGCCGGCGATGATCGCGCCCAAGTGGCTGGGCAACCGGATCCAGCCGATCGCCGTCCGGGACGTGCTGCACTACCTGGCCGGTGCCGCCGACCTCGACCCCTCGCTCACCCGCACCTTCGACATCGGCGGCGAGGAGGTGCTCACCTACCGCCAGATGATCGAGCGGTTCGCCCGGATCGACGGCCGGCTGCCGAGGCTGATCCTGACCGTTCCCGTGCTCACCCCGTGGCTGGCCAGCCAGTGGGTGGGTCTGGTCACCCCGGTGCCCTCCGGGTTGGCGAAACCGTTGGTGGGCAGCCTGTTGCACGAGGTGATCTGCACCGAGAACGACATTCGCGACCTGGTCGGGCTGCCGACCGGCGGGCTCACCGGCTTCGACGACGCGGTGCGGGCGGCCCTGGCCGGCAACGGCGAGCGGCCCGAACCGGGCACGGTCGAACCGGAGCGGTTGACCGCCGCCGACCCCGCCTGGGCAGGCGACGCGTGAGTGGGGCCGGCGTGGTGTCGATGGCGGGGGCGACCCCGTGAGTCGGCCGGGGGTCCTGGTGGTCTTCGCCGGGCTGCCGGGAGTGGGCAAGACGGCGGTGTCCCGCCGGGTGGCCGACCGGCTCGGCGCGACCTTCGTGCGGATCGACACCGTCGAGTCGGCGATCGCCTCGACCCTGCACCCCTTCGGTGACAGCCCGGTGGGCTACGTGGTGGCGGCCCGGGTTGCCGCGGATCAGTTGCGGTCCGGCCGCCCGGTGATCGCGGACGCCGTCAACGGGCTCCAGATCGCCCGTGACCTGTGGGTCGACCTGGCGGCGGAGTGCGGCGCCGAGCTGCACTGGGTGGAGGTCGTCTGCACCGATCCCGCCGAACACCGTCGTCGGGTCGAGTCCCGGACCGCCGAGATGCCCGGTCATGCCCTCCCCAGTTGGTCGGAGGTGATCGCCCGCGCCTGGGAGCCGTTCGTCGAGCCCCGCCTGGTGATCGACAATCTCGGGGACGTCGAGGCTCAGGTGGAGCGGGTGCTCATCGCGATCGAGCGCGGACGACCCGGCACGCCGTCCGATGACCCAATGTGATGGAGCGATAACTTACTGCAATAGCCGGTGGGGGTCCTTGGGGGGAGCATGGGAGTGACAGGTACGGCAGCGCGTCCGGCATCAGGCGGTCGCCACGGCGGACGCTGCGGTGGCCGCCGCGGTGGGGGCGGGACTCGGCGGGCAGCGTCCTCGAGTCGGGCATGGTTCTCGCGAGCGGCGTCCACGGCGGTGCTGGCGTTGATCGCATCGGGAGGGCCGGCCGGTGCGGACGCCGTGGCGAGCCCCCTCCTGCCCGCCACCCCGCTCACATCGGCCAGCCGGGTCACCACGGCCGGCCGGGTCACTGCGGCCACGCAGGTCACGCCGGCTCCCGGCCCCACGGTGACGGTTGTCGGGACCGGGTTCGGTCACGGAGTCGGCATGTCGCAGTTCGGCGCGCTCGGGATGGCCGTGGCCGGGTCATCGACGTCCGCGATCCTGCGCCACTACTACGCGGGGACCTCGGTCACGGCGGTCCCGGACAACGTCGACCTGCGGGTCAACGTGATCGATCGCGCCACCTCGCTCGCACTGCGCACGGAGCCGATCGCCGCCGGTGGCGGCACGCTGCAACTCATCGACAGCAGCCGCCGGGTGAGCGTCCTCCAGCCCGGGGGCGCCGTCGGGGTCGGACTGGCCGGCGGCCGGCTCAGGGTCACCGTCACCTCGCCGTCCGGGCAGGTCAGGTCGTTCACCACCGGGGCGCTGACCGTGCGCTGGAGCGGGGCCCGGGGATTGCCCGGGCCCGCGAGCGCGCTCGGGGTGTCATCGAACGGCTCGAACGAGGGCCTGCCGGCACCCAAGCTGCGCCAGTACCGGCACGGCGTCCTGAGCCTGGTTCCGGTGCGGTCGGGCGGCCGGGTGCGGATCGCCGGGGTGCTCACCCTCAACCTGCACCGGGAATACCTGCGCGGGATCGCCGAGGTGCCACCTGCCTGGCACAGCTCGGCCCTGAAGGCCCAGGTGATCGCCGCTCGGACCTATGCCCTCAGCGAGTACCGCGGCGGGGCGTCGCCGGCGTGCGGTGGGTGCCATCTGTGGGACGACCAGCGCAGCCAGGTCTACCGCGGCTGGGACGCCGAGCGCGACGGTGCCCGCTGGGTGCAGGCGGTCGGTGCCACGCACACCTCGTCCACTCGCGGGCTCGCGGTGACCTACCGTGGCAGCCCGATCCGGGCCTATTACTCCTCGTCCTCCGGCGGGCGGACCCGGGATGCCCGCACGGTGTGGGGAACGGCGGTCCCCTACCTGCGGAGTGCTCCTGACCTCTGGAGCGCCGATCCTGCGGTCAACCCCAAGTACGCCCTCTGGCGCCGGACAGTGCCGATGGCGAAAGCGGCCGCTGTCTTCGGGCTACCCGATGTCGCCTCGATCGTGGTCACCAGGAAGGACGGCGCCGGAGCGGCGCTCGCGGTCACCGCCACGTCGACCGGTGGACGCCGGTCCACGGTCAGCGGCGCCCGACTGCGGTCGGCGCTGCGGTTGCCGGCGGTGTGGTTCCGGGCCTTCGAGGTGTCCTGATCAGTCCGGGATCCGGTCGAGCTCGTCCGGCTCGCCCACCTCGGTCGGGTACTGGACCAGCTGCACTCGGTTACCGGAGGGATCGACGAGAGTGGCCAGCACCCCACCCCAGCTCTGCGGCGCCGGAGCGCCGTCGAACCGGACTCCGCGGGCGCTCAGGGTGCGGTACTCCCCGGCGACGTCGGGCACCCGGAGCGACAGCCCGGTGAACCGTCCCACGAGTGCCAGGTCGTCGTCGGGGGCGTCCGGCGGCACCTGCTCGACGACGAGGTCACAGCTCCCGACATCCACGACGAGCCAACC
>JAEUJN010000077.1 GCA_016794595.1 Kineosporiaceae bacterium
TGGGGGAGCGGATCGCGGCCGAGCTGGGCCGCAAGTACGGTGAGCGCGGGTACGCGCCGTCCGCCGATGCCTGGTCGGGCCCGGACGCCGGGGGCCTGCGTGTCCTCACCCCCCACAAGGCCATGGCGTGGTTCGCCTTTCCCGGCGACGTCACCCGGTTCCGCTTCCGGCGATCGGATCATGATCTGGACGCCGCCGCTACCGTGGAGCGATGACTGCGCCATCGCGGCCCGACATCGTGACCGATCTCGCTGCGTTGGAGGCGATCTACGGGGCGTTCCCCGAGAACGGCCGCCTCAAGGAGACGCCGGTCATCACGCCGCTGCAACGGCGCTGGATCGAGGCGTCGCCCTTCGTGCTGATCGCCACCGCCGGCGAGGAGGGGCTGGACTGCTCGCCGCGCGGTGACCCGGCGCCCGCCGTCCACATCGTCGACGAGCGCACCCTGCACCTGCCTGACCGGCGCGGCAACAACCGGCTCGACACGTTGCGCAACATCGTCTCCGACGGCCGGGTGGGATTGCTGTTCCTGGTGCCCGGGCTGGGGACGACGGTGCGCGTCAACGGCACGGCGGTGCTGCGCACCGATCCGGAGCTGCTGGAGCGGTACGCCATGGCGCGCCTGGACGGCCGCAAACTGCCGCAGACCGTGATCGAGATCGCCGTGCAGACGGTCTACACCCAGTGCCCCAAGGCACTGATCCGCTCGGACCTGTGGAACTCGGCGCACCACCGCAGGGCCGACGAACTGCCCACCGTGGGGGCGATCATGGCCGAGATCACCGACGGTGGCTTCGACGGGGTGGCCTGGGACGCCGCCTATCCCCAGCGGATCGCGGACACCATCTACTGAGCTCATTGAGCTGCTGAGTTATCCGGGGTTGGCCGAGGGCGGCCGCACCCGGACCCCACCGCCGAGATCGCCGGCGTGGTGATCAACAGTCGAGAATGATCACAATCCTGGCGATCTCGGCGAGTGGTGAGGGACTGCGGCGGGGGTCTCGGCGAACGGCGGGGGTGGTGAGGTGGGGACGGCTCAGCGCAGGTGGTGCGGTCGAGTGCCGAAACGGTTGCGCTTGCCCAGGGTCGACACTGTCTGACGGGAGAGTTCGGCTCGATAGCGCGCGGTGACCTCGTCGGGGTAGCGATCGAAGGTGGCCAGCAGGTCAGCACGGTGCGCCGGAGTACTGTATGCCGCCATCTCGCGACGGAGCCGTTCGCGCTCGGTGCGGGCCGAGCGCCGCAGGGTTCGCTCGGCACGCCAGATGACGTACCTGTCGGTCAGCGACATGGGCACCTCCCCGTCGGTGCGCCGGACTCGAGGGTCACCCTCGCCCCTCCAGGGTACGTCGCCTCACCGGAAGCGACCCTGGACGATGGGGCCTGCCCGGCGACCGGGGGCCACCCCTCTCAGGGCCCGGGCGTCGTGCAGGACGCCAGCCGGTCGTCGAGAAAGCGCCGCTCGGCCGGATTGGTGGTGAGCTCCAGGGCCCGGCGGTACGCCTCAGCGGCCTGCTCCCGCCGGCCGATCCGGCGCAACAGGTCGGCCCGGGCCGCGTGCAGGTAGCGATAGTCGGCCAACGCCCCTCGCTGCCTGATCGCCTCGATCTCCGCCAGCCCCGCCTCGGGTCCCTCGAGCATCGAGGTCGCCACCGCGGCGTTGAGCGCCACCACGTCGCTCGGCGCGAGGAGCCTCAGCTGGTCGTAGAGCCCGCGGATGGAGCGCCAGTCGGTCTGCTCCCATCCGGGCGCCGTGGCGTGCAGCGCCGCGATCGCCGCCTCCACCTGGTAGGCGCCGATGTGCCCGATGGCCAGCGCCCGGGTCAGCGTTGCCTGGCCCTGCGCGATCAGCGAGCGGTCCCACCGGGTGCGGTCCTGGTCCTCGAGCAGCACCAGCCCGCCGTGCGCGTCGATCCGGGTCGCCCTGCGGGCATCACTGAGCAGCATCAGTGCCTGCAGCCCCAGGGTCTCGGCCAGGGCCACCGCGCGCTCGTGGTCGATGCCGGGCGAGCCGGTGATCGATCCCCTCCCCGACCCGGCCGCTGACCCGGCCCCCGCCCCCGGCCCGGTCCCGGACTCGGTCCCCCCACCGAGGTGAGGGCTCACCACCGCGGGCAGACGGTCCAGCAGCTCGGCCAGCAACCCCGCCAGCCAGCGCGCCTCGTCGCACAGGTCCCCGCGCACCAGGGCCGGCCCGTCGGCCGAGGTGTGCCCCTCGGTGAAGATCAGGTAGATCACCCGCAGCACCTCGGCGCACCGGGCCGGCAGATGTTCGCGTGCCGGGACGGCGAACGGCACCCCCGCCGTCCGGATCTTCGCCTTCGCCCGGACCAGGCGCTTGCCCAGGGTCGCCGGGGACAGCAGGAATCCGGCGGCGATCTGCCCGGTGGACAGCCCGCACACCTCGCGCAAGGTCAGCGCCACCCGGGAGGCGGGGTCCAGGGCCGGGTGGCAGCACCCGAAGATCAGCGCGAGCTGGTCGTCGACCAGCTCCCCCGCGGGTCGCGGGGTGTGGCCCCCCTCGGCCGCCTCGACCAGGGCCGGCAGCCGTTGGGTGAACCGCTGCTCGCGGCGGATCCGGTCGATCGCCCGCCGCCGGGCGGTGGTGAGCAACCAGGCCCCCGGACGCTCCGGCGTGGTTCCCGGCCCCCAGCGGGCCGCGGCCTCGACGAAGGCCTCCTGGGCGGCGTCCTCGGCCAGGTCCAGGTCGCCCAGGTCCCGCCGCAGGGTGGCCACCAGGATGGGCCACTGGGCGGCGAAGACCTGGGCGACGCCGGGTGCGCGCACGGTGGTCGTCTCGCGGGTCGATCCGGTGGACGATCAGTCCGGCGCCCCGCCGAGGGTGCTCAGGTCGACGACCGGGCGCACCTCCACCGACCCGTAGCGAGCGGTCGGGGCCTTCGAGCCCCACGCCAGGGCGGCGTCCAGATCGGGGACGTCGACGATGTAGTAGCCGCCGAGCACCTCCTTGGTCTCGGCGAACGGGCCGTCCGTGGTCACCGTCGCGCCGTCCCGGGTGGTGATCGTGGTCGCGGACTCGATCGGGTGCAGTGGGTCGCCGGCCACCAGGATGCCCGCCTCGGCCATGGCGCGGGTGTAGGCGAACCACTCCTGCATCTCAGCGGCGGCCTCCGGGCTGCCCTCGGCGGGGCCGGCGTGGGTGGCGGAGTAGAGCAGGAACATGTACTTCATCGGTCCTCCAGTCGACCGTGAGCCGCCGGGGTGGCGAGCTCGCTACCCGGACGACGAACAGCATCCCCGGGTTTGGACATCTCTCACCCGCCGAAACCCGCTCATGCTCCGCAGCCGCCGCTCGACGTCCGGTTGAGAACGTTTTCACAGCGTCACCCGCGGAGCATGAGCTGTCGGCTGGGGAACATGAGCCGGTTGGGTGGTGGGGTTCACACCTCAGCCCGGGGCCAGGCCCGGCTGGGGTGGCGATACTCGATGGCACCTGCGCCGGCGACGCACCTGCGCTCTCCACGAAGGGGTGGACACCACCATGGGACGTCTCCAGCACACCGAGGGTCTGACCGCCGACCAGCGCGAGATGCTGAAGCTGGTGCGGGAGTTCGTCGACGAGCAGATCATCCCGGTGGCCACCGAACTCGAGCACAAGGACGCCTACCCGGACGAGATCGTCGAGGGCATGAAGGAGATGGGCGTCTTCGGCCTGATGATCCCCGAGGAGTACGGCGGGCTCGGCGAGTCGCTGCTGACCTACGCCCTGGTGGTGGAGGAGATCGCCCGAGGCTGGATGAGCGTCTCCGGCATCATCAACACCCACTTCATCGTGGCCTACATGCTGCTCCAGCACGGCACGGAGGAACAGAAGCAGCGCTACCTGCCCCGGATGGCGGCCGGTGAGGTGCGCGGCGGGTTCTCGATGAGCGAGCCGCACTGCGGCAGCGACGTGTCCTCGATCCGGACCAAGAGCGTCCGGGCCGACGGCCCGGAAGGTGCTGCCAACTGGACGATCAACGGCCAGAAGATGTGGCTGACCAACGGAGGGTCCTGCAACCTGGTCGCCGTCCTGACCAAGACCGACCTCGGCGCGAACTCGGTCTACAAGAACATGACCACCTTCCTGGTGGACAAGGAGTCCGGCTTCGGCGAGACCGCGCCCGGCCTGACCGTTCCGGGCAAGATCGAGAAGATGGGCTACAAGGGGGTCGACACCACCGAGCTCGTCTTCGACGGGTACGCGACCACCGACGCCCAGATCCTGGGCGGGGTCCCGGGCAAGGGCTTCTACCAGATGATGGACGGCGTCGAGGTGGGCCGGGTCAACGTCGCCGCGCGGGCGTGCGGGCTGGCGATGCGGGCCTTCGAACTCGGCATCCGCTACGCCCAGCAGCGGGAGACCTTCGGCAAGAAGATCGCCGAGCACCAGGCGGTGCAGTTCCGCCTGGCCGAGATGGCGACCAAGGTCGAGGCAGCACACCAGATGATGATCATGGCTGCGCGCAAGAAGGACGCCGGGGAGCGCAACGACCTCGAGGCGGGCATGGCCAAGTACCTGGCGAGTGAGTACTGCCGGGACGTCGTCGAGGACTCCTTCCGCATTCACGGTGGGTACGGCTACTCCAAGGAGTACGAGATCGAGCGGCTCTACCGCGAGGCACCGATGCTGCTGATCGGTGAGGGCACGGCCGACATCCAGCGCATGATCATCGGTCGGCGCCTGCTGGAGGACTACGCGATCGAGGGCTGAGACCCGGCCGGGGTCGAGGCCCTGCCAGAGCCGGACCGGCGCGACCGGCGCGACCGGGGGAGACTCAGCCCTTGCGGGTGTGCCTCCCGCGCGGGGGCAGGCTCGCCGCGGGCAGGTGAAGCGCGCTGTCCGAGGCATGCCGCGGCGTGTAGGGCTGTCCCGAGGAGTCGAGCACGGGCAGGGCGGCGGTCGGCGGATCGGCCGGGGCGTGCGGCTGACCGCCGGCCGGGGGCGTCGCGGCGTCCGGCGACCTCAGCACCGACCACAGGGTCAGGAACCACAGCGGGACCAGCAGGGACTGGTTGATCATCAATCCCCAGGCCGCCCCGGCCACGCCGTCGATGACCGCCCCGCCCAGCATGAGCGAGAGCACCAGGGGCGCCTCGACCAGCATCAGCCGGAACGTCCGCCGGGCCAGGCCCATGGCGTAGATGGTCACCGCGGGTCCGAGGCAGGCGCGGGCGGCGACCGATCCCAGGGCCACCGGCAACAGCACGCTGGCCGGACCGTCCCAGTTGTCCCGGAAGATCATCCGGCCCACCTCGTCCGGCATCAGCCAGAGGCCGGCGGTGTAGGTGAGGGCGATGGCCACCATGGCGGCACTGGCGCCGGTGGCGATCGTCCACCGGGTCCGGGCGCCCAACCAGGCGCGGCGGGACAGCTCGGGCAGGGCGAAGGTGAACATGGCCGAGCTGAGCGTCTCCAGCGGCCCGACCAGCACCTGGGCGCCGCGGATCGCGGACACCGCCCCCTCGCCGACCAGGACGCCGACCAGCAGGAAGCCACCGGTGAAGGCCCCGGAGGTGAGCAGGTTCTCGGTCAGGAAGAAGCGGGAGAGGTCCCAGGTGCGTCGTCCCCACGCAACGGCGGCCCGGGGGTCGGGGACGACGCGCAGCTGGCTGAGCGCGATCACGACGCAGAACGCCGCCCCGCCTCCCCAGGCGAGGATGAGCCAGGCGGCATCGGCGTGGCCCAGGCGGATCAGTGCCGCGATCGCGCCGAACTGGATCAGTGCCCACAGGGCGTCGTTGGCTGCCGCGTTCCTCGCCAGGGACTGGGCGAAGAAGGCCATCCGGCAGGCGTCCTGCATGATCAGGGCCGGCAGGACCGCTGCCAGGGCGAGCAGGGCCCGGCCCGGGCCCGGTCGGTCGAGCACCAGCCAGAGCGCACCCCCGACCGCGGCGACCACCACCGAGATCGTGACCGTGAGGCCGACGATGAAGCCGAACGCCTGGGTCAGCCCGGTCCTCCAGGCGGAGCCGTGCACATCGCTGAAGCGCACGCTCAGCACCTGACCCACCAGGGCCCGGCCGACGCCGATCACCAGGGTGAAGACGTAGAAGGCGTTGGTGAACGCGTCCAGCTGGGCCAGGCCCACCGATCGGGCGAGCACGACGAACAGCAGGGTGTTGGTCAGGGCGGTGATCACCTGGTCGGTGATGTTCCAGGACGCCCGGCGCGCCAGCCGCGCGTAGCGGGAACCGCCCGGCGGGGAGCCCGGGGGCGGCTCGTGCGGCGGTGGGGTGGACCCGGACCCCTGATCAGCCGTGCTCGCCGGGGTGGCGCCGTCCCGGATCGCCCGGGTCTCGACCCCCAGCTCGGGCACCGTGATCCCGCCGGTCACCGGGGGGCGCCCGTCCGGGCCGAGCTCGATCGGGCCGAGCCCGCTCGTCGCCGGCCGCTGGGTGGTCACGGGGTCCAGTCTCTCAGGCGTCGAGTTCGTGATCGGTGGATACCCCGTGGCCGGCTGCTCGCTCTCGTGGCTGCGGTCCGTGGCCCGGCCACGCCGGACGCCGGACGGTTGGGCGGCCCGGCGCGCGGTAGGCGAGGATGGGGGGCATGTCGAACTTGGGACCCATGGGACGGCAGCGCCAGCCCGGACTGCCGACGCCGCCGCGCGGTGAGCCGATCGCGCGCTACGACACCTATCTGGAAGCCCAGCGCGTGGTCGACTTCCTGTCGGACAACCACTTCCCGGTGCAGTTCGTGACCATCGTGGGCAGTGGCCTGCGCATGGTCGAGCGGGTCACCGGGCGCCTGACCTACGGCCGGGTCGCCATCGCCGGCGCGGCGTCCGGGGCGTGGTTCGGCTTGTTCGTCGGCCTGCTGCTGACCCTGTTCGGCTCGAACTACCCGGCCGGTTTCGTGATCGCCTCGATGCTCATCGGGAGCGCCTTCGGCATGCTGTTCGGGGTCATCTCCTATGCGCTGACCGGGGGCCGGCGCGACTTCACCTCGACCAGCCAGATCGTGGCCAGTGAGTACGAGGTGCTGTGCATGCCCGAACACGCGCGGGCGGCCATCGAACTGTTGCACACCATGCCGGATGGTGCCGGCCGCGATCGTCTGGGACGGCAGCCGGGTGGCCGGTCCGGCTCGCCGTGGGGCTCGGTCACCGATCCCGTGTCCGGACCGGGAGCCGAGGCGCGACCCAGTGACCCCTATGGCCCGCCACCGTCCGGGTCGCCCTCTCCCGGTCCCGGTCCGGGGGAGCCGGGCGGGCCGCCGGCGCCGCACGGCTGGCGTCCGACCTCGACGCCGTCCGCCACGTCCGAACAGCCCGGTCCCGCCGGGGAGCAACCCGCCCCCGTCCCGCCGGACCCTGATCCGGCGGCCACCCTCACCTACGGTCAGGTGATGGAGCAGCGACGCCGTGAGGCCCGCGAGCGCGCCGAGCGTGAGGCCCGAGAGCACGCCGATCGCGAAGGCCCGGACCGCAACCCCACCTCACCCTGACTCCAGCCCTCGCCCCCCTCGCCCCCCACCCCGCATCCCCCACCCCTCGTGATCATGCACTTTCGACTATTCGAAAGTGCATGATCACGAGGGGTGAGGTCAGGGTGAGCGCCCAGCTGCGGACGGGTCAGAGCCAGCCGTTGCGCCGGAAGCCGCGGAACATCGTGCCGCAGACGGTGAGCATCAGCAGGGTCACCGCCGGGTAGCCCCATGGGTTGTGCAGCAGCGGGATGTAGTCGAAGTTCATCCCGTAGACCCCGGCGATCATGGTCGGGACGGCGGCGATCGCGACCCACGCCGAGATCTTGCGCATGTCCTCGTTCTCGCTGACGGTCAGCCGGGCCAGGCCGGCCTGCAGGATCGAGCCGAGCAGTTCGTCGTAGCTCTGCACCTGCTCGCGCACCCGGATCAGGTGGTCCTCGACGTCGCGGAAGTACTCGCGGATGTCGGGGTGGACCAACCCCTGTGCCCGGTGGGCCAGTTCGTGCAGCGGCCCGGCCAGCGGGCTGGTGGTGCGCTTCATCTCGATGATGTCGCGCTTGAGCTGGTAGATCCGCTCGACGTCGGTGATCCGCCGCTGGGAGAACACCGAGGTCTCGATCTCCTCGATGTCCTCGTTGACCTGGTCGACCACGGCCAGGTAGTCGTCCACGACCTTGTCGCACACCGCGTGCAGCACCGCCGAGGGCCCCAGGGCGAGCTGCTCGGGGTCCTGCTCCAGCCGGCGGCGCAGGCCCCGCATGGAGGCGTGGCGCCCGTGGCGCACGGTCACCGCGTAGTACTCCCCGAGGAAGACCATGATGGTGCCGGTCTCGACGATGTCGCCCCCGTCCAGGCCCTCGCCGATCCGGTCGTCCCGGTCGATGTAGGCCAGGGACCGCAACGCGAGGAAGAACATGTCGTCGTAGCGTTCGATCTTCGGGCGCTGCCTGTTGTTGGAGGCGTCCTCCAGGGCCAACTCGTGCAGGTCGAACACGTCACCGAGTTGGTTCAGCTGGTTGGTGGTCGGCTCGTGCAGGCCGAGCCAGATGAACCCCTCGCCCCCGCGGGCGATGGCGCAGGCGGCATCGAAGTCCTGCTGCTCCTGCCGGACGCCGTCGATGTACAGGCCCCAGTCGACGGCGGCATCGAGCAGCAGGCGGTTGGACTCGGGAGGGGTGGCGGCCGCGGTCATCGCCGGACGGCGTCCGGTGGCCGACTTGCCGTTGGTCGACTTGCCGTTGGTCGTGGACCGCAGTGGGATGGTGCGAGCGGCCAGCGGGATCGCCCGAGCGAGCGGGCGGGTCGGACGAACCATGGGTGGTCACCTCCGGGGAAGCACCCGGCGGCGTACCGGTCGTCAGGACGACGCGGCGAGCGGGCCGGGCTCGGGAGTGCGGGTCGACGGGGCGGCCAGGTGGCTGGCCTCGGGACTATCACCAGATGGCATGACCCACTCACCTCCTCCAGCTCATGCGGCACGCAGGGTGCCGTTGACGGCGCAACCTGACCAAGGTTAACCGCTGGTGACGGCTGACAGCGCACCCTTGATCCCACCATTTCGCCGGTGGCCCGTCCGCTGAGCCGCCCGAGGGGTCGAAAAGGCGGACATTGGGCCTAGCCGTGGAGACGTTCGGCGAGCATTCCAGGCACTTCGTTGTGGCGCTTGTCTCGCGGCACTCTTCAGGGGCCTGCCCAGTAGGGCTGTCCGACTCCACACTGTGCATGTGATCGCTGAGCGTCCCACCCGCCTGCTCGGACGGCGTGCGCTGCTGTCCGGATTCGGGGCCTGCCTGCTGGGGGGTGGCACGGCCGAAGCCGTCCAGGTCCTCCGGCGGCACGATCACACCGACTCCGAGAACTCCCGCCGTCGGGTCGATCCGACGTCCATCTCTCGGGTCGAGACCGCCGGGGATCTGATGGCGCTTACCTTCGACGACGGCCCGGACCCCGACCACACCCCGACGGTCCTGCGCGTCCTGAGCGCCGCGGAGGTGCGCGCCACCTTCTTCGTGATCGGCCGCAACGCGCTGCGCCACCCTCAGCTGGTTCGCGACATCCTGGCCGATGGTCACGAGGTGGCCAACCACACCCAGGATCACCGCTGGCTCGACCGGCTCGACCTCGCCTCGGTCACCGACCAGATCGTCGGGGCAGAGCGCACCCTGGCCGGGCTGGGGGCCGGCTCGGGGGGAATGTTCCGTCCGCCGCGGGGGTGGATCAGCCCGAACGTCGTCACTGCGACGCGCGCTGCACGCTTGCGCACCATCTTCTGGACGGATTGCCTCGAGGCGCATCTGAGCCACGGCATCGATCGGGCAATCGCCGAGGTGAGCCACTCCGCACGCCCTGGCGGCATCCTGCTATGCCACGATGGTGGCCGATTGGACGGTCCCAATCCGCAGGCGATCGACAGAAGTGCCACTGTGGCGGCGCTGCCCGGACTACTACGGTGCCTGCGCGCCCGTGGCCTCGCGGCGGACCGGCTCAGCAGCCTGCTCGAGGCCTCCAACTGATCACCGCCCCGAGCGATTTCGCCGTCCAGTCCTCGATCTCCTGGACGGTGCGCGGCATCGTGGTGAGGTTCTCGCAGCCGTCCTCGGGTGACATTTATGTCGTCCTCGCTGCGCCTGGACCGCCGCGCAACGACGCCGTGGGGCCCCAACAGCAGGTCGTCGGTGTCCAAATAGAGACCTGGCTTGATGAAGATCATGCCGGGCTCGTTCAGGGGCCGTCCATGTACATCCGCTTGCGGCCAGCACGCACCAACCGGCGGGGGCCCGACCGAGTTCAGGGGTTGCCCTGTTGGGGAACCGACCCGGTCAGGTTGTTTCTAATCACCGTGATAGGCGACATCTCACCGAGCGTCATGGAGCGGCGACGACCCCATTGACATCTTCGTCACGATAAGCGAATATGTAGAGAGATGGTCTGATTCTGTCGGCAGTCTTCGAATCCGGGGGGAACAATGGCTACGATTAGGTGCAGGCGTGCCGTTCTCGGTGCCACCGCTTTGATTCTATCTTTCGGCGTTGCATTGGGCAGCGCGAATGAGGCAGCGGCAGGAGAGGCAGATATCTGCTCCTCGACCAGCATTAACGCTACGCCCAACTGGGCGACCGGTTATCAGCGTACGGCCAAGGAGACGGAGGATCTCTTCTGGAGCTATTACGGCAGTGGGTGTTCGTACTGGCAGCCAGCAGGTATCACATTCCGGGCTATGGTCGGGAATTCCACCACCCCTTCATATACCCTCGCTCCCAGCGACTTCGGGAGGCGTAAACTGTGGACTCAGATGCCGGTTGGAACCACTTTTAAGTTGCAGTGGAGGATATCGCCCGCTCTTACGCAAGGGAAATGGCACTTCGAGAACTGAATGACAGCAGGGTGAAGGCATTCGGGTGAAGTGAGAATGATAGAGGCGACTCCAGCCGTCAGGTCGAACAGCAAGTTCCGCGATAGACTTGGCCGATTCAAGCGGCAATACCATGCCATTCTCGGAGCGGTCTCCATCTCAATGCTGGTCGCTTGCGCCGGGGACCGTGGCTCCCCATCATTGACGGACCGCGAGCGCGGGGTTCTAGAGTCGGTGCTGTTGTGGAGGTTCGATGCAGTCTCAGATGCTGCGCGGGATGAGATCTACGGGAAGACAGTACAGGCCTGTATGGCAGAGAAGGGCCACGACTACACCTACAATGTCTCGTTGCCGACTTCGATTGTAACTTACGATTCGTTCTATGGGCTGCCTACGCCTGAGTACGCTGAGAAGTGGGGCCTGGGAGTGTACACGAACCAGATTCAAGCAGATATTGAGTTCGGTACACCCTTGAGTGGGAGCAGTTCTCAGGAGCGGAATGACAGTTTCTACGATGCACTCTACGGCTCTTGGTGGCGCACGGAAGAAGGAGTGATTCCCGTCAATGGGGCGGCTGGCTGCGGAGGGGTTGGACTGCGACAGGCCAACCCGATTATTTATGGCCTGAATGGTCTTCAGGGTGGAGCGGCCATGCTTGCGGAGATCCCGTCTCAGTTGGAGCGCAATTCGGCAGTGCGCTCAAGCGCTGAACTCTGGGATGAGTGCATGACAATGCGTGGCCACTCCATACCGGACGGCTTTCGTGGATTGCCTGCCTATGTAGCGGCGCAAGTGAAGCTACAGCCCACGGGCTATCGGTATGCTACGAGTGTTTCGAAACCACCCATACGAATAAGGGTCCCCGCATACGATGAATCTCAACTGCGCCAAGCTATACAGAAAGAGAAAGCACTGGCGCGTGTTGCAGTAGCATGCGACTCGGAATCCGATCTAACAATGACGATCGGTTCAATTCGAAGGACACTCGTGATCGAGTTCATTGGATCAAAGGGAGGCTCCTTGAAGACTTATGTAGGGGAGGAACTCCAGCTGCAACTATCTCACCCGAAGGTCGCGAGTGTGAGCAGTCAACCTTGATCATTCGAGCCTGAGGTGGGTGGGCCCCAGATCTGCCTTTGGGTTCGTCCTTCGCGTTCTTCGGTGGCTCCCACTTGATCTTCACAAGAGGACCATCGCCATCCAGGTCTCGACCTCCTCGACGGTGCGCGGCAGCATCGCGGTGAGGTTCTCGCAGCCGTCCTCGGTGACCAGCACGTCGTCCTCGATCCGGATCCCGATCCCGCGCAACTCCTCCGGGGCCAGCAGGTCGTCTGCCGTGAAGTACAGGCCGGGTTCGATGGTGAAGATCATGCCGGGCTCGAGCACGCCGTCCAGGTACATCTCGCGCCGGGCCTGCGCGCAATCGTGCACGTCGATCCCGAGGTGATGGCTCACCCCGTGCACGATCCAGCGCCGGTGGTACTGGCCCTCGTCGGCCAGGGACTCCTCGGCGCTGACCGGCAGCAGGCCCCACTCGGCGAGGCGCCGGGCGATCACCGCCTGGGCCGCGGCGTTCAGATCACGGAACCGGCTACCCGGCCGCGCGACGGCGAACGCGGCATCCGCCGCCTCGAGCACCACCTCGTACACCCTGCGCTGCGCCTCACTGAACCGCCCGGTGATCGGCAGGGTCCGGGTGACATCGGCGGTGTAGAGCGTGTCCACCTCCACCCCGGCGTCGATCAGCACCAGGTCGCCCTCGCGCACCACCCCGTCGTTGCGGATCCAGTGCAGGGTGCAGGCGTGCGCCCCGCTGGCGGCGATGGTGTCGTAGCCGGTGCCGTTGCCCTCCTCGCGGGCCCGCCGGGCGAACACCCCTTCGATCACCCGCTCACCCCGGCGGCTGGCGACCGCCTCGGGCAGGGCGCGCACGATGTCCTCGAAGGCCCGGGCGCTGACCGCGACCGCCTCGCGCATCTGTTCGATCTCGAAGGAGTCCTTGACCAGGCGCAACTCGCTCGCCGCGCGGGCCAGCTCGCCGTCCGACCGGGTCATCGCCTCGCGGGTCGCCTCGCGCGCGGTGTCGTCCGCGGCCGCCCCGACGCGGGCCTCGTCCAGCCGCTCGGTGATCTGCTGGTCACCCTCGCGGATCACCCGGACGGCGAGGCCGCCCTCGCCGGCGTCCTTGGCGATCGCATCGAGCACCTCGTCGAGGTGGCGGGCGGTGATCCCGGTCAGCGCCTCGATCTCCTCCAGGCTGGGCCGCACGCCGACCCACAGCTCGCCGTAGCGGGCGTCGGAATAGAACTCCTCGGTGTCCCGCCCCGCCCGGGGACGGAAGAAGATCACCGCGTCGTGGGTGTCCTGCCCGGCGCCGCCGCCGTGCCCGTCGCCGTCGCCGGTCGCGGTACCGGCCCTCGGTTCGAGGACCAGGACGGCATCCGGCTCCTGGTCGGTGCCCAGCCCGGTGAGGTGGGCGAACGCCGAGTGCGGCCGGAACCGGAAGTCGGTGTCGTTGCTGCGCCGGACCAGGGGCCCGGCCGGGAACACCAACCGCTCACCGGGGAATAGCGCGCCGAGGGCGCGGCGGCGGCGGGCGGCGAAGTCCGCGGCCGGTAGCCGGTCGGGCAGGGTCGCCGGCCGGGGTGCCCAGTTGTCGGCGATGAACGCCCGGAAGGCCGCGGAACGGGGGTAACTGCGATGCTCGGTCACCTCGTCGGCGGGCGGAGTCGTCTGCGAGTCCTGGCTCATCGGACCATGGTGACACCGACCGGCGACACCGCTCACGCAGTGCCGCCCGGTGGGCCGCCTCCGGTGCCCCACGGCGGCGACGTAGGCTGCCGGAAGGCCCGCTGCCGAGACGGGCCGGGACAGAAGGTGAGTGGCGTTGCGCCGGATCGTGATCGTCGGCGGCGGGATCAGCGGCCTGACCGTGGCCTACCACCTGACGAGGGGCCCCCGGCCCCCCCGGGTCACGGTGCTCGAGGCAGGTTCTGCCCCCGGCGGCTGGGTGGGCTCGGCCGCGATCGCCGGGTATCGGGTCGACACCGGACCCGAGGCGCTGCTGGCCAGGATGCCCGCCGTCCAGGCGTTGCTGGCCGACCTCGGACTGGACGAGGCCCGCCGGGCCCCGCAGGGCAGCGCGTTCATCTGGGCGCGTGGGGCTCTGCGCCCGCTGCCGCAGAGCTCGGTGTTCGGCGTGCCCAACAAGCTGATGCCCCTGCTGCGGTCCGGATTGGTGGGCCCGCTCGGCGTCCTGCGGGCGGGCGCCGATCTCGTGCTGCCCAGGCCGCGCCGGCTGCCCCCGGACCCGACGATCGCCCAGGTGCTGCTGCCGCGCTTCGGATCGCAGGTGTTCGCCAACATGATCGAGCCCCTGCTCGGTGGGGTGCACGCGGGGGATGCGCGCCGGCTGTCGGTGCGCAGCGCCGTCCCCGAGGTGGCGGCGGCGGTCAGCGGGCGGCGCAGCATCTACCTGGCCCTGCGCGGCCGGGAACCGCGGACCGGCTCCGGCCCGGCGCTGATCGGCTTCGAGGGGGGCATCGAGCAGCTGGTGAGCGCCGTGGCGCAGGCGGTGCGTGCCGTCCCCTCCGCCGAGATCCGCTGTGGGACAAGGGTCTCGCGGCTGGACCCACTCTCGCCCGGGGGCTACCGGGTGACCATCGAGCACGGCGCGGAACTGCTCGCGGACGACGTCGTGCTCGCCGTCCCCGCCCCGGTCGCCGCGGCGCTGCTGGCCGAGACGGCACCGGACGCCGCCGCCGCTGCGGCCGCGATCCCGCACATCGGCGTGGCGACGCTGGTGCTGGCGTACGCGCCGTCCCAGATCGCGAACCCGTTGGCGGGCACCGGATTCCTGGTTCCACCCGCGGACGGCCGGCTGCTGGTCGGCTGCACCTGGCTGACCAGCAAGTGGGCCCATCTGCGCCCGGCGGACGGCGCGCCGGAGAAGGTGCTCATCCGGTGCATGGTCGGCCGGGACGGGCAGCAGTCCTGGCAGGACCTGGACGACGAGGCGCTGCTCGCCGCGGTGCGCCGGGAGCTCGCCGAGTCGATGGGCATTCACGAGCCCCCCGAGGCCGTCTCGATCCGGCGGATGCCGGGGGCGATGCCGCAGTACGTGGCCGGCCACGCGGATCGGGTGGCGGCGATCGATGCCGCACTGGTCCAGCGGCCCGGACTGCACGTGATCGGGTCCAGCTTCCGCGGGGTGGGCATGGCCTCCTGCATCACCCACGCCGGGCTGCTGGCCGCCCGGATGACCAGCTCGATCACCGCCCCGAACACGACCCCCTCGCCGGACTCCCCGGTCGTGGCTCACCGAGGCACGCGATGAGCGTCGACTTCGCCCGGCGTCCGATGCTCGTCTTCTGGGAGACCACCCGAGCCTGTGCCCTGGCCTGCCGCCACTGCCGGGCGAGTGCCACCCCCGGGGCATTGCCCGGGGAACTGACCCATGCCGAGGGCATGGACCTGATCGATCAGGTCGCCGGTTTCGGACGCCCCTACCCGATCCTGGTGCTCACCGGCGGTGACTGCCTGCTGCGGCCCGACCTGTTCTCCCTGGTCGAGCACGCGACCTCGCTCGGCATCCCGACCGCCCTCTCGCCCTCGGTCACGCCGTCGCTGACCCCGGCGGCGATCGAGCGGATCGCGGCCAGCGGCGTCCGCGCCGTCTCGATCAGCCTGGACGGCGCCACCCCGGCGACGCACGAGGGGGTGCGCGGCATCGACGGGCTGTTCGTGCCGACGGTCGCGGCGATCCGCGACCTGGCCGCGGCCGGGTTGACGGTGCAGGTCAACACCACCGTGATGCGCTCGACCGTGGACGAGCTCGCCGACGTCGCGGCGATCGTGCGGGATGCCGGTGCCCACATCTGGGAGGTCTTCTTCCTGGTGCAGGTGGGCCGGGGCAGCGCGCTGGGCGAGCTGACCCCGCCGGAGAACGAGGACGTCTGCCACCTGCTCTACGACGCCTCCCGCCACGGGTTCATCGTGCGCACGGTCGAGGCACCGTTCTTCCGCCGCGTGGTGGCCGCCCGGCGGGCCGGTGGACCGGCCTCGGACGGCGCTCTCTACCACCGGTTGTCGGCTCGGCTGCGCGAGCTGCTGGGGGAGCCGGCGGACGACGTCCGGCCCAGCGCGCACACCGCTGCCACGCGGGACGGCAAGGGGATCGTGTTCGTCGCCCACGACGGCGAGGTGTACCCGGCCGGATTCCTCCCGCTGGGGCTCGGGTCGGTGCGCGAGCAGCCGCTGGCCGAGATCTACCGCGACCATCCGCAGCTGCTCGCGATCCGCGCCGCCCGGTTCGCCGGCAGGTGCGGGCGGTGCGAGTACGCCGACCTGTGCGGCGGATCCCGGGCCCGCGCCCACGCGGCGTCCGGGGACGTGCTCGGTGAGGATCCGGCCTGCGCCTACCGGCCTGCCTTCGCTCCGGTCCCGGCGGGCGGTCACCAACCCTGTTCATGATCGTGACGAGTTCGTCCGTGTATCACGGACGAACTCGTCACGATCACCGGTGGGTCGGGGTTGTCCACAGGGGGTGAGCGGGGGTCGGGCCCGGTGCGCCAGGGTCGGGGCGTGACCGGACGCCGCCCGAGGCCGCCCGAACCCTGGCAGCAGCTCGCCGCGGACCAGGGCGGGGTGATCACCCGTGGCCAGCTGCTCGCCCTCGGCCTCAGCGCGTCGGCGGCCACCTGGCTGGTCGACAAGCGCCGTTGGCCCGAGGTGCACCGCGGGGTCTACGCCACCGGAACCCTGCCCGGCCACCCGCTGCCGTACTCCAGCCGGGTGTGGGCAGGGCTGCTGGTCAGCGGGCCCGGGGCTGTGGTGGCCGGTCGTACCGCTCTGCACCTGGACGGGCTCGGCCAGGCTCCGCCGGCGGCGGTCCAGCTCGCCGTCCCGCTGGCGCGCCATCCCACGCAGCGACCCGGGCTGGTCGTCGTCCGGCGCCGTCACCTGGACGAGCTCACCCACCCGGCGGCGCGCCCGCCTCGGTTGCGCGTGGAGGCGGCCACCCTCGACGTCGCCGCGCAGGCTGCCCGAGCCGAGGACGCCGCGGGCGTGGTGCTCGCCGTCCTGCAGCGCCGCCTGACCACTGCCGAACGCCTCGTCGAGGCCTTGGCGGCCCGCTCGCGCCACCCGTGGCGGCGACTGCTGACCGACGTGCTCCTCGATGCCACCACCGGGGTGGCCAGCTTGCTGGAACGCGCCTACGTGACCGGGGTGGAGCGGGCCCACCGGCTGCCGCGCAGCGAACGGAACCTGGCCGACCGCGAGCGTGATGCCCTCGGGCTGGACCGCGGCCGGCGCTATCGCGACATCGCCTACCTCGCCCACCGCGTGGTGATCGAGCTGGACGGCGGGACGCACCGTGAGCCGGGAGCGCGAGCCCTGGACGATCGGCGCGACAACCGGCTGCTGCTGCGTGACGTGCTGAGCCTGCGCTACGGCTGGGTGGACGTCACCGGCCGGCGGTGCGAGGTCGCCACCGAGGTGGGTGGCGTGCTGAGGCTGCGGGGCTGGGCCGGTCACCCGGTGCGGTGTGGTCCCGCCTGCCCACTGCCCCCTTCATGATCGTGACGAGTTCGTCCGTGTATCACGGACGAACTCGTCACGATCATGGTTGGGTTGAGCTCAGCGGGGGAGGGCCACCGTGTAGTCGAGGTCGAGCACCACGTCGGGGTGGTACCGGCCGTCGACCTTGTACGGGAAGTCGGACGCAGGATGGTCCTTGGTGGCCACCGTGCGCAGCCGCAGCGCACCCAGCCCTGGGGCGCCGGGCAGCTCGAAGGAGTCCAGCACCTCGCTGTGGGCGTAGATGGTGTCACCGGCGAAGGTCGGGTTGGCGTGTGACCCGGCGTTGATCGCCAGCAGCGTGAACGCGTTGCCCAGGCCGTTGAACGACAGGCAGCGGGCCAGGCTGATGATGTGCCCGCCGTAGATCAGCCGGCGCCCGAACCGGTTGGAATTGGCGGCGAACTGGTCGAAGTGCACCTTGGCGGTGTTCTGGTAGAGCCGGGTGGCCAGCTGGTGCTCGGCCTCCTCGATGGTCATCCCGTCGACGTGGTCGATCCGCTCGCCCACCGCGTAGTCGTTCCAGCCGAACGGCGAGCCCGCCAGCACGCGGTCGTACTGCTCGATCGCCAGCTCGGGCACCACCAGGGAGTCCGCCGGCACCACGTCGGGCAGCTGCGGGACGACGGGCTCGGGCGTCGGCGCTGCGGGGTCGCCCTTGGTGACCATCACCCAGCGGGTGTAGTCGAGCACCACCTCGCCGCGTTGGTTCACCCCGACCGAGTTCACGTACACCACGCCGGTCCTGCCGTTGGAGTTCTCCTTCAACCCGGTCACCGTCGAGGTCGTGCTGATCGTGTCCCCGGGGTAGACGGGCACCCCGAACCGTCCGTTCGCGTACCCGAGGTTGGCGACCGCGTTCAGCGAGATGTCCGGCACGGTCTTGCCGAACACGATGTGAAAGGCGAGGACGTCGTCCACCGGGGCGCGCGGCAGGCCGAGCGCACGGGCGAAGGAATCCGAGGAGTTGATCGCGAACCGCGGCCCGTACAGCGCGGTGTAGAGCGCCACGTCCCCCTCGGTGATCGTTCGCGGGGTGGCGTGCCGGATCACCTGCCCGACCCGGAAGTCCTCGAAGTAGTTCCCCGCGAACGTCTTCTCGCTCATTGGTCCAGTCCTCTCGGGCGCGAGCCCCCACCTCTATCGCAGACCCGGCGCCGGCACCAGCAGCTGTGGTGCGGCGCTGGCCATACTCGGCCTCGGGGGGAGAATCGGCGGGTGGGCAGCCCGTGGGACGATCCGGCAGCGTCGTGGCTGCGCGCCCTCGCCGAGTCGGTGCACGCGGACCCCTCCGGCGAGCTGCGGATCACCCCGACCCGATCCGGCGCGCTGATCGCCGTCCTGCCCGAGCTGGTGGTCAAGGTCCACCAGCCTCGCCTGGACGACGGGCTGCTGGCCGCCCGGGTCGGCCTGGCCGCCTCGACCGACCTGGCCCCGTGGGTGCTGGCCCCGCTGCGCCCGGACCCGGTCGCGCTCCCCCCGGAGGTGGCCCTGGCGCTCGGGGGGCCGTGGCGGCGAGCCAGCCTCTGGCCGCGGGTCCACGTGCTCGACCCGGACCAGGCCGAGCTGCCCTGGGCGACGGCCGGCCGGCTGCTGGCGGGACTGCACCGCAGCGGCGTGCCGCAGGGCGCACCGGTGAACGGTTCGGCCGAGCGGCTGGACCGGGCGCTGACCCGGCTGGCCGGTCTCGACGGGCCGGACGCCGCGGCCGTGCGCGCCGCGGGGATGGCCGTGGCGGAGGACCTGGCCCACGAATCACCGGGGCTGGGCGCCCTGGTGCACGGGGACTGGCACCTGGGGCAGCTGGGCCGTCTGGGGGCCGTGGGCCAGCTCGGAGTCGAGGGCCAGCTCGGAATCGAGGGCTGGCGGCTGATCGATGTCGATGACCTGGGGACCGGGCCGCCCGCGCTGGACCTGGCCCGCCCGGCAGGCTTCTGGGCCGCGGGGCTGGTGCCGGACGCCGCGTGGGTCGCGTTCCTCGAGGCCTACCGCGGGGCCGGGGGGCCGGGAGTGCCGTCCGCCGGTGATCCGTGGCCGGCGCTCGACCCGTACGCCCGGGCAGCGGTCGTGGTTGCCGCGGCCCGGGTGCTGGCGGAGCAGGACCCCGGCGGGAGCCGGGGCGGACCGGCCGACACCACCGGGCCGGCTCTGGTCGGGGCCTGTCGGCGGATGCCGCCGGCCGTAGGCTCGCGGAGGGGAACTCACGGCGCTCATCGCGGCGTCGTCCTCGGTGAGACCACACACGTGAAGGAGTCACGATGAGCGAGACGCCGCACTACGGCACCCCGCCACCGCACGGCGAGCCTGCGCGGCCCGGTGCACAGCCTGCCTACGGATCCCCGCCCGCATACGGCACCCCGCCCGCGTACGGAGCCCCGCCCGGCCCGCACGGGGCCCCGCCCCCGGCGCAGGCCCTGGTGTGCCCGAAGTGCCGGGCGTCGATGCGCACCTACGAGCGCAACGGCGTCCACATCGACCAGTGCGAGGGCTGCCGCGGCATCTTCCTCGATTTCGGTGAGCTGGAGAGCCTGCTCCAGTTGGAGAGCCGCCTGGCCCCGCCGCAGCAGCAACACCAGCCGGCGCCGCAGTACCAACAGGCCCCACCGCCCGGCTACTACGGCGGTCCCGCCTGGGGGCATCACGGCAGCTACCACTACCGCAAGGGCGGCCTGTCCCGGCTGTTCTTCTCCAGCTGACAGCTCTGCCCTGCTGCCCGGTCGGGTCAGCCGGCGTCGGCGTCCTCGGCGGCGGCGCCCGACCGGGGAACCAGCTTCTTCTCCACGCTCGCCCAGGTGGTGCTCCACTGGACCAGCGGCGCCAGGATGCTCTCCAGCACCCCGAGTTGTTCGTCCAGGGCTCCGAGCTGACCCTGCATGGCCTGCACACTGGTCCGCTGGGCGCTGACCGTCTTGGCGATCGCCCCGAGCTGGGCCGAGGTGAGGGCTCCGGGCATCGGCGGCATGGCCGGTAGGCCGGGCAGGTTCTGCACGCTGTGAATGGACTTCAGCGCCGAGGGGATGGGCAGGGCGTCCGCCATCTTGCCCAGGCCGGCCAGCTGCTCGGTGACTCCCCGCAACTGGTTGAAGAACACCTGCATGGGGTCGATGCCCGCCGATCCGCTCGACGTGCCCTTCTCCTTCGGCTGCTCGGCCATGGCCTCTCCCTGCTCGCATCCCGTCCGGCGATCCGGGTCGTGGTGCGCACAGCCTCACATCACCTGGCCGGATCGCGCCAGGTCGGCTCACCCGGCGGTTGTCCCAGGCGGCAGCACCGACCACTGCCCGAGCACCTCGAGCAATCCCGGGCTGAGCTCGCCGCGGACGGCGTCCAGGGCCTCGGCGTCGAACCAGGCCACGTCGTCGGCATCGTCACCGGCCCGCAACTCGCCGCCGACCGGGCGGCAGGCGTGGTCCTCGATCACGTAGACCCCGCCCCCGGCGGCTGCCCGCTCGACCGCACCCACCAGGGCGAGGACGACGACCACCAGGCCGGTCTCCTCCAGCACCTCGCGGACGACGGCCGCCGGCGGGCTCTCGCCCGGCTCGACCCGTCCACCCGGCAGCGACCAGCTCCCACGGGCCGGTTCGTGACCGCGCCGCACCAGCAGCAGCCTGCCGGCGGGGTCGTGGACGATCGCGCCGACGCAGGGGATGCGCACCATGCACCTCAGTGTGGGCCCGGCGGGCCGTGTGCTCGCCGGGGAGAGGACGGGTCAGCGCGCTCCGTGCCGGTCCTTGACCAGCGCGGTGCGGCAGAGCAGTGTCGGCACCGTGACCGCGCCCGTTTCCTGCCCCCGCTGTGGCCAACTGGTTCGCCCCCCCGGGCTCTGGTCGGATGCCTGGACCTGTGCCGAGCACGGTGCGATCGCCCCGGTGCACGCGCCGGTCATGCCGTCCGACCCGGCGCTGTCCCAGATCGCCCGCCGGTCTCAGGTGCCGCTGTGGTTGCCCTGGCCGCTGCCCCGGGGCTGGCTGGTCTCCGGTGTGCAGTACGCCGGGGACGATCACTCCGGGCCGGTCGCCACCGCGCTCGCGCTGTCCGGTCCGAACCCGCTGGTGATCGAGGTCGGGGACGCCCTCTCGGCGGACCTGGTGGTGGTGGCCGAGCAGCCCGGAGTGGGGTTCGCCGCCCGGCTGGCCGGGTTGCCCGGTCTCGACCCGGGCCCGACCCTGGCCGCCCACCCCTCGGACGCCCACCTGGAGGCAGCCGGTCACGCCACCCCGATGTGGTCCTTCGCGATCGGGCCGGAGGACCCGGGTGATGCCCGGGCCGGGGTGGCCTACGTGGGGGAGGCCCTGGGGGAGTGGTTGTGGGTGATCACCTGGCCGCGCCCGGCCACGGCGGTGCTGCTCGACCACTTCACCCTGGTCGACCTGCGCGACCCGCATCACGTCTACGACCTGCCCTACGGCGCGTTGAGCCCGCGGCTCGACTGAGTGGCGGGACATGCGGATCGACCTGCACCTGCACTCGACCGCCTCGGACGGCACCCAGGCGCCGTCCGAGGTGATCGCGACCGCTGCGGCGGCCGGCCTGGACGTGGTTGCCCTGACCGACCACGACACCACGTCCGGGTGGGCCGAGGCGACCGAGGCCGCTCGTCGGACGGGCGTCGTGCTGGTGCCCGGGCTCGAGCTCTCCTGCCAGTGGCGGGGGATCAGCGTGCACCTGCTGAGCTACCTGCACGACCCGGACGACGCGGGGTTGGCCGCCGAGGCCGCCCGCACCCGCGGCGACCGGGTGGGCCGAGCCCGGCGGATGGTGGAACTCATCGCGGCCGACTACCCGCTCGACTGGCAGGACGTGGTCGGGGCCACCCCGGACGGCGCCACCGTGGGCCGCCCGCACATCGCCGACGCGCTCGTCGCCCGCGGCCACATGGCCTCGCGGGACGAGGCGTTCGACCGGGTGCTGCGCACCGGTTCGCCGTACTACGTGCGCCACTACGCCCCGGACGTGGTGACCGCCGTCCGGCGGGTGGTGGCGGCCGGTGGTGTCGCGGTGATGGCCCACCCACGGGCCGCACGGCGGGGCCGGGTGGTACCCGATGAGGTGATCGCCGCGATGGCGGACGCCGGGCTGGCCGGACTGGAGGTCGACCACCGCGATCACCTGCCCGAGGAGCGGGTCGCCTTGCGCGTCGTGGCCCGGGAGCTGGGCCTGTTCGTCACCGGGTCGAGCGACTATCACGGGGCGGGCAAGCAGAACAAGCTCGGTGAGAACCTCACGGCCCCAGCGGTTCTGGAGCAGATCGAGGACGCGGCGCGGGCCACCGAGGTGGTCAGGCCCTGACCCTTCCGGTCATCGGGGGGCACCCCCTGCGGCCGGGACCGAGTCGGCCCGCCCGCGCAGGCTGGTGCGCAGGGCTCTCAGCTCGCCGGTCGTGGCCGCCGAGTCCAGCGCCGCGACGCCGGTGACGTCGTCGATGGCGTAGATCCGGCGCGCCCACTTCGGCAGCGAGGAGAACGCGAGCCCCGCCAGGTCGGCCCACGGGGGGCGGGGCAGCCGGATCGTGCCCATCGGTCCGCGGAAGGCCGGGGTCTGCTCCGGGACCGGGCTTCCCGGGGCGGGGGGCTCGATCGCGATCCGCGCTGCCCGCCGGGCGGCCGGGGTGCACTCCAGCACCGGCCGGATGGCACCGAAGTAGTCACGCAGCTCGGCCCGGTTGCGTGGGACCTCGTCGGGTTCCAGTCCGACCAGCATGGCGAAGGTGACCTGTTCGGCGATGTAGGCGTCCTGCTCCTGGCCGGTCAACCGCAATCCCGCGCGGGTGATGACCTCCAGGAAGGAGGCCACCATGCAGCTGTGCACCCAGGCGAGGAGTTGCGGGTCGTCGGCCTCGTACGGCGAGCCGTCCGCGGTGGTGCCGCGGATGCGGGCATGGACGGCGCGCAGCCGTGACCCGGCGAACATCGCCTCGGTGAGGCTGCCGAAGGTCGCCACCCCGACGAACTCCGCAGTCCGGGCCAGCCGCCCCCAGGGGTCCTCGCTGTAGTTCGAGTGCTCGTCGATGGCCGCCATGGCCGCCGGGTGCAGCGCCTGCAACAGGAGTGCTCGCAGACCGGCCACGCCCATCAGGGGTTCGGAGTGCACCCGCCAGGTGATGCTGTCCGGCGTGAACAGTCCCGGTGGCGGATCGTCCCTCGCCACCCCCGGGGCGTCCGGCACTCGGGGTTCGCGGCGAGCGCCGGGTTCCCGCGGGGGCGGCGGGGAGGATCGGCCCTGCGGTTCACCAGACCGTTCCATGACACCCAAGCGTGGCGTCTCGGGGAGCAGATCGCACCCCCGGCTGCCCGCGGTGTCGGTCAGCGTGCCCGGGGTGCGCCAGGGGGTGCCCCGGAAGGAGCGGCGGGCGGTGTCGGGGACGCCGTCCTCGACGGGGCCTTGCCGGCGGGAGTCGAGGCCGGCGTGGCGGCCCGCCGGCGGCCGGCGGCTCGCCGGGGACGTGCCCAGCTGCGGGCCAGCGAGGCCGCGACGTCCCGGTAGGCCTGGGCGCCGGTCGACCCGGCGGCGGTGACCAGGATCGAGCGGCCCACGGCGGGCGCCTCGGCGAAGCGGACCGACCGCGGGATCGGTGGTTCGAGCACGGGCAGGTCGTACCGCTCGGAGACATCGGCGAGCACGGCCCGGGCGTGGGTGGTCCGGCCGTCGAACATGGTGGGCAGGATCCCGCGCACCGTCAGGGAGGAGTTCAGCAGCCGCTGCACGTCCGCGATGGTGTCCAGCAGCTGGCCCACCCCGCGGTGGCTGAGCATCTCGCACTGCAGCGGGACGATGACCTCCTGCGCTGCGGTCAGGGCCGCCAGGGTGAGCACCCCGAGCGAGGGCGCGCAGTCGAGCAGGACGACCTGGTAGTCGTCGACCACCTCGGACAACGCCGAGCGCAGGGCGAACTCCCGGCCCGGCCGGGTGAGCAGGTGTGCCTCCACCCCGGCCAGATCGATCGCCGAGGGGAGCAGGTCGACGCCATCCGCCACCGTCATGATCACCTCGGTGGCGGGCGCCGATCCCAGCACCACGTCGTTCACACTCAGCTCGAGCTCATCGGGGTCGACCCCGAGCGAGAAGGTCAGGCAGGCCTGGGCGTCGAGGTCGACGAGCAGCACCCGCATGCCCTGCTCGGCGAAGGCTGCCCCGAGGCTGGCGACGGTGGTGGTCTTGGCCACCCCGCCCTTCTGATTGGCGACCGCCACCACTCGACCCATGCGCCTCATTCTGCCCCCGCCCCCCGGAGCCGAGGGCACCCGGAACGGCCCGAGAATCCCGTTGTCGACAGATCGCACGAACGGCTGAGCGTCAAACCGAGCCATAGGCGTACACGATCACCTTGTCAAAAACGAATAGAGCATTCACTATTGAGGGCATGACGATCCCCGAGCACGAGTACCGCAGCTGGGACGCCGTCCGGATGGCTCAGCTGGTCCGCGAGCGAGAGGTGAGCGCTGCCGAGCTGGCGCAGACCGCCGACGCCCTGCTGGCGGCGCACCCCGAGCTCAATGCCGTGGCCGGGCGGGCCGAGCCGGACGAGCGGGTCCCCCCCGATCCCGCGGGAGTGCTGTTCGGCGTCCCGTTCGCGGTCAAGGAAGTGCTGGCCTGGCCGGGGCTCGCCTGGTCGATGGGCTCTCGCCTGACCGCGGGACAACCGGCCCCGGGACTCTCCCCGTATGCCGGCGCGCTCGTCCGGGCCGGGCTGCGCGCGCTGTGGTCGACCACCAGCTCGGAGTTCGGGCTGCTGGGCAGCACCGAGACGGCGTTGCACGGCATCACGGCCAACCCCTGGGGCGCAGGGCTGTCGCCGGGTGGGTCCTCGGGAGGGTCGGCCGCGCTGGTCGCCGCCGGGGTGCTGCCGATCGCCCACGGCAACGACGCCGGTGGATCGTTGCGGGTGCCCGCCTCGCTGACCGGCATCGTCGGCTTCCTGCCCTCGGCCGGGCGGTGTGCCCCGACCGGCCAGGACGTCGGCGGGCTCACCTCGCTGGTCGTCGACCACGTGCTGAGCCGGTCGGTGCGCGACAGCGCCCAGGTCCTGGCCGTCACTGAACGCACCGGCGCCGATGCCGTCCACCCACCGATCGGTCTGGTGTCGGGGCCGGCTTCCCGTCGGCTGCGGATCGGGGTGGTGTCGACCACCCTGACCGGGGGCCAGCCGGACTCCGTGGTCGGCCGCGAACTCCAGCGTGCGGCCGCGTTGTGTGCCGAGCTGGAGCACCAGGTGGACGTCGCGGCGCCGCCGGCGATCGACGGTGCCGCGTTGAGCCGGGCCTTCTTCACCTCGGCGGCCCTGACGATGACCCAGGTGGCCCGATTCGCCGCCGGATTGCTCGGGCGGCCGCCGGGGCCGGACGAGTTCGAGCCGTTCACCCGGGAGCTGATCGACTGGGCCGGGGGGCTGGATCCCGAGGTGCTGGCCGGCGTCCAGGACGACCTGACGGCTGCCGCGCGCTCCTACCTGGCCCTGTTCGAGCGCCACGACGTCGTGCTCAGCCCGACCCTGGCCTCGGCGTCGGTCCCCACCGGTCACCTGGCCCCGACGCTCGGGCGCGAGGAACTGATCCGGCGCACGGAGCGAATCGTCGGGTACACCCCGATCCACAACCCGGCCGGCTGCCCGGCGATCTCGCTGCCCCTGGGGTCGGACGACGCGGGGTCGCCGATCGGCATCCACTGCGCCGCTGCGCCCGGGCAGGACGCGCTGCTGCTCTCGCTGGCCCACGAACTGGAGCAGGCGGCACCGTGGGCGCAGCGGAGGCCCGGCATGATGACCTGATGGCCCAGGTGCTCAAGCAGGCCGTTCGGGCCCGCATCGAGGACGCGGCCCTGAGCTGCTTCGCCGCCGACGGGTACGAGGGAACCACGATGGCGGCGATCGCGACCGCGGCGGGCACGGCGACGGCGAACGTCTACCGCTACTTCGCCTCCAAGCAGGAGCTGTTCGCGACGGTCGTCCCCCAGCAGTTGCGCGAGGCTCACGATCGGCTGCTCGATGCCCGGATCGAGGCGCTCGGCACTGCCCCGGCAGGCGCGGCGGCCGCCGGGGAGCTGCTCGACTTCTGGATCGCGCATCGCCTGGCCGTGGTGGTGTTGCTGGGCCGGGCCGAGGGGACCACGTTCGCCGACTACCCGGCGGCCTTCGTGCAGCGGCTGGTCCGGCACACCGAACGGCTGCTGGACGGCGAGCCGTCCACGGCGCAGCGTGAGGTTCTGGAGCTGGTGTTCGACAACACGCGACGGGCGATCGCCCGGATCCTGTTCTCGGGCAAGGACTCCGAGCAGATCCGTGCGTTGGTCACGGTCTTCTGGAGCTACCAGGTGCCGGGCCTGGACGGCTTGGTGGCCCACCTGCGCACGAACCCCCCGTGATCATGCACTTTCGACGTCGAAAGTGCATGATCACGGGGGGTTCGTGCGCAGGTGGGCCACCAAGCCGTCCAGGCCCGGCACCTGGTAGCTCCAGAAGACCGTGACCAACGCACGGATCTGCTCGGAGTCCTTGCCCGAGAACAGGATCCGGGCGATCGCCCGTCGCGTGTTGTCGAACACCAGCTCCAGAACCTCACGCTGCGCCGTGGACGGCTCGCCGTCCAGCAGCCGTTCGGTGTGCCGGACCAGCCGCTGCACGAAGGCCGCCGGGTAGTCGGCGAACGTGGTCCCCTCGGCCCGGCCCAGCAACACCACCACGGCCAGGCGATGCGCGATCCAGAAGTCGAGCAGCTCCCCGGCGGCCGCCGCGCCTGCCGGGGCAGTGCCGAGCGCCTCGATCCGGGCATCGAGCAGCCGATCGTGAGCCTCGCGCAACTGCTGGGGGACGACCGTCGCGAACAGCTCCTGCTTGGAGGCGAAGTAGCGGTAGACGTTCGCCGTCGCCGTGCCCGCCGCGGTCGCGATCGCCGCCATCGTGGTTCCCTCGTACCCGTCGGCGGCGAAGCAGCTCAGGGCCGCGTCCTCGATGCGGGCCCGAACGGCCTGCTTGAGCACCTGGGCCATCAGGTCATCATGCCGGGCCTCCGCTGCGCCCACGGTGCCGCCTGCTCCAGTTCGTGGGCCAGCGAGAGCAGCAGCGCGTCCTGCCCGGGCGCAGCGGCGCAGTGGATGCCGATCGGCGACCCCGCGTCGTCCGACCCCAGGGGCAGCGAGATCGCCGGGCAGCCGGCCGGGTTGTGGATCGGGGTGTACCCGACGATTCGCTCCGTGCGCCGGATCAGTTCCTCGCGCCCGAGCGTCGGGGCCAGGTGACCGGTGGGGACCGACGCCGAGGCCAGGGTCGGGCTGAGCACGACGTCGTGGCGCTCGAACAGGGCCAGGTAGGAGCGCGCGGCAGCCGTCAGGTCGTCCTGGACGCCGGCCAGCACCTCGGGATCCAGCCCCCCGGCCCAGTCGATCAGCTCCCGGGTGAACGGCTCGAACTCGTCCGGCCCCGGCGGCCGCCCGAGCAATCCGGCGGCGAATCGGGCCACCTGGGTCATCGTCAGGGCCGCCGAGGTGAAGAAGGCCCGGCTCAACGCGGCACCGTCGATCGCCGGCGGCGCCGCGACGTCCACCTGGTGCTCCAGCTCGGCACACAACGCGGCCGCACGCTGGAGTTCGCGGCCGACCACGGAGTCCGGCTGGCCCCCGGTCAGGGTGGTCGACACCACCCCGATCCGCAGCCGACGGGAAGCCGGCCCCGACACCAGACCGATCGGTGGGTGGACGGCATCGGCGCCGGTGCGTTCAGTGACGGCCAGGACCTGGGCGCTGTCGCGCACCGACCGGCTCAGCACGTGGTCGACGACCAGCGAGGTGAGCCCGCCGACGTCCTGGCCGGTCGGGGCACACCGCCCGGCCGAGGGCAGGAAGCCGACGATGCCGGTCAGCGAGGCGGGCACCCGCAACGATCCACCGGCGTCGTTGCCGTGGGCGATCGGCAGCACCCCGGCGGCGACCAGCGCGGCCGACCCTCCCGAGGACCCACCCGGCGACAGCCCTGCGCCCCAGGGGTTGGCCGTGATGCCGTGCAACGCCGTCTCGGTGCTGCCCAGCAGCCCGAACTCCGAGCTGGTGGTCGACCACAGCGCGCGCAGCCCGGCCCGGACGAGCGCGCCGGCATACGGGGAGAGTCCCGGGGCCGGTTGTCCCGCGGTCAGGCGAGAGCCCATCGACCAGGCGAGCCCCGGCCAGGCCAGCACTTCCTTGACCGCGAACGGGACGCCGAACAGCACTCCCGCGGGATCGGGGGGGACCCGCTCGTCCGGCTCGGCCCGCCCGGCCACGGCATTGAGCTCGGGGTGCGCCGCCAGCAGGGCGTCGGCGGTCTGCGCCAGCTCGGCAGCGCTCACCTCTCGCTCGCGGACCAGCTGAGCCATCCGGACGGCGTCCCAGCTGCGGTACTCGTGCTCGGGGATCGTCATGCCCTCAATAGTGAATGCTCTATTCGTTTTTGACAAGGTGATCGTGTACGCCTATGGCTCGGTTTGACGCTCAGCCGTTCGTGCGATCTGTCGACAACGGGATTCTCGGGCCGTTCCGGGTGCCCTCGGCTCCGGGGGGCGGGGGCAGAATGAGGCGCATGGGTCGAGTGGTGGCGGTCGCCAATCAGAAGGGCGGGGTGGCCAAGACCACCACCGTCGCCAGCCTCGGGGCAGCCTTCGCCGAGCAGGGCATGCGGGTGCTGCTCGTCGACCTCGACGCCCAGGCCTGCCTGACCTTCTCGCTCGGGGTCGACCCCGATGAGCTCGAGCTGAGTGTGAACGACGTGGTGCTGGGATCGGCGCCCGCCACCGAGGTGATCATGACGGTGGCGGATGGCGTCGACCTGCTCCCCTCGGCGATCGATCTGGCCGGGGTGGAGGCACACCTGCTCACCCGGCCGGGCCGGGAGTTCGCCCTGCGCTCGGCGTTGTCCGAGGTGGTCGACGACTACCAGGTCGTCCTGCTCGACTGCGCGCCCTCGCTCGGGGTGCTCACCCTGGCGGCCCTGACCGCAGCGCAGGAGGTCATCGTCCCGCTGCAGTGCGAGATGCTCAGCCACCGCGGGGTGGGCCAGCTGCTGGACACCATCGCGGACGTGCAGCGGCTGCTGAACTCCTCCCTGACGGTGCGCGGGATCCTGCCCACCATGTTCGACGGCCGGACCACCCACGCCCGGGCCGTGCTCGCCGATGTCTCCGAGCGGTACGACCTGCCCGTGCTCGAACCACCGATCCCGCGGTCGGTCCGCTTCGCCGAGGCGCCCGCCGTGGGCCGCTCGATCCTGGTCACCGCCGCCGGGTCGACCGGCGCCCAGGCCTACCGGGACGTCGCGGCCTCGCTGGCCCGCAGCTGGGCACGTCCCCGGCGAGCCGCCGGCCGCCGGCGGGCCGCCACGCCGGCCTCGACTCCCGCCGGCAAGGCCCCGTCGAGGACGGCGTCCCCGACACCGCCCGCCGCTCCTTCCGGGGCACCCCCTGGCGCACCCCGGGCACGCTGACCGACACCGCGGGCAGCCGGGGGTGCGATCTGCTCCCCGAGACGCCACGCTTGGGTGTCATGGAACGGTCTGGTGAACCGCAGGGCCGATCCTCCCCGCCGCCCCCGCGGGAACCCGGCGCTCGCCGCGAACCCCGAGTGCCGGACGCCCCGGGGGTGGCGAGGGACGATCCGCCACCGGGACTGTTCACGCCGGACAGCATCACCTGGCGGGTGCACTCCGAACCCCTGATGGGCGTGGCCGGTCTGCGAGCACTCCTGTTGCAGGCGCTGCACCCGGCGGCCATGGCGGCCATCGACGAGCACTCGAACTACAGCGAGGACCCCTGGGGGCGGCTGGCCCGGACTGCGGAGTTCGTCGGGGTGGCGACCTTCGGCAGCCTCACCGAGGCGATGTTCGCCGGGTCACGGCTGCGCGCCGTCCATGCCCGCATCCGCGGCACCACCGCGGACGGCTCGCCGTACGAGGCCGACGACCCGCAACTCCTCGCCTGGGTGCACAGCTGCATGGTGGCCTCCTTCCTGGAGGTCATCACCCGCGCGGGATTGCGGTTGACCGGCCAGGAGCAGGACGCCTACATCGCCGAACAGGTCACCTTCGCCATGCTGGTCGGACTGGAACCCGACGAGGTCCCACGCAACCGGGCCGAGCTGCGTGACTACTTCGGTGCCATCCGGCCGGTGCTGGAGTGCACCCCGGCCGCCCGGCGGGCAGCGCGGATCGCGATCGAGCCCCCCGCCCCGGGAAGCCCGGTCCCGGAGCAGACCCCGGCCTTCCGCGGACCGATGGGCACGATCCGGCTGCCCCGCCCCCCGTGGGCCGACCTGGCGGGGCTCGCGTTCTCCTCGCTGCCGAAGTGGGCGCGCCGGATCTACGCCATCGACGACGTCACCGGCGTCGCGGCGCTGGACTCGGCGGCCACGACCGGCGAGCTGAGAGCCCTGCGCACCAGCCTGCGCGGGCGGGCCGACTCGGTCCCGGCCGCAGGGGGTGCCCCCCGATGACCGGAAGGGTCAGGGCCTGACCACCTCGGTGGCCCGCGCCGCGTCCTCGATCTGCTCCAGAACCGCTGGGGCCGTGAGGTTCTCACCGAGCTTGTTCTGCTTGCCCGCCCCGTGATAGTCGCTCGACCCGGTGACGAACAGGCCCAGCTCCCGGGCCACGACGCGCAAGGCGACCCGCTCCTCGGGCAGGTGATCGCGGTGGTCGACCTCCAGTCCGGCCAGCCCGGCGTCCGCCATCGCGGCGATCACCTCATCGGGTACCACCCGGCCCCGCCGTGCGGCCCGTGGGTGGGCCATCACCGCGACACCACCGGCCGCCACCACCCGCCGGACGGCGGTCACCACGTCCGGGGCGTAGTGGCGCACGTAGTACGGCGAACCGGTGCGCAGCACCCGGTCGAACGCCTCGTCCCGCGAGGCCATGTGGCCGCGGGCGACGAGCGCGTCGGCGATGTGCGGGCGGCCCACGGTGGCGCCGTCCGGGGTGGCCCCGACCACGTCCTGCCAGTCGAGCGGGTAGTCGGCCGCGATGAGTTCCACCATCCGCCGGGCTCGGCCCACCCGGTCGCCGCGGGTGCGGGCGGCCTCGGCGGCCAACCCCGCGTCGTCCGGGTCGTGCAGGTAGCTCAGCAGGTGCACGCTGATCCCCCGCCACTGGCAGGAGAGCTCGAGCCCGGGCACCAGCACGACGCCCGTCCGACGAGCGGCCTCGGTCGCCTCGGCCCACCCGGACGTGGTGTCGTGGTCGGTCAGGGCAACCACGTCCAGGCCGGCCGCCGCAGCGGTCGCGATCACCTCGGACGGCGCCTGGGTGCCGTCCGAGGCGGTCGAGTGCAGGTGCAGGTCGATCCGCATGTCCCGCCACTCAGTCGAGCCGCGGGCTCAACGCGCCGTAGGGCAGGTCGTAGACGTGATGCGGGTCGCGCAGGTCGACCAGGGTGAAGTGGTCGAGCAGCACCGCCGTGGCCGGGCGCGGCCAGGTGATCACCCACAACCACTCCCCCAGGGCCTCCCCCACGTAGGCCACCCCGGCCCGGGCATCACCCGGGTCCTCCGGCCCGATCGCGAAGGACCACATCGGGGTGGCGTGACCGGCTGCCTCCAGGTGGGCGTCCGAGGGGTGGGCGGCCAGGGTCGGGCCCGGGTCGAGACCGGGCAACCCGGCCAGCCGGGCGGCGAACCCCACTCCGGGCTGCTCGGCCACCACCACCAGGTCCGCCGAGAGGGCGTCCCCGACCTCGATCACCAGCGGGTTCGGACCGGACAGCGCGAGCGCGGTGGCGACCGGCCCGGAGTGATCGTCCCCGGCGTACTGCACACCGGAGACCAGCCAGCCCCGGGGCAGCGGCCAGGGCAACCACAGCGGCACCTGAGACCGGCGGGCGATCTGGGACAGCGCCGGGTCGGACGGCATGACCGGCGCGTGCACCGGGGCGATCGCACCGTGCTCGGCACAGGTCCAGGCATCCGACCAGAGCCCGGGGGGGCGAACCAGTTGGCCACAGCGGGGGCAGGAAACGGGCGCGGTCACGGTGCCGACACTGCTCTGCCGCACCGCGCTGGTCAAGGACCGGCACGGAGCGCGCTGACCCGTCCTCTCCCCGGCGAGCACACGGCCCGCCGGGCCCACACTGAGGTGCATGGTGCGCATCCCCTGCGTCGGCGCGATCGTCCACGACCCCGCCGGCAGGCTGCTGCTGGTGCGGCGCGGTCACGAACCGGCCCGTGGGAGCTGGTCGCTGCCGGGTGGACGGGTCGAGCCGGGCGAGAGCCCGCCGGCGGCCGTCGTCCGCGAGGTGCTGGAGGAGACCGGCCTGGTGGTCGTCGTCCTCGCCCTGGTGGGTGCGGTCGAGCGGGCAGCCGCCGGGGGCGGGGTCTACGTGATCGAGGACCACGCCTGCCGCCCGGTCGGCGGCGAGTTGCGGGCCGGTGACGATGCCGACGACGTGGCCTGGTTCGACGCCGAGGCCCTGGACGCCGTCCGCGGCGAGCTCAGCCCGGGATTGCTCGAGGTGCTCGGGCAGTGGTCGGTGCTGCCGCCTGGGACAACCGCCGGGTGAGCCGACCTGGCGCGATCCGGCCAGGTGATGTGAGGCTGTGCGCACCACGACCCGGATCGCCGGACGGGATGCGAGCAGGGAGAGGCCATGGCCGAGCAGCCGAAGGAGAAGGGCACGTCGAGCGGATCGGCGGGCATCGACCCCATGCAGGTGTTCTTCAACCAGTTGCGGGGAGTCACCGAGCAGCTGGCCGGCCTGGGCAAGATGGCGGACGCCCTGCCCATCCCCTCGGCGCTGAAGTCCATTCACAGCGTGCAGAACCTGCCCGGCCTACCGGCCATGCCGCCGATGCCCGGAGCCCTCACCTCGGCCCAGCTCGGGGCGATCGCCAAGACGGTCAGCGCCCAGCGGACCAGTGTGCAGGCCATGCAGGGTCAGCTCGGAGCCCTGGACGAACAACTCGGGGTGCTGGAGAGCATCCTGGCGCCGCTGGTCCAGTGGAGCACCACCTGGGCGAGCGTGGAGAAGAAGCTGGTTCCCCGGTCGGGCGCCGCCGCCGAGGACGCCGACGCCGGCTGACCCGACCGGGCAGCAGGGCAGAGCTGTCAGCTGGAGAAGAACAGCCGGGACAGGCCGCCCTTGCGGTAGTGGTAGCTGCCGTGATGCCCCCAGGCGGGACCGCCGTAGTAGCCGGGCGGTGGGGCCTGTTGGTACTGCGGCGCCGGCTGGTGTTGCTGCTGCGGCGGGGCCAGGCGGCTCTCCAACTGGAGCAGGCTCTCCAGCTCACCGAAATCGAGGAAGATGCCGCGGCAGCCCTCGCACTGGTCGATGTGGACGCCGTTGCGCTCGTAGGTGCGCATCGACGCCCGGCACTTCGGGCACACCAGGGCCTGCGCCGGGGGCGGGGCCCCGTGCGGGCCGGGCGGGGCTCCGTACGCGGGCGGGGTGCCGTATGCGGGCGGGGATCCGTAGGCAGGCTGTGCACCGGGCCGCGCAGGCTCGCCGTGCGGTGGCGGGGTGCCGTAGTGCGGCGTCTCGCTCATCGTGACTCCTTCACGTGTGTGGTCTCACCGAGGACGACGCCGCGATGAGCGCCGTGAGTTCCCCTCCGCGAGCCTACGGCCGGCGGCATCCGCCGACAGGCCCCGACCAGAGCCGGCCCGGTGGTGTCGGCCGGTCCGCCCCGGCTCCCGCCGGGGTCCTGCTCCGCCAGCACCCGGGCCGCGGCAACCACGACCGCTGCCCGGGCGTACGGGTCGAGCGCCGGCCACGGATCACCGGCGGACGGCACTCCCGGCCCCCCGGCCCCGCGGTAGGCCTCGAGGAACGCGACCCACGCGGCGTCCGGCACCAGCCCCGCGGCCCAGAAGCCTGCCGGGCGGGCCAGGTCCAGCGCGGGCGGCCCGGTCCCCAGGTCATCGACATCGATCAGCCGCCAGCCCTCGATTCCGAGCTGGCCCTCGACTCCGAGCTGGCCCACGGCCCCCAGACGGCCCAGCTGCCCCAGGTGCCAGTCCCCGTGCACCAGGGCGCCCAGCCCCGGTGATTCGTGGGCCAGGTCCTCCGCCACGGCCATCCCCGCGGCGCGCACGGCCGCGGCGTCCGGCCCGTCGAGACCGGCCAGCCGGGTCAGCGCCCGGTCCAGCCGCTCGGCCGAACCGTTCACCGGTGCGCCCTGCGGCACGCCGCTGCGGTGCAGTCCCGCCAGCAGCCGGCCGGCCGTCGCCCAGGGCAGCTCGGCCTGGTCCGGGTCGAGCACGTGGACCCGCGGCCAGAGGCTGGCTCGCCGCCACGGCCCCCCGAGCGCCAGGGCCACCTCCGGGGGGAGCGCGACCGGGTCCGGGCGCAGCGGGGCCAGCACCCACGGGGCCAGGTCGGTCGAGGCGGCCAGGCCGACCCGGGCGGCCAGCAGCCCGTCGTCCAGGCGAGGCTGGTGGACCTTGACCACCAGCTCGGGCAGGACGGCGATCAGCGCGCCGGATCGGGTCGGGGTGATCCGCAGCTCGCCGGAGGGGTCCGCGTGCACCGACTCGGCGAGGGCGCGCAGCCACGACGCTGCCGGATCGTCCCACGGGCTGCCCACCCGCCGATTCTCCCCCCGAGGCCGAGTATGGCCAGCGCCGCACCACAGCTGCTGGTGCCGGCGCCGGGTCTGCGATAGAGGTGGGGGCTCGCGCCCGAGAGGACTGGACCAATGAGCGAGAAGACGTTCGCGGGGAACTACTTCGAGGACTTCCGGGTCGGGCAGGTGATCCGGCACGCCACCCCGCGAACGATCACCGAGGGGGACGTGGCGCTCTACACCGCGCTGTACGGGCCGCGGTTCGCGATCAACTCCTCGGATTCCTTCGCCCGTGCGCTCGGCCTGCCGCGCGCCCCGGTGGACGACGTCCTCGCCTTTCACATCGTGTTCGGCAAGACCGTGCCGGACATCTCGCTGAACGCGGTCGCCAACCTCGGGTACGCGAACGGACGGTTCGGGGTGCCCGTCTACCCCGGGGACACGATCAGCACGACCTCGACGGTGACCGGGTTGAAGGAGAACTCCAACGGCAGGACCGGCGTGGTGTACGTGAACTCGGTCGGGGTGAACCAACGCGGCGAGGTGGTGCTCGACTACACCCGCTGGGTGATGGTCACCAAGGGCGACCCCGCAGCGCCGACGCCCGAGCCCGTCGTCCCGCAGCTGCCCGACGTGGTGCCGGCGGACTCCCTGGTGGTGCCCGAGCTGGCGATCGAGCAGTACGACCGCGTGCTGGCGGGCTCGCCGTTCGGCTGGAACGACTACGCGGTGGGCGAGCGGATCGACCACGTCGACGGGATGACCATCGAGGAGGCCGAGCACCAGCTGGCCACCCGGCTCTACCAGAACACCGCCAAGGTGCACTTCGACCAGTTCGCCGCCAATTCCAACCGGTTCGGGCGCCGGCTGATCTACGGCGGGCACATCATCAGCCTGGCCCGCTGCCTGTCGTTCAACGGCCTGGGCAACGCGTTCACGCTGCTGGCGATCAACGCCGGGTCACACGCCAACCCGACCTTCGCCGGTGACACCATCTACGCCCACAGCGAGGTGCTGGACTCCTTCGAGCTGCCCGGCGCCCCAGGGCTGGGTGCGCTGCGGCTGCGCACGGTGGCCACCAAGGACCATCCTGCGTCCGACTTCCCGTACAAGGTCGACGGCCGGTACCACCCCGACGTGGTGCTCGACCTCGACTACACGGTGGCCCTCCCCCGCTGAGCTCAACCCAACCATGATCGTGACGAGTTCGTCCGTGATACACGGACGAACTCGTCACGATCATGAAGGGGGCAGTGGGCAGGCGGGACCACACCGCACCGGGTGACCGGCCCAGCCCCGCAGCCTCAGCACGCCACCCACCTCGGTGGCGACCTCGCACCGCCGGCCGGTGACGTCCACCCAGCCGTAGCGCAGGCTCAGCACGTCACGCAGCAGCAGCCGGTTGTCGCGCCGATCGTCCAGGGCTCGCGCTCCCGGCTCACGGTGCGTCCCGCCGTCCAGCTCGATCACCACGCGGTGGGCGAGGTAGGCGATGTCGCGATAGCGCCGGCCGCGGTCCAGCCCGAGGGCATCACGCTCGCGGTCGGCCAGGTTCCGTTCGCTGCGCGGCAGCCGGTGGGCCCGCTCCACCCCGGTCACGTAGGCGCGTTCCAGCAAGCTGGCCACCCCGGTGGTGGCATCGAGGAGCACGTCGGTCAGCAGTCGCCGCCACGGGTGGCGCGAGCGGGCCGCCAAGGCCTCGACGAGGCGTTCGGCAGTGGTCAGGCGGCGCTGCAGGACGGCGAGCACCACGCCCGCGGCGTCCTCGGCTCGGGCAGCCTGCGCGGCGACGTCGAGGGTGGCCGCCTCCACGCGCAACCGAGGCGGGCGCGCCGCCGGGTGGGTGAGCTCGTCCAGGTGACGGCGCCGGACGACGACCAGCCCGGGTCGCTGCGTGGGATGGCGCGCCAGCGGGACGGCGAGCTGGACCGCCGCCGGCGGAGCCTGGCCGAGCCCGTCCAGGTGCAGAGCGGTACGACCGGCCACCACAGCCCCGGGCCCGCTGACCAGCAGCCCTGCCCACACCCGGCTGGAGTACGGCAGCGGGTGGCCGGGCAGGGTTCCGGTGGCGTAGACCCCGCGGTGCACCTCGGGCCAACGGCGCTTGTCGACCAGCCAGGTGGCCGCCGACGCGCTGAGGCCGAGGGCGAGCAGCTGGCCACGGGTGATCACCCCGCCCTGGTCCGCGGCGAGCTGCTGCCAGGGTTCGGGCGGCCTCGGGCGGCGTCCGGTCACGCCCCGACCCTGGCGCACCGGGCCCGACCCCCGCTCACCCCCTGTGGACAACCCCGACCCACCGGTGATCGTGACGAGTTCGTCCGTGATACACGGACGAACTCGTCACGATCATGAACAGGGTTGGTGACCGCCCGCCGGGACCGGAGCGAAGGCAGGCCGGTAGGCGCAGGCCGGATCCTCACCGAGCACGTCCCCGGACGCCGCGTGGGCGCGGGCCCGGGATCCGCCGCACAGGTCGGCGTACTCGCACCGCCCGCACCTGCCGGCGAACCGGGCGGCGCGGATCGCGAGCAGCTGCGGATGGTCGCGGTAGATCTCGGCCAGCGGCTGCTCGCGCACCGACCCGAGCCCCAGCGGGAGGAATCCGGCCGGGTACACCTCGCCGTCGTGGGCGACGAACACGATCCCCTTGCCGTCCCGCGTGGCAGCGGTGTGCGCGCTGGGCCGGACGTCGTCCGCCGGCTCCCCCAGCAGCTCGCGCAGCCGAGCCGACAACCGGTGGTAGAGAGCGCCGTCCGAGGCCGGTCCACCGGCCCGCCGGGCGGCCACCACGCGGCGGAAGAACGGTGCCTCGACCGTGCGCACGATGAACCCGTGGCGGGAGGCGTCGTAGAGCAGGTGGCAGACGTCCTCGTTCTCCGGCGGGGTCAGCTCGCCCAGCGCGCTGCCCCGGCCCACCTGCACCAGGAAGAAGACCTCCCAGATGTGGGCACCGGCATCCCGCACGATCGCCGCGACGTCGGCGAGCTCGTCCACGGTCGAGCGCATCACGGTGGTGTTGACCTGCACCGTCAACCCGGCCGCGGCCAGGTCGCGGATCGCCGCGACCGTCGGCACGAACAGCCCGTCGATGCCGCGCACCCCCTCGTGCGTCGCCGGGGTGGCGCCGTCCAGGCTGATCGAGACGGCGCGGACGCCGCTGGCCGCGATCCGCTCGATCGCCGCCGGGGTCAGCGACGGCGTGACCGAGGGCGAGAGGGCGGTCGGGATGCCGAGCGAGGTCGCGTGCTCGACCAGGGAGAACAGGTCGGGCCGCAGCAGGCAGTCACCGCCGGTGAGCACCAGGATCGGGTAGGGGCGTCCGAAACCGGCGACCTGATCGATCAGGTCCATGCCCTCGGCATGGGTCAGTTCCCCGGGCAATGCCCCGGGGGTGGCACTCGCCCGGCAGTGGCGGCAGGCCAGGGCACAGGCTCGGGTGGTCTCCCAGAAGACGAGCATCGGACGCCGGGCGAAGTCGACGCTCATCGCGTGCCTCGGTGAGCCACGACCGGGGAGTCCGGCGAGGGGGTCGTGTTCGGGGCGGTGATCGAGCTGGTCATCCGGGCGGCCAGCAGCCCGGCGTGGGTGATGCAGGAGGCCATGCCCACCCCGCGGAAGCTGGACCCGATCACGTGCAGTCCGGGCCGCTGGACCAGTGCGGCATCGATCGCCGCCACCCGATCCGCGTGGCCGGCCACGTACTGCGGCATCGCCCCCGGCATCCGCCGGATCGAGACGGCCTCGGGGGGCTCGTGAATGCCCATCGACTCGGCGAGCTCCCGGCGCACCGCGGCGAGCAGCGCCTCGTCGTCCAGGTCCTGCCAGGACTGCTGCCCGTCCCGGCCGACCATGCACCGGATGAGCACCTTCTCCGGCGCGCCGTCCGCCGGGCGCAGATGGGCCCACTTGCTGGTCAGCCAGGTGCAGCCGACCAGCAGCCGGCCGTCCGCGGGTGGAACCAGGAATCCGGTGCCCGCCAACGGGTTCGCGATCTGGGACGGCGCGTACGCCAGCACCAGCGTCGCCACGCCGATGTGCGGGATCGCGGCCGCAGCGGCGGCGGCGTCCGGTGCCGTCTCGGCCAGCAGCGCCGCGGCGACCGGGGCGGGGACGGCGAGCACGACGTCGTCCGCGAGCAGTTCCGCGCCGTGCTCGATGGTCACCCGGTAGCCCCCGGGCGAGAGTGGGTCCAGCCGCGAGACCCTTGTCCCACAGCGGATCTCGGCGGAGGGGACGGCACGCACCGCCTGCGCCACGGCGCTCACCAGCTGCTCGATGCCCCCCTCGAAGCCGATCAGCGCCGGGCCGGAGCCGGTCCGCGGTTCCCGGCCGCGCAGGGCCAGGTAGATGCTGCGCCGCCCGCTGACCGCCGCCGCCACCTCGGGGACGGCGCTGCGCACCGACAGCCGGCGCGCATCCCCCGCGTGCACCCCACCGAGCAGGGGCTCGATCATGTTGGCGAACACCTGCGATCCGAAGCGCGGCAGCAGCACCTGGGCGATCGTCGGGTCCGGGGGCAGCCGGCGCGGCCTGGGCAGCACGAGATCGGCGCCCGCCCGCAGGACGCCGAGCGGGCCCACCAATCCGGACCGCAGCAGGGGCATCAGCTTGTTGGGCACGCCGAACACCGAGCTCTGCGGCAGCGGGCGCAGAGCCCCACGCGCCCAGATGAACGCGCTGCCCTGCGGGGCCCGGCGGGCCTCGTCCAGTCCGAGGTCGGCCAGCAACGCCTGGACGGCGGGCATCCTGGCCAGCAGCGCCTCGGGTCCGGTGTCGACCCGATACCCGGCGATCGCGGCCGAGCCCACCCAGCCGCCGGGGGCAGAACCTGCCTCGAGCACCGTGACCCGGGGGGGCCGGGGGCCCCTCGTCAGGTGGTAGGCCACGGTCAGGCCGCTGATCCCGCCGCCGACGATCACGATCCGGCGCAACGCCACTCACCTTCTGTCCCGGCCCGTCTCGGCAGCGGGCCTTCCGGCAGCCTACGTCGCCGCCGTGGGGCACCGGAGGCGGCCCACCGGGCGGCACTGCGTGAGCGGTGTCGCCGGTCGGTGTCACCATGGTCCGATGAGCCAGGACTCGCAGACGACTCCGCCCGCCGACGAGGTGACCGAGCATCGCAGTTACCCCCGTTCCGCGGCCTTCCGGGCGTTCATCGCCGACAACTGGGCACCCCGGCCGGCGACCCTGCCCGACCGGCTACCGGCCGCGGACTTCGCCGCCCGCCGCCGCCGCGCCCTCGGCGCGCTATTCCCCGGTGAGCGGTTGGTGTTCCCGGCCGGGCCCCTGGTCCGGCGCAGCAACGACACCGACTTCCGGTTCCGGCCGCACTCGGCGTTCGCCCACCTCACCGGGCTGGGCACCGACCAGGAGCCGGATGCCGTCCTGGTCCTCGAACCGAGGGCCGGTACCGCGACCGGCGACGGCGACGGGCACGGCGGCGGCGCCGGGCAGGACACCCACGACGCGGTGATCTTCTTCCGTCCCCGGGCGGGGCGGGACACCGAGGAGTTCTATTCCGACGCCCGCTACGGCGAGCTGTGGGTCGGCGTGCGGCCCAGCCTGGAGGAGATCGAGGCGCTGACCGGGATCACCGCCCGCCACCTCGACGAGGTGCTCGATGCGATCGCCAAGGACGCCGGCGAGGGCGGCCTCGCCGTCCGGGTGATCCGCGAGGGTGACCAGCAGATCACCGAGCGGCTGGACGAGGCCCGCGTCGGGGCGGCCGCGGACGACACCGCGCGCGAGGCGACCCGCGAGGCGATGACCCGGTCGGACGGCGAGCTGGCCCGCGCGGCGAGCGAGTTGCGCCTGGTCAAGGACTCCTTCGAGATCGAACAGATGCGCGAGGCGGTCGCGGTCAGCGCCCGGGCCTTCGAGGACATCGTGCGCGCCCTGCCCGAGGCGGTCGCCAGCCGCCGGGGTGAGCGGGTGATCGAAGGGGTGTTCGCCCGGCGGGCCCGCGAGGAGGGCAACGGCACCGGCTACGACACCATCGCCGCCAGCGGGGCGCACGCCTGCACCCTGCACTGGATCCGCAACGACGGGGTGGTGCGCGAGGGCGACCTGGTGCTGATCGACGCCGGGGTGGAGGTGGACACGCTCTACACCGCCGATGTCACCCGGACCCTGCCGATCACCGGGCGGTTCAGTGAGGCGCAGCGCAGGGTGTACGAGGTGGTGCTCGAGGCGGCGGATGCCGCGTTCGCCGTCGCGCGGCCGGGTAGCCGGTTCCGTGATCTGAACGCCGCGGCCCAGGCGGTGATCGCCCGGCGCCTCGCCGAGTGGGGCCTGCTGCCGGTCAGCGCCGAGGAGTCCCTGGCCGACGAGGGCCAGTACCACCGGCGCTGGATCGTGCACGGGGTGAGCCATCACCTCGGGATCGACGTGCACGATTGCGCGCAGGCCCGGCGCGAGATGTACCTGGACGGCGTGCTCGAGCCCGGCATGATCTTCACCATCGAACCCGGCCTGTACTTCACGGCAGACGACCTGCTGGCCCCGGAGGAGTTGCGCGGGATCGGGATCCGGATCGAGGACGACGTGCTGGTCACCGAGGACGGCTGCGAGAACCTCACCGCGATGCTGCCGCGCACCGTCGAGGAGGTCGAGACCTGGATGGCGATGGTCCTCTTGTGAAGATCAAGTGGGAGCCACCGAAGAACGCGAAGGACGAACCCAAAGGCAGATCTGGGGCCCACCCACCTCAGGCTCGAATGATCAAGGTTGACTGCTCACACTCGCGACCTTCGGGTGAGATAGTTGCAGCTGGAGTTCCTCCCCTACATAAGTCTTCAAGGAGCCTCCCTTTGATCCAATGAACTCGATCACGAGTGTCCTTCGAATTGAACCGATCGTCATTGTTAGATCGGATTCCGAGTCGCATGCTACTGCAACACGCGCCAGTGCTTTCTCTTTCTGTATAGCTTGGCGCAGTTGAGATTCATCGTATGCGGGGACCCTTATTCGTATGGGTGGTTTCGAAACACTCGTAGCATACCGATAGCCCGTGGGCTGTAGCTTCACTTGCGCCGCTACATAGGCAGGCAATCCACGAAAGCCGTCCGGTATGGAGTGGCCACGCATTGTCATGCACTCATCCCAGAGTTCAGCGCTTGAGCGCACTGCCGAATTGCGCTCCAACTGAGACGGGATCTCCGCAAGCATGGCCGCTCCACCCTGAAGACCATTCAGGCCATAAATAATCGGGTTGGCCTGTCGCAGTCCAACCCCTCCGCAGCCAGCCGCCCCATTGACGGGAATCACTCCTTCTTCCGTGCGCCACCAAGAGCCGTAGAGTGCATCGTAGAAACTGTCATTCCGCTCCTGAGAACTGCTCCCACTCAAGGGTGTACCGAACTCAATATCTGCTTGAATCTGGTTCGTGTACACTCCCAGGCCCCACTTCTCAGCGTACTCAGGCGTAGGCAGCCCATAGAACGAATCGTAAGTTACAATCGAAGTCGGCAACGAGACATTGTAGGTGTAGTCGTGGCCCTTCTCTGCCATACAGGCCTGTACTGTCTTCCCGTAGATCTCATCCCGCGCAGCATCTGAGACTGCATCGAACCTCCACAACAGCACCGACTCTAGAACCCCGCGCTCGCGGTCCGTCAATGATGGGGAGCCACGGTCCCCGGCGCAAGCGACCAGCATTGAGATGGAGACCGCTCCGAGAATGGCATGGTATTGCCGCTTGAATCGGCCAAGTCTATCGCGGAACTTGCTGTTCGACCTGACGGCTGGAGTCGCCTCTATCATTCTCACTTCACCCGAATGCCTTCACCCTGCTGTCATTCAGTTCTCGAAGTGCCATTTCCCTTGCGTAAGAGCGGGCGATATCCTCCACTGCAACTTAAAAGTGGTTCCAACCGGCATCTGAGTCCACAGTTTACGCCTCCCGAAGTCGCTGGGAGCGAGGGTATATGAAGGGGTGGTGGAATTCCCGACCATAGCCCGGAATGTGATACCTGCTGGCTGCCAGTACGAACACCCACTGCCGTAATAGCTCCAGAAGAGATCCTCCGTCTCCTTGGCCGTACGCTGATAACCGGTCGCCCAGTTGGGCGTAGCGTTAATGCTGGTCGAGGAGCAGATATCTGCCTCTCCTGCCGCTGCCTCATTCGCGCTGCCCAATGCAACGCCGAAAGATAGAATCAAAGCGGTGGCACCGAGAACGGCACGCCTGCACCTAATCGTAGCCATTGTTCCCCCCGGATTCGAAGACTGCCGACAGAATCAGACCATCTCTCTACATATTCGCTTATCGTGACGAAGATGTCAATGGGGTCGTCGCCGCTCCATGACGCTCGGTGAGATGTCGCCTATCACGGTGATTAGAAACAACCTGACCGGGTCGGTTCCCCAACAGGGCAACCCCTGAACTCGGTCGGGCCCCCGCCGGTTGGTGCGTGCTGGCCGCAAGCGGATGTACATGGACGGCCCCTGAACGAGCCCGGCATGATCTTCATCAAGCCAGGTCTCTATTTGGACACCGACGACCTGCTGTTGGGGCCCCACGGCGTCGTTGCGCGGCGGTCCAGGCGCAGCGAGGACGACATAAATGTCACCCGAGGACGGCTGCGAGAACCTCACCACGATGCCGCGCACCGTCCAGGAGATCGAGGACTGGACGGCGAAATCGCTCGGGGCGGTGATCAGTTGGAGGCCTCGAGCAGGCTGCTGAGCCGGTCCGCCGCGAGGCCACGGGCGCGCAGGCACCGTAGTAGTCCGGGCAGCGCCGCCACAGTGGCACTTCTGTCGATCGCCTGCGGATTGGGACCGTCCAATCGGCCACCATCGTGGCATAGCAGGATGCCGCCAGGGCGTGCGGAGTGGCTCACCTCGGCGATTGCCCGATCGATGCCGTGGCTCAGATGCGCCTCGAGGCAATCCGTCCAGAAGATGGTGCGCAAGCGTGCAGCGCGCGTCGCAGTGACGACGTTCGGGCTGATCCACCCCCGCGGCGGACGGAACATTCCCCCCGAGCCGGCCCCCAGCCCGGCCAGGGTGCGCTCTGCCCCGACGATCTGGTCGGTGACCGAGGCGAGGTCGAGCCGGTCGAGCCAGCGGTGATCCTGGGTGTGGTTGGCCACCTCGTGACCATCGGCCAGGATGTCGCGAACCAGCTGAGGGTGGCGCAGCGCGTTGCGGCCGATCACGAAGAAGGTGGCGCGCACCTCCGCGGCGCTCAGGACGCGCAGGACCGTCGGGGTGTGGTCGGGGTCCGGGCCGTCGTCGAAGGTAAGCGCCATCAGATCCCCGGCGGTCTCGACCCGAGAGATGGACGTCGGATCGACCCGACGGCGGGAGTTCTCGGAGTCGGTGTGATCGTGCCGCCGGAGGACCTGGACGGCTTCGGCCGTGCCACCCCCCAGCAGGCAGGCCCCGAATCCGGACAGCAGCGCACGCCGTCCGAGCAGGCGGGTGGGACGCTCAGCGATCACATGCACAGTGTGGAGTCGGACAGCCCTACTGGGCAGGCCCCTGAAGAGTGCCGCGAGACAAGCGCCACAACGAAGTGCCTGGAATGCTCGCCGAACGTCTCCACGGCTAGGCCCAATGTCCGCCTTTTCGACCCCTCGGGCGGCTCAGCGGACGGGCCACCGGCGAAATGGTGGGATCAAGGGTGCGCTGTCAGCCGTCACCAGCGGTTAACCTTGGTCAGGTTGCGCCGTCAACGGCACCCTGCGTGCCGCATGAGCTGGAGGAGGTGAGTGGGTCATGCCATCTGGTGATAGTCCCGAGGCCAGCCACCTGGCCGCCCCGTCGACCCGCACTCCCGAGCCCGGCCCGCTCGCCGCGTCGTCCTGACGACCGGTACGCCGCCGGGTGCTTCCCCGGAGGTGACCACCCATGGTTCGTCCGACCCGCCCGCTCGCTCGGGCGATCCCGCTGGCCGCTCGCACCATCCCACTGCGGTCCACGACCAACGGCAAGTCGACCAACGGCAAGTCGGCCACCGGACGCCGTCCGGCGATGACCGCGGCCGCCACCCCTCCCGAGTCCAACCGCCTGCTGCTCGATGCCGCCGTCGACTGGGGCCTGTACATCGACGGCGTCCGGCAGGAGCAGCAGGACTTCGATGCCGCCTGCGCCATCGCCCGCGGGGGCGAGGGGTTCATCTGGCTCGGCCTGCACGAGCCGACCACCAACCAGCTGAACCAACTCGGTGACGTGTTCGACCTGCACGAGTTGGCCCTGGAGGACGCCTCCAACAACAGGCAGCGCCCGAAGATCGAACGCTACGACGACATGTTCTTCCTCGCGTTGCGGTCCCTGGCCTACATCGACCGGGACGACCGGATCGGCGAGGGCCTGGACGGGGGCGACATCGTCGAGACCGGCACCATCATGGTCTTCCTCGGGGAGTACTACGCGGTGACCGTGCGCCACGGGCGCCACGCCTCCATGCGGGGCCTGCGCCGCCGGCTGGAGCAGGACCCCGAGCAGCTCGCCCTGGGGCCCTCGGCGGTGCTGCACGCGGTGTGCGACAAGGTCGTGGACGACTACCTGGCCGTGGTCGACCAGGTCAACGAGGACATCGAGGAGATCGAGACCTCGGTGTTCTCCCAGCGGCGGATCACCGACGTCGAGCGGATCTACCAGCTCAAGCGCGACATCATCGAGATGAAGCGCACCACCAGCCCGCTGGCCGGGCCGCTGCACGAACTGGCCCACCGGGCACAGGGGTTGGTCCACCCCGACATCCGCGAGTACTTCCGCGACGTCGAGGACCACCTGATCCGGGTGCGCGAGCAGGTGCAGAGCTACGACGAACTGCTCGGCTCGATCCTGCAGGCCGGCCTGGCCCGGCTGACCGTCAGCGAGAACGAGGACATGCGCAAGATCTCGGCGTGGGTCGCGATCGCCGCCGTCCCGACCATGATCGCCGGGGTCTACGGGATGAACTTCGACTACATCCCGCTGCTGCACAACCCATGGGGCTACCCGGCGGTGACCCTGCTGATGCTCACCGTCTGCGGCACGATGTTCCGCGGCTTCCGGCGCAACGGCTGGCTCTGACCCGTCCGCAGCTGGGCGCTCACCCTGACCTCACCCCTCGTGATCATGCACTTTCGAATAGTCGAAAGTGCATGATCACGAGGGGTGGGGGATGCGGGGTGGGGGGCGAGGGGGGCGAGGGCTGGAGTCAGGGTGAGGTGGGGTTGCGGTCCGGGCCTTCGCGATCGGCGTGCTCTCGGGCCTCACGCTCGGCGCGCTCGCGGGCCTCACGGCGTCGCTGCTCCATCACCTGACCGTAGGTGAGGGTGGCCGCCGGATCAGGGTCCGGCGGGACGGGGGCGGGTTGCTCCCCGGCGGGACCGGGCTGTTCGGACGTGGCGGACGGCGTCGAGGTCGGACGCCAGCCGTGCGGCGCCGGCGGCCCGCCCGGCTCCCCCGGACCGGGACCGGGAGAGGGCGACCCGGACGGTGGCGGGCCATAGGGGTCACTGGGTCGCGCCTCGGCTCCCGGTCCGGACACGGGATCGGTGACCGAGCCCCACGGCGAGCCGGACCGGCCACCCGGCTGCCGTCCCAGACGATCGCGGCCGGCACCATCCGGCATGGTGTGCAACAGTTCGATGGCCGCCCGCGCGTGTTCGGGCATGCACAGCACCTCGTACTCACTGGCCACGATCTGGCTGGTCGAGGTGAAGTCGCGCCGGCCCCCGGTCAGCGCATAGGAGATGACCCCGAACAGCATGCCGAAGGCGCTCCCGATGAGCATCGAGGCGATCACGAAACCGGCCGGGTAGTTCGAGCCGAACAGGGTCAGCAGCAGGCCGACGAACAAGCCGAACCACGCCCCGGACGCCGCGCCGGCGATGGCGACCCGGCCGTAGGTCAGGCGCCCGGTGACCCGCTCGACCATGCGCAGGCCACTGCCCACGATGGTCACGAACTGCACCGGGAAGTGGTTGTCCGACAGGAAGTCGACCACGCGCTGGGCTTCCAGATAGGTGTCGTAGCGCGCGATCGGCTCACCGCGCGGCGGCGTCGGCAGTCCGGGCTGGCGCTGCCGTCCCATGGGTCCCAAGTTCGACATGCCCCCCATCCTCGCCTACCGCGCGCCGGGCCGCCCAACCGTCCGGCGTCCGGCGTGGCCGGGCCACGGACCGCAGCCACGAGAGCGAGCAGCCGGCCACGGGGTATCCACCGATCACGAACTCGACGCCTGAGAGACTGGACCCCGTGACCACCCAGCGGCCGGCGACGAGCGGGCTCGGCCCGATCGAGCTCGGCCCGGACGGGCGCCCCCCGGTGACCGGCGGGATCACGGTGCCCGAGCTGGGGGTCGAGACCCGGGCGATCCGGGACGGCGCCACCCCGGCGAGCACGGCTGATCAGGGGTCCGGGTCCACCCCACCGCCGCACGAGCCGCCCCCGGGCTCCCCGCCGGGCGGTTCCCGCTACGCGCGGCTGGCGCGCCGGGCGTCCTGGAACATCACCGACCAGGTGATCACCGCCCTGACCAACACCCTGCTGTTCGTCGTGCTCGCCCGATCGGTGGGCCTGGCCCAGCTGGACGCGTTCACCAACGCCTTCTACGTCTTCACCCTGGTGATCGGCGTCGGCCGGGCCCTGGTGGGTCAGGTGCTGAGCGTGCGCTTCAGCGATGTGCACGGCTCCGCCTGGAGGACCGGGCTGACCCAGGCGTTCGGCTTCATCGTCGGCCTCACGGTCACGATCTCGGTGGTGGTCGCCGCGGTCGGGGGTGCGCTCTGGCTGGTGCTCGACCGACCGGGCCCGGGCCGGGCCCTGCTCGCCCTGGCAGCGGTCCTGCCGGCCCTGATCATGCAGGACGCCTGCCGGATGGCCTTCTTCGCCCAGTCCCTGGCGAGGAACGCGGCAGCCAACGACGCCCTGTGGGCACTGATCCAGTTCGGCGCGATCGCGGCACTGATCCGCCTGGGCCACGCCGATGCCGCCTGGCTCATCCTCGCCTGGGGAGGCGGGGCGGCGTTCTGCGTCGTGATCGCGCTCAGCCAGCTGCGCGTCGTCCCCGACCCCCGGGCCGCCGTTGCGTGGGGACGACGCACCTGGGACCTCTCCCGCTTCTTCCTGACCGAGAACCTGCTCACCTCCGGGGCCTTCACCGGTGGCTTCCTGCTGGTCGGCGTCCTGGTCGGCGAGGGGGCGGTGTCCGCGATCCGCGGCGCCCAGGTGCTGGTCGGGCCGCTGGAGACGCTCAGCTCGGCCATGTTCACCTTCGCCCTGCCCGAGCTGTCCCGCCGCGCCTGGTTGGGCGCCCGGACCCGGTGGACGATCGCCACCGGCGCCAGTGCCGCCATGGTGGCCATCGCCCTCACCTACACCGCCGGCCTCTGGCTGATGCCGGACGAGGTGGGCCGGATGATCTTCCGGGACAACTGGGACGGTCCGGCCAGCGTGCTGTTGCCGGTGGCCCTGGGATCGGTCGCCGCCCGCGCCTGCCTCGGACCCGCGGTGACCATCTACGCCATGGGCCTGGCCCGGCGGACGTTCCGGCTGATGCTGGTCGAGGCGCCCCTGGTGCTCTCGCTCATGCTGGGCGGGGCGGTCATCGACGGCGTGGCCGGGGCGGCCTGGGGATTGATGATCAACCAGTCCCTGCTGGTCCCGCTGTGGTTCCTGACCCTGTGGTCGGTGCTGAGGTCGCCGGACGCCGCGACGCCCCCGGCCGGCGGTCAGCCGCACGCCCCGGCCGATCCGCCGACCGCCGCCCTGCCCGTGCTCGACTCCTCGGGACAGCCCTACACGCCGCGGCATGCCTCGGACAGCGCGCTTCACCTGCCCGCGGCGAGCCTGCCCCCGCGCGGGAGGCACACCCGCAAGGGCTGAGTCTCCCCCGGTCGCGCCGGTCGCGCCGGTCCGGCTCTGGCAGGGCCTCGACCCCGGCCGGGTCTCAGCCCTCGATCGCGTAGTCCTCCAGCAGGCGCCGACCGATGATCATGCGCTGGATGTCGGCCGTGCCCTCACCGATCAGCAGCATCGGTGCCTCGCGGTAGAGCCGCTCGATCTCGTACTCCTTGGAGTAGCCGTACCCACCGTGAATGCGGAAGGAGTCCTCGACGACGTCCCGGCAGTACTCACTCGCCAGGTACTTGGCCATGCCCGCCTCGAGGTCGTTGCGCTCCCCGGCGTCCTTCTTGCGCGCAGCCATGATCATCATCTGGTGTGCTGCCTCGACCTTGGTCGCCATCTCGGCCAGGCGGAACTGCACCGCCTGGTGCTCGGCGATCTTCTTGCCGAAGGTCTCCCGCTGCTGGGCGTAGCGGATGCCGAGTTCGAAGGCCCGCATCGCCAGCCCGCACGCCCGCGCGGCGACGTTGACCCGGCCCACCTCGACGCCGTCCATCATCTGGTAGAAGCCCTTGCCCGGGACCCCGCCCAGGATCTGGGCGTCGGTGGTCGCGTACCCGTCGAAGACGAGCTCGGTGGTGTCGACCCCCTTGTAGCCCATCTTCTCGATCTTGCCCGGAACGGTCAGGCCGGGCGCGGTCTCGCCGAAGCCGGACTCCTTGTCCACCAGGAAGGTGGTCATGTTCTTGTAGACCGAGTTCGCGCCGAGGTCGGTCTTGGTCAGGACGGCGACCAGGTTGCAGGACCCTCCGTTGGTCAGCCACATCTTCTGGCCGTTGATCGTCCAGTTGGCAGCACCTTCCGGGCCGTCGGCCCGGACGCTCTTGGTCCGGATCGAGGACACGTCGCTGCCGCAGTGCGGCTCGCTCATCGAGAACCCGCCGCGCACCTCACCGGCCGCCATCCGGGGCAGGTAGCGCTGCTTCTGTTCCTCCGTGCCGTGCTGGAGCAGCATGTAGGCCACGATGAAGTGGGTGTTGATGATGCCGGAGACGCTCATCCAGCCTCGGGCGATCTCCTCCACCACCAGGGCGTAGGTCAGCAGCGACTCGCCGAGCCCGCCGTACTCCTCGGGGATCATCAGGCCGAAGACGCCCATCTCCTTCATGCCCTCGACGATCTCGTCCGGGTAGGCGTCCTTGTGCTCGAGTTCGGTGGCCACCGGGATGATCTGCTCGTCGACGAACTCCCGCACCAGCTTCAGCATCTCGCGCTGGTCGGCGGTCAGACCCTCGGTGTGCTGGAGACGTCCCATGGTGGTGTCCACCCCTTCGTGGAGAGCGCAGGTGCGTCGCCGGCGCAGGTGCCATCGAGTATCGCCACCCCAGCCGGGCCTGGCCCCGGGCTGAGGTGTGAACCCCACCACCCAACCGGCTCATGTTCCCCAGCCGACAGCTCATGCTCCGCGGGTGACGCTGTGAAAACGTTCTCAACCGGACGTCGAGCGGCGGCTGCGGAGCATGAGCGGGTTTCGGCGGGTGAGAGATGTCCAAACCCGGGGATGCTGTTCGTCGTCCGGGTAGCGAGCTCGCCACCCCGGCGGCTCACGGTCGACTGGAGGACCGATGAAGTACATGTTCCTGCTCTACTCCGCCACCCACGCCGGCCCCGCCGAGGGCAGCCCGGAGGCCGCCGCTGAGATGCAGGAGTGGTTCGCCTACACCCGCGCCATGGCCGAGGCGGGCATCCTGGTGGCCGGCGACCCACTGCACCCGATCGAGTCCGCGACCACGATCACCACCCGGGACGGCGCGACGGTGACCACGGACGGCCCGTTCGCCGAGACCAAGGAGGTGCTCGGCGGCTACTACATCGTCGACGTCCCCGATCTGGACGCCGCCCTGGCGTGGGGCTCGAAGGCCCCGACCGCTCGCTACGGGTCGGTGGAGGTGCGCCCGGTCGTCGACCTGAGCACCCTCGGCGGGGCGCCGGACTGATCGTCCACCGGATCGACCCGCGAGACGACCACCGTGCGCGCACCCGGCGTCGCCCAGGTCTTCGCCGCCCAGTGGCCCATCCTGGTGGCCACCCTGCGGCGGGACCTGGGCGACCTGGACCTGGCCGAGGACGCCGCCCAGGAGGCCTTCGTCGAGGCCGCGGCCCGCTGGGGGCCGGGAACCACGCCGGAGCGTCCGGGGGCCTGGTTGCTCACCACCGCCCGGCGGCGGGCGATCGACCGGATCCGCCGCGAGCAGCGGTTCACCCAACGGCTGCCGGCCCTGGTCGAGGCGGCCGAGGGGGGCCACACCCCGCGACCCGCGGGGGAGCTGGTCGACGACCAGCTCGCGCTGATCTTCGGGTGCTGCCACCCGGCCCTGGACCCCGCCTCCCGGGTGGCGCTGACCTTGCGCGAGGTGTGCGGGCTGTCCACCGGGCAGATCGCCGCCGGATTCCTGCTGTCCCCGGCGACCCTGGGCAAGCGCCTGGTCCGGGCGAAGGCGAAGATCCGGACGGCGGGGGTGCCGTTCGCCGTCCCGGCACGCGAACATCTGCCGGCCCGGTGCGCCGAGGTGCTGCGGGTGATCTACCTGATCTTCACCGAGGGGCACACCTCGGCCGACGGGCCGGCCCTGGTGCGCGGGGACCTGTGCGACGAGGCGCGCTGGCTGGCGGGGTTGCTGGCCGAGCTGCTGGACCGTCTGCCCGCGGTGGTGAGCCCTCACCTCGGTGGGGGGACCGAGTCCGGGACCGGGCCGGGGGCGGGGGCCGGGTCAGCGGCCGGGTCGGGGAGGGGATCGATCACCGGCTCGCCCGGCATCGACCACGAGCGCGCGGTGGCCCTGGCCGAGACCCTGGGGCTGCAGGCACTGATGCTGCTCAGTGATGCCCGCAGGGCGACCCGGATCGACGCGCACGGCGGGCTGGTGCTGCTCGAGGACCAGGACCGCACCCGGTGGGACCGCTCGCTGATCGCGCAGGGCCAGGCAACGCTGACCCGGGCGCTGGCCATCGGGCACATCGGCGCCTACCAGGTGGAGGCGGCGATCGCGGCGCTGCACGCCACGGCGCCCGGATGGGAGCAGACCGACTGGCGCTCCATCCGCGGGCTCTACGACCAGCTGAGGCTCCTCGCGCCGAGCGACGTGGTGGCGCTCAACGCCGCGGTGGCGACCTCGATGCTCGAGGGACCCGAGGCGGGGCTGGCGGAGATCGAGGCGATCAGGCAGCGAGGGGCGTTGGCCGACTATCGCTACCTGCACGCGGCCCGGGCCGACCTGTTGCGCCGGATCGGCCGGCGGGAGCAGGCCGCTGAGGCGTACCGCCGGGCCCTGGAGCTCACCACCAATCCGGCCGAGCGGCGCTTTCTCGACGACCGGCTGGCGTCCTGCACGACGCCCGGGCCCTGAGAGGGGTGGCCCCCGGTCGCCGGGCAGGCCCCATCGTCCAGGGTCGCTTCCGGTGAGGCGACGTACCCTGGAGGGGCGAGGGTGACCCTCGAGTCCGGCGCACCGACGGGGAGGTGCCCATGTCGCTGACCGACAGGTACGTCATCTGGCGTGCCGAGCGAACCCTGCGGCGCTCGGCCCGCACCGAGCGCGAACGGCTCCGTCGCGAGATGGCGGCATACAGTACTCCGGCGCACCGTGCTGACCTGCTGGCCACCTTCGATCGCTACCCCGACGAGGTCACCGCGCGCTATCGAGCCGAACTCTCCCGTCAGACAGTGTCGACCCTGGGCAAGCGCAACCGTTTCGGCACTCGACCGCACCACCTGCGCTGAGCCGTCCCCACCTCACCACCCCCGCCGTTCGCCGAGACCCCCGCCGCAGTCCCTCACCACTCGCCGAGATCGCCAGGATTGTGATCATTCTCGACTGTTGATCACCACGCCGGCGATCTCGGCGGTGGGGTCCGGGTGCGGCCGCCCTCGGCCAACCCCGGATAACTCAGCAGCTCAATGAGCTCAGTAGATGGTGTCCGCGATCCGCTGGGGATAGGCGGCGTCCCAGGCCACCCCGTCGAAGCCACCGTCGGTGATCTCGGCCATGATCGCCCCCACGGTGGGCAGTTCGTCGGCCCTGCGGTGGTGCGCCGAGTTCCACAGGTCCGAGCGGATCAGTGCCTTGGGGCACTGGGTGTAGACCGTCTGCACGGCGATCTCGATCACGGTCTGCGGCAGTTTGCGGCCGTCCAGGCGCGCCATGGCGTACCGCTCCAGCAGCTCCGGATCGGTGCGCAGCACCGCCGTGCCGTTGACGCGCACCGTCGTCCCCAGCCCGGGCACCAGGAACAGCAATCCCACCCGGCCGTCGGAGACGATGTTGCGCAACGTGTCGAGCCGGTTGTTGCCGCGCCGGTCAGGCAGGTGCAGGGTGCGCTCGTCGACGATGTGGACGGCGGGCGCCGGGTCACCGCGCGGCGAGCAGTCCAGCCCCTCCTCGCCGGCGGTGGCGATCAGCACGAAGGGCGACGCCTCGATCCAGCGCCGTTGCAGCGGCGTGATGACCGGCGTCTCCTTGAGGCGGCCGTTCTCGGGGAACGCCCCGTAGATCGCCTCCAACGCAGCGAGATCGGTCACGATGTCGGGCCGCGATGGCGCAGTCATCGCTCCACGGTAGCGGCGGCGTCCAGATCATGATCCGATCGCCGGAAGCGGAACCGGGTGACGTCGCCGGGAAAGGCGAACCACGCCATGGCCTTGTGGGGGGTGAGGACACGCAGGCCCCCGGCGTCCGGGCCCGACCAGGCATCGGCGGACGGCGCGTACCCGCGCTCACCGTACTTGCGGCCCAGCTCGGCCGCGATCCGCTCCCCCA
>JAEUJN010000088.1 GCA_016794595.1 Kineosporiaceae bacterium
CGGGCCCCGCTGAACTCATGCAGGACCTCGAAGGCCGAGCAGGTGAGGCAGTGACCCGGTGGGAGACCAGGGATGACACCGGAACCACCTCACCACAACCCCGATCAGCAGCACCGACACCCACAGAGTGAACCAGTGAGCGGGTTGGGCGGGGGGCTCAGGTTTGGGGTGTGGGTGCCGACGAGGGAGGGGCCGGGGTTCCGGCGACCCCCTGTCCCGAGGAGCGCCGGATGGTCCCAGCCGCCCGACCGACACCCGGGCGAGTCGTTCGAGCCGGCCGGGTGGGACTCGCGGTGCCCTTGCTGGCCACGCTGCTCGCCGGCACGGTGAGCGCGCCGGCCTCGGCGGAGATCGTGCTGCCGCGGGAGCGTCCGGTGGGCGAGGGGATCTCGGGCCCCTCGACCTCGGCGCCCCGGCCGGCCACGAACCCGGGGCTGGTCACCATCGCCGGCTCGGGGTATGGGCACGGCGTGGGCCTGTCGCAGTACGGCGCCCTGGGCATGGCGCGCGCCGGGACCGGCGCCGAGCAGATCGTGCAGCACTACTACACGTCCGTCGCGGTCACCGGCGTGCGGGACGCGGTCGACATCCGGGTCAACGTGGTGCACCGCGGACGCTCGGTGGTGCTGCGGCCGATCGGGATCAACGCCGGCACCGTGCCGCAGGCCCGCCTCGTGCCGTCGACGGGAACGCCGATCCTGCTCGGACCCGGCGACGTCGCCACCGCGACCCCCTCGGGGACGGCAATCTCGATCGTCGTGGTGCGTGGCTCGGGGGCGAGGGTGCAGCGCACCGTCAGCGGCTGGTCGGTGGAATGGACGGGCACGGCGGCCTGGTCCGGGCCGGCCACCCGGCTGGCGGTCGGCTCCCGCGCGGTCGGGAGTTCGGCGGTCAAGGAGCGCTCCTATCGCTGGGGACGACTGGCGCTGACCAACGTCTCGAAGGCCATCGAGGCGGTCACCACGGTCGACCTGCACTCTGGCTACCTGCGGGGGCTGGCCGAGATGCCGTCGTCCTGGCCGACCGAGGCCCTGCGCGCCCAGGCGATCATCGCCCGCAGCTACGCCCTGGTCGCGGCCGGCAAGGCACCGAGGGCGGACTGCGGCGGGTGCCAGGTGTGGGACGACCAGCGCAGCCAGATGTACGTCGGCTGGGCCAAGGAAGGGGAGCGCGTCGGCTCGACCGACTACGGCGCTCGCTGGATCGCCGCGGTCACCTCCACCTCGCCCACCTCCACGACCGGGATCGCGGTGCTCTACCAGGGCAAGCCGGTACAGACCTTCTACGCCTCCTCGACCGGCGGGCGTACCCGGGACCCGAAGCTGGTGTGGGGTGGCTCGGTGCCCTACCTGCGCCCGGTCGCCGATCCGTGGAGTCTGGACTCCACCCTCAACCCGCGCTATGCCGCCTGGACCCGCACCTTCTCTCCGGCCACCCTGGCCAGGACCATGGGGATCAGCGATGGCTCACCGCTGGCCTCGGTCACCGTCACCGCCCGGGACGCTGCCGGCGCGATCACCCAGGTGCGGGCAACCTCCAGGTCCGGACAGGTGCGCACCCTGGCCGGGGAGTCCTTCCGGTCCCGGCTCGGCCTGCCCAGTTCCTGGGTGACCTCGGTGCGGCTGCCCACCTGACCCGACCTCGGCGCGGCAGCGGAGTGGGAGGTCACTGACAGGCGGTTGGTCTGGGCGGTGTCGTCCACAAGGCGCCGGGTTTTGTCCACAGCGCTTGTGCGGTGAAGCGGACGAACTGCCCAGACTTCGGGTCATGTTCCCGAGAGCAGCGATCCCGCCGTCGGCGCTCGGGCTGGCCCGTCACCAGGCGGGGGTGATCTCCCGGGCGCAGCTGCTCGAGCTGGGGTTGTCACGGCGCGCCATCGACCGACTCAGCGGCGACCGACTCAGCGGAGACCGACTGAGCGGCGGGTGTTCTCGGGTCGTCCGCGGCGTCTACCTGATCCGTCCCCCATTCGGCGAGGTGCCGTGGCTGGCCAGGGTGTGGGCGGGGCTGCTGCTCGGCGGGTCAGGGGCCCGCGCCGGGATGTTCACCGCGGCGATCCTCGATCGGCTGGCCTCCCCAGGGGAGTTGGTCCGGGGTCACGACGTCGGGGACGAACACCAGGTCACGATCTTCGTGGGCGGACGGCCCATGCCGCAGCCGGGCTTCACCTTCCTGCGTGAACAGCGCGGACTGCGCCTGCCCGTCGGCGCGCGAGCCGGCCCGGACCCGGATCGAGGACACCGTGCTCGACCTGGGTGGTGCCGGTGACGCCGAAGCGGTGGTGACCTGGGTGACCCGCGCCTGCCAGCGCCGGCTCACCTCTGCGAGACGGCTGCGGGACCGGCTCGCCGAGCGTCCGCGGCTACGGCATCGGGCGCTGATCCTGGAGATGGTGACCGATGCCGGGCTCGGGGTGACCAGCCATCTGGAACACCGGGCGATCAGGACCGTGTTCCGCGCCCATGGCCTGCCTGCACCCGAGTTGCAGCATCGCACCGGATCATCGGGCAGGATCGCCGACGCCGCCTACCCTCGCCTGCGCATCCTGATCGAGTTCGACGGCCGGATCGGTCACGTGGAGGAAGGCGGCTTCCGTGGTCTCCGGCGCGACAACGACCACACCCTCGACGGCTGGGTCACCCTGAGATTCGGCTGCGCCCTCCACCTTGTTCGTGGATGTCCTCGGGATCAGATCTCGGGGATGGCCATCTCGGGGACGTCGTCGGGCACCACGAGGGGTGCGCCGGTCGCCGCCACGATCTCCTCGACGGTGACGTCGGGGGCGCGCTCGCGCAGCACCAGCCCGTCGTCGGTCACGTCCATCACGGCCAGGTCGGTGATGATCCGGTTCACCACGCCCTGGCCGGTCAGCGGCAGGTCGCACTTCACGACGATCTTGTGCGAGCCGTCCTTGGCCACGTGCTCCATCAGCACCACCACGGACTTGGCGCCGTGCACCAGGTCCATCGCGCCGCCCATCCCCTTGATCATCTTGCCGGGGATCATCCAGTTGGCGATGTCGCCGTCCGCGCTGACCTGCATCGCCCCCAGGATGGCGGCGTCGACCTTGCCCCCACGGATCATGCCGAACGAGGTGGCCGAGTCGAAGAACGAGGCGCCGTGGCGCAGGGTCACGGTCTCCTTGCCGGCGTTGATCAGATCCGGGTCCTCGTCGCCCTCGTAGGGGTAGGGCCCGAACCCGAGGATGCCGTTCTCGGACTGGAGTACCAGTTCGACATCGTGCGGGACGTAGTTGGGGACCAGGGTCGGCAGGCCGATGCCGAGGTTGACGTAGGAGCCGTCGTGCAGCTCGGCCGCGGCCCGGGCGGCCATCTGCTCACGCGTGAGTGCCATGGAGTCAGCTCAGCCCTTCGCTGCCGGCGCCGTACAGGTCGCGCGGACGCGGCCGGACGGTGCGCTTCTCGATCATCTTGTCGTGCGCCTGCTCGACGCTGAGGGCGACCACCCGGTGGACGAACACCCCGGGCAGGTGGATCCGGTTCGGGTCGAGTTCGCCCGGCTCCTCGAGGTGCTCCACCTCGGCGATCGTGATCTTGCCGCTCATCGCGGCCAGCGGGTTGAAGTTGCGTGCCGCGTGCCGGAAGACCAGGTTGCCGTGCCGGTCACCCGCCCAGGCTCGCACCAGGCCGTAGTCGGCCCGGATCGCCGCCTCCTGGACGAAGGTGCGCTCCTTGCCGTCGACCTCGAAGGTGGCCTTGGGCTTGGCCGGGGAGGCCACGGCGATCGACCCGTCGGCCGCGTACTTCCACGGCAGGCCACCATCGGCGACCTGGGTGCCGACGCCGGTTGCGGTGTAGAAGGCCGGGATGCCCGATCCGCCCGCGCGCAGCCGCTCGGCGAGCGTGCCTTGCGGGGTCAGCTCCACCTCCAGCTCACCGGACAGGTACTGCCGGGCGAACTCCTTGTTCTCCCCGACATAGGAGGCGACGATCCGGCGGATCCGCTTGGCGTCCAACAGGACCCCGAGCCCGACCCCGTCGAGCCCGCAGTTGTTGGAGATCACCTCCAGGTCGGTGGTCCCCTGGTGGAGGATCGCCTGGATCAGGATGGAGGGGATCCCGCAGATCCCGAATCCGCCGACGGCGAGCGATGCGCCGTCCGGGATGTCCGCAACCGCTTCGGCAGCGCTGGCAACGACTTTGTCCACGGGCGAAATCTACTCGCGCCCCTGGTGTCGCTGGGGTGGCGTGCGCCACGTCTTCGCTAACGTGTGTGACTGGTGTGACTACGCCAGGTCACGCACGTGACGCACCGTGAGATGGCTTGGGACGCCGCGGGGCGCCGGACAACTCCAGGACGCTGCGTGCACACCGACGTCCCACGGACGCAGCTCCGTCAGGTCTCCTCGGGGGAACCACCGTGCACCGACGCGTACTCGCCGTTCTGGGACTGCTCCCGGCGATCATCGCCCTGCCCACCCTGGACCTCACTGCAGCGGTGCACCTGGACGCCGCGCCGCACCCGGTCACCGGGTCGGTGCGCGAACTCCCGGTCACCGGCGTGGACGCCTCCGCCTGGCAGGCCCTCACCGCCGCCGGCACCGCCACCGGCACCGCCACCGGCACCACGGCCGGTGCAGCGGCAGGCCTGCGCAGCGCCCTGCGACCGACGCCGCCGGTGGCGCTCAGCGCGGCCCGGGTGACCTCGCGCTTCGACCTGGTCGCCCTGACCTGGGACGGCGCCCTGGCGACCGGCACCACGCTCTCGGTGCGGGTGCGCGAGGGCGGTCGGTGGTCCGGGTGGCACGGCCTCCAGCCCGAGGAACACGGACCCGACCCGGGCGAGGAGGGAACGGGCCGCGCAGGTCCGGCCAGCACGGCGGGCAGCACCCGATCGGCCTCCTCCCTGCTGGCGACCTCCGGCGCCGACGGGATCCAGGTCCGGGTGGACGCATCCGGCGGCACGGCCCCGGCCGCGCTGCGCGCGGTGCTGGTGGACGGCGGCCGTTCGGCGGCCGACGCCCCGTCCGGACCCCCGGCGAGTGCTGCCGCAGCCACCCGTGCGCCCAACGTGATCACGCGCAGGCAGTGGGGTGCGGACGAGTCACTGGTCAAGGCGCCGCTGACCGTCGACCCCACCGTGCGCACGCTGTACGTGCACCACACCGACACCACGAACAGCTACACCGCGGCCCAGGCCTACGCCCAGGTGCGCTCGGTGTACCTGTTCCACACCAGGTCCCGGGGCTGGAACGACATCGGCTACAACTTCCTGATCGATCGCTTCGGACGCATCTACGAGGGGCGCCGCGGCAGCATCACCCAGGCCGTTCAGGGCGCCCACACCGGAGGCTTCAACAACGAGGCGATCGGCATCTCCGTGCTCGGCACGTTCAGCACCGTCTCACCGACCTCGGCCGCCACCCGCGCGGTGGTGGACGTGGCCGCCTGGAAGTCCGCCCAGTACTTCCTGGACCCGCGGGCCACGAGCCGGGTGACCTCGACCGGCGGTGGCACCTCACGCTTCCCGGCGGGCAAGCAGGTGCTCGTGCGCAATCTGTCCGGCCACCGCGACGTCGGGCTGACCGAGTGCCCGGGCAACGACTTCTACCCCTCCCTGCCGGCGATCCGCGGCGCCGTGGCCGGCCGGATGGTGCCCGCCCTGGTGGGCGCCTCGCTGTCCTCCACCGCGGTCGCCTATTCCGGGCCCGCGGTCGGGGTCTCGGCCTCGGTGCCCACCACCCAGAAGTGGACCTTCGCGGTGACGCCGATCTGCGCCCGCTCGGCGGTGAACGTCCAGACCGGCATCACCTCCTCCCGGCTGGGCGCGGTGTGGAACCTGCGTGACACCGGCGGCAACCCGGCCCGGCCGGGGGTGTACCGGGTCTCGGTGGTCTCGAACTCCCCGGTGGGCCGCGTCAGCTTCGCGCAGGACCTGGAGATCCTGCCCACCCTCGACGGCCCGGACGGCGTGTGCCGGGTCGCGCGCGCCGGGCTCGCCGACGTCTACAGCTCGGCCGTGCGGGCCGGCCGGGTCCGCTACCCGAGCGCGTCCAGCGTGGTGCTGACCGGGTCGGCGGTGATGGACGGCCTGGTGGCCGCGCCGCTGGCCGCGGCCAAGGGCGCACCGCTGTTGCTCAGCGGGCAGCGATCCCTCCCGGCCGTGGTGGCCGCCGACCTGGCCGCGCGGGGCAGCGTGCGCACCGCCTACATCGTCGGCGGAACCGCGTCGGTGAGCGCCGGGGTCGAGACCCAGCTGCGCCGGCTCGGGGTCACCACCGTCGTGCGCCTGACCGGGCGGGACCGCTACGCCCTGGCCGCTGCGGTGGCCCGGCACGTGGGCTCGCCCAGCCGGGCGGCGGTCGTCGTCTCGGGCACCAGCGTGGCGGACGCCGCCGCGGCGGCCGGTCCGGCCGCCGCCACCGGCCGCCCGCTGCTGCTGACCACCCCGACCGGGGTGCCGGCCTCGGCCGCGGCGGCCCTGAAGGCGTTGCGGATCAACCGGGCCCTGCTGGTCGGGACGACGGCCCGCCTGTCCGGTTCGGTGGGGACCCAGCTGCGCGCCCTGGGGGTCACCAAGCAGTCCCGGGTCGGGGCGGCCGACCGCGCCGCCACGGCGGCCGCGGTGGCCACGGCCTTCGCCGCCCCGGTCGGGACGGACCAGGTCGTGGCCGTGCCGAGCGGGGCCGGGCTGTGGGCGGTGGTCGGGGCCGGGCAGGCCAGGTTGACCCTGCTCGCCGACGCGGCAACCGTCCCGGCCGCCACGTCCGCCTGGCTGCGCGCCCGCCGTCCCGGAGCCGTGCACCTGATGGCGGACCGGCCCACGGTGGGCACGCCGGTCCTGCGGTCGCTGCTGGTCAGCCTGGCCTGAACGCAGGCCCTAGCCTTGCCTGCGTGCCGAGCGCCCGGATCACGCGATGAGCCGCCCGGCCGCGCTGATCGACCGGGTGGTCCTGGCCGCGGGGGTGTCCGCGGTGGGGATCGCCGCGCTGGCCTCGGCGGCCGTCCCGCTGGGCCTGTGGAGGCCGGTGGTCGCCGTCCCCGGTGCCGTGGTGATCTCCGTCGGGGCCTGGTGGCTGCTCACCCTGCTGGGGCAGGGCGCACCCCCTGACGAGGCCCGCCCCGGCGAGCCGGGACCGTCAGGACGCCCCGCGACCCTCGCGACCCCGTCGACCCTGTCGACCCCGTCGACTCGGGCGACATGGGCGACATGGGGGCTGCCGGCCCCCGTGCTGACGGCGATCATCGCGGTGGCGTTCACGATCTGGAACGCGGTGCTGCACAGCCAGCACCTCGTGCTGCGCCGCGATCCGGGGGCCTATGCCCTCTACACCCAGTGGATCGCCACCGAGCACGGTCTGCCGATCCCCGCGCGGCTGGCGGAGTTCGGGGGGCCGGCCGCCTACCAGGTGCCTGGGTTCACCCTGGGCGCCCCGGCCTACTACGAGGTGCTGAGCGGGGCGGGGGAGAGCCTGCAGGCGCAGATCGTGCCGCAGTTCCTGGTCGGTGCGCCGGCCCTGTTCTCCTACGGGTGGTGGGCCGGCGAACTCGTCGATCGGCCGTGGACCGGCATGGCCGTGGTGCCGGCCGTCCTGGGGGGCCTGGCGCTGCTCGCCTTCGGTTCGCTGACCTCCCGGCTGATCGGGCCGCGGTGGGCCCCCCTTGCGGTGCTTGCCCTCGGACTCTGCTACCCGGTGGCCTGGGTCGCCCGATCGACGTTCTCGGAGCCGGCGGCCCTGCTGGCGCTGCTGGTCGGCGCCTGCCTGGCGGTGGACGCGCTGACCAGCCGGCAGGCGACGGCCGGCTGGGTGGCGGGCGGGGTGCTGGGACTGGCCGCGCTGGTGCGGGTGGACGCCGTCCGCGAGGTGGCCGTCACCGTGGCGGCGTGCGCGCTGCTCACCCTGCGCGGCAACCGCGCGGCGGCACCGATCGCCGGCGGAGCGGTGGCGGGAACCACGGTCAGTGTCGGGGTCTGGGTGACGATGTCGCGTCCCTACCTGGAGACGGTCTCGTCCTCGGTGATCCCCCTGCTGGTCGCCACGGCGGGCGTGATCGTGGCCACCGGCCTGGCGGTGGTGCTGGCTCGGGTCCGAGCGACACGGTCCCCGATCGCAGCCGGCATCCCGGCCTCAGTGGACGACGCCCCCCGGGCGGCCACCGCGGGCGCACACTCACCCGGCGGGAGGTCACCACGGGTCGCCGTCCTGGCTGCTCTCCTGGCTGCCACAGGCGTGGCCGCGGTAGGGCTCGTGCTGGCCTCACGGCCGCTGTGGTTGGTGGTCCGCCAGGATCCGAACTCTCCCAGCGCGCGGTTCGTGGCCAGCCTGCAGCGGGGTCAGGGGCTGCCGGTCGACGGCGGGCGGATGTACGCCGAGCACAGCCTGGAGTGGGTGGCCTGGTACCTGGGCTGGCCGGCCGTGGTGGCAGCGTGGGCGGTGCTCGCGGTGCTGGCCGCCCGGACGGTCGGGTGGTGGGCCGGGCGATCGCCGGCGTCCCCGCCCTGGCTGCTGCCGGCGACGGCCGGGTTCGCCTCGAGCGTGCTCGTGCTGTACCGGCCGGGGATCACCCCCGACCACCCGTGGGCCGACCGGCGCCTGGTCACCGTGGTGTTCCCCCTGATGGTCCTGGCCGCCGTGGTCGGGATCCGTTGGGCCGCAGGGTGGTTGGGCTCGAGGTGGCCGTCGCTGCCCCAGGTTGGGCTGGTCTTGGCGGGGGCCGGGCTGCTGCTGGTGCCCACCCTCTGGGCCACCTGGCCGGTGGCCCTGCTGCGCACCGAGCGCGGTGAACTCGCAGCCGTCGAGGGGGTCTGCCGCCAGTTGCAGCCCGGGGACGCCGTGGTGGCGGTCGAGGCCACCGATGACGGCCGGGCCCAGCGCTCGGCCAACGAGTGGCCGCAGGTGATCCGCGGGGTCTGTGGCCGGCCGAGTGCCGCCCTGCTCACCCCGGCCGCCGACCTGCCGGACGCCGTCCGACGGCTGCGCGCGCTGGTCGAGGCCGCCGGTGGCCGGCTGGTGCTGCTGACCGCCCAGGAGGACGCCGCCGAGGCGAACCGGGTACTCGACGTGGCCACCGGGGGACCGGCAGGTCAGGGTGCGTACTCCTCGCGCACCAGCCTGGGGTCCCTGGTCACGGTGGAGGATCGCAAGCTGCTCACCCGCCGTCCGCCGGGCGGGGCCCGGCTGGTGATCGAGGTCTGGCTGGCCCGCTGACCGGCCTCAGAAGATGCGCACCCGGTGCTCGGGGGACAACCAGAGCCCGTCGCCCTCGGCCGTGCCGAACGCCCGGTGGAAGGCATCGACATTGCGCACCGTGTTGGCCCGCAGGTCGGCCGGTGAGTGCGGGTCGACGGTCAGCAGGCGGCGCGCCTCGGCCTCGCGCACCGCCGTCCGCCAGACCTGCGACCAGCCGAGGAAGAACCGCTGGACGCCGGTCCAGCCGTCGAGTGCGACGCCCTCAGCGGCGTCCGCGCCAGCGGGGGCCGCGGTGCGGCCGAGCGCCAGCCGGTAGGCGGCCAGTGCCATCTCGAGCCCGCACAGGTCGCCGATGTTCTCCCCGACGGTCAGCGCGCCCTTGACCGGCTGGTCGGGGACGTTCCGTGAGTGCAGGCCGTCGAACTGGGCGATCAGCGCGCCGGCGAGGGCGTCGAAGGCCGCCCGGTCCTCGGCCGTCCACCAGTCGGTCAGCGCGCCGGTGCCGTCGAAGCGCGATCCCTGGTCGTCGAAGCCGTGGCCGATCTCGTGGGCGATCACGGCGCCGATGCCGCCGTAGTTGACCGCGTCGTCCGCCTCGACGTCGAAGAACGGTGGCTGCAGGATCGCCGCCGGGAACACGATCTCGTTGCGCATCGGGTGGTAGTAGGCGTTGACCGTCTGCGGGGTCATCAGCCACTCGTCCTCGTCCACCGGCCGGCCGATCTTGGCCAGCTGACGGTCGGTCTCGACCGCGCTGCCCCGGCGCACGTTGCCGATCAGGTCGTGCGGGTCGACCTCGAAGGCCGAGTAGTCCCGCCAGCGCACCGGATGGCCGATCTTCGGGGTGAAGGCGGCCAGCTTCTCCAGGGCGCGGGCGCGGGTCTGCTCGCCCATCCAGCCCAGCTCGGTGATCCGCTGCCGGAACGCCTCGATCACGTCGGCGACCAGGATCTCCATCCGGGCGCGGGCCTGCGGGGGGTAGTGCCTGGCCACGTACATCCGGCCGGCGTCCTCACCGAGCAACTGCTCGACCAGCCCCACCGCGCGCTTCCACCGCTCGCGCAGCTGCGGAGTGCCGCTCAGGGTGCGGCCGTAGAAGTCGAAGTTGGCCTCGACCACGTCATCGGTCAGGTGAGCGGCGAAGCCGTTGACGAGCCGGATCACCAGCCAGGCCCGCCAGTCCTCGATCGGGTGGGAGGAGAGCAGCCCGCTGACCGCGGTCAGCATGTCCGGCTGCCGGACGACGACCTGCGCGATCGCCTCCGGATCGGCCTGCATGCCGGCCAGCCAGGCGGTCCAGTCCCAGCCCGGGGTGGCGGCCTCCAGTTCGGCCCGGCTCAGGCGGGTGTAGGACCGGACGGCGTCGCGGGCGGCGACCTTGTCCCAGTGGACGGCGGCGATCGCCGTCTCCAGCGCCAGCACCCGGTCCGGGGCGTCGTCGCCGAGGTGCAATCCGGCCTCGGCCAGGGCGGGTGCGGCCAGGCCGAGCACCCGGCCCAGGTAGGCCAGGTAGGCCTCGCGCACCGCCGCGTGCGCCTCCGCCCGGTAGTACTCCTCGTCCGGCAGTCCGATCCCGGACTGGTGGACGTAGAGGATGTCGTGGTCGGGGTCGCCGGCGTCCGGGCTCACCCAGACCGCCACCAGGCCCGCCGTGCCGTGGCGCTGCTGGTGGGCCATGGTGCCCACCAGCTGCGCCGGGGTGGCGACGGAGGCGATCCGGCGCAGGTCCGGTGCCAGCGGGGACCAGCCGAGCTCGGCCACCCGGTCGGTGTCGGTGAAGCTGCGGTAGAGGCCGCCGACCCGCCGCGCTGCGGCCACCTTCGCCTGGTCAGTTGCCTGGCCAATTGCCTGGCCAGCTGCCTGGTCAGCCGTCTGGTCAGCCGCCTGGTCGGCCGTCCCCACGGCTGGACCCGCGCCGGCCTCGACGGATGCCGCGGCCTGCTCGATCAGCTCGCGCACGGCCAGCTCGCTGGCCTCGCGCAACATGTCGAAGGCGCCGTAGCGCGAGCGGTCCGGCGGGATGTCGCAGGTGGCCAGCCAGCCGCCGTTCACGTGGGCGAAGAGGTCGTCCTGCGGGCGGACGGCGGTGTCGAGGTGTGAGGTGTCGATCCCTGAGCGCACCGTCACACGCTAGTCGACGGGTGATGATCGAATCCTGCCCCGGTTTCGACGCGGCCCTGAGCCGGCGCTGGCGCCGTCCCGGCTCGCGCGCGGTAGCCTCGCGACTGCCATGCAGACCGCGCACGAGCCGACCGGCCAGACCCCTGGCCCGCCCGGCCACACCCCCGGCCACGCCCCAGGCCACGACCCCGGGGACCTTCCCGGTCCGGTCGCGTCCGCCACCGGGCCGATCGGTGAGGCCGTCCCGCCGAGGGTGAGCGTCGTCCTGCCCTGCTACAACGAGGCGGCCCACGTGGTCGCCGAGCTCGAACGGATCACCGCGGCCCTGGACGCCTCGGGCCTGACCTACGAGCTGCTGGCCATCGACGACGCCAGCACGGACGGCACGTTGCAGGTGTTGCGCGACAACGCCTCCCGCTTCCCCCACCTGCAGGTGATCGCGTTCCGCCGCAATGGCGGCTCCGGCACGGTGCGCCGGATCGGCACCCAGCTCGCCCGGGGCGAGATCGTGGTGTGGACCGACGCCGACATGTCCTACCCGAACGAGCAGATCCCGGCACTGGTCCGCGAGCTGCTGGAGGACCCCAGTTACGACCAGGTGGTCGGTGCCCGCACCAGCGAGGAGGGCAGCCACAAGTGGCTGCGCTGGCCGGCGAAGTGGTTCATCCGCAAGGTCGCCGAACGGCTCTCGAACCAGAGGATCCCGGACCTGAACTCCGGCCTGCGGGCCTTCCGCCGGGAGGTGGCGCTGCCCTACCTGCGGCTGCTGCCGGCCGGGTTCAGCTGCGTCACGACGATCACGCTGGCGTTCATGAGCAACCAGCACGACGTGAAGTACGTGCCGATCAGCTATGCCAAGCGGGCCGGCAAGTCCAAGTTCCACTTCACCCGGGACGCCTACCGGTACATCCTCCAGGTGCTGCGGATGGTGATGTACTTCGACCCGCTCAAGGTGCTCATGCCACCGGCGTTGTGGCTGCTGCTGATCGGGCTGGTCAAGGCCGGCGTCGACATGGTGCGCCACCCGTTCTACTTCCCGGCCTCGACGGTGCTGGTGGTGCTGTCCAGCCTGATCATCGCCTCGATGGCGCTGCTCGCCGACCTGGTGGTGCGATCGCGTCCGGAGGAGGTGCTCCCCGCCACCGGCACCGCCGGCTCGGGGGGCCCGTGGGGCTCCGGAGGCCCCGGGGGCATTGCCATGCGCCCCGCCGACCGGGCGCGGATCGACGCGGTGGAGATCGGCCCCTGAACCGCCTGGCCGCCCTGGCCCGCTCGCCGTGGACGACGCGCGCGCTGCTCGCCGTGGCCACCGTGCTGGGCGTGTGGGTGCTGATCAGCCAGCGCGAGCAGGCTCTGGAGGCCATCTCGCACCTGCGCTGGCAGCACCTGGTGATCGCCCTGGTGGCCGGGGTGGGCACGGTGCTGTGCAGCGCGATGATCTGGCGGACCGTGCTCGCCGATCTCGGTGACCGATTGCCGCTGGTCAGCGCGGGGGAGATCTTCCTGCTCGGACAGCTCGGCAAGTACCTGCCCGGCAGCGTCTGGCCGATGCTGATGCAGGCTCAGATCGGCAGCCGGCACGGGGTCTCCAAGCGACGCACCGTGGCCACATCGGTGATCACCTTGTTGATCTCGATCGCCGCCGGGTCGCTGCTGATCGCCGTCACCTGGCCGTTGCGGCCGGACGTGGGCGGGGGAACGCGCTGGCTGGCGGTGCTCGTCGTGCCCGCGGTGGCGGTGCTGTACCCGCCGGTGCTGCAGCGGGTGCTGGACGCCGGGCTGCGCGCCGTCCGCCGTGAGCCCCTGGGCAGCCGGACGACGCTGCGCGGCACCGCGTCGGCGGCCGCCTGGTCGCTGCTCGGCTGGTGCTGCTCCGGGGCGCTGGTGCTCGCACTCGCCGTCCCGCTCGGGCTGCCCTGGGGGCTGGACTCGGCGGCGCTCGCCTTCGGCGGCTATGCCCTGGCCTGGCTGGCCGGGCTGATCGTGGTGATCGCCCCCGCCGGGGCAGGTGCCCGCGAGGGAGCCCTGGTGGCGGTGCTGGCGACCGCGCTGCCGACCGCGGCCGGACTGGTGGTGGCCCTGGTGGCCCGGCTGATGTTCACCGTGGCCGATCTGCTGCTGGCCGCGCTGGTGGTGATCGTCGTTCGCCGGACGGGCGACTGATCCACCTCGGCGGGTTCGGCCGGTGGCCCCGGCCGCTGAACTCGGCCGCTGAACCCGGCCGCTGAACTCGGCCGCTGAACTCAGCCGGTCGGCTTGCGGGCCAGGGCGACCAGACCCGTGCCGTGCCGGGTGGTCAGCCGCTGCAGGTAGCGGAAGGGGGTGGTGGCCACGGCCACCGCAGCGCCCACCGCCCTGTTCGGGGGCTGGAAGGTCCGCCCGGTCGACGCGGTGAGCTCCTCGTTCGACAGGCCCTCGACCCGGGCCAGCTTGCGGGCGTCGATCGGGTTGCGCACCGCCTCCAGGGCGTACCCGAGGGGCCAGCCGTAGACCTGGGTGGCCACCGGCTCGAGGCCGGCGGCGACGAGCAGCCCGGTGAGCCCGCTGGGGGTGTAGCGCCGGTAGTGCCCGGCATGGGTGTCCATCGGTCCGAACCGGTCCGGCCATGCCGGCACCGAGAGCATCAGGTGCCCGCCCGGGCGGACGAACCCGGCCCAGAGCGCCACCATGGCGGCGTCCTGTTCGAGATGTTCGAGCACCTCGAAGGCGCAGACCAGGTCATAGGTCGAGCCTGCCGGGACGGCGCGCTGGTCGCCGGTCAGCACCGAACCGCCCAGCGGGGTGATCCGTGCGCGGGCCACCGCGGCGGCCGTCTCGTCGGGCTCCACCCCGAGGTAGCGCGACCGGGCCGCCAGCCGCGCGCCGAAACCGCCCTGCCCGCACCCCAGTTCGAGGACCGTGGCGGGCCGTAGCCGGTCGAGCCAGCGGGAGACCAGGTCGTGGCGCAACCAGGCGCGCGGGGCCAGGGGAGGTAGCGGAGCCCGCCGAGCCCGAGCAGCCGGGGCAGAGGTGGATCGGGTGGGGATCACGGTGGTGGGCCTCGCATCCGGGGACGGGTGGGGGTCGGGTGAACCGTGCCGGGCGAGCCGCTCGACCAGGGGCTGGGTGACCGCGGCCGCGGTGAATGCCTCCCGCGCACGGGCCCGGGCCCTGGTCCGCAGGTCTGCCACCCGGGCCGGGTCGTCGGCCAGCGCCCGCAGGCGGTCGGCCAGCGCGGCGGCGTCCCCGGCGGGCACGTACTCGGCCGCCCCGCCCAGCGCCGCCCGCTGGGCCGCGGTGTCGCTGGTGATGATCGCGCACCCGGCGGCGGCGCCCTGGAACACCTTGTTGGGCACCACGCGCCGGGCCTTGGAGCCGGTCCCCAGGATTCCCAGGCAGACCTCGTGCCCGGCGACCAGGGAGGGCAGCTCGGCGGGGTCCACCCAGTCGAGCCAGGTCACGGTGACGGCCGCCTCGACCACCGCCTCGGCGGCTGCCTCGACCGCCCCGGCGGCCGCGCGGGCGGCGTCCAGGTCCTGCCCCCGCCCGGCCATGGTCACCCGGATCGGTCGGGTGGCACCGTGCCGGGCCAGCAGGCCGAGCGCCTCGCCGATCACCGTGGCGCCCTGCAGGGGCGTGAACAGGCCGTAGAAGATCACCGACAGGGAATCGGAGGGCTCGGGCGAGCCCGGTGAGCCGGCCGTTCCGGGCCGGTCGTGGACGCCGGGGTCTGCCGCGGCGAACCACTCTGCCGGCGCGCCCACCGCCGTCACCAGGCCTCGATCGGCCACCGCGGGCACCAGCTCGGCCAGCAACCGGGCGTGTTCGGCGGTGTCCAGCAACACCAGGTCGGCGGCACGGACGGCCGCCCGGTCCAGCCCACGCAGCACCGCCTGGACGCCGCGGCCGGAGGCCCCCCGGTCGGCCGCGGTGTCGGCGGCGAAGATCAGGTGGTCGAGCACGATCGGCGTGGCCCCGAACACGCGTCGCGCCAGCAGGACGTCGAAGTGGCCCAGGTAGCCCACCAGGACGGCGTCCGGTGACCATTCCCGGGCCGTCCGGCGTCCGCGGATCGCCAGCTCGGCCCAGCACCGGGCGATCCGCAGGGCCAGCAGGGGCAGGCGCCACGGCCGGTGCAACAGGTCGACCCGGGCCGCCGTGTCCAGTCCCAGAGGCCGGTTGACCAGCCGGACCTCGACGCCGTGGGCCCGCAGCCCCTCGATCAGCACCCCGACCCGGGGGTGCACCCGGGCGTCGAAGGTCCCGAAGGCGAGCACGCGCACGCTCGGCGACCCTACCGGGCGAGACCAGCCGCTGCCCGGCGTGCACCGAGCATCGCGAGGTAGGTTCGGTGGGTGAGCATGCGGGTGGCGGACGCGGGCGTGGCCTCGCTGGTTCGCCGGCTGCTCGCCCTGGGCGGCTCCCGGGCCGTTCGGTGGGGCTTCGGCGTGGTCGGGGTGGTGCTCGCCACCTGGGCGGTGAGCAGCCGATGGAGCCAGGTCGTGGACGCCCTGCAGCGGCTCGACGCCGGGTACGTCGGCGGCGCCGCCGTGGCCACCGTGGCCAACCTGGTGCTGACCGGCATGGCGTGGCGGGCCCTGCTGAGCGACCTGGGCTCGCGCCTGCCCCTGCCGGTCGCCGCCCGGGTGTTCTTCGTCGGCCAGATCGGCAAGTACATGCCCGGCAGCGTCTGGCCCGTCGTGGCGCAGGCCGAGCTCGCCCGGGACCACGGCGTCCCGCGGCGCCGGACGGCGGCGGCCACCCTGGTGATGATCCTGCTGTCGGCGGCCACGGCCCTGCTGGTCGTCCTGGGCGCGGTGCCCTTCGTGCCGTTCTCCTCGGCCCGGGACGTCGCCGAGGGCTCGTTCGGCTGGACGCTGCTGCTCGTCGTCCCGCTCTTGGTGCTGCTGCACCCTCGCCTGCTCGGGCCCCTGCTCGATCGGTTGCTCGGCGCGCTCGGGGGCGAGCCGTTGGAGCACCCGCCCTCGCTGCGCGGCACGGTGGTCGCCATCACCTGGGCGATCGGGTCGTGGCTGGCGGCCGGCACCCAGGTGTGGCTGCTGGCGGTCGGCCTGGGGGGCGCCGCGGACGGGCGGACGTTCGCCCTGGCCGTGGGCGGCTATGCCCTGGCCTGGGCGGTGGGCCTGCTGGTGGTGATCGCCCCGGCCGGGGCCGGCGCCCGGGAGCTGGCACTGATCGCCGTGCTGTCCTCGGTGCTGGACGGCGGATCGCTGCTGGTGCTGGTGCTGCTCTCCCGGGTGTTGTTCAGCCTCGCCGATCTGGCGGCGGCCGGGTTGGGCTACGGGCTGGGCCGACGGCACCGCGCGTGAGCGGGCACGCGTGCTCGCGTGTGTGGCGACCGGCGTTCCCGGTCTCTCCCCGCATCACCTTGTCGACCCTGCGCCGCGGCGGGGGCGATCCCTGCCTGAGAGTGCAGCCGGACGGGGTGCTGTGGCGGGCCACCCGGACGCCGGAGGGGCCGGTACTGCTGCGCCTGGCCGCCGACCCGGGGGCCGGGGAGGTGAGCGCGCACGCCTGGGGTCCGGGCGGGCCGTGGGCGCTGGACGCCGTCCCCGACCTGCTCGGCGCCGGTGACGACCCGGTCACCTTCGCCCCCCGGCCCGAGCACCCGCGGCTGGTCGCGGCCTGGCGCGCGCGCCCGGCCTGGCGGGTGTGCCGCAGTCGGGCGGTGTTCGAGGCGCTGTCGGCCGCGGCCCTCGAGCAACGGGTCACCGGCCAGGAGGCACACGCCGCCTGGCGCCGGCTGGTACTGCGCTTCGGTGAGGTGGCCCCCGGCCCGGCCGGGGTGGAGGGCACCGCCGCTCACGGGATGCGGGTGCCGCCCGCCCCGCGGGACTGGGCGGCGATCCCGACCTGGGAGTGGTTGCAGGCCGGGGTCGAGGACGCGCGGCGGCGGGTGGTGCTGCAGGCCGCGCAGGTGGCCGGGCGGCTGGAGCAGACGCTCGACCTCGGCCACCCCGGCGCCGACCCCACGCTGGGGGAACGGATCGCCGCGGCGCTGCGCGTCGTCCCGGGGGTGGGGGTCTGGACCGCCGCCGAGGTCCGCCAGCGGGCGCACGGCGACCCGGATGCCTTCTCCTGGAGCGATTTCCACGTCGCCCGGAACGTGTCCTGGGCGCTGACCGGTCAGGTACTGGACGACGTCGGCTGCGCCGAGGTGATCGAGTGTTATCGGCCTCATCGCTACCGGGTGCAGCGGCTGCTGGAGTTGGACGGCGCCTCGCGGCCCCGCCGCGGCCCGCGGATGAGGTTGCCGACCCACCTGCCGCGAGGTCGATGACCCCGACAGTCGATCCCCGATGTCCCCTCCCGACCTGTCCCCGGTCCCTTACCGTCGGGTAGGGATCGTCGGGGTGAGGGGCAGACGTGAGCGGGGCGGAGGCGCGACGGAACGCGGGCCGTGGGTCCTCGCGTCCCGGTGGCCGGGTGATCGGGCTGGTTCGCCTGCTCGCCCTGGCTGCGATCCTCGCCTACGTGATCGCGCTGGTCGCTGGGCCGCGTGGCCCGCTGCTCTGGCGTGACCTCGGCCTGCAGGTCGGGGTCTACGCTCTGATCGCCCTGCACACCACGCTGATCGCCCGTCCGCGATCGGCGCCAGCGCGGCTGGGTCGTGCCGGTGGCCGGCTGGATGTGGTGCATGGCGATCGGCAACCTGCTGGCGAACGGCCCCGAGGGCGGTCGGCCCGAGCTGGTCTCGCTGAGCACGCTGGTGTTCGTGTGCAGTTACCCGTGTGCCGCGGCGACGGTGATCCTCGCGCTGCGCGGCCGTTCGGGGCCGCCGGGGATCGGCGCGTTGCTGGATGCGATCGTGGGGACGCTCGCCGTGGCCGCGCTGCTGATGGCCTTCGTCCTGCCGCCCGCCCTGGCCGCGACCAGGCACGACCCGGTGGGGTTGATGCTGGTGCTGGTCTTCCCGGTGCTGGACCTGGCCATGGCCGCGCTGGGGCTGAGCGTTCTCGCCATGTCCACCGCCCGCTCGGAGCAGCTGTCCGGGTGGCTGGGGCTGGGCATGGTGACCTTCGCCGTCGCCGACTGGCAGCTGGCAGTCGGCATGGCCCGCGGCACCTGGGAGGGCGGGCACCCCATCGATGCCGCCTGGGTGATCGGCTCGGCCGCGGTCGGCCTGGGGGCGGTCTCCCGTCGCCTGCCGGCCGCACGGGCCGACGACCCCCGGCGCCCGACCGGGTTCGCGGTCACCATCGGTGCCGCCGCTGTGGCCCTGGCCGTGATGGTGGCGGGCACCGAGACCACGATGCCCCGGGCGGGGGTCCTGCTGGCCGCGGCCTGTGTGCTGGCCGCGTTGCTGCGGATGCTGGTCGCCCACGGCCAGATGCGCTCCCTGGCCCAGGTGAGCCAGTGGGCCCGTACCGACGAGCTGACCGGACTGTCCAACCGGCGGGTGCTCAACGAGGCGCTGGCGCGCCTGCAGCGTTCCGGCGCCCGCGACCCGGCGCTGCTGCTGGCCGACCTCGACCGGTTCAAGCAGGTCAACGACCATTTCGGCCATGAGGTCGGCGACCGGGTCCTGGCCGAGGTGGCCGAACAGTTCCGTCGGGTGGTGCCTGCCGGCTCCCTGCTGGCGCGCCTGGGTGGGGACGAGTTCGCCGTGCTGGTGCTCGAACCCGGCGAGGCGCTCCAGATCGCCCGCTCCCTGGTGGATGCCGTGTCCCGGGTGCGGGTGCCCGGGGAACTGACCATCGGGGTGAGCGTGGGGGTGGTCGATGTCGCCACCCGGCCGTGGTCGACGCCCGGGGAGCTGCTGCGACGGGCCGACCTGGCCATGTACCTGGCCAAGGGCGACGGGTGCGGGGTGCACGAGTACGTCACCACCGACGAGCACGGCGCCCCCGCCGGCCCCCACCACGACACATCCGCCCCGGTCGCCCGCCGTCGCCGCACCACGGCCTGAGAGAACGGCGCGGCTGATCTGCTCGGGTGGTATGGCTGCGCCGTCCGGGTCGTCCCGGGCCTTGCCCGGTTGGCTCGTGGCCTCCGGCTGCCGATACCCACCGTGGCAACGTCATGCCCCGGTCGGGGGGTGGCAGGACGGCGAAGGGACGGCGGCGTGCGGTTCGGCGGAAGCGGCAGGTTCTCCCCACTCGTGACCCGCCTCGGTGCCGTGGTCGCCGTGGCCGTTCTGGCAGGTGGTGCCGCCGTGTCCTCGGCGACGTCCGCGGCCGCGATCAGTACCCCGCCGCCGACGGTGACCACGCCGGCCTGCCCGGGCTACTCGGGTCAGAACAACGTCAACCCCTTCATCAAGGTCGCCGGGGGCCTGTACACCCCGGGCAACCGGACGGCGTACAAGGTCGCCACCATGCCGGCCTCGGTCACCACCGCCTGGGGGACGCCGGCGCCGGTGACGGTGTCCTGGGGGGCCAATCCCTACAACGACATCTCGTGGCAGAGCTGGCTGCACTCGCTGAAGTGGCTGGGGGCGCTGGTCACGACCGGCGGCGGGCGCACCTTCCTGGACGCCGGCGGCGTCTCGCGGGTGCCGACCACCGAACAGCGCTGGGATGCCCTGGGTCTGGCCCTGGGTGCGACCAAGCACTACCTGGCCACCTACCCGAAGGTCGCCACGGCACCGAACGCCGTCCAGGCCAGTTCGTTCGCCCACCGGGCGCAGTTCCTCTCCTGCCTGATCGAGACCATGGGGCCGGCCAACGCCCCGAGCTGGTTGACGACCGCGGCAGCGGCGCACGCCGCGTACCTGAACGCCCCGGCGCACTACGCGGCGATCCCCAACCAGGCCATCGACCAGGCGCTCGGGGTGCTGTCGACCGGGTGCGTGCTGGCCGCGGGTGGCAGTGCCACCGGCCGCGCCTACCGCAACGCCGCGATCACCCGGTTGGGCACCCTGCTGGACGCCTCGATCGGCCCGGACGGGGTCCCGCTGGAGCAGGCCCCGGGGTACTCGGCGTACATGTACGCCCTGTGGGTGAAGGTGACCGCCTCCTACAAGGGGTGCGGCCTGTCGGCCAGCGGGGCCATCCCGGTCCGGACGGCGGCGGTCCCGGCCTTCCTGGCCCACGCCACCCGCCCGGACGGCAAGCTCCTCCAGCTCGGGGACACGGTCACCGAGGCCACGCCGTCCCTGCCGGGATCGGAGTACGCGGCCAGCAGCGGCGCCACGGGTACCGCCCCCGCTCAGCGGGTCAAGATCTTCTCCCCGTCCGGGTTCGTCTTCGGCCGGTCGAGCTGGTATCCGTTCGGCAGCGCCTCGTTCTACTCCGTGCGCTTCGGCCCGCCGGTCGCCCACCACGGCCACAGCGACCGGACGGCGGTCACCTGGGTGGTCGGCGGGCAGGACCGGCTGGTCGACTCCGGGCACGTCGGCTACGCCCTGACCGATCTGCGGAACTGGCTGCGCAGACCCGAGGCGCACAACCTGGTCAGCGCCGACGAGTACGTCGGCTTCCGGGCGGCCTACCGGACGTCGAACCTGCTCGCCTCGAGCGTGTCCGACACCGCGGACTCCTTCCTGGTCGACGCTCAGGCGTACGGGTACAACACCTCCAGCGGGATGAAGTACACCGCGCAGCGCCGGGGCGTCCTGATCGCCCGTGACCCGGACCTGCTGGTGGTGCGGGACCTCGCCTCCGGCGCCCCGAAGTCGGTCACCTGGCGCCAGCACTGGCACCTGCCGGTGGGCTGGGGCGCAACGGTTCTCGGACCCAACCGGGTGGAAGCGGTCTCCGGGGGTTCGCGGACGACGCTGGTGCGGGTGATGACCGACAGGGGATCTCAGCCCGCCCTGCTGGCCCGGTCCTACCAGGCGCCGGGCATCGGCTCCTACCAGCGCAATGTCGATGTGCAGTTCCCCGCGGTGGGCACCTCCATGGGCGCGATCACGGTGATCGCCCCGGTGGCCAGCGGGAGCCTGACCACCTCGCTCAGCGCGGGCGTGCTGACCGTGGTCAGCGGGGGCAGCACGGTCCGGATCGGCCTGAACGCCAACGGGTCTCTCACCCGGCTCGCCGATCCGACCTGAGCTCGGGCACGGTGTCGTCACGGCCACCTCAGGCCGGGCGGGCTCGCAGGGGTGGCCGCCCGGGTGGGCGATGCCCGGGTTGGGGTGGCGGGGAGGATCGGTACCGCCGTCCGGTCGGGGTGCTGATCTCGATCACCCGACGTCGAGCGGTCAGGACGTCCTCCGCGTCGTCGGTGCCACCGGCTGGGTCAGGGAGGTCCGCTGGCACCGCGTCAACCGCGGGGGCGCAGGCACCCGCTGCGGCCGCATCACCCGCTGGCCGCCTGGCGTCGTCGACGAGCTGAGCGATGACAGTGCGCAGCCAGGCTTCCGAGCCGGCGAGGCCCTGTTGCGCAGTGTTCGAACACATGTCCGAACAGTAGGTCGAAGGGATCCTCCCGTCTCCGGGCGAAGGTCAAGGTGTCACCAAGAACACTTGGGAGAGAACGGGTTTCACGGGTCGCGAGGTGGCTGGCCGGGTCACCCGGTGGGGCGGTCCTTCTTCGGCAGCTTCGCGACCACGGCGTCATAGGAGGCATCGACCGCCTCGAGCAGCTCCTCGTCCGGGATGGCCCCGGCCAGCCTCAGGGAGTTCCAGCCGGAACGCCCGATGTAGGCCATCACGCTGGCGTCGCCGGGGTGGCGGTGCAGCCACTCGTCGGCCTCCTCGCGGGTGGCTCCGCACTTCACGCCCACGCTCAGCCCGTCACCGAGAAAGGCGAAGATCTTCGGGCCGACCTTGACCACGTGGTCGCCCTCCCACGGCTGGTCGAGCCAGGCACCGGGCTTGGCCAGGCAGTGGGCGCGGAGTTCCTCGGGCGTCATCGCTCCAGTGTGGACGCCGCCCGCGCGCGCCTCGACTCACCCTCGCTCGCCGGACAGGGCATGAGCAGGGGCAGGAGCAGGAGCAGGGGCAGGGGCAGGGGCAGGGGCAGGATGGTCGGATGCGCCTGATCGACCTGAGCCACGTCATCGAGCACGGGATGACCACCTATCCGGGCCTGCCCGGGCCGGAGATCTCCACCCACCTCGACTTCGACTCCTCGCGCGTGCACTACGCGCCGGGCACCGAGTTCGCGATCGGGCGGATCGCGATGGTGGCCAACACGGGGACCTACCTGGACACCCCGGCCCATCGGTACCGGGACGGGCACGACCTGGCCCGGCTGCCGCTGGAACGCTGCGCCGACCTGCCCGGCGTGCTGATCGCCCGGGACGGGCTCGGGTCGGCGGCCCTCGCGATCGGGCCGGACTCGTTCGCGGGCGCCGCGCTGGCCGGCAATGCCGTGCTGCTGCACACCGGCTGGAGCCGCCACTGGGGGACGGTGGCCTACGGTGCGCCGGTGCACCCGCACCTGACCGAGGAGGGGGCCCGTGCACTGGTCGGGGCCGGCGCGGCACTGGTCGGGATCGACTCGGTGAACATCGACGACACCACCACCGGACGGCGTCCCGCGCACTCGGTGCTGCTCGCCGCCGGGATCCCCGTGGTCGAGCACCTGACCGGGCTGGATACGCTGCCGCCCAACGGGTTCCGGTTCACGGCCGTCCCCCCGGCCGTGCGCGGCATGGCCACGTTCCCGGTGCGTGCGTTCGCCGCCGTGCCCGACCCGGCGCCGTGAGTCAGGGCCGCAGCCCGCCTCTCGGACCGCCCCTCGGCGCGATCGTCACCGCCGGGCTGCGGCCGGGTCGTCCCTCGGTCACGGCCGCCGTGACGTCCAGGCCCTCCGCCCACGCCGCAACGGCGATCCGCTGGGCGAGCGCGCCGATCGCCAGCCACGCCGCCGGGGACTCTGTGCCCGACCGAAGTACCAGTGCCGGCCCAGCCTCCCGCTCGACCACCAGGTCGGCGGGCAGCTCGCCCGGCCCGGAGGTGGCCAGGGCCACCGCCCGGGCGCGGTCCAGCTGCTCGGAGATCTCACCCGCACCGACCGGCTGCACCGGCACCGCGTCATCCTCCGGCAGCAGGCCGAGCGCCGTTCGGGCGGCCTCGGCGTGCCCGAACCGAAACCAGTCCTCGCCCTCCCCGCGCAGCAGGGCAGCCGCGCCCGGGCCGTCGCCGTCCGTCACGAGGTGCGCCAGGCCGCGCACGAGCGCCAGCGGGACGCCGTCCGTCTTGTTCTTGACCAGGTCCGCGGCGGCGGCGATCTCGTCGGCGAGTGCCCGCACCGTCACCTCCATCAGCCGGCCCAGGGCGTCCGGGCGGCCGGTCAGGTCGTCCGCGACCACCACCCCGGCCGCCCCGATCGCGGTGTCGGTCTGGCCGATCCGCCACGGTCGGCCGAGCGTGTCGGTGACCAGCACCCCGAGCCGCAGTCCGGTCGCGTTCCTCAGTGCGGCCCGCAGGCGGCGCGCCGAGGCGTCCGGGTCCGCGGGCAGCAGCAGCACCCGGGCCCGGCCGTCGGCGCCGTCCGGCACGTTGCTGGCATCCACCCCCGCCGCGGCCAGCACCGGCCCGGACGCCGAGCGGACGATCCGCGCCCGGCCGCGCGGGGTGAGCCGCTCGGCCACCACCCGGACGGTCTGGGAGTCGACCGCCGCCTCCAGCGCGGCTTCGTCACCACCGGCCACGAACCGGCCCTCGGCCTTGGCCACCACCTTGCTCGAGATCGCGAGCAAGTCACCGTCGCGAAGCCCGGTGCGGCCATCCTCGCCGCGCAGGGCCTGCCGGACCAGGGCGGCGAGGTCGTCGCCGGGCAGCACCTCGGGCAGGCCCGGGACGGCGATCAGCTCGACGCTGCTCACCAGCGGCTCACCGGCGCAGCGTCGCGGCCAGGTCCACCGCATCGGCGGCGATGGCCGCCGCTGCCGGCACATCGCCCATCAGCAGCGGACGCGCCCGGACGGTCACGCCCTCGGGATGCTCGTCCTTGTCGTCCCCGTCGGCGACCAGCCAGCCGTCCAGGAAGTCCGCGTACAGCCCGGCCACCGCCGCGGCCGTGGTGGACACGCCGATCGCGCTCAGGCAGGCGTCCGCCATGCCCCGCACCGGGGCGCCGCGCACGATGGGGGAGATGCCGACCACCGGGGCGGACGTCGTCCGCATCGCCTCCCGGATGCCGGGCACGCCGAGGATGGTGCCGATCGAGACCACCGGGTTGCTCGGGGGCAGCAGGACGACGTCCGCGGTCTGGATCGCCTCGATCACCCCGGGTGCCGGCTTGGCCTGCTCGATCCCCACGGCCAGGATCTGGCGGGCGGGCACCGCGGCGTGCAGTCGGACCCACCACTCCTGGAAGTGGATCGCCCGCCGTCCGCCCTCGGCGTCCGGATCATCGATCACCACGTGGGTCTCGACCCGGTCGTCACTCATCGGCAGCAACTCGACGCCGGGCTGCCAGCGTTCGCACAGCGCCGCGGTGACCCCGGACAGGGTCATGCCCGCGCCCAACATCCGGGTGCGCAGGATGTGGGTGGCGAGGTCCCGGTCGCCCAGGGTGAACCACTGGGGCTGGGCGCCGTGGGCGGTGAGCTCCTCGGCCACCGTGAACGTCTCCGCGGCCCGACCCCAGCCCTGCTCCTCGTGGATGCCGCCGCCCAGGGTGTACATCACGGTGTCCAGATCAGGGCACACCCGCAGGCCGTGCAGGGTCACGTCGTCCGCGGTGTTGCCGATGACGGTGACCCGGGCGTTCGCCGCCGGGGTCTGCGAGGGCAGGGAGCGCAGGTGGTGCAGCAGGCCGCGCAGGAACCGCGCGCCCCCGATCCCCCCGGCCAGGGCAGTGATGTGCATGCCGCCATCCTGTCACCGGCCCCGATCGCCCTGCCCTGCCGCCTGCCCTGCCCCGCAGCCCTGCCCGCCGGCGCGCGGCGCCGGGCCATGATGGGCGGCGTGAGTGCCGTTCCCCCTGCGCCCGGGTCGGCGCCGGACTCCGAGCCGAAGTCCGAGCCGGACAACGAGCCGAAGTCCGAGCTGGACTCCGGGCAGGCTCCCGAGCCGTTGCGTGACCCGATGGTGGCGTTGTGGCGGGGCGCACAGGCGTTCCGGCTGGCCTCGCTCGCCTACGCCCTCGGCGTCCAGGTGACCTCGTGGCAGAGCTATGCACAACCGGCCCTCAGCTGGTTGCTGATCACCCTCCAGGTGATCTGGACGGGGGTCGCCGTGACCGCCCTGTCCCTGGGCCGGCGGCGGCGTCCGGTCGTGATCGTGGACATCCTGGTCACGCTGTCGCTGGTGGCGAGCAGCTACCTGGTGGCACCCCCGGCCTTCTGGCGCACGCACGAGTCGCTACCCACGACCCTCTGGTCGACCAACGCGGTCATCTCGGCGGCGCTGCTCTGGGGGCCGCTGGTCGGCGTCCTGGTCGCCCTGCCCGTGGCGCTGGCCTGCAACGCGGTCTCGGACACCCTGGCCGACTCGGTCTTCCGGGACGCCACCGTGCCGGTGCTGACCATCATGGGTCTGGTGATCGGCCTGCTGCGGGGCATCGTCACCCGGGCCAACGAGCAGCTGCGGCAGGCGATCGGCATCCGGGCCGCGGCGGCCGAACGGGAGCGGCTGGCCCGCGAGGTCCACGACGGGGCTCTGCAGGTGCTGGCCCTGGTGCACCGCCGCGGCGGCACCGTCGACGCCGAGCTGGCGGCTCTGGCCGGGAAGCAGGAACGCGCGCTGCGCCGCCTGCTGGCCGCCCAGCCGCAGGCGGCGCCGCCGGCGGCACCGGATCTCGCCGCCGAGCTGGTCGGGTTCGAGGGCCCGTTCACGGCGGTTTCGGTGCCCTCCGAGCCGGTGGCCCTGCCCCCGGAGCGCGCCGCGGACGTGCTGGCTGCCGTGCGCGCCGCGCTGCACAACACCGAGCGGCACGCGCCCGGCGCGCGCAGCTTCGTCCTGGTCGAGGATCTCGGGGACGAGGTCGTGGTGACGGTGCGCGACGACGGTCCGGGCATCCCCGAGGGCCGGGTGGAACAGGCCGCCGCCGAGGGCCGGCTCGGGGTCGCCCAGTCGATCCGCGGCAGGATGGCCGCGGCCGGCGGCAGTGCGCTCCTGCGCACCGGCCCGCAGGACGGCACCGAGTGGGAACTGCACATCCCCCGAACCCGCCCCGGCCGAGCCGGTTCCGAGCGCGGACGGCGGGCGGGACGGGAGGCGACGTGAGCCACGGTGGCGAGCAGGGCCGGGCGTTGCGCCTGATGGTGGTCGACGATCACCCCATGTGGCGGGATGCCGTCGGCCGTGACCTGGACGAGGCGGGATTCGAGGTGGTCGCCACCGCGGACGGCGTGCAATCCGCCACCGCGCGCGCCGCGGCCACCCTGCCGGACGTCGTGCTGATGGACATGCACCTGCCGGACGGCAGCGGGGCCCGGGCCACCGCGCAGGTGCTGGCGGTCTCACCCGGCTCCCGGGTGCTCGTGCTGTCGGCGTCCTCCGAGCGGGACGACGTGCTGGAGGCGGTCAAGGCCGGGGCCTGCGGCTACCTGGTCAAGAGCGCCTCGGCCCAGGAGTTGATCGACGCGGTCCGCCGGACGGCGTCCGGACAGGCGGTGTTCACCGCCGGGCTGGCCGCACTCGTGCTGGGGGAGTACCGCCGGATGTCGAGCGACGTCCCGGCCGGGACGTCGCCCCGGGCGGAGCTCACCGAGCGGGAGACCGAGGTGTTGCGGCTGGTCGCCAAGGGCCTGTCGGCGCGTCAGATCGGCACCCGGCTCGGCCTGTCCCACCGCACGGTCGAGAACCATGTGCAGTCGGCGCTGCGCAAACTGCACCTGGCCAACCGGGTGGAGCTCACCCGGTACGTGATCGAGCAGGGACTGGACCAGGGACTCGACCAGGAGCCGAGCCGGGGGCCGGAATCGCGGGCCTGATCGGGGGCCGAGCACGGTCAAACCCCCATGGCCACTGAGTAGCACCACTCATCTGCCGGCGGCCGCCGGCAAGCACGGTGGAGGCATGGACACCACCGCGCGTTTCGACCCCAGGGTGCTGGCTCGACTCTCCGAGCACTGCACCCAGCTCAGCCACCACCTCGACCTCCTCGGGAACGACCTCCGCCAGGTTCACCTGGGCGGCTCCGGGCCCGCTGCTGCGCCGGCCTCGTCGGGGGCCGCCGTGCCGGCCCCCGCAGCCGGGAGCCTGCCCGGGACCCTGCCCGGGACGGTGACCGCGGCCGTGCTCGCCCGGTCCGGCAGGGTGCAGGCGCCACCGCCTCTCCCTCCCCGGGGCGGCCCCGTCCGGCCGTCTCAGGTCCGGCCGCCTCAGATCGGGCCGCCTCAGATCGGGCCGCCTCAGGTCGGGCCGCCTCAGGTCGGGCCCTCTCAGATCGGGCCCTCTCAGATCGGGCCGCCGGGGCGGCCGATGGTGCCGCCCGACGCTCGGCCGATCGTGCCGCCTCCCACCGGGCCGATGGTGCCGCCTCATGCCGGCCGGGCGGCGCCTCCCGCGGCGCCGTGGCAGCGACCGATTCCGCCCACCCGGTACGCAACGCCGCCACCACGCCTCGTCAACCCCCCGCCGCCCGGTGGCCTGTTCGGCTGGCGGGAGCGCTGGGGGCGCGAGGGACTGGTCAGTCGGCTGCTGGCGGTGGCCGGGATCGGCGTGACCCTGATCGGGCTGGTCATGATGCTGGTGCTGGCCGCGCAGGCCGGGTGGCTCCAGCCGGGCGTCCGGGTGGCCGGAGGCGTCGTGCTGGCCGCCGCCCTGGTGGCTGCCGGGGCCAGGGTGGCCGGTCGTCCCGGGGGCAGGGTGGGCGGTGTCGCGTTGGCCGGCACCGGCCTGGCGGCGGCCTTCCTGGACGTCGTCGCGATGACCACCGTCTACCACTGGCTGACCCCGGTGGCCGGTCTGGCGCTCGCGGCAGCGGTGACCGCCGGCGGCGCACTGCTGGCCCTGCGCTGGGACTCCCAGCCGCTCGCGGTGACCGTGATCGTCGCGACCTGGTTGACGGCCCCATTGGTCTCGCCGGCCCTGGACCTGCTGCTGGTGGGCTTCTTCGTCCTCGTGCAGGTGGCCGGGGCCGTGGTCGATCTGCAGCGCCGCTGGCCGGCGATCGCCGTGGTCCGGACCCTGCCCGTCGTGGTCGCCCTGGTCGCGCTGACGGTCCGGGAGGGTCTGGGCGGCGGCCTGGAGTGGACGGTGATCCTGGTGAGCGTGCTGGTGACGCTGATCGGGATGCATGGCGGCGTGCTCGCCGCCCGGGCGGGCTCTCACCCGGTGACCACTGCGGTGGCCGCGGGCCTGGCCGCCGTCCCGGTGCTGGTCGCCGGCCTGTTCGACGGCCCGCCGCGGGCCGCCCTCGTGCCCTGGCTGGTGGCGGCGGCCCTGTGGCCGGTGTACCTGGTGCGCCGTCGCATCGGTGCACCGATCGATCTGGTGGTGGTCAGCGTCGCCGCGATCTCGATGCTGCGCGGGGCGATCGCCATCCCGGCCGTCGACCCGGTGCTCGAGGTGGTCCCGGTTCTGGTCATCGCGGTCGTTGCCGGCGCGGTCTGCCTGTGTGAGCCCTCGAAGGTGATGCTGGGGGTGGCCGGATCGTTCACCGCGATCGGCCTGCTCTGGGCGGTCGGCGTGGTCCCCCCGGAGGTGCTGGCCGACCGCGTCCGCGGCCCTCAGGTGCTCGGGGCAGGCGCCCTGACCGCTGGCCTGCTCGTGCTCGCCCTGATCGCGCTCTGGCTGGTGATCGCCCGTCGGACGTCGGTGCTGGCGGCCCGGCCGGCGCTGGTGGCCCTCGGCGGGGTGGGGGTCGGGGTGTACGGCCTGACGATGGCCTGCGTGGCCACACCGCTCACGGCGACCGGCGGCGGGTTCACCACCGGGCACTTCCTGGCCACCATCGCCTGGGTACTGGTCGGCAGCGCGCTGCTGCTGCTGGGCCTGAGCCGTCCGGCGATGGTGCAGGTCTCGATGGTCGCCGGGTTGAGCATCCTGGCGGCTGCGACGGCCAAGCTGGTGTTCTTCGACCTGTCCGCCCTCGGCGGGCTCACCCGGGCGTCGACCTTCCTGGTCGCCGGGCTCGTGCTGCTGGCCGCGGGGACCCGCTACGCCAGGGCCGTCGGCGAGGTGCTCGCGACGGATCGGTCCAGCGCCGCAACGGGCGCCGGAACGGGCGCCGGGACGGGTTCCGGAACGGGCGCCGGGGCGGGTGCCGGGGCCGGCGCAGGGGGACCGGTCTGAGCCGTTGCGAGGCGGTGGGCGGCGTCCGGGGGCAAGGTCACGGACGCCGCCTCCGCGTCCCGACCCGGCGCCCCGCTTGTCCCGATCGGTCCCCGGTCACCTGGGCTGTCACCGGCGGGTACGGCGGCTCGACACGCCCGAACACGCCCGAGCACGGTCGATGCTCCCGGTCATCTCTTTACCCGAGTACCACCGACCAGCTTGACGGACCGGGTACGACACGCGTGTAATTCCCTCAGTGTCATCCGTGCGCGGCCACTGAACGTGTACCGAATGTGTCCGGACGAACACTTGAACCAAACAGTCGCGATTCACAGGGTTTACACGCGGGGCAGCAGGCGGTCGGTGGGTATCCGATGCTGTCCGAGGGTCGAGGAGGGCACCAGGTGCAGGAGCCGATGGCGATCACTCTCCAGGTCGCCTCCGAGCCGGCTCTGCCGTTCGGTCACGGGGTGGGTCACGACGCGCAGGCAGCGTTCCCTCCGGAACTCGAGTGGCAGGAACGGGCGCTGTGCGCTCAGACCGACCCCGAGGCGTTCTTCCCCGAGAAGGGTGGCTCGACCCGAGAAGCGAAGCGGGTGTGCCTGTCCTGCGATGTCCGGGTCGAGTGCCTGGACTACGCGCTGGGTAACGACGAGCGGTTCGGGATCTGGGGCGGGCTGTCCGAGCGTGAGCGGCGCCGGGTCAAGAAGCGCGCGGTCTGATCGACGCAATGACCATCGACACCGCCCCTGGAGCGGTGTCCGTTCGCCGAGTTATGTTGCACAGCGTGTGGGATCAGACACGTGTAGTGGCAATCGTGTCGGTGACCGAGATCCTCGGACTCGAACGGGTCCTGGAAGCTGTGTACGGACAGACCCGCCGTCCGGACACGGTGCTCGCCGTCCTGCACCCCAGTCTGGCCGACCCCGAGCAGGCGCGCCGCGTGCTCGGCGCCCACGGGGTGCCCGTGGCCGAACAGCCCGAGCCGACCGCGACCGCCCGGCAGGCCCCGGCGGCCGGCGGGCACTCCGTGGCCGCATTGACCGCGCAGGTGGCCGCGGCGCTGCTGCTCGAACCGGACGACGGCTCTCCCGCCGAGCCGGCCGAGCCCGCCCCCGCAGCCGAAGGCCCGGAGGGGCTCGCGATCCAGCAGGAGGACGGCACCGGCGCGCCCCCCGGGGCGGACGACGTCCGCGGGCAGTGGCTGTGGCTGCTGCGCTCGGATACCGCACCGTCCGTCGAGGCCCTGGAACGCCTGCTCGCCGTGGTCGAGACCTCCCCGTCGGTGGCGGTTGCCGGCTGCAAGCAGGTCGAGTGGGACGACGAGCAGAGACTGCTCGACGTCGGCATCACCACTTCTCGCCTCGGCGCGGTGATCACCGGGCTGGATCGGGGTGAGCTCGACCAGGGCCAGCACGACCTGCGCAGTGACGTCCTGGCGGTGCGGACCGGCGGAATGCTGGTCCGCCGCGATGTCTGGGCCGATCTGGGTGGGCCCGATCGCGCCCTGACCGGCGCCCACGACGATCTCGAGTTCTGCCGCCGGGTGCACCTGTGCGGACACCGGGTGGTGGTCGTTCCCGGTGCCGTCATCGCCGCGGCGTCCACCAGCGCCTGCCAGGGACTGCGCGCCGAGCGTCGCGACGCCCTTCTGCTGCGCCTGGTCTGGACCCGCTGGTGGCTGGTGCCGGCGGCGGTGGTCTGGTCGGTGCTCGCCGGGCTGGTGCGGTCACTGACCCGGCTGGTGATGAAGCAACCCGGGGACAGCCTCGACGAGCTGCTCTGCGCCGCCGAGGTGCTCCTCCGGCCGGCGCGCTGGATCGGGGCCCGCCGCCGGATCCGCAGGGTCCGCAGCGTGCCGGTCTCGGCGGTGCGCCCGCTCGGGGCCTCAGGCCGGGCGCTGGCGCGCCAGCGCCGGGACGAGATCACCTCCTGGATCCGCCCCTCGTCGCGCAGCCGCCCCTCGCTGCCGGGGGTGGTCACGCCACCGCCGGGACGCCGGGTCGCCCGGTTGGCGCTGGTCGGCCTGCCCGCCCTGATCGCCGGGCTGCTCTCCGGCCGGCACCTGCTGCGCGGCGGGGCCTCGACCGACCTGGTCAGTGGCGTGCTGCCCCCGATGCCGAACTCCGCCGGGCAGTTGTGGACCTCCGCCACCGGATCCTGGCGACCGATCGGGCTCGGCGTGAGCGCCGGCGCCGATCCCGCCGCCGGCCTGCTCGCGCTGCTCTCGCTGCCCCTGGGGGACCCCGGGCGCCTGGTCGGGCTGCTCCTGCTGGCGGGTCCGGCCCTGGCCGCCGCGATCGCCTTCGCGGTCACCGCGAGCCTGACCGGATCCCGGCCCACTCGGTGGTTCGTGGCCCTGACCTGGTCGGCGGCGCCCTCGCTGTGGGCCGCGGTGACCACCGGGCGCCCCACCGCCGTCCTCGTTCACCTCCTGTTGCCGGTGCTCGCCCTGACCTGCTGGAGGGCCCTGGCCGGGGGGTCGATCGCGGCGGCGGCGGCCGCCGGGCTGGTGCTGACCGCCGTGATCGCTGCCGCGCCGATCACCGCCCCGGCGCTGGTGGTGATGCTCGGCCTGGCCGGCGCGGTCGCCGTGGCGCTGCACGGGTGGCGGCGGGTGCCGGTCGCCGCGCTCGCACTGGTGCCTCCCGCGGCGCTGCTGCTGCCGTGGTGGGTTGCCGTGGCGCGCCGTCCGCGGTTGCTGCTGGCCGATGTCGGGGACTGGGCAGGCACGCCGTCCGCGCCCTGGTGGCACCTGCTCCTGCTCCCCGAGGGTCCCGAGCAGGTGTTCTCGCTCGGGGGGCCGCCGGCCGACCTGATCGGCAGCACCTACCTGTCCCAGGCGATCGGCCAGCCGCTGCCCCCGGTCGTCGGCGACCTGCCGGTGAGCGTGGTGATCGCCGTCGTGGTGGCCCTGGCCCTGGCCGCGGTGGTGATCCTGCTGGCATCCCTGGCCCTGCTGCGCCGGGGACGTCCCGGCGTGGTCGCGATCCTCGGCTGGCTGACCGCCCTGGCCGGGCTGGGCATGGCGCTCGCCGGGGAGCGGCTCTCCCCGGCGGGTCGGCCCACCTGGTCCGGCCCGGCGATGTCCCTGGCGATGCTGGGGCTGCTGATGGGTGCGGTGGTCGCCCTGCCCCGGCTGGGTCGGCGGGTGCGGACCGCGCGGGCCTGGCGCCGCCGGCTGCTGACCCCGCTGCTCGCCGCCGTGGCAGTGCCTGCGGCGGTCGCGCTGATCGTGGTGGCCACCGGCCCGGCACCGAACCAGCCGGACGCCGTCCGCCGGGCCCGCACGGACGTGCTGCCCACCGTGGTGTCCGCCGAGGGCAGTGGACCGGGTGCCACCCGAACCCTGGTCCTGGTCGCCGACGGGCAGCGGATCCGCTGGTCGATCGCCCGCGGGGGCGTGCAGCGCTGGGGTGAGGACTCGGCCGAGCGCCGTCTGGACACGCGGGCGGTCAGCCGGGCCGACGCCGTCGTGCTGCCGGTGCTCTCGGGCCTGCTCTCGCCCGCTCCTCGCGACGTGCGGGCCGGCCTGGCCGAACTGGGCGTCGGCAGCGTGGTGCTGCTCGAGCCGTTGAACGAGACGGTGCAACAGGCCCTGGACGGCGCCCCCGGCCTGGTCCGGGTGAACGCCGGCACCGCGAGGGCCATGTGGCGGGTCGACCCGGTGGCCGGTGACCGGGTGAGCAGCCGAGCCCATCGGGTGCGAGTGGTCGAGGCGGACGGCACGGTGAGCGCCGTCCTGCCGAGCTCCGAGGACGGGGTCGGGGTCGACACGGACCTTCCCGCAGGCCGGGCCGGGCGCAGGGTCGTGCTGGCCGACGCCACCGATCCCGGGTGGCAGGCCACCTACAACGGGGTGGCGCTGGCGGGCGAGCCGGCCGGGCGCTCGGGCGGCTCGGCCTGGGCGCAGGCGTTCCTCCTGCCCGCGCAGGCCGGGAACCTCCGGATCGAACACCGGGGACCGGCCCCCTGGGTCGAGTCCTCCTGGGCGAACGGCTCCCGGGCCGCCGTCGGGGTGCTCGCCATCCTGCTGGCGTTGCCCCTGCCGACCGTGCGCCGCCGGATCGCGCCCCCGCCGGCGCCGCGCGCCACCCACCCGGTCGAACGCGACCCGGACGCGGTCAGCGAGGTGCGCCCGGCGCCGCGGATCTTCGATCTCGACCACCCCGAGGACGGCGAACTGCCCGCGCTGGGGGTCCCGCTCGGTCTCATCGACGCCACGCGGCCCAGCGCCCCGGGCGAGGTGGCCGACCGTGACGAGCCGACCGGCCCGGCTGAGCCGCAGCGCCCGGACGAGCCGCGCGACCCGGATGGGCCCCACCACCCGGACGGGCCGGACGAGCCCTCGCTGAGGCCGTCGTGAACGGCCGGGTGCGGGGACTGCTGGTGCTGCCGGTCGCCGCCGGGGCAGCGGTCGGGATGACCCTGGCCGCCCAGGCAGCCGGGGTCGCCAGACCCGGTGCGGCCCGGCCGGTCACCCTGGCCCTGTCCTCGGCATCGCCGGCACTGATCTGCCCCGGTCCGGAGAGCCTGCTGGCGCCGTCCGGGGGATCCACGGTGACCCCGACCGGGCCCGTCACGGTCAGCGCCGCCGCACTCGCCGGGACCGGATCGGCGGTGCAGCGGGCCAGCCTGGGGGCGCTCGGCTCGACGGCCGCGTTCGCCACCGTCCCGCTGCGTGCGGTCCCTGCCGGCGCCGTCTCGGCCGATGCTCCCGGTGGGAGTGCCACGGCCGTGGCCCGGCGAACGCTGTCCGGTGCCGGGGCCGTCCGGCTGGACGTCGCGCCGGCCCCGCCCGACAGCGACCCGGCCACGCCGGTGGCGACCTCGGCCCTCCAGGTTGCTGTCTCCCCGTCCGGCGACCTGCGGGGACTGTCCGCCCTCGCCTGCCCGTCGGTGGCCAACCGCACCTGGCTGATCGGGGGTGGCACGGCTGCGGGGGAGCGGACCCGGCTGGTGCTGACCAATCCGACGGCGAGTGCGGCGTTGCTCGATGTCGTGGTGCACGGCCGGCAAGGGGTGGTCGACGCTGCCGCCGGGGAGGGGCTGGTCGTCCCGGCCGGACGCCAGGTGGTGCAGTTCGTGGACGCCCTGGCCCCGGACGCCGGTCCGATCGCGATCGAGGTCGTGGCCCGCACCGGGAGGGTTGCGGCGAGCCTGCACCATGCCCGGCTCAACGGGTTCACCCCGGGGGGCGTCGATGCCGTGGTGGCCGCCGCGCCGCCCGCACGCACCCAGGTGGTCCCCGGGCTCGACCTCGCCCCGCCGGGTCGTGGGGCGGTCCGGGTGGCGGTTCCGGGTGCCCGGGAGGCCGTGGTGCGGGTGGAGTTGCTGGATGCCGCCGGGTCGCGCACGCCCGGCCAGGCCGTGATGACCGTCCCCGCCGGCGCGGTGCGAGAGCTGCCCCTCGTGGTCTCCGAGGACCTGCCCGCCGGGCGCTACACCGCGGTGGTGGAGGCGGACGAACCCGTGGTGGCCGGAGCGATCGTCACCCGTACCGTCGCCGGGGGAGAGATCGCCGGGACCCCGCAGTCCGTGGGCAAGACGGTGCCGCCCGGTGACCTGGCCTGGGCGGCCGCCACCCAGCCGGTGCGCGGCACGGTGGTGCTGGCGGCGCCACCACCCGGGGTCTCGGCCCGGCTGGTGCTCGCCGTCCCCGCCGGGGCGGGCGAGCCGCCGGCGGTCGAGCTGACCGAGGTCGCCTCGTCCGGCACGCCGGGGGCGCCACGGTCGCTGACCCTGCGGGCCGGCCGGCAGCTCGAGGTGCCGCTCGGTGCCGATCTCGGTGCCGTGATCCTGCGGCTGACCGGCGGGTCCTCGACCGTCGCGGTGCACGGCGCGCTGACCCTCGAGGCGTCCGACCCGGCCGGCTCGATGATCTCCGCGGTGCCGCTGCGGCCGGGGCCATCGGACCCCGCGGCACCGCCGAGCGTGGTCCAAGACCCGAGGGTGGGACTGGACTGAGACCGGGGCACGCCGGACCGGTCCGATGCCAGGACGCGCAGGATCGCGCGGGGATCAGGATCCGCCGTAGCGCGGGTCGATCTCCTCCGGGCGGCGACCCAGCAGGTGGGCCACCTGCTCCACCACCACATCGTGGACCAGTGCAGGCAGCTCGACGCCGTCCCCGGTACGCGACTCCACCGGGCGCCGGTAGATCACGACGCGGTGCGGCAGGTCCGCGTGCGCCGGGAAGGATCGCCCCAGGGGTACCGCTCCGTGTTCCCAAGGGGCCGGGTCGGACGGCGGGACGTCCTCGACGGCGAACTCGATCCCGTCCAGCTCGCTCGGCCAGGTGCGCTCGAGCTGCTCGACGGCGTCCAGCACGGCGGAGTCGAAACGGTCCTTGCGGCTCTTCCAGGCCGGTACCCCACGAGGCAGGACGGGTCCCCGGTGCCCTCGGCCGTGGCGGTCCCGGTGGCGTCGGACGCCGGCGCCGGGCGGCGCAGGCCGGTCCTCGGGCCGCTGGTCGGGCCGGTGGTCTGGCCGGTGATCGGGCAGGGACACCCGGCCAGGCTATCCCGGCGCGCCGGGCCGTCGGCGGTGGCCCGGGCCGGTACTGTCCGGCAGGTGGGTGCTGTGCGGCAGTGTTCGCGGACGGCGTGCGGCCGGCCCGCCGTCGCCACCTTGACCTACGTCTACTCCGACTCCACCGCCGTGCTCGGCCCACTGGCCAGCTATGCCGAACCGCACTGCTACGACCTGTGCGCGGCCCACGCCGAGCGGCTCACCGTCCCCCGGGGCTGGGAGGTGGTGCGGTTGTCGACCGAGCCGTTCGAACCGCCCGCACCCTCCCACGATGACCTGCTGGCGCTCGCGGACGCCGTCCGCGAGGCCGCCCGGGTGCGTCCCGACCCCGAGCCTGCCGCCAGCCGGATGCGTGAGGCCGCGGCGTCCTCGGTGGAGATCGGCCGGCGGGGTCACCTCCGGGTGTTGCGCGACCCCGGGCACTGAGTTCGGTCCGGCTCCAGCCCGGCTCCAGGTCCGGTTCGCCCCGGACACGCCCGGTGCTCAAGTCGCCCCCTGTTCGGGCCGAGGCACAGGAGGTCACCCGAACGGCGCTTGCGGGCGCCCGTGGTTCCGAGGAGATCACCTGATGTCGGTTCGCGCCGCCGCCGCGACTCACCCTGCTCGCCCGACCCGCACCCCGACCCACAGCCCGAACCTCACCGCCCACCCGGCCCATCCCCATCAGGCCCACCCGGCCCACCCGGTCCGCACGCCACGTCGCCGGGGCCGGGGGCGGATCGACATCGTCCACCCGCCGCTCGGTTCGCTGACCCAGCGGGACCACCGGCCGGGCGCCTCCTGCCAGGCGTGCGGGTCGGTGCACGTGACCCGGCTGTCGATGAACCTCACCGACGGCACGCCGGTCGACTTCACCTCCTGCCACCACTGCGAGCACAAGACCTGGGAGCACGCCGGAGCCACGCTGTCCGTGGACGGCGTACTCGACCGCACCCGCAAGCCCTGACCTGCAGGGTCGGCCGGTTCGGCTCGCCTGGCTCAGCCGTCCGGGTTCAGCTGGTCGGGCTCAGCTCGTCGGGCTCAGCTCGTCTGGCTCAGGTCGCCGGGGCTCTCGTGCAGTTCCGCGGCGAAGCCCCGGACCAGGTCGGCGAATCGCTCCGGCTGGTCGAGGTGGGGGAAGTGTCCGGCCTGTTCGAAGACCTCCAGCCGGGCGGCGGGGAATCGCTCGACCGCGGCCCGGGCGTGCGCCACCGGGATCATGCGGTCGCGTTCGCCCCAGACCAGGAGCACCGGGACGGTGATCAACGGGAGCAACTCGGTGGCCGAGACCCGTTGACCCTCGGGGCCGACCACGGAGCGGATGGTGGACAGGAACGCCCGCCGGCTCTCGCCGTCCGCCAGTTGTTCGAAGCCGTGCCAGGCCTCGGCGACGTCCGTGCTGCCCTTGACCCCGACCATCCGCAGCCCCCGCGCGAGGGCGTTGCCCTGGCGGCGGGCGAAGCCGGAGGCGAGTACCGGTAGCACCCAGCCGGCGCCCGGCAGGGTCGGGGCGCGCAGCAGGAAGTTGACCTCGGCGCCCAGGCCGCCGGAGGCGACCAGCACCAGGCCGGTGACCCGCTGGGGGAACAGATACGTGAACTCGAGCGCGATGCCGCCGCCCAGGGAGTGCCCGACCATCACCGCCTGGTCGATGCCGAGCAGGTCGAGCAGGTCCCGGACGACGCCCGCGTGCCCCCCGAGGGAGTAGTCCGCGGCTGGCCTGGCGGTGCTGTTGCCGTGGCCGAACAGGTCGGGCGCGACCACGGTGTGGGTGTGCGCCATCACCTCGGCAAGGTGCCGCCAGATCCGGTGCGAGCCGAGCACCCCGTGCAGGAACACCAGTGGGGGACCGCTCCCGGCGTGCACGTAGTGCACGTCGTGTCCGTGCAACCGGCAGGTCGCCGACGTCAGTGTCTGGGGCATCTCACCATGGTTACCTGCCAGTAGCCTTCCGGCCCTCGGCTGAAGGTCCCAAGCCTGG